>NZ_VFAC01000095.1 GCF_007644105.1 Elioraea rosea | reverse complement strand
CGCGCGCTGCCAGCGCCTGAGTGGCCACGACGCCCGCGCCGCGCAGCAACGCGCGGCGCGTCGTGCGAAGCCCGACCGTCGGGGGCCCATCGCTCCCGGCCAGCGCGCGCGCCGTCAGGCGGCGCAGCGCGCGCAAGAGTGGCGTCCGCATAGCGCGTCAGGCCGTGTAGCCGTAGCGCGCGAAGATTCGCCGGCCCTCGGGGCCCTTCAGGAATGCGATGAACTCGCCGGCGGCCGGGTCGGCGCCGGGGCGGAGCACGACGTTGGCGGTGCGGAAGATGCGCCGCTCCGGCTCGATCTCGACCAGCTCGCCGGCGCCCGGGTTCGCCGCGTGCCAATCCACCCAGGTGATCCAGGCATCGACGCCCGCCGCCGCATCGCGAAACAGCCGGAAGGAGGTGCCGCTGTTCGAGTTGTAGCTCACGATGTTGGCGCGCAGCCGCCGCACGTCCTCGAGCCGGCCGAGCCGGCCGACGACGTCCTCCCAGAGCCCCGTGCCCGAGGTGTTCGATACGCCGCCGCCTTCGTTCACGATCACCTTCATGCCCGGCCGCATCAGGTCCTCGAGGCCGGTGATGCCCTTGGGATTGCCGGGCTGCACGAGCAGCACGGCGCGGCGGATCGCGATGGGTTCCACCGCGCGCACGTCGAAGTCGCGGTAGGTCTTCAGGAAGGCGACCATGGATTGCTCGGAGCTGCCGAACAGCAGGTCCGCGCCGGCCTGCGCGGCCGCGGTCCAATTCGCCTCCGGCCCGAAGGTCACCTCGACGCGCTGGCCCGTCCCGGCCGAGAAGGCCGCCGCGGCGTCTCGGGTGGGCACGTGCGGCCCGCCGGGCCCGAAGGCGCGCACGATGCCGTCGCTGACCACCGGCGCGGCGGCGCGCGCGTCACGCCCCCGCGCCGCACCGGC
>NZ_VFAC01000094.1 GCF_007644105.1 Elioraea rosea | reverse complement strand
CCCCCGGCCGCGCCGCCCCGGCGATGCCGCCGACGATCGCGCCGAGAGGCCCAGCGACCGCCCCTGCCGTGGCGCCCGCCGTCGCTCCCGACAACGCGCCTGCCACCGCGCCCACGGCGCCGGCCGCATCGACGCGGACCGCAGGCTGGAGGAACGTGCCGCCGATGTTCACGGGCACGCCGATGCCGCCGCCGGCGATCTTCAGCGTCGGCACCGCGCGCAGGCGAAGCTGCTCCGGCCCCAGCACGACGGAGCCCGTGCCGGCGACCTTCGCGAGCGCCGAATCGAACAGGAAGGCGCGGGCCTGGGCCGTGCCGTCCTCGGCATCGAAGCGGAAGGCGAGGCAGCGGACGTTGTTCGTGCCGTCGCGCGGCGCGCCGGGAACCATCGCCCGCCACACCTCGCCCGCGACCAGGTCGATCAACCGGTTGTCGATGTCGAGATTCGCGCCGGCGAGGCCGACATGCCCGTCGAGCCCCGAGGCGATCGCGGCTGGCGAGGTCCCCGCCCCGCTGACGTCCACATCGAGCTCGAGCGTGCCCGCCACCCGGTAGCCCCCGCCATAGGCGGCGAGGAGCTGGCGCAGGTCGATCGCCGGGGCGCGCAGGACGAGCGCGACCGGCGGGGTGTCGGAGGAGGCATCGAGGGAGAGGCTGCCGCTCACCGGCGCGCCTGGCGCGGTGACACGGAAGGGCTCGACGCGCAGCCGTCCGCGGTCGAGCGCGACCGTCGCCTGCGCCTCGCTGTAGGTCGCGCCGCCGAACACCAGCTCGGCGATGGCGAGACGCACCGCCGCATCTGCCGCGCGAAGCGGCTCCAGCGGCAGGGGTGTGTCGGGGATCAGCCGCGCGCGCGCCTGCCCCGCCGGCGCAGGGGCGGGTGCAGGGGGCGTGGCGCCGGCCGCCGGCGCAGTGCCTGCGGGC
>NZ_VFAC01000093.1 GCF_007644105.1 Elioraea rosea | reverse complement strand
GCCCTTGGGGCCGCGCTTCTGGCGCTTGTCTCGGGCCCCCTTGCGCTCGCGCCTGCCGAGGCGCTCTCGGCCTCGCTTGCCGCCCGCGCACCCGGCGCCGCGCCATGGGGCACGCAGCGCGGCGACCTCTGGGGCAGGCTCGCGCGCGAGATCGAGGCAGCGACCGTCCCGCCGCCGCCGCCTCCGGCGCAGCCCGACCAGGGCATCGAGTTCCGCAGGCTTGCGGCCAATCTCGAGCTCACGCTTCGCCAGACGGGCGAGGAGCTTCACGCGGTGCGTGGCGCCATCGGTGCTGCGGCGACGACGCTCGAAGGTGCCGCGATCGCCGGCGAGAAGCTTGCGGAGGTGGCGGGCGAAGCCTCGCGCCAGCTGGCCGAGGCCGTGCAGCGCACCGATGACGCGACAGGCGCGCTTGCGGTGCTTCCCGCGCTCGCGTCCGAACAGGCACGCACCATCGAGGCCGCCGCTGCGCGCACCCTCGCCGCGGCAGAGGCGCTCGAGCAGGCGGCCCTGCGCGCGGACGCGCCGGATGAACCCGAACCGGTCGCGGAACCGCCGCCGGAGGAGCCGTCCGAGGCAGAGCGGGCGATGCACGAGGCGATCGCCCGCGGCGCCGACCAGGCCCGGCGCATGGAGGCAGTGATGCCGCTGCTGCTCGAGGCGATCGGCCGGCTCCCTGCCGCGGCAACCAGCCAGGACAGGCTGGCCGCGACCGCGGAGGCGCTCGAGCAGGCCGCTGCAGCGCTTGCCGATGGCGTCGACCGGATCGGCGGCGCCGTTGCCGGCCTCGCGGTGCCGGACCTCTCCGCCCCGCTCGCCGCCGCGGTGGCGACGCTGGAGGACCGCCTGGTCGAGGCAGCGCGCGACGCGGCCGATGCGGCCGCCACACGGCTCTGCGACATCGCCGAGCTCGTCAGCCTCGAGGCGGGCTGGCGGGCCGGTGACGCCGCGGCCG
>NZ_VFAC01000092.1 GCF_007644105.1 Elioraea rosea | reverse complement strand
CTCGCGCTCGCGCGCGATCGCGGCGCGGCGGGAGGTGACCTGCTCCTGCTCGCGGCGGGCGACGGCGAGCGCGGCGCGCGCCTCTGCCTCGAGGCGCCTTGCCTCGGAGAGCGCGGCGCGCGCCTCGGACACCTCGGCCTGCAGCGCGGCGAGCGCAGGCAGCGCGCCTTCCTGCTCGCGAAGCTCGGCAAGGCGCGACTCGGCCTCCGCCTTCTCTGTGGCGACGCGCTCCTCCTGCGGCTGAAGTGCTGCAAGGCGCGAGGAGGCAGCGGTCGCGCGTGCCGTCAGGCTGGCGTGCGCTGAGCGCGCCTCCTCGAGGCCACGCTCTGCCATGCGGCGGGCGTTGCGCGCGGCCTGGTCGGCCGCCAGTGCCCGGGCCTCCGCAGCGGCTGCCTGCTCGTGCTCCGCCTTGGCACGGGAGGCGGCGAAGTCGGCATCGGCGAGCTTGCCGCGAAGCCCCGCGAGGCGGTTGCGCTGGGCGAGCCTGGCGGCGGCGGCGGTCGGCGTTCCCGCGCGCACAGCGTAGCCGTCCCAGCGCCAGATCGCGCCCTCGCGGGAGACGAGCGCCTGACCGGGGCGGAGCGAGGCCCACAGCGCCTCGCCGTCCGTCGCCGTCTCGACAAGCCCGACCTGGGAAAGCGCGCGGGCGAGCACGGGCGGGGCGGTGACAATCTCGGCAAGCGGCACAGCACCCGCAGGCAGGGGCTGGGCCGGAACGATCGGCGGCAGGGCGCGCCAGTGCTTCGGCGCTGCCTCGTCCGCCGGCGCCTCGAGCGCCTCGCCGAGGGCGGCGCCGAGAGCGGTCTCGAGCCCCTCGGGGACCGTGACGGCATCGACAAGCTTCGGCCAGAGCTCGTCGTCGCGCCCGCCGAGAACCTCGCGCAGCGCGGCGACCTCTGCTGCGAGGCGGGCACGGTCGGCATCGGCGCGGGATGCGGCGCGGGCGGCCTCGCCCGCCGCTGCCTGGGCCTCCGCGC
>NZ_VFAC01000091.1 GCF_007644105.1 Elioraea rosea | reverse complement strand
GTTCTCGTCGTCGATGACGAGCCGGCTATTTCGCGTGTTCTTTTACGGACACTACGTGCGCGTGGAATTGGTGCGATCTCTGCTCAATCGGCTGACGAGGCGCTCGAAATAATACTATCTGCCAAGAGTATTCACGTCGTCGTGAGCGACATCAACATGCCTGCCATCAGCGGCATCACGCTCGGCGAAGAAATCCAGATGCGTCTCGACCCGAGAGACGCGATCGAGGTTATCTTCATTACCGGCCGCCCGACCGCAGACAATGCCATCTCCGCCTTGCGCATCCGCGCCTTCGAGTTCTTCGCCAAACCCTTCCGCCTCGCCGATGTCGCCGATGCGATCACCCGCGCGCTCGCCTCCGCAGAGCAGAAGCGCAGGGCGGCGCGGGCCCAGGCGCCGGTGACCGGCTTCGCAGACCGCCAGGCGAGGCTCGACGACCTCGACGACGCGACGCGCGATCTCGTCGAGCGTGGCTACGCGCCGTCCGGCTTCAGCCGCGCCGTGCATCGCCAGGCGCGGCACGAGCCGCCGCCCGAGAGCGCGCCCCTTTCGGAGGAAGAGGAGGCCGCCGCGCGCTACGCCGCCGTGCTCGCCGGCTCGAACGACACGTTCGACGACGAGATGCTGCTCGACTGCCTGCTGAAGCTCGCGCCCGATGCGCGCGGAAGGGTCGCGAGCGCGAAGGCGCTTCTGGCCACCTTCGGCGGCTATGCAGAGGTGCTGGCCGCCTCGCCGCGCGAGCTCTCCCGCCATGGTGGGCTGACCGACCAGCAGGCGACGCATCTCAAGGCGGTGCATGCCTCGGCCGTGCGGCTCCTGCGCGCGCGCGTCGCCCGTGGTGCGACCTTCCGCGACTGGGACGCGCTCAGCGCCTATCTCTACGCCTCGCTCGCCGACCAGAAGGTCGAGAGCGTGAAGGCGCTGTTCCTCAACACGAAGAACATGCTTCTCGCGGACGAGACGCTGGCGACGGGCACCGTCGACTTCGTCTCGATCCACCCGCGCGAGATCGTCAAGCGCGCGCTCGACCTCTCCGCCACGTCGCTGATCGTGGTGCACAACCACCCCTCGGGCGATCCTTCGCCGAGCAGCACGGACATCGAGCTCACCCGGTCGATCATGCAGGCCTGCGACCTCGTCGGCGTGAAGCTGCTCGATCACGTCATCGTCGGCCGCGGCGGCGTGCGCTCCCTCGCCGCGCTCGGGCATCTGACGTCCTCCTCGGCAGGAAAGCCGCGGCACGGCTGAGCCCTCCGCCGAGCCTTGCCAGGGA
>NZ_VFAC01000090.1 GCF_007644105.1 Elioraea rosea | reverse complement strand
CCGCGCCAGGTCGCCCGCGTCGCGCCGCCACCACCGCCGCCTGCGCCGCAGGCCGGCCCGGCCTTCCCCGGCCGTGGCGCGACGGTGCGCGTGCTCACGCGGGAGATCCCGCTTCCCGCAGGTCCCTGGCGCGAGGCGGCGCGCTGGGTCGACCAGTCCGACCCGACCCTCGGCGTCGGCTTCCGGCAGCTCTTCCCGGTGCACAACGTCATCCTCGTCCAGGAGAAGGACGGCCGGCCGATCGCCGCCATCCGCGTGATGGCGACCGACAATGGCGGCGAGATCACGGGCTGGAGCGCGCCGCTGAGCTGCCGGCCGGAGGGCTCGTCCGCGCGCGGCTTCGTCTCGACCGCGGGGCTCTACCTCGACTGCTGGCAGGTGCGCCGGCGCGAGGCAGCGCAGACCGCGTTCACCCGCCAGCTGCCAGGTGCGGCGTTGGTGTCCTCCCTCCATGCGGTGGGCGACAGCCGGAACATGATGGAGGTGGAATACGCCTTCGCCACCGTACCGCCCGAGCGGCTCGCCGCCTGGGCACCGGCGGCGCAGGCAGCGCTCCAGCGCGGCTACCAGGGCAGCCTGGGCGAGGGGCTTCCCTCGCCCTGAGCGGCGTTCAGCGCCTCGGCGCGGCAGGCGGAGAAGGAGGAGGGCGCGGGATCACAGGCTCGCCGCCGCGCGGCGGCGCCGCGGCGGCGGCCGGCGCCTGCGACGGGGCTTCCGACATCCGCGCGATGTTGCGCGCCGCGAGTGCCGCGGTCGCCGTTTCGGGAGCGATGCGGATCGCCTGCTCCCAGTCCCGCCTCGCGCCGGGGAGGTCGTTCGCCGCGTGGCGCAGAAGCCCGCTTTCCAGCCAGGCTTCCTGGTTCATGCCGTCGCGCTCGAGAGCGCGGGCGATGTCGTCGCGCGCAAGCGCGGGCTGGCCGAGCTGTCGCCAGGCGGAGGCGCGCAGGACATAGGCGTCCGCCCGGTAGGGGCGGAGGTCGACCACCCGTGTCAGGTCGTCGATCGCCTCCTCGAATCGGCCGGCGGAGGCGGCGATGACGGCGCGGTCGGTCAGGAGGTCGGGGTCCTCGGGGCGAAGCACCAGCGCCAGCGTGGCGGCGCCGTAGGCGCGGTCGAGAGCGCCCTGCTCGAGCCAGATCTGGCCCGCCTGGGCGAGAAGCGCTGCCCGTGCGTCGCGCGGGGCGAGCCCGTTCTGGCCGAGCTCCTCGAGGAGGTCCGCCGCGCGCGTGCCCTCGCCCGCGCGCAGATAGGCGATCGCCTCGCAATGGGCAGCGGCGTCCCCGCCGCCCTCCTCGCGCCAGCGCCGCGCCTCGGCGACGCCGCGCTCGGGGTCGATGAGCGCGAGCGCCATGCAGCGGTCGTAGCCCGCATCCTCGGCCGCCCGGGCGGGGCGGCGCGCCT
>NZ_VFAC01000009.1 GCF_007644105.1 Elioraea rosea | reverse complement strand
GGGGCGGGCGCGGTGCGCGTCGGCGGCGGGGCGGTGTAGGTCTGGCTGCCGCGGCTGCCGAAGCTGCCGCCCCGGCCACCGCGCGCCTCGGCGATGGCGGGCGCGACCGCCAGGAGCAGCGCGGCCAGGAGGCCGGAGAGAAGAGCAAGGCGTCGCATCGCGTTTCCTCGTCGAGATCCCGTCGGGATGATCATAGCGAGGAGATGGCCCTGCCGTCAGGCAGGTTCCATAGCGAGGCCGTCGGGATTTCGCTGCCCCACCGCTCCCACCGCTCCCACTGCTCCCGCAGTGCGCCGAAACACACTAGGGTCGGGCGATGCGCCTCCTCGCCGCCCTCCTCTTCTCCCTCGCGCTGGCTGGCCATGCCGCGGCCGCCGAACTGAAGCTCGCGACCTGGAACATCGCCTGGCTGACGACCAAACCCGAGGGCCACCCTGCCCTGCCCCGTTTCGTCCGCGGCCGAACGGAGGCGGATTTCGCCCGGCTTCGCCGCTACGCCGATGCGCTGGCGGCCGATGTCGTCGCCGTGCAGGAGGTCGACGGCCCGCTTGCGCTCGCCCGCGTATTCGATGCCGAGACCTACGCGTTCCACCTGACCAACGAGGCGGACGTGCAGCGCCCGGGCTTCGTCGTCCGCAAGGGAATCAGGTTCCGCGCCAACGCCGATCTCGTCGCGCTCGACCTCGCTCCCGAGGCGCGCAACTCCCTCCGCCGCGGCGCCGACATCACCGTCGAGCATGAAGGCCGCCCGCTGCGGCTCCTCTCCATCCACCTCAAGGCCGGCTGCGCGAGGGACCGGCTTGTCGAGCCGCAGCGGTTCGACTGCATGCAGCTCGCCCGCCAGGTGCCGGTGCTGGCGGGCTGGATCCGCGCCCGCGAGGTCGAGGGCGTGGCCTACGCAATCCTCGGCGACTTCAACCGAGAGCTCGACAGGCGGGACGATCTCTGGCGCGCGCTCTCCGACGCGGGGTCGCTCATGCACGCGAATGGGGGTCGATCATCCCCCTGCTGGGGCGGCGGGCGCGAGTTCATCGACCATATCCTGCTCGGCGGCCCGGCGCGGGCGATGCTCGCCGAGCGGAGCCTCGGCGTGCTCGTCTATCGCGAGACAGACCGCGACGCCCGCGAGCGGCTATCGGATCATTGCCCGATCCGCCTGACGCTGCGGCCGGCAGGCTGAGCCCGCCGGCCGCGCGGGGCGTTCAGATCGCGCTCGTCCAGGGCGCGGCGATCACGTCGTAGCCGTTGCCCTGCGGCCGAACGTAGCCGATCGAGGGGAACGGCCAGTGATAGCCAACGATGGGGGTGCGGTCGGCCGCGGCGCGGTCGAACAGCCGCCGGCGCGTCGCCTCTGCCTCGGCCGCGTCCATGTCGAACACGACGTGCCAGCCCGGGTTCCTTGCGTTGATCGTCGGGTGGTTGGTCACGTCACCGAGCACGATAAGCGTCGAGGAGCCGGAGCTGATCAGGTAGCTCGTGTGCCCCGGCGTGTGGCCGTGCGTCGGCACGCCGGCGATGCCCGGCGCGACCTCGGCGTTGGAGGCGACGCGGCGGATGCGGTCGGCTGCATACGGCCCGAACCGGCCCTTGACCATCGCGGCAGGCTGCTGCGGCGCACGCTCCCCCATCCAGAAGGCCCATTCCGTCTCGGGCACGATCAGCTCGGCATTCGGGAACCGCGCCTGGCCCTCGCGCGTCACGAGGCCGGAGACATGGTCGCCATGGAAATGGGTGAAGACGATCTTGTTCACCCGCGCCGGGTCGATGCCCGCGGCGGCCA
This sequence comes from Elioraea rosea, assembly GCF_007644105.1. Taxonomy (GTDB): domain Bacteria; phylum Pseudomonadota; class Alphaproteobacteria; order Acetobacterales; family Acetobacteraceae; genus Elioraea_A; species Elioraea_A rosea. Next base: position 113,079 of record NZ_VFAC01000009.1, on the reverse strand, counting down.
TGTTGTCCCACATCGTTCCGGCCGTCGGGGCGAGCAGCCCGCCGGTGCCGGTGTCGAACAGGATGAGTTCCGAGCCGGTGTTGACGAAGGTGATGTTGAAGGTGATGTCGAGGTGGCCCGTGGGCAGCATCTCGGCCTCGAGCGCACGGTTCACCGCCGCGGCGTCGGCGTTGCGCACGAAGCCCTCGGCCGGGTTCGGGCGACGGTTGAAGCCGTCATTGACCACCGTCACCTCGTAGGTGCCGACCTTCGAACGGTAGAAGCCAGGCGCCTGGCGGCTGCCCTGGGCCTGCGGTGCGGCCTGCTGCGCGGCGGCAGGCAGGGTCGCGAGCGCCGGCGCGGCGAGCGCTGCGGCGATGCTGGTGCGGCGTGTTACGGACATGTCGTCTCCCCTCTCCATCCATCAGGCACGTGCGCGAGATGGGATCTCGCTCCGGATGCACCACATGGGGAGGCGAGGATACGCCGCGCTCTCACGAACCCGTGAGCAACAGCGCGCACCACGCCGCATCGAGGGAGGGACCATGCCGAGAGACGGTGAGCCGAAGCGGGACGGCGGAGGCGGGGCACGCAACGTGCTCGGGCTGCCCCTTGTCGCCTGCTCGCACGACCCGCTCACAGGCTGGCTTCGGGACGGGTGCTGCAACACCGAGCCGAGGGATGTCGGGCTGCACACGGTCTGCGCGGTGATGACAGAGCGGTTCCTCGCCTTCTCGAAGGCGTCCGGCAACGACCTGTCGACGCCGCGCCCCGAATACGGGTTCCCCGGCCTCGTCGCGGGCGATCGCTGGTGCCTCTGCGCGGCGCGCTGGCAGGAGGCGCTGGAGGCAGGCGAGGCGCCGCGCGTGGTGCTCGCCGCCACGCATGAGGCGACACTCGCGGTCTGCACGCTCGAGGCCCTCAAGGCGCACGCGCACGACGTGGCCTGAGGCGGACCGCCCCGCGCACCGTGTGGCTTGCCGCGGGGCGACGGGGCGGGCGATGCTCGCACGAAACGAACCGTCGTCTCAGGGAACCGGGAATGGCCAGGACGCTCGACAAGCGCACGCGCAAGCTGCTCGACCGCTACCGCATCGAGGACGGCAGGAAGTTCCGCCTGAAGCAGATCGACCCGGCCGACACGGCCGGGATCAAGCTCGACAAGGACGACGCGAAGACGCTGCTCGGCACCGGAACCGAGTTCCTCGCCGCGCAGCAGGAGAAGCTCTACGCCGACGACCGGTACTCGATGCTGCTGATGTTCCAGGCGATGGACGCGGCCGGGAAGGACAGCACGATCAAGCACGTGATGTCGGGCGTGAACCCCCAGGGCTGCCAGGTGACGAGCTTCAAGCACCCCGGCCCGGAGGCGCTCGACCACGATTTCCTCTGGCGTCACCAGGACGCCCTACCCGAACGCGGGCGCATCGGTATCCACAACCGCTCCTGGTACGAGGAAGTTCTGGTGGTCCGCGTGCACCCGAAGATCCTCACCGCGCAGAAACTGCCGCAGGAACGGCTCGGCAAGCGCATCTGGGACCAGCGGCTGGCCGACATCGCGGCCTATGAGCGCTACCTCTTCAACCAGGGGATGGTGGTGCTGAAGTTCTTCCTGCACGTCTCGAAGGAGGAACAGCGCAAGCGCTTCCTCGAACGCATCGACGAACCGGAGAAGAACTGGAAGTTCTCGATGGGCGACGTCGCGGAGCGTGCGCACTGGAACGACTACCAGGCAGCCTACGAGCAGGCGATCCGCGCCACCGCCGCGCCGCATGCGCCCTGGTACGTTGTGCCGGCCGACAACAAGTGGTTCACGAGGCTCGTCGTCTGCGCCGCCGTGGCAGCCGCGCTCGATGACCTCGACCTGCGCTTCCCCGTGCTGAGCGAGGCGGCGAAGGCCGACCTCGAAACCGCGCGGCGGCTGCTCCTGTCCGAGGAGTGAGGCGCGGGGCCGCGAGGCGGTGCCTTGCGGAAGACGCCGGCTGCACCCACGATCCCTGCCGCGAACGAGGTCGCAATACCGAGAAGGGGTAATCACCGGATGATCGGGTTCCTGATCGTCGGCCTGCTGGCCGGCTGGCTTGCCGGTTGGCTGATGAAGGGCGAGGGGTTCGGCCTGCTCGGCAACCTCGTGCTTGGCGTCGTTGGCGCCTTCGTCGGCGGCTTCACGCTCCGCATCGTTGGGTTCGCCGCCGTTGGCTTCATCGGCGAGATCATCACCGCGACGCTCGGGGCGGTGATCCTCATCTATCTCGGCCGCGTGCTCCGCAAGTCCTGAGCGCGTGCCGATCCGCAGTGCCGCCGTCGTCGGCGCGGGGCTGGCCGGCCTCGCCTGCGCCCGCGCGCTCGCCGAGGCGGGCGTTGCCGTGCGCGTGTTCGACAAGGGGCGCTCGCCCGGCGGGCGGCTCGCGACGCGCCGGGTGGAAGCGGAAGGGAGGCGCCTCGGCTTCGATCACGGCGCGCAATACCTGACGGCGCGTGGCGACGGCTTCGGCGCTGTGCTCGCCGCGCATGCCGTGCAATGGCCGGAGGTGGCAGACCGGGAGGGGGCGCATGTCGGCGCGCCGGGGATGTCGGCGCTGCCTCGGGCGCTCGCTGCCGGGCTCGATGTCGCGGCCTCGAGAAGCGTCATCGGTCTCTCGCGCGACAACGATGGCTGGCACGTCGCCCACCACGCGGGCGATCTCGCGCGCGCCCCGGCACCAGAGAGCCCGCCCGAGCGCGCGGGGCCGTTCGATGCCATCGCCGTCGCGGTGCCGCATCCTCAGGCCGTGCCGCTCCTTCCAGCCGAGCTCTCCGCCAGGCTCGCTTCGGTCCGCGTCGCGCCGTGCTGGGCACTTCTCGCGGCCTTCGCCGAGCGGCTCGCGGCACCGGACACGCTTCGCCCCGCCTCGGGCGCGATTGCCTGGGCTGCCCGCGATTCGGCCAAGCCCGGCCGCTCGGCCGAAGCGGAATGCTGGGTGGTCCATGCCGGGCCCGACTGGTCGCGCGCCCACCTCGAGCGGAAGCCGGACGAGGTCGCATCGCTCCTGCTCGCCGAACTCGGCGCGCTCACCGGGCCACTTCCGGCGGTGCTGCACGGGGCGGCCCATCGATGGCGCTACGCGCTCGTGGAAGCGCCTCTCGGCGCTCCCTGCCTCGCGGACGCGGCCGCCGGCATCGGCGCGTGCGGCGACTGGTGCCTCGGCAGCCGGGCCGAACACGCCTGGGACAGCGGCACGGCACTGGCCAAGGCACTGCTCGGAAGCTGAGCCGAGCCGAGCACTCTTGGCCGCATTCGCATTCCGCATTATGTGCCGGTGTCGAAGCGGGGCCGCGAATGGCCGCCGCAGGGAGGTTTGTCCGAATGAGCATCTCTCGTCGTACGCTGCTTGCCGGCGTCGGTGCCGCATCCTCGCTGCCGATTGCCGGGGCCCGTGCCCAGGGCGCCTGGCCCGACCGCCCGGTGCGCCTCATCGTCGGCTGGCCGCCCGGCGGCTCGACCGACGGCATCGCGCGGATCATCCAGCAGAAGCTGAACGACGCGCTCGGCCGCCCGCTCGTCATCGAGAACCGGGGCGGCGCCTCCGGCTCGATCGGCGCCGGCGAGGTCGCCCGCGCCCCGGCCGATGGCTACACGTGGCTCCTGGCCTTCGACACGCACGCGGTGAACCCCGCGCTGATGCGCCTGCCCTATGACGGGATCAAGGATTTCGCACCCGTCACCCTCGTCGCGCGTGGGCCGATGGCGCTCGTCGTCCACCCCTCCACGCCGTGGCAGACGATCCAGGATTATGTCGCGGCCGCGAAGAAGGACCCCGAAAGCATCAACTACGCGACCTCGGGCGCTGGCACGCTCGCGCATCTCGCGATGACGCAGCTCGCCGACGCCGCGGGCTTCAAGGTGACGCACGTGCCGTATCGCGGCGGCGGACCGGCGATGCAGGACGCGCTCGCCGGCCACGTGCCCTCTTACATGACCAACCTCTTCCTGCCGATGCCGCACATCCGGGCGGGTCGGATGCGCATCCTCGCCGTGACGAGCAAGGAGCGCTGGCGCGACCTGCCAGACGTGCCGACGCTGTCGGAGACGGTCGCGCCGGGCTTCGAGGCCTATACCTGGTGGGCGGTATTCGGGCCGAAGGGCACGCCGGAGCCGATCGTGAAGGCTATGCACGAGAAGGTCACGACCGTCCTGCGCGATCCGGAGATCACCCGGCGCATCGGCGAACAGGCGGCAGACGTGGTGGCCGGTTCGCCGCAGGAGCTTCAGCAGTTCGTCGATGCCGAAGCCGAGCGCTGGGCGGCGATCGTGAAGAAGTACGACATCCGCGCCGAAGGCTGACGCCGCGGCAGATCCGGGAGGGCGCGTCCGCCAGAGCACGCCCCGATCTGATGGAACCATCAGATCGGGCGCTGCTCCAGGCCGCGGCGCGCCCTTCGCTTTTTCAGCGCCGCGCCGCGAGAAGCGGGCCGAGCACGTCCGTCACCCCGGCGATCGTGATCTGCACGCCGACGGCGAGAAGAAGGAAGGCAGAGAGACGCGTCAGCGTTCGGCTGCCCGAGCGGCCGAGCATGCCCGCGATCCGCCCCGCATAGAGGTAGCCGAGCCAGATCGAGGCGGCCATCGCGAGCGTCGCGGCCGTCGCGCCGAGAACGTAGGCCGTCAGCGCGTCCGCCCCGGCGGGTCGGGAGGAGCCGAGCGCGATGGCGACCGCGATCGTTCCCGGCCCGGTGGTGAAGGGAAGGGTCAGCGGGAAGAAGGCCACGTCCTCCCCCTCCGCGGCCGGGGCCGCCTCGCCCCGCTTGCGCTCCTCCCGCGCCTCCGGGGCCGAGAGGATCGACCAGGCCCAGAGCGACACGACGAGCCCGCCGGCGATCCTGAGCGCGGCGATCGAGATGCCGAATAGGTTCAGCACCAGCGAGCCGCCCCACATCGCGACCAGCATGACGATGAGGCTGTACAGCGCCACGGTTCGGGCGAGCCGCGCCTGCTCGGCGACGGGGCGCCATTTCGTCGCCTCGTGGAACAGGAAGGCGCCCGCCACGGGGTTGACGATGCTGAACAGCGCCGGAAACACGAGGAGGAAGGTTGAGAAGGCATCGTACGGGAGCATGCGGCGGAGAGCATGGCATGAGGCCGGCCTGAGCCGCATCCACGCCGCAGCGTGAAAATGCATGCGTGCATGGGGGTCTCTCAACCATGCGTTAAGGTTTCCCTGAAAAGCTCCTTAAGCGCCCAATGCGGATGCGTGGTCCTGGCCAAAACAATCCTGGGCAGAAGCGTGTCGGTATATGCTACCTAAGGTAGCGGGCACCTGGTGAGGCAGGTAGCTGGAGGGGTAGATGCGTATCCTGCTCGTTGAAGACGAACTGGTTGTTGCACGCTCGGTTGCCGCGCTTCTCAGCGGGCATCGGATCACGACCGACATCGCCGGAAGCGGCGAGGATGGCCTCGACCATCTCCGCACCTATACCTATGACGCGGTGGTGCTCGACCGGATGCTGCCGGACATGGACGGGCTCGAATTCGTCCGCCGCGTCCGCACCGCCCGGATCACCACGCCCATCCTGATGCTCTCGGGCCATGGCGACACCGCAACCCGCGTGAAGGGCATCACCCTCGGCGCGGACGACTTCCTGACCAAACCCTTCGAGCCGCAGGAACTGGTGGCACGCCTGCTTGCCATCGTCCGCCGCGCCTCGGGTTTCGCCGACCAGACGCTCCGCGCCGGGCCGGTCGAGATGGACCTCAAGTCCCACGACTGCAAGGTGAACGGCCGCCACGTGCACCTGACCGGCAAGGAGCAGGCGATCCTCCAGCTCATGATGACCCGCAAGGGCATGGTGCTGTCGAAGGAGGCGATCCTGACGCATCTGTACGGCGGCATGGACGAGCCCGAGATCAAGATCGTCGACGTGTTCGTCTGCAAGCTCCGGAAGAAGCTCGCCACGGCCGGCAGCCCGAACCTGATCGGGACGGTATGGGGCCGCGGCTACATCCTGCGCGAGCCGGGGAGCAGCGACGCCCGCCTCGCCATGGCCTGAGCCAGGCGCCGAGCTGTGAAGCAGGGGCGGCCTCGTGCCGCCCCTTTCTCATTCACGGCCAGAGCTTCACCACCGTGGCCGAGCCGGTGCCCCAGACATTGGCGTAGAAATCCCACTTCCCCCCGGACTTGACGCCCCACACCCCGGCCATGCCGACATAGCCATGGTCGCCGGGCGCGAACACCGTCCGGTTCGCCGGGTCGCCGATGCCGATCGCCTCGAGCGCCTGGGCCATCCGCACGTAGATGCCGCGATAGGCCGCGCCCATCACCGCCGTGTCGAACGTCACCGGAATGCTGTCGGACTTGGTGTTGCAGTGCACGACGGTCGGGTTGCAGCGGCCACCGGAGATGATGATCCCGCAGGCGTTCAGCCGGTAGGTGAAGAACAGGTCGTGCTTCTGCTGCACCTCGCAGACGCACATCGTGTTCGATGCCCAGGGGAGGAGGTAGGCGTTGCCGCCCATGCCCTTGGCGCAGGTCACGTCCACCTGCTGGCCAGATTCGCCCGTCACCGCCGCGGTTCCCTCCGGCCCCTTGCCGTAGTCGACGATCGCGTAGGTGTCCGTGCAGATCGTCAACTGTTGGTTGAACGGCGCGTTGTTCGCATTGAAGCCCGCAACGGTGATCGCGAGCTTCTTGGTCAGTGCGGCGGGGGTTGAGGCGAACTTGTCGAGGCTCCAGGCCATCGCGCGGACTCCACCATAGGTTGTGGATGCACTGTGCCCGGAATGATCCGGCCTGACTATCGCTTCCGGGGCTATGGCCTGCCCGAGCGGTGATAGGGGTGGCCACGCAGGATGCTGTCGGCGCGGAAGATCTGCTCCGCGAGCATCGCCCGGGCGAGAAGATGCGGCCAGGTCGCCGGGCCGAGGCTCATCACATGCGTGGCCTGCTCGAGCACCGGACGGTCATGCCCCTCCGCCCCGCCGATCGCGAAAGCTACCGCCTGGCCGGCCTCGCGCCACCGTCCGAGCCTGGCGGCGAAGCCTTCCGTCGCCTCCGCCACGCCGCCCTGGTCGAGCACCACGAGCGCCGCGCCGGCGGGGAGGGCGGCGAGGATGGCGGCCCCTTCGCGCCGCTTTATCTCCGCCGGGCTGCCCTTGCCGTCGGCGAGCTCGACCAGCCCGAGTGCGGGGCGCAGTCGCGCGGCGTAGCGGGCGAACAGCATCGCCTCCGGTGCGGAGGCCGGGGCGCGGCCGACGGCGATGACGACGAGCCGCGCCACTGCGTCAGCCGAGAACCGGGCCGCCGCGCGGAAGCGGCGTCTTCACGTAGCCGTCGTAGAAGGCGCGGACATGCGGCATCAGCGCTTCGCCGAGCGCCCAGCGGTCCTTCTCGGCCTGGGTGAGCTTCCGGCCGAACCATTGCGCGAGCGACTCGAGGATCGCGTCACGGTCGACGCGCGTGAAGCGACCGTTCTCGTACACGACCTCGCCCGCGACCATGACGGTCTTCACCGCGGCTGCCTTGGCGCGCTGCACCAGCACGTCGAGCATCGGGATGGCCGGGTTCTGCCAGGGACGCGTGACCTCGTCCCAGTCGAAGAGCACGCAATCGGCCCAGGCGCCGGGCGACAGGCGGCCGATCGTGTCGCCGAACGGCGTCGTCGCCGCCCCGCCCTCCGTTGCCATGCGCAGCACCTCCGAGGGCGTCGGGCACGGCGCGTCGATGCCCGGCTCGCGATGCGTGCGCAGCACGAGCCGCATCTCCGAGAGCATGTCCCGGTCATCGTTGATGCCGGCCTCGTCCATGCCGAGGGCGATGCCGACGCCGGCGCGCATCAGCCGGTTTACCGGCGCGATCCCCGACTTCAGCCGGAAGTTGCTCGAGCAGTTGTGGCAGACGCGCGTTCCGGTATGGGCGCAGAGCTCGATGTCGCTCTCGCTCAGCCAGACGCCATGGCCGATCGTCAGGCGCGGGCCGGCGAGGCCGAGGCGATGGATGTGGGCGAGCGCGCTCCCGCCGGTGCGCCGCCGCGCGTACTCGTTCTGATAGGCGGTCTCCACGAGATGCATGTGCATCGGCATCGCGTACTTCTCGGAGAGCGCGCGCGTCGTCTCGAGCGCCTGGTCCGACAGCCAGTGCAGGTTGGCGGGGCCGAGCTGGAGCCTGATCAGCGGATCGTCCCCAATCGCCGCGCGCAGGCCCTCGAACACGTCCACCTGGTCGGCAAGCGGCAGGGTGAAGCGTCGGAAATAGGCCGCCATCGCGGGCTGGAGCTCCGGCGGGAGCGAGGCGGTGAACTCGGCGTCGGCGGCATAGACCAAACGGTTCTGATCACGCAGCGCCGTCGAGTACGAGGCGCGCATGCCGATCTCGCGATAGGCATCCGTCACCGTCACGCCTGCGGCGACGACCTCGTCCACACCGCCAGGCACGCGCGGGTGAAGGTGCTGCACGGTCGTGACGCCGGAGGCGAGCATCTCGAGCGCGGAGAACAGCGTGTCGAGCCGGAGGTCGATGTCGCGGAAGCCGAGGCGCGAGGCGAACCAGAGCTCGAGCGGATGATCGGGCGAGCCGAGCTGCAACGGCGTCGTGCCGACATGGTGGTGCGCGTTGACGAGGCCCGGGATCGCGACCATGCCTGGCCCGCCAAGCACGGCCGCATCGGCGTGCGCGGCGCGCAGCGTTTCCCATGCACCGATCGCGGCGACCCTGCCGTCGGCGATCGCGAACGCCGCGTCGCGGTGCAGGATCGGCGCGCCGCCGGGTTCGAAGCCTTCGAGCATGGCATCGGCGCGCACGAGGGTTGTCACGGTCGGGATGGCGGCCTCCCCTGGCAGGAGGCAGAACTGTCGCGCGGGCGGAATGCGCCGTCGAGTGGCGGGGCGCGAGTGAAGAGGCGAGGCCGATGGAGGAGACGATCTACACGCTTGTGCGCGAGGGGGACTGGCGCGAGGCCGAGCGCCTAGGCCGGTATGAAGGCAGCGCCGATGACCGGCGCGACGGGTTCCTGCATTTCTCGACCGCCGCGCAGGTGCGCGCGAGCGCGGCGAAGCACCGCTCCGGCGTGGCCGACCTTCTGCTGGTCGCGGCGGATGTGCGCGCGCTCGGCGAGGCCCTGAAGTTTGAGCCGGCCTCGGGCGGGAAGCGCCCGGGCCTCTTTCCGCATCTGTACGGAGCCCTGCCTCTCTCCGCCGTGCGCTCCGTCACGCCGCTGCCGCTCGGCGCGGATGGGGTGCACGTCTTTCCGGCCGGCATTCCCTGACGGCGGGAGCTACTCGCCCTTCTTGTCGTCCGCCGTCTTGTCCTCGCCGGGCACCTCCGTCGCGTGCCCGAGCGTCTCGCGCACGTAGAGCTTCTTGACGAGGACGAACACGACGACGGTGATCGGCGCGGCGAGGATCACGCCGGGCAGCCCGAACAGGAGCCCGACCGCCACGACGGCGAACAGCACGAGCGCGGGCGGAAGCGACACGAGGCGACGCTGCACCACCGGCGCGATCATGTTCGATTCGAGCTGTTGGATGACGAGGAACAGCCCCGCCGTCCACAGAAGCGTCGCACCGCCCTCGGCCAGGGCAAGCATAAGCGCAGGCACAGCGCCTGCGACCGCGCCGATCAGCGGAACGAAGCCGGCGAGGCCGGCGAAGAGGGCGAGCGCGACCGGCGAGGGCAGGCCGATCACCCAGGTACCGACCCCGGCGAGGACACCGGTCAGCGCCATCGAGATGAGCTGCGCGCCGAGCCAGAGCCGGAGTGCCTCGCCCGAGGCGGCCATCGCCTCCTCCGCCCGCTCGCGCTGCGACCGGGGCAGGAGCTTGGCGGCACCGCGACGATAGAGGCGCGGGTCAGCGGCCAGGAAGTAGCCGCCGATCACCGCGACGACGACCGCTGTCAGCGCGTTCGCCACCCCCGTGCCGATCGACGCGGCATAGCCGACGATGCTTCCGAGCATGGAGCCGTCGAGCCCCTGCCCTGCGGCACCCCCGCCGTCCCGGCCCGGTATCGGAATGTCCAGCCCGAGGCGATCGGACGCCTCGCCCACCGCATCGGGAAGCTCCTCGGCCAGGTCGCGCACCTGCGCGAGGACCTCGGCGCCGACGAGAAACCCGACCAGCGCAAGCAGTGCGATCAGGCCGAGGCCGACGGCGGCAAGCGACCAGGTCCGCGACAGACCCGAGAGCCGCTCGAGCGGGCGCGCCAGGGCAAGCAGCCCAACCGCCACGACGATGCCGCCGAACATCAGCAGAAGCGCATCGCGGATCTGCCAGGCGATGAGGGTGACGAGGACGACGCCGAGCGTGATCAGCACGCGGCGTAGGAAGCCGACCTCATCGTCGCCTGTGCGTGCCGCGCCCGCATCGGGGGCGCCACCGGACATGTTCCCAGTGGACATGTTCATTCCTCGCCCCTCCTCGGTGCGCATCCCTAACGCGCAAGCGGGCTCAAGGTTGCCGCGCGTCAGCAACGGCGACCGCTGGGCGCGGCAGGCAGCGCATTCTGCCGGGCGCGGGTACCGACACCCTGGTCGGAACGACCTGCACGGAAGGATCGCCCCGTAGCGACGATCAGCGGCCGCGTAGCCGGGCAGTCAAGCGGCCATGCCGGACTGTGAGGCAGGGCACAGCGCCTCCTCCGTTCGGATGATGAAATGATGCCACGGCAACGCAATCATTCGGGCATCGCACCGGTCCGGCGGTGTCCGCCTGCACGACGGAGGGGACCTCATGCTTCGCACGGCAATGCTTGGGCTCGTAGCATCGGCGACGCTCACGACCGCGTCGCCAGCGACGGAGTACACGCTGTTCTCCAATCTCTGCCTGCCGGCCGCGTCCGGCGTCACGGCGCAAGCCTGTGCATCGAGCGCGCTCCTCAACCTGCCGCAGGGGTGGCTCGCGGGAGACGGCGCGGTCGCGCTGCTGACGACGGTGCCGCTGCGGGACGCGCCGCGCGACCGCATCGTTGCCGCCCTGCTCAGCTACGGGCTTGCCGTACTCGAGCTCGTTCCCGCAGTGCTCGCGGAGGACGGTGGAGAGCCGGAGGCGATGGCGGAGCCTGACCTCGCTGCCGGCATGCTGCGCGCCCTGGTGGCGCTGAAGCGCGTCGCGGGCGCAGGCATCGTCGTCGGGATCGGGTTCGGTCCGGGCGCGCCGGCCGCCGTCGCCGCGCTCTCTGAGGATCTGGCGCGTCGAGAGCTCGGCGCGGCGGGCGAGCGCTTCTCCGCCGGCCTGGGCTTCGGCGAGGGGCCTCCCGCGATCGTGCGCAATGGCGCGACGTCTCCGCAGCTTCGGCTGGCGAGCGTCTGCGAGGCGCTCGGGGCGGCCGGGTACGTTGCCTGGGCCGAAGCGTGCTACCCCGCGCTGATCGACCGTCCCCGCCCGGCTGCGCCGATGACCGCGCGGCTCTCGCGCTAGCCGGGGGCGTGACATGTTCCTCTTCCTGCCGACGGAACCGTTCCGCCGCTGGCTTGCGGGCCAGGCTTTCGAGGACGCGGCCGCGCTGACGGCGGCCGGCATCGCGCTCGGCGCGTGGCTGCTCCTCTGAGCCGCGCAAAGCCCCCGCCGCGCTTGACTTTCCGCGGCCAAGGGCGTTCTTGACGGCGAACGAACGTGCGCGGGGCTGCCCGCGGCGTTCTTTTGCGTGGCGGCAGCCACGCCACGGGCCGCGAACCGGCCCGCGTGCAACCGGCCCCGGGTGTTCCCAGGGCAAGCCGTGACTGCGGCAGAAGCGATGCCCGAGGGGCGCGCGGCCGCGGGTGCGCAGGCCCCGCATGGCGGCCGGACAGGGGTCCGGCCGGCGGGTTCGAAGGAAGATACCGACCATATGGCCAATACCCAGACCGCTCCCGTCATGGAGGATTTCGCGTCCCTGCTCGACGAGACGCTCGGCAAGGACAGCGGCTTCGACGGAAGCGTGATCACCGGGCGCGTGCTGCGCCTCGACGGCGATGTCGCCGTCGTCGATGTCGGCCTCAAGTCCGAAGGCCGCGTCCCGCTGAAGGAATTTGCTCCGCCCGGCCAGAAGCCCGAGGTGAAGCCCGGCGACATGATCGAGGTCTATGTCGACCGCTACGAGGATCGCGACGGCTCGATCATCCTCTCCCGTGAGAAGGCCCGCCGCGAGGAGGCCTGGACCAACCTCGAGAAGGCCTTCGCCGCGCAGCAGCGCTGCAACGGCGTGATCTTCGGCAGGGTGAAGGGCGGCTTCACCGTCGATCTCGGCGGCGCGGTGGCGTTCCTCCCGGGCAGCCAGGTCGACATCCGCCCCGTGCGTGACGTCGGGCCGCTCATGGGCAGCCCGCAGCCCTTCCAGATCCTCAAGATGGACCGCGCGCGCGGCAACATCGTCGTCTCGCGCCGCGCCGTGCTCGAGGAAACCCGCGCCGAGCAGCGGGCCGAGCTGGTGCAGGGCCTGAAGGAGGGCATGATCCTCGACGGCGTGGTGAAGAACATCACCGACTACGGTGCGTTCGTCGATCTCGGCGGCGTCGATGGCCTCTTGCACGTGACCGACATCGCCTGGCGGCGCATCAACCACCCGTCCGAGGCGCTGCAGGTCGGCCAGACGGTGAAGGTGCAGGTGATCCGGTTCAACCAGGACACCCAGCGCATCAGCCTCGGCATGAAGCAGCTTCTCGCCGACCCGTGGGAGGGCGTTGCCGCCAAGTACCCGGTGGGCGCGAAGTACATGGGCCGGGTGACCAACATCACCGACTACGGCGCCTTCGTCGAGCTCGAGCCGGGCGTCGAGGGCCTCGTGCACGTCTCCGAGATGTCCTGGACGAAGAAGAACGTCCACCCGGGCAAGATCGTCTCCACCTCCCAGGAGGTCGAGGTGATGGTGCTCGACGTCGACCAGGTGAAGCGCCGCATCTCGCTTGGCCTCAAGCAGTGCATGCGCAACCCGTGGGAGGAGTTCCTCGACACCCACCCGGTCGGCTCGACCGTGTCGGGCGAGGTGCGCAACATCACCGAGTTCGGCCTGTTCCTCGGGCTCGCCGGCGACATCGACGGCATGGTCCACCTCTCCGACCTGTCGTGGGACGAGGCGGGCGAGACGGCGATCGCCAACTACAAGAAGGGCGACATGGTCGAGGCCAAGGTGCTCGACGTCGATGTCGAGAAGGAGCGCATCAGCCTCGGCGTGAAGCAGCTCTCGGCAGACCCGGCCGCCGGCGTGATGGACAAGCTCATCAAGGGCTCGGTCGTCACCTGCGTGGTCACCCAGGTGCAGGCGAACGGCATCGAGGTGAAGGTGGACGATGCCGTGACCGGCTTCATCCGCAAGGCCGAGCTCGCCCGCGACAGGCAGGACCAGCGGCCCGACCGGTTCGGCGTGGGCGACAAGGTCGACGCCAAGATCATCGCGGTCGATCGCCAGACGCGCCGCCTGACACTCTCGATCAAGGCGCGCGAGGTCGAGGAGGAGAAGTCGGCGATGGCCGAGTTCGGCTCCTCCGACAGCGGCGCCTCGCTCGGCGACATCCTCGGCGCGGCGATCCGTCGCCGGAACCAGATGGCGAGCGACGGCAAGGAATGAGGCTTCCGCCTTTCTGAGCGCGGCCTTGGGCGGGCGGCACCGGCGACGGTGCCGCCCGTTTCCTTTCCGGGGCCACGCATCCCCCTTGCCGCGCGTGACGCGGCGGCGCGGCTTTGGCATACCTCGCGCATGGCCCTCGAAAGCGACCTCCTGATCGACCGCCGCCGCCTCAAGCGCGGCATCGCGCTGTGGCGCGGCATCGCGCTCGCCGCCGTGCTCGGCGCGATCGTCCTGGCTGGCCTCGAGAGCGGGCCGGCGCGGTCCCTCCTCGGCGGGTCGGTCGCGCGGCTCTCCGTCTCCGGCGTCATCACCGAGGACCGTGACCGTGACCGCGCGCTCGCCTCCGTGGCGGAGGACGCGTCGGTGCGCGCGCTCGTGGTCGCGATCGACAGCCCCGGGGGCACGGTTGCAGGCGGCGAGGCGCTGCACCGGGCGCTCGCTTCCGTTGCAGCGAGGAAGCCCGTCGTCGCGGTGATGGGCGGCACGGCCGCCTCGGCCGGCTACATGATCGCGCTGCCTGCCGAACGCATCTTCGCCCGCGAGGCGACCGTCACCGGCTCGATCGGCGTGCTGATGCAGACGACCGAGTTCTCCGAGCTTCTCGACAGCCTCGGCATCCGCGCCGAGGCGCTGCGCTCCGGCCCGCTGAAGGACCAGCCCTCGCCCTTCCGGCCGCTGACCGACGAAGGCCGCGCGGCGCTGCAGGCGGTGGTGGACGATCTCTACGCGCAGTTCGTCTCGATGGTCGCCTCAGGCCGCCGCATGGACGAGGCACGCGTGCGCGCGATCGCCGATGGCCGCGTGTTCACCGGCCGCCAGGCGATCGCCGCCGGCCTCGTCGACGCGATCGGCGGCGAGGCGGAGGCGCGCAGCTGGCTTGCGGCGGAGAAGGGCGTGCCTGCGAGCCTGCCGTTCCGCGACGTCGCTGACGACGATCGTGACAGGCTCATTCCAAGGCTCCTGCGGGAGGCCAGAAAAGCCCTTGTTTCAGAACGGCTTAGCCTTGACGGTCTGATGGCTGTCTGGCACCCTTCAACCTTAGGCTGGGTGCGGGGGGGAGGCGAATGACACGGTCCGAGCTGATCGCCGAGTTGGCGCGGCGCAATCCGCACCTTATGCAGCGCGATGTCGAGGCGATCATCACCACCGTGTTCGACGAGATCGTCGCCGCGCTCGCGCAAGGCAACCGCGTCGAGCTTCGCGGCTTCGGCGCCTTCTCCGTGAAGAAGCGCGACGCGCGCACGGGCCGCAACCCGCGCACCGGCGTGGCCGTCGAGGTGTCGGAGAAGGTCGTTCCGTTCTTCAAGGCCGGCAAGGACCTGCGCGAGAGGCTGAACCAGGGCGGCGGGCGTGTGGCCCAGCCGGCATCGGCCGGCCGCTGACCGGCGGCAGTCAAACGGGGGGAGCGGACAGTGCGTGCGTCATGGCTCATCACAATTCCGCTCGGCGCGCTGGTCGTGCTGTTCGCCGTCTCGAACACGCAGCTCGTCCGGCTGGGCCTCTGGCCGTTCGACATGACGGTGGAGCTGCCTCTCTCGGTGGCCGTTCTGGCCGTCTCGGCGGTGGCGTTCCTGCTCGGCGCACTCGTGGTGTGGACGGCAGGGCTGCCGACGCGGATGCGCGCGCGGCGGCTCGAGAACAGCGCCACCGCGCTGCGCGGCGAGGTGGACGAGCTTCGCCGCAAGCTCGCCCGCAGCCCCTCGGCCGAGCCTCCCCCGACTGCGCTTCTGACGAGGCGGTGACCGCTACTTCTTCGGCGTGCCGACGCGGATGTGGTTGCCGTCAGGGTCGACGAGCGTGAACTCCCGCATCCCGAACCATTTGTCCTCAGGCGCGGTCAGCCGCGGGATGCCGCGGGCGGGCAGGTGCGCGTGCGCCCACTCCGCGTACAGTGCATCGGCGTCGGCGACGCGGAGATAGCAGGAAACCGGGTTCTCCGGCGGCCAGACGCCGTCATCGGCATGGGCGTGAAGCTAAAGCGGGCCGCGCGTCAGGATCAGGTACCCGTGGCCGCCGCGCCACCGCGCCGAGGCGGTGAAACCGAGGGCGGCATAGAACTCCTCCATCACATCGAGGTCGCGGCTCGCGAGGATCGGGATGCAGCGCTCGGCGCCGGCGCGGGACGCCCCGGGCTTGGTCGTGGCTGCTCGATGCAGGCCTGCCACCGCTGAGTTCCCCCTGCACCCCTTTCCCTGTTCTCCGGGTCCCGGTTCTCCGGTTGGCGAAGCGTGGGGTGGCTGTTACAGGAAGCCTATGCTCTCCCTCCCTGATTCACAACAGAAACGGATCATCGCAGCCCTCGACACGCCCGATGCCGGCCGCGCCGCGTCCTGGGCCGCCGCGCTCGCGTCGCATGTCGGCCTGGTCAAGATCGGGCTCGAGCTCTTCGTCGCCTCGGGGCCGGGGGTGGTCGCCTCCGTCGCTGCGGCAGGCGCACCGATTTTCCTCGACCTCAAGCTGCACGACATCCCGAACACCGTAGCCGGGGCGACGCGTGCGGCCGCCTCCCTCGGCGTCGCGATGCTGACGATCCACGCAGCCGGCGGCCCGGCGATGGTCGCCGCCGCGCGGGAGGCCGCAGAGGGCGCGGGCGGGCGGCGTCCGATGATCCTCGCCGTCACGGTGCTGACGAGCCTCGGCGCGGCCGACCTCGCCGCGACCGGCGTCGCCGGCGGGCCCGCGCAGCAGGTGCTTCGGCTTGCACGGCTCGCAGTGGACAGCGGCGCGGACGGGCTCGTCTGCTCCGCCCACGAGGTCGCCCAGCTTCGCGCCGGACTGGGGCCTGGCGTGCCGCTCATCGTTCCCGGCATCCGCCCCGCGGGGGCAGACGCGGGAGACCAGAAGCGCGTGATGACGCCGAGCCAGGCCGTCCTTGCCGGGGCTGACTGGCTCGTCATCGGCCGGCCGATCACCGGAGCGGCCGACCCTGCCGAGGCGGCAAGGGCGATCGCGGCCTCGCTCGGATGAGCGTCACGGTCAAGATCTGCGGGCTTTCGGACGAGGCCGGCGTCGACGCAGCGGTCGAGGCCGGCGCAGACATGATCGGCTTCGTGTTCTATCCGCCGAGCCCGCGTGCGGTCACTCCCGCAGCGGCGGCGGCGCTCTCGGCGCGTCACGCGGGCGGCCCGCTTCACGTCGGCCTGTTCGTCGATGCGTCGGATGAGGCGCTCGCCGAAACGCTCGCCGCCGTCCCGCTCGACATGATCCAGCTGCACGGGAGGGAGGATGCCGCCCGCGTAGCCGCGGTCCGCGCGCGGTTCGGCCTGCCGGTGATGCGGGCCGTGGGCGTCGCGGCGCGCGAGGAGGTCGCAGCGGCAATCGTGGAATTCGGCAGCGTGGCCGACAGGCTGCTGTTCGACGCCAAGCCCCCGCCGCCCAGCACGCCCGGGGCCCTTCCCGGCGGCAACGCCGCTTCGTTCGACTGGGCGGTGATGCAGGGCGCCGCCGTGCCGGTCCCCTGGCTCCTCGCGGGCGGCCTCACTGCGGAGAATGTCGGCGAGGCGATCCGTATCGCCGGGGCCCCGGGCGTGGACGTCTCGAGCGGGGTCGAGCGCGCACGCGGCGTGAAGGATCCCAACCTGATCCGCGCCTTCATCGCCGCCGCGCGGGCGGGCTGAAGGGTCGCAACCCCGTCTCCCGTTGTCGTGAAATCGGTTTGGCGGATGACGAACATCCAGACCAAGCGTTGGAACAGATAAACATAGGACATTAGCTTCTGGTCATCCGATGCGGCGGCCATCGCCCCGCGTCTCTCGCGGAAAGCCTCCGCCGAGGTTCCAAAGATCGACAAAAGGATAACGACCATGACGAAGCTTTCCACGACCGCCCTCGCCCTGGCCCTGCTCGTCGGCGGCGCCGCCCCCGCATTCGCCTCCGCTGAGGCGCCCGTCGAGGGTACCGCGCGCCCGCTGGTTGCCGCGCAGCACGTCGGCGGCAACGGCGACGCCGCGCCGAGCTTCGGCCAGGCCTATGCGACCGTCGGCACGAACCCGAACGTCCGCATCGTCGCCTCTGGCCCGAGCTTCGACGTGATCCCGCTCGCGCTCGCGCCCCAGGCCGGCTCGCGTGGCTGATCACGCGTGATTGCCGAGGGCGGTTCCTCCCTCCCGCCCTCGCAGATGCCGCCTCCGGTCCTCTAGGCCGGGGGCGGCTTTTGCGCTAGGACCGCGCCTTCCGAACGGGAGGCGAGACGTGAACAAGCCCCTATCCCCAGCGTTGCCGAACAGCCTCAGGACGGGGCCGGACGAGCGCGGGCATTTCGGCAGCTTCGGCGGCCGCTATGTCGCCGAGACGCTGATGCCCCTGATCCTCGAGGTCGAGAAAGCCTACGAGGCCGCCAAGGCCGACCCTTCGTTCCAGGCGGAGCTCGACCGCTACCTCTCCGACTATGTCGGCCGCCCGAGCCCACTCTGGTTCGCCGAGCGGCTGACCAAGGCGCTCGGCGGCGCCCAGGTCTGGTTCAAGCGCGACGAGCTCAACCACACCGGCGCGCACAAGATCAACAACTGCATGGGCCAGATCCTGCTCGCGCGGCGCATGGGCAAGGGGCGCATCATCGCCGAGACGGGCGCGGGCCAGCATGGTGTCGCGACCGCAACGGTCTGCGCGCTGTTCGGGCTTCCCTGCACGATCTACATGGGTGCCACCGACGTCGCGCGGCAGTCGCCCAACGTGTTCCGCATGAAGCTTCTCGGCGCGGAGGTGAAGCCCGTCACCTCCGGCGCAGCCACGCTGAAGGACGCGATGAACGAGGCGCTGCGCGACTGGGTCGCCAACGTCACCGACACCTATTACCTGATCGGAACGGTCGCCGGCCCGCACCCGTATCCGGCGATGGTGCGCGACTTCCAGTCGGTCATCGGCATCGAGGCGAAGCAGCAGATGCTGCGCGCCGCCGGCCGCCTGCCCGACGTCGCGGTCGCCGCGATCGGCGGCGGGTCGAACGCGATGGGGCTGTTCTACCCGTTCCTCGACGACAGCGAGGTGAGGCTCATCGGCGTCGAAGCGGCCGGCCACGGGCTCGACAGCGGCCAGCACGCGGCGAGCCTGACCAAGGGTCGGCCTGGCGTTCTGCACGGCAACCGCACCTACCTCCTGCAGGACGAGTTCGGCCAGATCCTCGAGGCGCACTCGATCTCGGCCGGGCTCGACTATCCCGGCGTCGGGCCGGAGCATTCCTGGCTGCACGAGCTCGGGCGTGTCGAGTACGTCGCGGTCACCGACACCGAGGCGCTCGAGGCGTTCCAGCTCTGCACGCGCACGGAGGGAATCATTCCGGCTCTCGAACCGTCCCACGCGCTTGCGCACGTGGCGAAGATGGCGCCCGAGATGGACAAGGACGCGATCATCCTGATGAATCTCTGCGGCCGCGGCGACAAGGACATCTTCACCGTCGCCGAGGCCCTGGGGGTGAAGCTGTGAGCGGGTACCGCGTGGCAGACGGCGCTCCGAGCCGGATCGCTTCGCGCTTCGCAAGCCTCCGCGCCGAGGGGCGCGGCGCGCTGATCACCTTCGTCGAGGCCTTCGACCCCGACCGCGCGACCTCCGAAGCCCTACTTGCCGGCATGCCCGGCGCGGGGGCAGACCTCGTCGAGATCGGCGTTCCCTTCACCGATCCGATGGCCGATGGCCCGACGGTGCAGCGTGCGGGCCAGCGCGGGCTGAAGGCGGGCGCGACGCTTGCCGGAACGCTCGAGATGGTGCGCGGCTTCCGCGCGAAGGACAACGCAACGCCCGTCGTCCTGATGGGTTACTACAACCCCATCTACAGCTACGGGCCGGAGCGTTTCGCGAAGGACGCCGCAGAGGCCGGCGTGGACGGCCTGATCGTCGTCGACCTGCCACCGGAGGAGGCCGACGAGCTCACGGTCCACACCGCGCCGCAGCGGCTCGAGCTGATCCGCCTCGTCGCGCCGACGACGGACGAGAAGCGCCTTCCCGTCGTGCTCTCCGGGTCTGGCGGCTTCGTCTACTACGTCTCGATCACCGGCATCACCGGCACGCGCTCGGCGACCGAGGAACACCTCGCCGAAGCGATCCCCCGCATCCGGCGCGCGACCGACCTGCCGATCGCCATCGGCTTCGGCGTGCGGACGCCGGAGCAGGCGGCCGCGGCGGCACGCATCGCCGATGCGGCCGTGGTTGCCTCCGCCCTCCTCGACACGCTCGCGGGGGACCTCGACGAGGCGGGGCGCGCGAGGCCCGGTACGGTCGAGAAGGTGCTCGAGCAGGTGCGCGCGCTCGCCTCCGGCGTGCGGGGCGCACGCCGCCAGGCCGCCTGAGCGCAGCGGACAGGGACGCGATGAACTGGCTCACCAACTACGTCAGGCCGAAGATCCGCACGCTTCTCGGGCGGAAGGACGTGCCGGACAATCTCTGGCACAAGTGCCCGGCCTGCGAGCAGATGATCTTCCATCTCGAGCTCGCCAAGAACCTGCGCGTCTGCCCCAATTGCGGCCACCACATGCGGCTGCCGGCGAAGGAACGTCTTGCAAGCCTGATGGACGAGGGCTTCGCGACGATCGAGCTGCCCGCCGTGCCGGCTGACCCGCTGCACTTCCGCGACCAGAAGCGCTACGCCGACCGTCTGAAGGCAGCCCGCGCCGAGACCGAGCTCGATGACGCCATCATCGTCGCGCACGGAACGATCGGCGGGCAGCGTGCCGTCGTCGCCGTGTTCGCGTTCGACTTCATGGGCGGCTCGATGGGCACCGCCGTGGGCGAGGCGCTCGTCGCCGCAGCGAAGCTCGCGGTGCTGCAGGAGGCCGCCCTCATCGCGATCACCGCTTCCGGCGGTGCGCGCATGCAGGAGGGCGCGCTGAGCCTGATGCAGATGCCGCGCACCACCATCGCGGTGCAGATCGTGAAGGAAGCCGGGCTTCCCTACATCGTCGTGCTGACCGACCCGACGACTGGCGGCGTCACCGCCTCCTTCGCCATGCTCGGCGACATCCATGTCGCGGAGCCAGGCGCGATGATCGGCTTCGCCGGCGCACGCGTCATCGAGCAGACCGTGCGCGAGAAGCTTCCGGAAGGCTTCCAGCGCGCCGAGTATCTGAACGAGCATGGCATGGTGGACATCGTCGCCAGGCGGGCGGAGTTGCGCGACACGCTCTCACGCCTCATCGGGCTGCTCACCGAGCCCGCAGCCCGGCGCGCTGCGCGGCCGAGCGCCGAGGTGCTCGCGCTTCCCGGCATCTCGGAGGGCTGAGCCCCGCGCCATGGCGGCCTTGCCGTCGGAAGCGGTGATGGCGCGGCTCGCCCGCCTTCACCCGAAGCTGATCGACCTCTCGCTCGGGCGGATCGAAGGGCTCCTCGCGCGCCTCGGCCACCCGGAGCGGCGCCTGCCGCCCGTCCTGCACGTGGCCGGAACGAACGGCAAGGGCTCGACCTGCGCGTTCGCGCGCGCCATCGCCGAAGCGGCGGGGCTGCGCACGCATGTCTATACCAGCCCACATCTCGTGACGTTCCATGAGCGCATACGCCTCGCCGGCGCGCTCGTGACCGACGAAGCGCTGGCCGAGGCGCTCGAGCGCTGCGAGCAGGCCAATGGCGAGGCGCCGATCACCGTGTTCGAGATCGCGACCGCGGCGGCGTTCCTTCTGTTCGCAGAGATACCTGCCGATTTCCTGGTCCTCGAGGTCGGCCTCGGCGGCAGGCTCGATGCCACCAACGTCATCGAGCGCCCCGCAGCCTGCGCGATCACCTCGATCGCGATGGACCACATGGACTTCCTCGGCGACACGATCGGGGCGATCGCCTTCGAGAAGGCGGGGATCATGAAGCCGGGCGTGCCTTGCGCCACCGGCCTACAGTCGCCGCAGGCGATGGCCGTTCTCGCGGAGCGCTCCCGTTCCGTAGGCGCATCGTTGCTCGCGCGTGAGGACTCATGGCGCATCACGCCGCAAGCGGGCGGGCTTCGCTACGAGGACACCGCCGGCACGCTCGCGCTTCCGCGCCCGGCCCTGCCTGGCGCCCACCAGCACGACAATGCGGGCATCGCCATCGCCGCGCTGCGGTCGACGCGCGATGCGCGCTTCACCGATGCGGCCTTCGCCCAAGGGCTTGCGACGGCATCATGGCCCGCGCGGCTGCAGCGCCTGACGCATGGCCCGCTCGCCTCGCTCCTGCCGGAGGGGTGGGAGCTCTGGCTCGATGGCGGACACAACGAGGATGCGGGGCGCGCGCTTGCCGAACACATCGGGGCGGAGCGCGAACGGCCGTGGCATCTCGTCGTCGGCATGAAGGCGGGCAAGGCGACGGCCGGCTTCCTCGTGCCGCTGATCCCGCACGCGGCCAGCCTCTGGGCCGTGGCTGAGCCCGACCAGCATCTCGCCCAGCCGCCCGTGGCGATCGTCGAGGCCTCGGGCGGCGTGGCGCGCATCGGCCCGCGCGTGGCGGATGCGATCGCTGCGATCGCGCGCGAGAACCAGGGTCCCGCGCGCGTGCTGGTCTGCGGCAGCCTCTACCTCGCCGGCGTCGTGCTTGGCGACAATTCCTAGGCCGGGTCGAGACGCCAGATCGCGCCTTCGCGGCTGTCGGTCAGCAGGTAGACGCGGCCATCGGGGGCGACACGCACCTCGCGAATCCGCTCGCCGAACATCGAGATGCGCTCCTCGCCGGTGATGCGGTCACCCTCGCGCGTCAGGCGGACGAGGGAACGGTCGCGCAGCGCGCCGACGAGCAGGTTGCCGCGCCAGGCGGGGAAGGCATCGCCCGCCACCGCCGCGAAACCGGAAGGAGCGATCGAGGGAACCCACACCTTCAGGGC
This sequence comes from Elioraea rosea, assembly GCF_007644105.1. GTDB lineage: Bacteria > Pseudomonadota > Alphaproteobacteria > Acetobacterales > Acetobacteraceae > Elioraea_A > Elioraea_A rosea. Next base: position 90,819 of record NZ_VFAC01000009.1, on the reverse strand, counting down.
GTCCTCCATGCCGGGCAGGCTGCGGTTGTCGGTGATCGTCGCGCCGCCGTAGTTCACGCCATGCGTCGTGCGCGGCCAGCCATAGTTCGCGCCGCGCCTGATCAGGTTAACCTCGTCGCCGCCCTGCGGCCCGTGCTCGTGCGCCCAGAGCGCGCCGGTGGCCGGGTCCACTAGGAGGCCCTGGATGTTGCGGTGACCCCAGGACCAGATCTCCGGCCGCGCACCCTGGCGGCCGACGAAGGGGTTGTCCTGCGGCACGGCGCCGTCATCGGCGAGGCGGATGATCTTGCCGTTGAGGTCGCCGAGGTCCTGGGCGCGGTCCATCTGGAACCGGTCGCCGAAGCCGGCGAAGAGCATGCCGTCCTGGCCGAACGCCATGCGGCAGCCGAAATGCAGGCCGTTGCCCACGCGAGGGGTGACGGAAAGGATTGTCCGCGGCTCGGAGAAGCGCTCCCCCTCGAGCTTCAGCCGCGTGATCGTGCTCGAGGTGCCGCCCTGCCCCTCCGTCACGTGGCAGATATAGACGAAGCCGTTCTCGGCAAAGCGGGGATGGAGGACGACATCGAGCATGCCACCCTGCCGGTTGGCGACGGTGCCCGGCGTGCCGGCAAGCGGGTCTGAGAGGCGCCCGTCGGCGCCGACGAGGCGCACGCGTCCCGGACGCTCCGTCACCAGCATGCGGCCATCGGGAAGGATGGCGAGGCCCCAGGGGTTCTCGAGCCCACCGGCAACCGGCGTGACCCGGAAGGTCGCCCGCTCGCTGCGGACCGTCTCGGCCGAGGCGGCCGAGACGGCGAGAGCGAGAGGAAGGGCGAGAAGCAGGGGCTTCGGCATCGTCATCTCCCGGAGGCGTGGCACCGCACCGGGAGATGGGGCAGTCAGGCCGGGCGGGAAACCCTGCGCAGAGGGATCCGCACGGCAGCGACGATCACAGGTTCGCGTCCACCCAGGCGGTCAGGTTGCCCTTGCTGTCGGCGCCCATTTTGGTGGCGACGGGCTGGCCGCCCTTGAAGATCATCAGCGTAGGAATGCCGCGAACGGCGAAGCGGTTCGGCGTCACAGGGTTCTCGTCGACGTTCACCTTGGCGACGGTGAGCTTGCCCGCATAGTTCGCGGCAATCTCGTCGAGCGCAGGCGCGATCGTGCGGCAGGGCCCGCACCATTCGGCCCAGAAATCGACCAGCACCGGATGGTCGGCCTTCAGCACGTCCGTCTCGAAGCTGGCATCCGTCACGGGCTTGGTGCTCGTGCTCATGCATCTCTCCGGGTTGTCGCCAGGGGGCTGGTTCTGGCGCTCTTGGGTAGTATTGGTTCTAGCATGCAGGGCTGGAAACCCGGCAACCCGGGCCTAGTCCAGGTCCCGTGTCAGCGCTAGATGGGCGCGGGAGCGTGCCGGTCCAACAGCGCGTCGGGCAGTTCCATCATGCGCGCGGCGTATGTCCAGACGAGCGCGCAGCGCACCGGCCGCCCAGGGAACACGCCCCGGAGAACGTCGCGATAGGCCGCCATCTGGCGCAGATAGGCGGCCGAGACATCCTCCACCCTCTCGGGCGGGGGGCGGTTCGTCTTGAAGTCGGCGACCAACACCTCCGTCTCCGTCACCGTCAGCCGGTCGACCTGGCCGGCGACCACGCGGTCACCGACGCGGCCGACGACGGGGGCCTCGGCGAGCGCCTCGGGGGCGAATAGCGGGGCGAAGCCAGGGTCCTCGACGATGGCGAGCGTCTCGGCAGCGATCTCCTCGATCTCGCCGTCGGAAAGGCCGAGGCCGGGCGCGGCGAGGTGCGCGCGCGCCGCTGCTCGCCGCTGTGCGGGCGGCAGGTCGGGCAGGTGCTGCAGAAGCGCGTGGATCAGCAGGCCGCGCCGGAAGCGCCGCGCGCCACGGTCCCCGCCCCGCACGGGGGAGGCGGCGGCCGGCTCGTCGCCCTCCTCGCGCGATGGCGCAAGCGGTCGTGGCGGCGAAGCCTCCTCCGGCGGCGGCTCGCGCGCCCAGGCCGGAACCGGGCCTGTGACCACTGGCCGGGCGTTCTCCACCTCCCGCGTCCTGTCCGGCGCGTCCTCCTGTGCCGTGGCGTAGCGCCAGCCTCCCGTGCGCCAGCCGGGGTCACCCAGAAGCGCGCCGGGGTCGAACCCGGTCTCCTCCGCCCCGAGGGGCGCGAGGCGGCGGAACCCGGCCTCGACGAGGTCAAACCAGCAGCCGGGCTCCTTTCCCGCGTTCCTGCGGTTCAGCGCGCCGGTGACAAGGAGCCTGTCCTCCGCGCGGGTGAGAGCGACGTACAGCAGCCTGCGGTACTCCTCGCGCTCGCGCTCCTGCTCCTCCGCCCGCGCGGCATCGATCGGCTCTGCGCGGAATTCCTTCCTCGGCGCCCAGAGCGGCACGTCGGCATGCGTCGCGCGATCGGCCACCCATACGAGCGGGTCGGGCCTGTCGGACACGGAGGTGGTGTCGGCGAGGATGACGACGGGGCTCTCGAGCCCCTTCGCGCCATGCACCGTCATCACCCGCACCTCGTTCGCGCCGGCCTCGTGCTCGCGCTTGATCTCGTTGCCGCCCGCGCGAAGCCAGGCGAGGAAGCCCTGCAACCCCGGCGGATGTGACCGCTCATGCGCGAGCGTCGCGTTCAGGAGCTCGTCGATCGGGTCGGCGGCATCGGGGCCGAGGCGGGCGAGTAGCCGCGCCCGCCCGCCCTGCGGCCCGAGAAGGCGCGCGATCAGCGCATGCGGCGTGTCGATGTCGGCACGTGCGGCGAGCGCGGAGAACCGCTCCTCCGCACGGCGCCATTCCTCCCGCTCATGCGCCCTGCGCCGAAGCGTGAAGCGGAGCGGCAGACGGCCGCGGCCGACCGCAAGATCCATTAGCGACGAATCGCCGAGGCCGAAGAGGGGCGAGCGCAGCGCTGCCGCGAAGGTGAGATCGTCCTCCGGCATCAGGAGCGAATCGAGGGTGGCGAGGATGTCCATCACCGCGAGCTCCTCGACCAGCGCGAGACGGTCGATGCCGCTGACGGGGACGTCGCGCCGCTTCAGTGCGCGCACGAGCTGGTTCACGAAGGCCCGCCTGCGGCGGACGAGCACGAGGATGTCGCCCGGGCGCATCGGGCGCCCGCGCGCGGGAAGCACCTCGCCGGAGCGAAGCCAGGCATCGATCTGCGCGGCCAGCGCATCGGCGAGCTTCTCCTCGCCGTCGCGCGCGCGGGCGCGTGGATTTGGGTCCCACTCCGTCGCCTCGGGAACCGGGTCGGGCGCGATGGGCGGCCAGAGCTCGACGCGCCCCGCCTGGCCCGCGCGCACGGGCCGATGCACGATCGCCCCGCCATCGAGGGCCACGCCGCGCGCGACGTCGGCATCGTCGAACACGGCATCGACGAGCGCGAGCACCGGCGCGGCGGAGCGGAACGACACCGCCACCTGTTCGGCGCGGAAATGATCCTCGCCGTGCACGGCAGTGACGCGCGCTGCCGTGCGCTCGCGCGCCCTCGCGAACTCCGCCGGTGCCGCACCCTGGAAGCGGTAGATGCTCTGCTTCACGTCGCCGACGGCAAAGAGCGTGCGGGCGACGCCGTCGCGCGCGCCCTCGCCCGCGAAGAACTCCTCGGTGAGACGCTCGACGACTTCCCATTGCGCGGCAGAGGTATCCTGCGCCTCGTCGAGCAGGACATGGTCGAGCCCGCCGTCGAGCTTGTACTGAACCCACGCCGTGTCGGTGCTTGCGAGCAGCGCGCGCGCCCTGCCGATCAGGTCGTCATAGTCGAGGCCGGCGCGCGCATTCTTGCGCTTCTCGTAGGCCGCGATCACCGGCGACACGAGGCGGATCAGGGCCGAGGAGGCGGTGGCCGCGCGAAGCGCACGGCGCTGGCGCTCGACCTCGAGCACGAACTCGGCTTCGGCCTCCATCGCGCTTGCGATGTCGCCCATCGCCGCGACGGCCTGCCTGGTTGCGAGCCGGGAGCGGATCACTCCCTTGTCGGTCAGGAACACGCAGCACCAGTCATCCCACCGCGCTGTGCGCGCCTCCGGCTCCCGCGCGAGCCAGGCGCGCATCAGGATGGCCCGGTCCTTGTCCTCCTTGCCGCAGCCTGCGAACACCTCGGCCGCGCGGGCAAGGATGGCGAAGTCGCGGCCGCACGCGCGGGCCAGAAGCTCCTCCTCCGTCTCGTCGAGGCCGACGGAGAGCACGCGGCGCTGCATCGTCGCGACGCCGTCGGGAGCGTTCGAGGCAGCGAGCGCGCGGGAGAGGCGCCCACGCGAGCCCAGAACCTGCGTCACGAGGCCGGAGAAGCTGTCCGACGCGGCAAGCGGCGCGACGGTCTCAAGCGCGACGGCGATCTCCGGCGAGACTTCCCCGAGCGCCTCGTCGCGCGCGGCGGCAAGCAGGTCCTGCGAGTCGCGCTCCTCGATCAGCGCGAAGTGCGGCGCGACATGCGCCTCGATCGGGAAGCGGCGCAGCAGGCTCTGGCAGAAGGCGTGGATGGTCGCGATCCTGAGGCCGCCTGGCTGGTCGAGCACGCGCGCGAACAGGCCGCGCGCGCGCGTTCTCGTTTCCTCGTCGACCGCAACGCCAAGCCCCTCGAGCGCGTCGGCGAGCGCATCGTCAGGCAGGGCCGCCCATTCGCCGAGGCGTGTTGCCAGCCGCGTCGCCATCTCCGCTGCCGCGGCCCGGGTGTAGGTGAGGCAGAGGATACGGCCTGGCTCGCACCCGCCGAGCAGAAGCCTGAGCACGCGCGCCGTCAGAAGCGTGGTCTTGCCCGAACCGGCCGAGGCGCTAACCCAGGCGGAAACGGAGGGATCGGCCGCGCGGCGCTGCGCCGCGATCGCTTCCCGGCGGGCGTCGCCCGTGCTCATTCGCCGCCCCACTCGGCGATGCGCGCGAGGTGAATGTAGTCGGAGAAGGCAGGCGCGCGATGCGGATGCGGGCGGACGTGATAGGCCGTGCCGCCATCGGCATAACGTGCGCGCAATGCCTCGAATCGCTCCCACGCGGCTGCGGCGAGCAGGCCCACGTCACCGCTGACCGGCTTGGCTTCCGCCGGCTCGAAACCGCCCGTCAACCGCCAATAGGCGAGCGAGGCCGGCGCGGCGCGGCCTATGTCGGCGAAGGCGCCGCGTGCGGCCATCGCCGCCTCGAGCGTGAGCTGGATCGCGTAGGCCTCCTCGATCTCGCGCTTCTCGGGGATGGAGCCTGTCTTGTAGTCGATCAGCGCGAGCGTTCCGTCTGCGAGACGATCGATCCTGTCTGCGCGGCCGTGCAGAACGAAGCCGTCCGGCAGGAGGAGCTCGCCCTTGATCTCGGCGAAGCTGCCGCTGACACCGTCGCGCTCGCGCCGCTCACGCTCGGTGGCCGCGACCCAGCCGGCGATTCGTGCGAGGCGGGGCCGCCAGAACGCCGCGCGGGCGGGGGCGGCGAGCGCTCCGAGGCGCCTCTCGCCGTCAGCGATGATCCAGGAGCGGAATGCGCCCTCGCCTGGCCAGCCCTCCTTCGCCGAGCGCCTGAGCGCGGCGGCGATGGTGTCGTGGATCAGGCTTCCCCAGTCCCCGCCATCGACGGGCTGGTCGATCGGCGCGAGAGGGCGGAGGCCGAGCACATGGCGTACGTAGATCGCGAACGGGTCGCGCAGCCACGTCTCGATCTCCGTCACCGACAAGCGTTTCGGTCGCAGCACGAGCGGCGGCTTCGGTTCGGGTCGCTTCTCAGGGATCACCTCGAGCGGGGCATCGAGCGCGCGGGCGAGCGCAAGCCAGTCGGCGGGCGGGGCGAGGTGCTGGCCGTCGCCGAGCTGGCTGCGCAGGAACGCATCGAGGCGGACGAGCCAGCGGCTCGGCACGGTCGGTGCGCCATCGACACGGCGTGCGCGCGTCAACAGCACCTCGGGGCAGCAGGAGACGAGCTGGCTCACGTCATGCGCCGCCTGGCCAATCGCTGCCTCTGGCGAGGCGAGCCCGAACCGCACCCGCATCGGACGCGACAGCCAAGGCCCGGGGTCGACCGCCGCCGGCCAGGTTGCCTCGTTCAGCCCGCCGAGCACGGCAAGATCGACCGACTGGAGCCGTGCTTCGAGCACGCCCCAGATGAAGAGGCGCGGGTGCGGCGCATCGAGCCCGGCCGAGCCGATACGGCGAAGGCGAACCTCGACGCCTTCGAACAGCGCTTCGAACAGGCCGGGCCATTCAGCCGGAGAGCAGGGCGGCAGACCGTCGAGCGACTCCATCGCCTCGGCCATGCGCTCGGCCGCCGCCTCGCCGGCTTCGAGCGCCCAGAGACGATCGGCGCCGGCCTCGGCATCGCTCGCGGCCAGCGCCTCGGCAGAGGCAAGCGTCGCGGCAAGGAAACGCGCCGGCGGTGCCGACCCGATCGCGAGTGCGCCAAGCAACGGTGCGAGCGCCGCACGCAGGGCCTCGAGCACCCGCCCGACGGCCGCCAGACCGCGTGGCCGGTACGGTGGTGGAATGGACGCGGCATGGGCAAAGGCCTGATCGAGACCGTCGAGGCCAGGGGCCGGTCGCGGGCCGCGCAGCAGCGCCGCCTCGAGCAGGCGAACCGCGGCGCGGAACCGCCCGGGCGCCATGCCTCCGGCAGCGAGCGGGTGCTTGAGAAGGGCAAGCAGCGGGATGGGCGCGAGCTTCTCCACGCAGGCGCTCACGAGAAGGCGCAGGAACACGCCTGGCGGCGTCGCGCCGAGCGGGCGGCCGGCGCTGTCATCGGCACGCACGCCGAAGCGGCCGAGCGCTGCGGCGACGCGCTGGGCGAGCGCGCGGTCCGGCGTGATGAGCGCGGCGCGGCGGCCGGGCGTCTCGAGCGCAGCACGCAACGCAAGCGCGATGGCGAGCGCTTCCTCGTTCTGGTCCGACGCATCGATGCGCGACAGCCCGCCGATGCCTTCGCGCACGCCGAGCCTGTCCTGCCGCCGCCAATCGACCATGCCGGATGCGGGAAGCATCGCCCGCGCAACGACCGCGGACCGCATGGGGCTGCCACCCGCGCCAGCACCAGGATGGTCCCACACGCCCACATCGGCGCGGGTGGCGCCGATCGTGGCAAGCAGCGTCCTCAGCCCCGCCTGGGGGTGCGATTCCAGCATCGACTCCCAGGGCTCGTCGGCCATGGCGAGGTCGAGCCCGGGAAGCACGACGGTGCCGCGCGGCAAGCGGGCGACGGTACCGAGAAGCCGCGCGATGGCCGGAATGCTGCCGGCCGAGCCCGCGCCATACACCGGGGTGGCGGGAGGAGCGGCGAGCCATGCCTTTCGGCGCGCCTCGAGCATGGCGACGAGCCGTGCCGCGGGGTCCATCAGCCCGTTCTCGGCGAGCCATCGCGGCCAATGCTCGGTGACGATCTCGAGGAAGCGCACTGTGCGCTGCCAATGCTCGGCATAGGCCGCCTCGGCAGCGTCTGCGAGGCGCGCGGGGTCAGCCTCCTCGCGGGCGATCTCGTCGAGAAGCGTCGCGAGCTCGCCGGCAAGGCGGAAGCCATGGTCTAGCCCGTCGGACCCGATGCTCCGTTCGATCGCGAGCACGAGGCGGGCGAGCGCTGCCTGGCGGCGAAGCGCAGGCACCGGCGGAGGGGGCGGCGCAACGCCTGCGATCACCGCGGCCTCGTCATTCGCCTCGGCAAGCGCGATGACGCGGGGCAGAAGAAGCGGGCGGCCATCGGTCAACCGCAGGAAGGCTTCCGACAGTCCACGCGCGGCGCGGCGCGTCGGCAGAAGCACGGTCATGCGCGCAAGCGCCGCGGGATCCTCGCCCGCATCACGCCAAAGCCCTTGCGCGAGCGAATCGAGAAACGGCACATGGGCGGGGATGGCGAGAAGGCGCGGGGCCCGAGCTGCGGTGGTCTGCGCCTCAGCGGGCATAGGAGAATGCCGAGACGCGTCCGCGCAGAAGCTCCTCGGCCTCCGTCAGATCCTCCGGCGTCGAGAGATGCAGCCAGATCCCGTCATGCACCACGGCGTGCAGGCGCCCGGCAGCCATGGCGCGGTTCCACATCAGGTTCGTGCTGAACGGCCCCTCCGGCGCGCCCTCGAACAGCGCGGGCGAGACAAGCTGAACGCCGGCATAGAGATAGGGAACGATCTCCTTCTCCTTCGGCCGGCGCACGACGCCGAGTGGGTCGACCGCGAAGTCGCCGCGGCCGACATGGAAGGGGAGAAGCGAGGCGCGATGCACGAGCAGGAGCGCATCCATCGCCTGCGGCTCGAACGCCGCGGCGAGGCGGGCGAGCGCTGGCGTCGCCCCGTCGAGCCAGAACGCATCGCCGTTGACGACGAAGAATGGCTCCGGCCCCAGCCGCGGCAGGGCGTTGACCACGCCGCCGCCCGTTTCGAGAAGCACGGGCTCGTTGCTCTCGATGATGGTGGGCCGGGTGCGCGCGCCGAGCACGTCGAGAACGCGGTCGCGCTGCCAGTGCGTATTGACGACGACGGTGTCCACGCCGGCATCGGCGAGGTGGTCGAGCGCGCGATCGAGCAAGGTTCGCCCAGCCACGGGAAGCAGCGGCTTCGCCGTCGTCTCCGTCAGCGGGCGCATGCGGGTGCCGAGGCCCGCGGCCATCACCATCGCGCGTTTCGGCGGCGCAATCATGCCGCGCGCGCCTCCGGTGCTCGGCGGAGTGCGGGCGGGACGTGCGCATCGAACCACGCAGCGAGCGGTGCGCAGGAAGGATGCGCGAGCGTCTCGGCAAGCAGGCGCCAGGTGCGGGGCGCGTGCGCGAGATAATGCGGCTTGCCGTCGCGGCGTTCGAGCCTGGTCCAGAGCGCCGCCACGCGGGCGTGGCGCATCGCCGCGTGCGCCGCGAAGGCTGCGTCGAACCGCGCTGCGTCGAGCCCGCACGCATGGGCCAGATAGCGCGCACGCATGCTCTCGGCCAGCCAGGCCGGAACGTCGCGGCGCGCATCCTCAAGCAGGCTCGCGAGATCGTAGGCGCGATGGCCAATGCCCGCGTCCTGGAAGTCGAGAAGGCCGCAGGCGGCGGCACCGACGCGACCGGGCAAGCGAAGCAGGTTGTCGACATGGAAGTCGCGCAACGCAAGAACGGGCGCATCGGCAGCGAACGGCGCAAGCATGGCCGTGCACGCCTCCTCGAAGGACGCGATAACGGCCGCGCGCGGCTCGCCGCCAAACATCGCCGGCCACCACCAGTCGAGCAGCGTTGCCTTCGCCGCGGCGGTCATCTGCGCCGGCCCCCACGCGGGGGCCCAGGCCGGCGGCGGCGCCTGGTGGAGCACCGCAAGCGCATCGACGGCGAGCCCATAGAGCGCGGCCTCGTCCTCGCCTCCGGCCAGAAGCGCCGTGAACGTGTCGGTTCCGAGGTCCTCGACAATGGCAAGGCCCGCGGCGTCGTCCGCGCCGATGATGGACGGCGCGGAGAGGCCGAGCGACCGGAGGTGCTGCGCGACGCGCACGAACGGCCCGACCGTCTCCTTCCCCGGCGGGCAGACCATCAGCAGCGCCGGACGCGGCCCACCCTCGAGCCGCTCGTAGCGACGGAACGAGGCATCGCCCGGAAGTGCGTGGCGCGCGGCATCGGCGAAGCCGTGCCTGGCGAGAAAGTCTTCGACGGTCACGGCAGGTCCTCCAGACGTCCTGCCCATCCCTCGAGCACCGCGTCCCGCGCGCCCGGATCGCCAGGCACGGGCGAGAGGGTGATCGAGAGAGCATCCGGCGGCACGGCGATCCCGAGGCGCTCGGGCCATTCGACGACGACGATGCCTTCGCGCGCATCCTGCCAGCCGAGCTCGGCAAGCTCCTCCACCGCTTCGGTTCGCCAGAGATCGTAGTGCGTGAGCGTGGTGCCGGAGGGAAGGCTGTACGTCTGTGCCAGGGTGAAAGAGGGGCTCGGCACGACAAGGGATGGATCGCCGCTTGCGGCGCGGACCAGAGCACGGGCGAGCGTCGTCTTTCCCGCGCCGTAGGAGCCGCGCAGCAGGATCGCATCCCCCGCCCGCATGACGGCGGCGATTGCCGCGCCAAGGCGTTCGGTCGCCCCCTCGTCCTCGAGCCTGCGCTTGAGTGCGCTTGCCGCTGCCATCCTCTCCAGCGCCAGCCTTGTCGCGAATCGCATCGCCCAGTCTGCCACCACCGGCCGGCTTGCGCGACCGGGGCAGCGGCGTATCTATGCCAGGGACCGACGCAGGAGACGATCATGGCGGCAGCGACGGAAACCGACGTATGCATCATCGGCGCGGGCCCCGTCGGGCTGTTCGCGGTGTTCCAGTGCGGCATGCTCAAGATGCGGTCTGTCGTCGTCGATGCGCTCGACGCGATCGGCGGCCAGTGCATCGCGCTCTATCCCGAGAAGCCGATCTACGACATCCCCGCCTATCCCTCGATCGATGCCGCGGCGCTGATCGAGAGGCTGATCGCCCAGGCCGCGCCCTTCGCGCCGGACTATCGGCTCGGGCGCAGGGTGGAGACGTTGGCGCGGGAGGGCGACGGCCGGCTACGGCTGACGACGAGCGCGGGCGACACGATCCTTGCGCGTGCCGTGATCATAGCCGCAGGCGCAGGCGCGTTCGGCCCCAACCGCCCGCCGCTCGAGGGGCTGGAGCAGTATGAGGGGTCGAGCGTCTTCTACGCCGTGCAGCGGCGCGAGGCGTTCCGCGGCAAGCGGGTGGTGATCGCCGGCGGAGGCGACTCGGCGGTCGACTGGGCCGTCAGCCTTGCCGATGTCGCCGCGTCCGTCGCCGTCGTGCATCGACGCCCGAAGTTCCGCGCAGCACCCGAGACGGTGTCGCGCATGGAGGCGCTGGCCGAGGCAGGGCGGGTTCAGCTCGTCGTTCCCTACCAGCTGCTCGCGCTCCATGGCGCGAACGGCATCCTGAGCGGGGTGGAGGTCGCCACCCTGAAGGGCGAGACGCAGGTCATCCCGGCCGATATCCTTCTGCCGTTCTTCGGGCTTGCGATGGAACTCGGCCCGATCGCGGATTGGGGGCTCGGGCTCGATCGGAACCACATCACCGTCGCCGCAGCGACGTGCGCGACGAACGTGGCGGGGGTTTTCGCCGTCGGTGACGTGGCAAGCTACCCGGGCAAGCTCAAGCTGATCCTCCAGGGCTTCTCCGAATGCGCCATGGCGGCACACGCGATCCACCCGCTCGTCTACCCCGACGTCGCGCTCCATTTCGAGTACAGCACGACCAAGGGCGTGCCGGCCGCCGCCTGATCGCAGGCTAGAGGAGGCTAGCGAAGCTCGGCGTCGTCTCCTGCGGCGGGCTCGCCCTGACGACCTCGAGCGCATCCCCGAACCACGCGACGAAGCGGTCGGCGTGCTTGCCGGTGCCGATCGGGTACTGGCGAAGCCTCCATGGATTGTCCGAGCCCTCCTGCGGGTAGCAGTTGCCCGCATTGTAGGCACAGGCAACGAGGGGCGGATCGAAATTGGTAATCCGCGCCTGCTGCCGGATATAGGCGGTTCCCGCCCGGATCGACGTCTCCGGGTCAAGCAGCTTGGCGCGGTCGATCGAGGGGTCGTTCAGCGTTCCGCGCGCGGTGCTGATCAAGGTCTGCATCAGGCCCGGCGATACCCGATGGGGCGTTGCCTCGTCGGAGGTGAAGCCAGGCTCCTCGCGAAGAGCGTTCGGATTGCCGCCGCTCTCGGTTGCAATCGTGGCCAGGATGAGCTCGAGCGGAACGCCGTAGGCCGCCGCACACTTCTCGATGGGCGCACGGAAGTCGCGCCAGATTCGCGTGAGCGTCTGCGGCTCGCCGCCGCTGCGCCGCGCCTTGGTCTCATCACCGACTACGATGCCCTGCGACGTCAGGCGCCAGGTCTGCCCGCCGGGCGCCTGCTGTGGCGCCCCGTGCCGCTTCGACAGGCGCTCGACATAGGGGCGGATGAGATCGCGCCAGTCCCCTTGATCGGCGATCGCCGATGGAGGGACGCGGATCTGGGGTACGGGATCGGCGGAGGCGCGGTTAGAGAACAGCGCACTCCAGGTGTCGCGGCCTACGATGCCGTCGACATCGATTGTCGGGTTGCGCGCGCGCAGCTTTCGCTGGAAGGCGACGACGCCGTCATGCGTCGCGGGGCCGAAGATGCCGTCTGCACTGCCGATCAGCGAGCCGTCCCGGATCAGGGCGCGCTGGACCTCGCGCACATCGTCTCCACGCATCAATGGGAACTTCCACGACAGCTCGCGGGCAAGCGTCGATGTCATGGGCCGCATCCCGGGATGCTGGCGCGGCGGGTGGCGGCATCGCTCGCAAGGCGGCTGAGCAGGGCCCGGTCCTCGGCATCGGGATTGGCCGCCAGCCCGGCCGTGGCAAGCCGGCCTGCCTCGCGCGCGCGTTCGCAGCGAACCGCGTCGGCACCCGCACCGGGTCGGGCGAGGAAAAGTGCAGCGGAGCCGCCGATCGCTTCGCGCTTCGGTGGCGGCAGCCCAGCGGCGACCTGGGCCGACTCGCGCGCGAACGGGACACCGGAGGCGACGGTATCGAGCTCCGCGCGGCAGTAGAGAGCCTGCGCCCGCCCGAGCCGATGCGCGCCCTGATCGGCAGGCGTGAAGCCCGAGGCGGTCGACGCCATCGCTGCGGCGTATTCGGAAGCGGCGCAGTCGAGATCCGCTCGCCGTGACGGCGACGCGGCAGGACAGGCCGCTCCCGCCGCGCGATCGGCCAAGGCCAGGGAAAGACAGGCCTCGGCACGGATGGCGTGGAGACGACCGCAAGCCTGCTTCTCAGCGGTGCAGGAGGCGGCGACGGGCTCGTTGGCGATGTCGCGGAGCCGACCCTCCTTCCGCGCGGCATCATACCGTTCGAGCTGCGCAACGTCCGGATCCAGCACACGGCCCACTTGCTGACATCCGGCAAGAAGCACGACGGCGGCGAGGATCACCCTGCAGATCATCGCCCCGCCCTTCCCTCGGCTGCCGTGGCGCGCTGCAGATCGGCGATGACCGAGGCGGGGTCCACCTTCTTCTCGCGCAGGTTGCCAACCATCATGACGAGCGCCTCGAGAGCAGCCCTCTCTTCGTCGGTCGCGTCCTTGAGCACGCCGCCATCCAGCACCTTGTTCACAGCCTCGATCGGTGGCGGCGCAACGCCGAGCGTGGCAGCAACCGTTGCAACGGTGTCGGGCTTCACGTCGTTGGCGGCCTGTTCGGCAAGCAACGCGCGGCGGAACTCGTCCAGCCCCGCCTGCATCTCCTCGCGGCTCTCGAACAATGCGGCATCCCCGCCGAACATGGTCCAGAGCCGGTCAGCGGCATCGTCGCGCGCGACGATATCCAGAAGCGTGGCGAAGAACCCCGGCTCGTGACGCTTCTCGGCGAATACGCGCGTGAAGATCGCGCAGCGCTCCATGCGGATCTCTGCCGAACTCGGAGTGATCACGCCGAAATCGATCAGCGTTCCTTCGTATGGCGCGGCAAGGATTCGCGCACGCCAACGCCGATACTCGGCCGAGCCAAGCTGCCAGCCGAGACCGAGCACCATCGCGACACCGGCCACGGGGCCGAGCGCGCCCATGCCGGGCAGCGCGCCTGCGGCCTTGCCCAGCAGGCTGCCGACCGGCGAGCCGCCGAGGAGATCCTGTCCCGCCTTGAGCACCGCGCCAACCGAGGCCTCGGAGATCTCGCCGCCTGCGATCGCGCGTGCGCCCTCCGCGGCGCTGCGCGCACGCTTGATGAGGTCGCTCGCACCCTCCGGCAGCACCCCCTTTGGCAGGGCGGGGCCGAGCACGTTGACGAGCACCTCGGCTGCGGCGAGATGCCGGTCGACCTTGGCGATTCCGTCCTGCAGCCTGGTCGGTCGTGTCGCGTCCTCGGCGGCGGTGCCGACCCTGACTTCGGCCGCGCTGGCCCGCGCCTCGGCAGCCCGAACCTCTCCCTGGACGGTCGACAACGTGCCGGCCAGCTGCCTCGCTGTCTGCGCGTCGCCAGCTCCGGAGCGGGTGCCGAAATAGAACGCGAACACGCTCATCACGATGCCGTTGATGTAGCCGGCGATTGCGGCGTCGAGCCTCAGTGCGTTGGCGAAGAGAAGCAGTGGCAGGCCGATCAGGCCAACAATCAGCGCGAGCAGCGCCCGGATCGTGCCCTCCGGCAACGCCAGCGGCAGGTCCTTGAGGTTGGCGAGCCGGTCAGGCGGGATGGTCGGGTCCCGCAACAGTCGGAAGAAGTTTCCGGCAAGCCACCACATGAACACGCCGACGGAGATGCCAATGAGGAAGACGAGCAAAGCAGCGAGGTTTGCCACGCCCTCACCGCGATCGAGCGCAGCGGCGAGCGTGCCAACGCCCGGCACGTCGATCCATTGCGCCGCCTTCAGCACAAGGATGATCGCAACGCCGACCATCACGATCTGGAACGGGAGCTTGATGGCAGCGAGGGCAGCTTCGCGGTTCACGGTGTGACGGTTCTCCCGTGCCTGGCTTGTCGATGGTCCCCAGCCCTTCCGGGATAGCATCGTTGCGCACACGGCCGCGTGTCAATCGCAGCCTGCACGTACTGCGTGCCGCCGCGCCTGATCCTGACGTCTCGAGCCGCGTTGGGTTGGCAAGGCGTGTGTTCCAGGCGAAGGTGCGGCCGCGGAGGAGAGACAGGATGAATGCAATGACCCAAGGGTCGGATACGGCAGCGGTAGCCTGGAAGGATGCGGTGTTCGCCGCGCTGAAGGCTGCGGACGTCAGGCAGATCCACTACGTGCCCGATGCCGGCCATGCCCGCGCAATCGAACTCGCCCACCGGGATCCAGACATACGCGCGGTTGTCCTCACCACCGAGGAGGAGGGCGTCGCTGCATGCGCCGGGGCCTGGCTCGGGGGCGAGCGCGCGGCCCTGCTCATGCAGTCCTCCGGCGTCGGCAACTGCATCAACATGCTCTCGCTCGTCGAGAATTGCCGGCTGCCGATGCTGCTTCTCGTAACCATGCGAGGCGAATGGGCCGAATTCAACCCATGGCAGGTTCCGATGAGCCGGGCGACCGAGACGGTGCTGACGGCCATGGGTGTGCGCTGCTTCCGTGTCGAACGCCCCGAGGAGGTGGGTGACGTCGTGGCAGCCGCGGCTGACTTGGCGTTCGGCGCCGAACAGGCAGTGGCAATCCTGCTCGGGCAGCGACTGATTGGACGGAAGGTGTGGAAATGACCGCGTCGCCGCTGGCCAGACGGCCTGCCGTTCGCGCCTTGCTGAATGACCGGCCAAAGGATCTCCTGGTGATCGCGGGTCTCGGCACGCCTGCCTATGACCTCTTTGACGCTGGGGATCACGACGGAAACTTCTACCTGTGGGGCGCCATGGGGGGAGCGGCAATGATGGGGCTGGGCCTCGCGATTGCGCAGCCAAGGCGCCCGGTGCTCGTGCTGACGGGGGATGGCGAGGCTCTCATGGGCCTCGGTGCGCTCTCGACGGTCGCGGCGCAGAGGCCCGCCAATCTGACGGTGGCCGTTCTCGATAATGGCCACTTCGGAGAGACCGGGATGCAGCAGAGCCATACGAGCCTCGGCACGGATCTCCCCGCAGTCGCTGCCGCGTGTGGGTTCGCGTGGACGGCAACGGCCACCGACGAGGCTTCGCTGCGAACGCTTGCGCCGAAGCTTGCGGCAGGTTCGGGGCCAGGCTTCATTCGAATAGTCGTCGGTTCGGAGCCGCTTCCGAAGACGCTGCCCACCCGTGACGGCGCGTATCTGAAGAACCGTTTTCGCGCCAACCTTGGCCTGACACCGGCCTGATCGCACACGAGGGAGACCGCTATGCCGCAGGACCCGTTCTTCAATCAGACGCTGTTCGACAAAGGCCTTGAGGTCCGCAAGGCGGTCCTCGGCAAGGAGTACGTGGAGTCGTCGCTGGCTAAAGCCGACGACTTCATGACGGCCTTCCAGGAGTTCACGACCGAGTACTGCTGGGGGATCATCTGGAACAGGCCTGGGCTCGATCGCAGGACGCGAAGCTTCCTCAACCTGGCGATGCTCATCGCTCTGAACAGACCGAACGAGTTGAAGCTCCACATCGGCGGTGCGCTGAACAACGGCATCACCAAAGAGGAGATCAAGGAAGTGTGCCTTCAGGCGTTCGTCTACTGTGGCGTCCCCGCAAGCCTGGATGCGTTCAAGGTGGCGCAGAGCGTCTTCGCCGAACGCGGAATCTGATCGTCGATGTCGGCGCCCATCGTCGCTCCCGCGAAGATCGCCTTTATCGGACTCGGCACGATGGGCGCGCCGATGGCCAGGCATATTGCCGCCAAGGGCTACAGTGTTCTGGGATGGGACGTGTCGGAAGCCGCCCGACATAGTGCCGGCGTAGCGATCGGCACCGGCGCGCGGGAGACAGTCTCTGACGCTGCGGTCGTCATCACCATGCTACCGGATGCGCGGGCCGTTCGGTCCGTGCTGCTCGAGGGGGACGCGCTGCAGGATGTGGCTCCGGGCACCGTGATTGTCGATATGTCCTCGTCAGACCCGCTGGCCACGCGAGAACTCGGAGCCCAGCTCGCTCGGCGCGGACTTGGTCTCGTCGATGCGCCAGTGTCAGGCGGAGTGAAGAAGGCTCTCGATGCGACGCTCGCGATCATGGTCGGCGGCGATGCTGACGCGGTCGAGCGGGTCAGCCCTCTGCTTTCCTGCATGGGCAGTGCGGTTTTCCGGTGCGGTGCTCTCGGTGCAGGCCATGCGATGAAGGCGCTGAACAACTATGTCTCCGCCGCTGGCCTCGTGGCGGCCGTCGAGGCGCTCGCGATTGGCCGCCGGTTTGGGCTGGACCCCGACATCCTCGTCGACGTGCTGAACGCATCGACGGGCAAGAACAACAGTACGGAGCACAAGCTCAAGCAGCAGGTCACCTCGGGGAAGTTTGCTGCCGGGTTCGCCATCGGGCTCATGGCGAAGGACGTCGCCGCTGCCGCCTCATTGGCTCAGGGTGTCGGCGTGAGCGCGCCTCTTGCCCAGGAGATGGCCGCACGCTGGGCCGAGGCCGCAGCCGCGCTGGGCCCCGGCGCCGACCATACGGCGATAGCCAAACTTCTCGATATTTAGAGAGGGCCATCCGACCGCGGAAGGGCGAGCCCGGTCTTCGGATCAAACAGGTGAATCTTCGCCGGGTTGAACGCAACCGCTGCCGGCGAATCAAGGACCGCCCTCACCTCGGCTTTGACCTCAGCGCAGACCCGAACTTTGGGAGCGACCTCCACCTCGACGAGGCGTTCGCTACCGATCAGTTCCACCATCCACACCGAGCCCGGAATGGCATGAGGGTCGTCACGTTCGGCGAGCACGACGTCTTGGGGTCGGATACCCAACACCAACCTGCGTCCTTCCTCCAAACGCGACAGATTGAAGTGATCGGGCAAAGGAAACGATCGCCCAGCAAGCACGAGTGCCGCGCGGCCGGCTTGCTCCGTCACGATCACATCGCAGAAGTTCATGGGCGGGCTGCCGATGAATCCTGCAACGAACAGGTTCACGGGGCGATCGTATACTTCTTCCGGCGTTGCGAATTGCTGGACAACGCCCTCATTCATGACAGCGACGAGATCCGACATAGTCATCGCTTCAAGCTGATCGTGCGTGACATAGATAGACGTCGTCTGCAGGTCGAGATGAAACCGCTTGAGCTCTCCACGCATCGTTGCGCGTAGCTTGGCATCCAGATTGGATAAAGGCTCATCCATCAGGAAGATGTCGGGTTTTCGGACCATAGCCCGCCCCAACGCGACGCGCTGCCGTTGGCCGCCCGACAGAGCGCGCGGTTTGCGAGCGAGCAGATGAGCAATCTCCAAAACCTTCGCGACCGCGCCGACCTTATCGACACGCTCCGACGTCGGGACCCCTCGGACCTTGAGGCCGTACCCAATGTTGGCCGCAACGTCCATCGTTGGGTAAAGCGCGTAGGACTGGAAGACCATTGCGATGTTTCGGTCGGCAGGAGCCAGGTGATCAACGCGTTCGCTGCCAAAGTGAATCGAACCGCTTGAGGCACGCTCCAATCCGGAGATCAGGCGCAATAGCGTCGTTTTTCCGCAGCCAGACGGTCCAAGCAGCGTGATGAACTTCCTTTCCGGAAACGTAAGGTCAAGGGCCTTCAGGACGGCATTAGCCCCGAAGGACTTCGACAATCGCTCGAGGCGTACCTCCATTCGACTATCCTTTGACCGCTCCAGCACCAAAGCCAGCCACGAGATGGCGTTGCAGCAACGCAAACAGCACGGCCATCGGCACCGTCATCAGCACTGAGCTCGCCATCATCAGCCCCCAGTCGACGTGGGTGCCGTCGAAGAAATGCATGACACCGACCGTAAGCGGCAGGTTCTCCATGCTGTTCATGAACACCCGTCCGAACAGATAGTCGTTCCATGACACTATCAGTGTGAAGATCGCAGCCGCAACGATGCCCGGCCATGCGGTTGGGAGAACTATCTCAACGAAAACGCGCAACCGGGACGCGCCATCGACGAGCGCGGCCTCCTCGATCTCGACCGGAACGCCTCTGAAGAAGGCCCACATCAGCCACATGCAAAAGGGCAGCGTGATGCAAACATAACCGAGGACCAAAGACAGCAGAGTGTCCGTCAGACTCAGATCGGCCATCACCAAGAACATTGGGAACACGAAGATGATCGATGGAACCATATATCCCACCAGAGCCAGGTACGGGACCACTCGCTGACCCGGAAAGCGAAACCGCGTCAATGAGTACGCGGCAAGCGTGGAAACAATCGTACTGATCGCAGTTGTGCCGACCGCGACAATGACCGAATTCATGAACCAATCGAGGAAGAATGCGGAAGGTGGTACAGCTCCCGCAGAAGCCGAGCCCCCCTGAAAGTAAGCCTGCTTTCCAGCAAAAAGCGCCGAGTAATTCTCGAGGGTCCATTCGTTTGGCCAAAGCGTGGGAGGCCACGCGAAAATCTCACTCTTCGGCTTCAAGGATGTGGAGAGGGCCCATATAAGTGGGAAGCAAACTATGGTCGTGACAATCACCAGCAGGGAATACAGCACAAACCTTCCGAGCAGTCCTCGTAGATTCATGCAGACTTCTCCTCGGAGCCAAATCCTGACAACCGCACGTATATGACACTTCCGACCAGCAGCAGAACAATCATGATCACCCCGGTAGCGGCCGCCACACCAAGCCGAAGATTGGCCATTCCCTGCTCGAATGCATATACCGCTAGGTTGAACGTAGATGTGCCGGGGCCACCACGCGTTAGGAGGTATATTTCCTCAAACTTATTA
This sequence comes from Elioraea rosea, assembly GCF_007644105.1. Lineage (GTDB taxonomy): Bacteria > Pseudomonadota > Alphaproteobacteria > Acetobacterales > Acetobacteraceae > Elioraea_A > Elioraea_A rosea. Next base: position 71,660 of record NZ_VFAC01000009.1, on the reverse strand, counting down.
AACGTCCATATTGTTCTAAACACGATGACAACAACCAAAACTTCTTTGAGCATTGGGAGGGTAATGTCGAGGAATCTTCTGATGCTGCCGGCGCCATCAACTTTGGCTGCATCGTAGAGTTCTGTTGGTATGGTCTGCAGTCTTGCGAGCACGCAAATGATCACGAAGGGCGTATACTTCCAGACGTTAAGAAGGATTGCGGACGCCATCGCCATATTGGGCGTAGAGAGCCACGCAATGTTTTGCGATATGAGTCCCGCCTCTAGCAGGAAGTAGTTGATGATGCCGATCTCGCTGTTGAATATCCATCGCCAGTTTAGCGCAATGACGACGGTGGGAACGATATAAGGGAACAGCAATAGACCCCGGAATGCGGCCATCCCCGGAAGCTGCGTATGCAGCAAGAGAGCCAGCCCGACACCAAATGCCGTTTGGAGAATGATGGACCACCCCGTCCAAACGATCGCCTGCCAAAAGCTTTCGTAGAAGAGTGGGTCATCAAGGATGACCTCGAAGTTTCTGAAGCCGACGAATGTCACGTCATCCGGACGAAGGGGATTATACGAAACAAACGCCATCCGGATGGCCTCGATCACCGGCCATATCATGAACGCGGAAGCCGTCACGACGAACGGCAACATGAAGAGGATACCGACGTGAGTGTCGGTGAGCCGAACACGCGAACGGCGACGCGTGTGTGTCGCGCTGCCTTCCATGCCGGCCGCGGGAAGCGGCATTGTCAGCCGGCAATCAGCCTGGCGTTGTCCGAACGGATTGCCTCAAACTGCCGCTGGCCCCAATCCGCAGCCTGTCGGGGCGTCTCGTTGTTCAGCAGCATGCGTTGCACCGCCTGCGCCCAGACGCTGCGTCCATGAGCGATCCCGGCAAGGGGGTTGATGCCCTTCTTCAGTTCATAGCCGGTATTGCATTGATGGGGGACACTCTCTGTGAAGATTACGTCAAGGCTGCGCCCCTTCGATTGGTAGAAGGGATGGGCCAACATGGAGGGGGCGGTCGCTACGTCCTTGAACACTGGACCCACGTTCGGCATGAGACTCTGGCTATATTGAACCATCCAATCCACATTGTTTGATACATAAGTAACGGCTTCTTTAGTCTCGGCCACGAAAGGATTATCGCGCCGCGGAATGATCCAACCATTGATGTCGGTCCATGACCACCGCATGCCGGTGCTCGGATGCGCCGGGTTCAGATAGTATTCCATTCCATCGAAGATCGGTTTTGCTTCCTCGGCCGCCCGTCCCATGGTTCGCCCCCAATACGCGGACATGCCGGTTCGTCCCGTCACGTGCTGGTCGACGACTTGCAGGAACGAAAACTCGACGGCGCTACGCGGCATATATGAGAACAGGCGCCGGATGTAGTCGAACGCTTCAACCGTCCCCCCACCGTTGAAGACCGTTCGGAAGCTGGCTGACGGATCCCAGGTCATTCCATTCGCCTGCCAGACGAATTGCGTGATGTGGTAATCCGCACACAGGTTCCGCCCGAGCGCCATCGTGTAGCCAGCCATGCCTGGCTTCTTTTCCGCGATGGCCTTTGCAGCGTTCGCAAAGCTATCCCAGTTCCATGATGCCGGGTCACCAAGCCCAAGCTCGTCGATGAGGTTCTTCTGAACAACAAGGAGGCACGCTTGGTGGTGAACGGGAACCGCGTATTGAGTACCCTTCCAAGCTCCGAACGACTCCAGGGTGAAGCCGTCCACGAGCCGCTGCCGCGCGTTTATGCGTTGGCAGACATCATCGACAGGCTCGAGCAGGCCTTCGGCGGCGAGCTGGTACGCGATGGGACTTTCCACGCTGATGAGAGCCGGTGGCCGCCGCGCTGCGAGGTCGGTTGTCAATTTGACCGTAACGCCGTCCCACGGGATCTGCTCGACTTCAAAGCGGACATTCGCATTGTTCCGCTGAGCCCATTCGTTCATTCCCTGAACGAAAACGCCACCATATGGTCCGGGCTCGCCCCACACGCGGGCGACACGCGGTGCTCCTTGGGCGAGCGCTGGAGCCGACAATGCGGCTGCGCCGGCCGCGGCCAGCAATCCGCGACGTTGAACTCCAGGTCTCGGTGTGCCTGTCATGCGAACGATTCCTCCTCATTTAACCTGACCCATCTATGCGGGCCTTTACGCGTCCGACATTCACGCCATTCGACGGTCCTGTCTAAAGCGTAGGTACGGAATGTTTTTTCTGTCAATTGATGGGCGGACGCTGGACCGTGCGCGACCAGTTCACGATTCCGGCCCGGCGTGCCCGTGCAGATACCCACAGCGCATACACAGTGAGCGCCGCCAACACCAATAGGTAGAGGATCAGTTTCTGCGGCGGCGTCAGGCGGAGGAACTGGAATGCGACGAGCCCCATCGCAGCGGTGAATCCCCAATGAATGAGCGAGATGCCAGCACGCGGATAGCCCGTTCGGTCCAGCATTTGGTACAGATGCCCGCGATGAGCGTGGATTAGTCCCTCGCCTGCGAGCGCACGGCGAAAAAGCGTGAAGACCACATCAAACAGCGGCATTGCAATCAGCAGCGGAACGATGAAAAAGCTGACTTGCGTGGTTTCGAAGCGCGCCGCAGCGACCGCAAGGATCGCCAGCATGTACCCGATAAATTGGCTTCCCACATCGCCGAGAAAGATGCGTGCCGATGGGAAGTTGAACGGAAGAAAGCCAAGACATCCGGCGCACAGAAAAAGCGAGGCTGCATAGACAAAGCTGCCGCCTTCAGAAAGGGCGATGACAGCAAGGAAGCCCGCCGCAATGGCTGCCATGCCCGCACAAAGCCCGTTCAAGCCGTCGATGAAGTTCATTGCGTTTGTCACAAAGACGATCCACAGCAGGGTAAAGGGAATTGCCGCGCCTCCGAGGGGAACCTCGCCAACGAATGGCAGAAACAGACGATCGAGCGATAAGCCGAAGCCGATGGGCAGTCCGGCAGCAAAAAGCTGGGCAACGAGTTTCCAGTAGAACGAAAAATCAAGGGCATCATCGGCCAGCGAAACTGCCGCGATTGCCGCACCTCCCCCGATGACGGCGATGAAATACGGGTCGGCTATGCGTGCTGTGTCCGCCCGAAGGTAGAGCACCGACAGCCCAACCAATGTTGCAACCACGATCCCCAGGCCACCACCTTTGGGTGTCGGGCGCTCATGGGCGCTCCTTGTATTCGGAACGTCCATCAGGCGAAGAGCGATCACTCCTCGGACGACGATGGCCGATACAAGGGCAAGCATGGCGCAGAACGCCAGATGGCCCAGCAATGCGTGGGTGGTAACAGGAAGCACGCAAGCCCCGGCTCAGGGGACCAGAAGCTCGATCAGGAAGGGGCCGCGTCGAGCCATCGCTTGGCGCATGAGATCCGCAAGCCTGTCCAAGTCTCCGGCGACGGCGCCTTCGACACCCATCCCACCAGCCAACTTGACCCAGTCAAGATCAGGATTCCCCAAGTCGAGCATATCAAGTGCAGTTCGGCCGGGATTGGCACCAACATTCATCAGTTCCTGACGCAAGATCGCATACTTCCGATTCGAAAACACGATGATCGTCGCGTCGCAGCCTTCTCTGGCCATGGTCCAAAGCGCCTGAAGGGTGTACATGGCCGACCCATCAGCCTGGAGGCCGATCACCTTACGCTCCGGGCACGCGATTGATGCGCCGAGAGCGAGCGGGAGCCCCTCTCCGATCGAGCCGCCGGTAAGCTGGAGCCAATCGTGCTTCGGCGCGTTGTGTGTTTCCGGGAAGAAGCCGCGCCCGGTTGTGACGCCCTCGTCGACGATGATCGCATTCTCAGGCATCAGAGCTGCCACTGTCCTCGCGATCCCTTCCGAAGTTATCGGACCCCCGGGGGCGGTTGGGCGCGGGCCGTCGTTCGGCATCGGAGCCGCGGTTCCGGCGGCCACCTGATCAGCAAGGTCTTCGATGGCCGCAGCGACGTCCTGATCCGGTCGGGCCAAGACGTGGACCTCGCAACCCTCTGGGAGAAGCGACCCAGGCTTTCCCGGGTAAGCGAAGAAGGCGACCGGATGCTTTGCTCCGACAAGGATGCACGTCGCGTAGGGCGCCAGTGCTGCAAGGGCCGTATCGACGGGGTACGGGACCCGCTCAATCGGGTAGCGGCCCTGACCACGCTCAATGCGCGCGTTCGACATCTGGGCCATCACCTTGGCACCGGTGGCCGAGGCGATGCGCCATGCCGCACGTTGCCCCTCCTCACGGAGAGCAGCCCCCGCCAACAGCAGCACGACTTTCGAGCCGTTACGCTGCAGGAGGCGCGCCGCGGTTTCAACTTGCTGGGGCGACGCGGCGGTGGGAGCGGCGACAGGAAGTGGCGCTACGGGATCATCGGCTTCCTCCCAGGCCGTATTCGCAGGAAGGATCAGCGTTGCGATCTGACCAGGTGCCGAGCGGGCGGCCTGCACCGCGGCGGCGCCATCAGCCGCGATGTTCCTTGCCGACAGGCCGGTTCTCAGCCAGTCGCTGAACGGCCGAGCCACACCCTCGACGTCGGAGGTGAGGGGCGCGTCCCATGGGCGATGGTAAGTCGCGTGGTCTCCGACAATGTTGACCATTGGTGAGCGCGCCCGCCGCGCGTTGTGGATGTTCGAAAGAGCGTTTGCCAGACCGGGACCGCAGTGCAGCAGCGTTGCGGCTGGTTTCTCCGCCATGCGGGCATAGCCGTCCGCTGCACCAGTGACGACACCTTCGAACAGGCCAAGCACGCACCGCATGCCAGGTACGCGATCGAGCGCGGCGACGAAGTGCATTTCCGAGGTACCGGGATTGGCGAAGCACGTGTCTACGCCACTGGCCAGCAGAGTGTGCACAAGGCTCTCGGCACCGTTCATATCGTCCGCGTCCTCCCATCCATCCATGCGCTGTCGTCAAGCTTCGCGTGTCTGGCGCGAGCCTTAGCACTGTGGCGCAATACCGACCACGGGGCGAGTGAGCCCCCCAGCACTAAGGAAGGACAACCGCACCATGCAGGGCACGGAACTCGATGACGCCGGCGCATTCGACTTTGTCATCGTCGGTGCCGGAAGTGCAGGGTGCGTTCTGGCCAATCGCCTGTCGGCAGGTGGGCTCCACAGCGTCGCCGTCCTCGAGGCCGGGCCGGAGGATCGCGATTTCTGGATCCACCTTCCGCTCGGCTACGCGAAGTTGTTCCGCAACCCCCGCGTAAACTGGATGTTCGAAACCGCCCCCGAATCCGAGCTCAATGGCAGGCGTGTCTATCAGCCAAGAGGGAAAGTCCTGGGTGGATCGTCATCTATCAACGGGCTCGTCTACATCCGCGGTCAGCGCGAGGATTTTGAGCATTGGCGCCAGCTTGGTAACTCGGGATGGTCGGCAGACGATGTCCTGCACTACTTCCGCCGCGCCGAAGGGAACATCCGTGGCGCGGACGACCAGCACGGAGGCGACGGACCGCTCGGCGTCTCTGACCCTCATACGCACGAGCTGACCGAAGCCTTTATCGCTGCCGCAGAGCATGAAGGACTTCCGCGGACTAGGGATTTCAATGGTCTGGTACAGGAGGGCGTCGGCTATTTTCAAACAACATCGCGCAATGGTCGCCGGTGCAGCGCCGCCGTTGCCTATCTTCACCCGGCGCGCAAGCGCCAGAACCTCAAGGTGTTCACCGATGCCTTGACCGATCGGGTCATCCTCTCGGATGGGCGCGCGACCGGGGTCGTCTTTCGGCGCGGAGGCATCAGGCAGGTTGTCCATGCGCGACGCGAGATCATCCTCGCCGCCGGCGCGTACGGATCGCCCACGATCCTGCAACGTTCAGGGCTCGGCCCCGCCGAGTTGCTGAGCAGCCACGGCATCCCGGTGATCCACGATATGCCGGGAGTGGGCTCCGATTTGCAGGATCATCTGCAGGCTCGATGCGTAGTCCGTTGCACCAAGCCAATAACCCTGAATGACATGACGACGAGCATGATCGGCAAGGTGCGGCTCGGGCTTGAATGGCTTCTGACTCGATCCGGCTGGCTCACGATCGCGGCGGGCCATGCTGGTGCCTTCTTCCGAACCGATGCCCGACTCGCTAGCCCGGATGTGCAGGTACACTTCATCCCCTTCAGCACGGACAAGATGGGCGACAGCCTCCACCCGTTCCCGGGATTCATGGCGCACGTATGCCAGTTGCGCCCCGAGAGCCGAGGGACGGTGCGGATCACGTCGTCCGACCCCGGTGCCGTTCCTGAAATTCGAATGAACTACCTTTCGGCGGAGACTGACCGGGCCACAATGCTTGCCGGACTGAAGAGGCTACGAGCCATCATGCATGCACCGCCTTTGCGCCCATACTTTGCGGCTGAAGTTGAGCCTGGACCTGATGCGGTAACCGACGATGCGTTAATGGCCCATATCAGGGCCAAGGCCAGTACCGTCTACCACCCAACCAGCACCTGCCGGATGGGCAGTGACCCGCGCGCTGTCGTCGATTCCGGCCTTCGCGTACGCGGCGTCGATGGCCTCAGAGTCGCTGATTGCGCAATCATGCCCACTCTGGTCTCGGGCAATACGAATGCCGCAGCCATCATGATCGGCGAGAAGGCCTCAGATATAATTCTCGCGGACACCAAAGCCTGATTTCACCGCTCCGCACTGCCCGCATGATGCAACCCAAAGTTGTATATCGTTAATGCCCGACTGACGCCGTGACGGGGAGGTGCGAAACATGATCATGGCGAGTGGTTTCTTGAACCTGCACGCTTTGCGCAGTCAGAGCCTATGTCGATGAGGACCAAGGGTTTGGTGGAGCCGAGGGGAATCGAACCCCTGACCTCGTGAATGCCATTCACGCGCTCTCCCAACTGAGCTACGGCCCCATGCCTTTGCGCGAGCCGAAGCCCGCCGTCGGGAACGCCGCTTCTAGCCATTGCCGCGCACCGCGGCAAGGGCCAAGCGCCTTGCCTGACACATGCAGGAAGCACAACACTCAGACACCGGCCGACAGGCCCGATCGATATGGCTTGGGAGAGATCGATGGATCCTGCGTTCGAATCTGCTGGACGCGTGGGAGAGATTCTTTGGCGACCGGACGCGGAGCGGGTTGCCTCAACCAATCTGTTCGCATTCCGCACATGGTTGCAGACGCGAGGCATTTCGGTGCCTGACTATCCGTCTCTCTGGCGGTGGTCGGTCGAGGAGATCGGCGCATTCTGGTCGGCCGTGTGGGAGTTCGCGCGCCTCGTCGGCGACCGCGGAGAGGTAACTGCCGAGAACATTCATCTCATGCCTGGCGCCCGGTTCTTCCCTCAAGCCCGCCTGTCGTACGCAGAAAACCTTCTTCGACACACCGGGCCGAAAGACGCCATCGTCTTCAATGGAGAAGATGGGCGCCGAATCGCTTGGAGCCGCGATCGCCTAAGGGCCGAGGTCGCCGCGTTCGCCGACGCGCTGCGTTCGGCCGGACTTAGATCCGGAGATAGGGTCGCAGTGTACTTGCCGAATATTCCCCATGGAATAGCTGCCTTGCTCGGCACCAATGCTGCTGGTGGAACCTTCTCCTCATGCTCCCCGGATTTCGGTCCGACGGGGGTGCTGGATCGGTTCGGCCAGATCGCTCCCCGCATTCTGGTCGCGGCTGACGGGTACTGTTATGGCGGAAAGGAATTCCGCAATGGGCCAAAAATTACGGAAATTGTGCGCGGGCTCAGTTCGGTCGAGCGTTTGATTATTGTACCGTACATTGGCGACAATGAGGCGATGGCGATCCCGGGAGCCATTTCTTGGGACGAATGGCTTTCTCCGCACCGGAATGCGCCTCCCTCGTTTGAGCAGCTTCCGTTCGATCATCCGCTTTACATCCTGTATTCGTCCGGCACGACAGGAAAGCCGAAGTGCATCATTCATGGAGCTGGGCGGTCCCTCATCAAGCATGCGTGCGAACATCTGCTGCACACCGACCTAAAGCCAGAAGATAGATTATTCTACTATACGACGATGGGATGGATGATGTGGAACTGGCAGGTTTCCGGCCTGCTCGCAGGCGCAACACTTCTTCAGTTTGACGGGAACCCCTTTCATCCTACTCCGAATGCGCTTTTTGACATCGCCGACCGAGAGGGCGCAACGATATTTGGCACGTCAGCCAAGTATATCGATGCAATTCACAAACGTTCCATGCGCCCGATAGACAGTCATGCTCTCGTAGATCTAAGGATGATACTTTCAACCGGGAGCCCATTGAGCCCCGAAAATTTTGACTATGTATATCGCGATATAAAGTCGGATGTCTCCGTTGCGTCTATTTCAGGCGGAACGGATATCGTTGGCTGTTTCGCGCTCGGAAATCCTGAAGGCCCGGTTCGCCGAGGCGAGATCGCCACACGAGCGCTTGGGTGCGCCGTCGAGGTGTTTGATGAGCACGGCGCTCCGGCAAGAGGTACGAAGGGAGAGCTGGTGTGCACGAAGCCCTTCCCATCGATGCCGATCGGCTTTTGGGACGACCCGGATGGCACCCGATATCGGGCGGCGTATTTCGAACGGTTTCCCGGGGTCTGGCACCATGGTGATTGGTGCGAACTGATCCCGCATGAGGACGGAACGACTGGACTCGTCATCACTGGGCGTTCAGATGCTGTCCTTAATCCGGGCGGCGTTCGAATTGGGACAGCCGAGATCTATCGGCTCGTGGAAACACTTCCGGAGATCATTGAAGCGCTCGTCATAGGCCAGGATTGGCAGAACGATGTCCGCGTCATCCTGTTCGTCAGGCTGAACGATGGCATCGTTCTTGATGATCCTCTCCGAGAGCGCATTCGATCCATCATTCGCCGTAACGCGTCGCCACGACATGTCCCGGCGAAGATCATCGCCGTCACAGATATTCCCCGAACTCGGTCGGGGAAAATTACCGAGCTCGCCGTTCGTGATGTGGTGCATGGACGCCCGGTGAAGAATGCTGAGGCGCTCGCGAACCCTGAGGCACTCGACCTATACAAGACGTTGGAGGAACTAAAGCATTAACTCAGCGTGTGAGCAGGACGCCAAGCATGACGAGGCCAACACCGATCCTATAATAGCCAAATGGCGTGAAACCGATCCGTGCAATTACAGCCAGCACGACACGAACCACTATCAACGCAACTACGAATGCCGAGACGAACCCGATCGCAATCAGCGCCGCACCATCAAAGGAAATATCAGACCAAGTCTTATAGAGGCTGTATACGGCTGCAGCGAGCATCGTGGGTATGGCGAGAACAAAGCTGAACTCCGCTGCCGCCGGGCGTGCGATGCCAACCAGAAGAGCGCCGATGATCGTCGCGCCGGATCGTGAAGTACCCGGTATCATCGCCAGTGCCTGAGCGAAGCCGATCAGTAGAGATCGCTTCCACCCTATCGCAGACACACTCTCGACATGGGCCGTCGGTCGGAAACGTTCGATCAGAATTATCGCAATGCCTCCAGCGATAAGTGCGAAACAAACGACGTAAGGGTCGAACAATCTTTCAGTGATGATCCCGTGAAGCGTCGCGCCCAGAACCATCGCCGGGAGGAACGCCATGATCACATTGGATGCGTACGCACGTGCTTCCTGCGCAGGAGGCCCTGATCCAAAAACCCCTACTGCGATCCCGAAGAGCTTTCGAGCGTAGATGACCATGACTGCCAGCACCGCTCCGAGCTGAATCACGATCTCGAAGCTCCGACCCGGCGGCGCAGCGAAGCCTAGCAGATCAATGAAGAGGATCAGGTGCCCGGTAGAGGAGACAGGAACGAACTCTGTCAGACCCTCAACGATCCCGAGCAGAAGAGCCGCAAGCGCCGGCGACAGGTCCATGTGCGACGAAGTCCTTGAGGTGTCGTCGAAGCAAGCCGGCGTGCGAGGTAGCAGCCGGCAGCCGCCCTGTCACGTGCGGACCCGACCAAGCACTTCAGCCGACGCGTGCGTACGCACGAAAATGATCTCACCAGAAGCGGGATAAACGCCGGTCAACGCAGTGATGTTGACCTGATGGGTTACCAGCACCAGCGCGCTGCCGGACCACCGGGCCAAGATCGCGCGAACTGCTTCCGTCCTTGCTGATCCCGCATCGCGTTTCGCGAAGAAGCTGTCCAAGGCCGGCTCGAGTTTCACCGAACCGATCTCGAGCAGTTCGGCTGTTTCGCGCACCCTACACCAAGCGCTCGTGAGAACGTGAGCCGACACAACGCCGTTCTGACGGAACAAGGCACCGACGCGCCGTGCCTGGCTGCGCCCCTCATCACTGAGGTTGCGCTGCGTTGAGCAGTCATCGGCCTGGAAGTCGGGCGGGTCGCCGGTTCCAGGAGCGATGGCGTGGCGCATGATGACGGCAGTTTGGCCATCCCGAATCGACCGCCAGAGCTGATCCTCGCCACGCGCCACCACTGGCGCGAGGATCATGAAAGGCATCATGCGCCGGGTCAGGTGCATGACTGTGAGGTTGGCGTGCGCACGGGCCATGCAAGAGCGGCCTTGCAAGCAGGCGCTCGACGTGCTGATGCCTCGCGCACAAGCACGTCACGTGGAGCCCCCTATGACCCTCACCGTCGAGATCCGTGAAACGCTGGCGCAGGTGACGACCGCTACGCTCACGACTGTTCTGCTGAAGAAGGGCCTCCGCAAGACATGGATGCGCGGTCCTCGGCCCTTGCGAACCGGCCAGAGGCGAGTTGTTGGGCCCGCCTTTACGCTCCGCTTCATTCCGGCTCGCGAGGACCTTGCGACTCCCGAAAGCTGGTCCTCTCCGCGCTCGACGCGCGGCGCTATCGAGGCAATGCCAGAGGGATGCGTCGTGGTCGCTGGCACGGAAGGTATCGTTGAGGCGGGCATCTTCGGCGATATCCTGTGCGCCAGGATGGCAAAGAGGGGCGTTGCCGCCTTGATTACGGAAGGGGCGGTACGGGACGGGGCGGGTGTCCGCGGAACCAACCTGCCAGTCTGGTGCAGCGGCGAGGCGGCGCCTCCGTCGGTTGCAGCACTCACTTTTGTCAACTGGCAGGAGCCTGTTGGATGCGGCGGCGTGGCCGTGTTCCCCGATGACGTCGTCGTGGCGGATGACGACGGGGCTGTCCTTGTCCCAGCAGGCATCCTGGCTGAAGTCACCCGGGAAGCTGCGGCTCAGGAGAAGCTGGAAGGGTGGATCATGAATGAAGTGGAGAAGGGCCTGCCTCTTCCAGGCCTTTATCCACCAAACGCTGAGACAAAGGCTCGCTTCGAGCGCGAGACGAGCTGAAGTCGGGCACGGGCGGCATGCGTGCCCTTACGGCGTTCGCTCGAGCTGCTGACGGGATCAGCGCGGCCTGCGGGGCACTGGCGACCGCGGCGGTTCTGGCTGCCTGCTTGATTTCCGCTGGCAACGCAGCCAGCCGATACGCTCTTGGGCTGACGTCCAATGCCTGGCTTGAAGCCCAGTGGTACCTCTTCGCCGTCATGGCGCTGCTCGGCGCAGCGGAAACCCTCCGCCGAGGTGGCCACGTTCGGGTCGACTTGCTGTATGCAATGGCCGGCGAGCGTGGGCGGATCTGGATCGATCTCTTCGGCATCGCGCTCTTCCTGCTTCCCGGCATGGTCCTGCTCGCCTGGCTGTCCTGGCCGTTTTTCTGGGAAAGCTGGGTGCGAAATGAGATCTCGAACAACCCGGGAGGTCTTCTCCGGTGGCCGGTGAAGTTCCTGTTGCCCGTCGGCTTTGCATTGCTGGTTGTGCAAGGGCTTGCGGAACTGGCCAAGCGAGTCGCCGCTCTTGCCGGGGCCTATACTCTCGATACGTCCTATAATCGCCCTATTCAGTAGAGCGCGCATGGCGAGCCTCCTGACCTACGATCTGATGGCACCGCTCATGTTCGCGGGCCTAATCGTGTTTCTCATCATTGGCTTTCCCGTCGCGTTCAGCTTGATCGCCTGCGGTCTGTCGTTCGCGCTGATTGGCATCGAACTCGGCTTCTTTCAGCCGGCATTCCTGCAGGGGCTACCCCCGCGAGTGTTCGGGATCCTCGCGAACGAACTGCTGCTTGCCATTCCCTTTTTCACATTGATGGGCGCGATCCTGGAGCGGTCGGGGCTCGCGGAGGATCTGCTGGAAGGCATGGGTCAGCTCTTCGGTTCCCTTCCTGGCGGACTCGGCTACGCCGTGATCCTCGTCGGCGCCGTCCTCGGTGCAATAACAGGGACAGTCGCTGCGTCGGTGCTCGCCATGGGCATGATTGCGATGCCGGCGATGCTTCGAACAGGCTATGACGCCCGCTATGCAACGGGGGTGATCGCGGCGTCAGGGACCATCACTCAAGTCATCCCACCTTCACTCGTACTGATCGTCCTGGCCGAGGTTCTTGGGAAGCCGGTGGGCGATATGTACCTCGGCGCGATCGGACCATCGCTCCTCCAAACTGCGCTCTTCCTCGGCTACACGTGGCTCGTGGCGCTGACTACGCCGAACAGGATGCCGCCGCTCCCGGAATCGGCCCGCACGCTTCGTGGATTCGCGCTCGGATGGACAATCCTGCAGGCGATCATTCCATCGCTCGGCCTGATCTTTCTTGTTCTGGGAACCATCTTCCTGGGCCTCGCGACCCCGACCGAAGCGGGCGCGATGGGTACCGTGGGAGCTATCGCACTTGCGTTAGCAAACCGACGTTTGACGTCGTCTCTGCTCTGGCAGGGTATGGCGACGACCATGCGGATCACGGCGATGGTCGTCTACATCCTCATCGGTGCAACCGTATTCAGCTTGGTTTTTGCCGGCGTCGAAGGCGGGCACTGGCTCGAAGACCTGCTCCGCGACCTTCCCGGTGGACAAACAGGCTTCCTCATATTCGTGAATATATTCATCTTCCTACTTGCATTCTTCCTGGATTTTTTTGAGATCGCGTTCATCATATTGCCGCTTCTTTTGCCGACTGCGAAAGCGCTGGAAATAGACCTCATTTGGTTTGGTGTCATGCTTTGCGTGAATATGCAGACGTCATTCATGCACCCACCGTTCGGCTTCGCGCTGTTTTACGTTCGCTCCGTCACGCCGAGCTCGGTGAAGACGCGCGAAATCTATCTTGGCGCCATCCCATTCCTGCTGCTGCAGCTTCTGCTCGTGGCTATCGTCGTCGTCTGGCCGGAGACGGTGACGTCGTTCATCGGGAGCGGACCGACCGTTGATCCAGGCTCAGTCTCGATCGAAGTGCCATCCGCTCCTGCTGGAGAAGAAGTTCCCTTCAAGTTCGACTGAAGCAGATCGCGGAATCGAAAAAGGGCGGCCGAACGACCGCCCCTTCTATCCGCAATGTTATTTGCCGGCTGACGATGCGTGCCTACCGAACGGTCTGCGCCGCGGTGAAGGCAAAGTTCGCATAGCTCAACTCCGCCACACGGAACCAGAGGAACTGTTCATCGCGGAAAGCCTTCCAGTGTTCATAGACGCGGGCGAACTTTGGGTTTGCTTGGGCCGTTTCATCGTAGATAGCGTGCGCCGCCTTCCAAGCCTCAGCCATGATCTCGCGTGGGAACGGCCGCAATTGAGCACCGGCAGCAACAAGACGACGCAAAGCAGCAGCGTTCACTGCGTCGTACTTTGCCACCATGTCAGCATTCGCGTGCGCGCAGGCGCTCTCAAGAGCGGCCTTGTAGGCAGAGGGCAGAGCCTCCCACGCCGGCAGATGAATGTTGAGCGAGAGTGCTGCGCTGGCTTCCCAGAAGCCCGGGAAATAGTAGTAGGGGGCGACGCGAACCAGACCGAGGCGCTCATCGTCGTACGGACCGACGAATTCGGCGGCATCGATCGTTCCGCGCTCAAGCGCAGAATAGACCTCTCCGAGAGCGAGCTGCTGTGGCGTGGCGCCGAGCTTGGCCATGATCTGGCCACCCAAACCAGCGATGCGAAACTTGAGACCCTGCAGGTCGGCGGACGTACGCAGTTCCTTTCGGAAAAACCCTCCCATCTGCGCGCCGGTGTTTCCAGCAAGGATCGAAACGACGTTGTACTCCTTCATGACATCACGCAGGAGAGCCTGGCCGCCGCCGTGATAGTACCAGGCGTTGTGCTGTCTATACGTCATGCCGAATGGCAATGCCGTTTCGAACGCTAGCGTCGGGTCCTTGCCGATGAAGTAGTAATTCGGAACGTGCGTCGCCTCGACTGTGCCGTTCTGCGCGGCATCCAGGGTCGAAAACGGAGGAACGATCTCTCCGGCGGGAAAGACGCGAATCTGAAACTTGTTGTCTGTCATCGCCGCGACCTGGCGGGCGATCAGATCAGCAGGCCCGAAAAGCGCATCGAACGTGCGTGGGAATGCACTCGAGAGCCGCCAACGAACGTCCGGCGTCGCTTGCGCGACCGCAGGCGCGGCGAGGACAGTTGTGGCAGCGGCGGCAGCCGCGCCGCGCGCAAACAAGATACGGCGCTTCATCTCTTGCGTTCCCCTTATTCGGTCAATGGCGATAACGCCAGACGCAAACCTGCTTATCCGAACGAAGCCCCCATGAATAGGGCGGGATGGCTACCAGGCACCAAACCCGAAACCGGCGAGAACCGCTGCCGTCAGAAGCATCTGCCCGATGTTGAGGATGACCGATAGACCGTGCAACCGAGCAAAGGGCTTCTTGGCCGACCTATCGCCAGCCAGTTCAATGTCTCGATACGCGTTGATCCGCGGCATGAGGGCTTGGCGTGCGAAGACGAACCCCATCGTGACGGTTCCCATCACCACCGCCGCCTCCCAAGCCAAAGGCAGCAAAGCAAGAGCGGAGGCAGCTGCGAGACTACCGCAGTATGTGTAGTAGCTTGGGAAAAACTGCCGCAGGAAACGTCCAGCGGAAGCTGTATCGAGCACCTTGAACACTTGGGGCGCAACAAGCACGGGCAACATCACCATCAGGCCCAATAGTAACTCCGTCGCAAACAGCGCAGCAATGGTTGTCACCGTGACCACGCTACAAAGTCCGTCCAATGCCGACATCATCACGCGGCCACTGCAACATTGATGCGGCCGCCAGGCCCACGGCCATTCTCAGTATCGGTATGTTTCCGGCTTGTATGGCCCGTTCTGCGGGACGCCGATGTAGTCGGACTGCTTCTTACTCATTACCGTCAGCTTCGCGCCGAGCTTCGCGAGGTGCAACATCGCCACCTTCTCGTCGAGCCGCTTCGGCAGCACGTAGACCTTCCGCTCGTACTTGCCCGGGTTGGTCCAGAGCTCGATCTGCGCCAGCGTCTGGTTCGAGAAGGAGGACGACATCACGAAGCTCGGGTGGCCGGTCGCGTTGCCAAGGTTCACGAGACGCCCCTCGGACAGCAGGATGATGCGCTTGCCGCCGGGGAACTCGATCTCGTCGACTTGCGGCTTGACGTTGTGCCATGTGAAGTTTTTCAGCGCCGCGACCTGGATCTCGCTGTCGAAATGGCCGATGTTGCAGACGATCGCCCGGTCCTTCATCGCGCGCATGTGGTCGATCGTGATGACATCGACGTTGCCGGTGGCGGTGACGAAGATGTCGGCGCGCGGCGCCGCTTCCTCCATCGTCACCACCTCGTAGCCCTCCATCGCCGCCTGGAGCGCGCAGATCGGGTCGATCTCGGTCACAATCACACGGCAGCCGGCGTTGCGCAGCGAGGCGGCCGAGCCCTTGCCGACATCGCCAAACCCGGCGACCACCGCGACCTTGCCGGCCATCATCACGTCAGTACCGCGGCGAATGCCGTCGACCAGGCTCTCGCGGCAGCCGTAGAGGTTGTCGAATTTCGATTTCGTGACGCTGTCGTTCACGTTGAAGGCGGGGAACAGGAGCCTGCCGTCCTTCTCCATCAGGTAGAGGCGGTGCACACCTGTGGTCGTCTCCTCCGAGACGCCGCGGATGTCGGCTGCGAGCTTCGCAAACCAGCCCGGCTTCTCGGTCAGCGTGCGCTTGATCAGCGCGTAGAAGACCTCCTCCTCCTCGTTCTCGGGCTTGTCGAGGAAGGCAGTGTCGCCCTGCTCGGCGCGGAGGCCGTGATGGACGAGAAGCGTCATGTCGCCGCCGTCGTCGAGCAGCATGTTTGGCGTGCCGCCGTCGTCCCATTCCAGGGTGCGGCGGACGTAGTCCCAGTATTCCGCGAGCGTCTCGCCCTTCACGGCGAATACGGGAGTGCCGCCAGCGGCGATCGCGGCGGCCGCATGGTCCTGCGTCGAGAAGATGTTGCACGACGACCAGCGCACATCGGCACCGAGCGCCTTCAGAGTCTCGATGAGCACGGCCGTCTGGATCGTCATGTGAAGGCAGCCGGCGACGCGGGCGCCCTTCAGCGGCTGCGCCTTCCCGTACTCCTCGCGGATGGCCATCAGACCGGGCATCTCCGTCTCGGCGATAGCGATCTCCTTCCGGCCCCAATCCGCCAGGGAGATGTCCTTGACCACATAGTCCGTCATGGCGGCCGAAATCGGGGTGTCTGGCATCGCGCTGATCCTTAGGAACATGAGAAGGAGACCGGGCGGCGCCGTAGCACGGCAGGCCCCCGGAAACCAGCCACGCGGGACATGGGGCAGGGGCGCCCACCCGCAAGGCCCGATCCAACCGGCACGCCCCGCGTGTGAAGTTTGACATGCTGCTGCAACGAAGCCGTGCAATAGACTGCGGTTCACGCCCCCATTGCCGGTGACGACCCATGCCCCGCCGTCCCCTCCTCACCCTCGCCGCACTCTTCGCCCTCGCCGCCTGCGCGAGCCCCGGGGGAGACCCCCAGCCGGTCAGCCGAGTGGTGCTGCTCGACCAGGGGCTGACGATGGAGGAGCGGCGCATCCTGCACTTCACGCCGCAGGGAACCGAGATCATGCCGGCCTCCTGGCTGGCGAGCCTGAGGGTCGGCCCGACCTCCGAAACCCGGCTGATGGACCCCGAGATTCTGGCCCGCTACCGCTTCATCAAGGACCCTGCCTCCGACCCCGCGACCAACCCCTATGGCTTCCCCTTGGGCTTCGCGACCCACGTCCATCGCGGGCCGGGCGGGCCGCCCGAGGGGGTGCGCATGGTCGGCTTCACCTGCGCGGCCTGCCATACCGGGCAGATCAACCATAATGGCACCGCCATCCTCATCGAGGGCGGCTCGGCGATGCACGACGCGGTCGCGTTCCAGCGGCGGATGGCCGAGGCGATGATCCTGACGGCCGAGCTCGGGTGGAAGCGCGAGCGGTTCCTCGACGAGGTGATGCGGCGCGAGGGCTGGCCTGGGGGCCGCGAGGCCCTGGCGCGGAGCTTCGACACCGCCGCGGCGCGGGTGCTGGTGCGCAAGCCTTTGGAGGACCGGCTCGAGGTGGTGAAGGAGGGACACGGGCGGCTCGACGCGCTGCAGCGCATTGCCAACCAGGTGCTCGGCGAGAATCTCAACCAGCCGGAGAACGAACTCGTCCGCGACGCGCCGGTGAGCTTTCCGCCCGTATGGGACATCTGGCTGTTCGACTGGGTGCAGTACAATGCCTCCGTCCGCCAGCCGATGGTGCGAAACGTGGGCGAGGCTCTCGGCGTGCGCGCGCGGACGCAGTTTCTCGACGCGGAAGGCGCGCCCATCCCGGTGCCGGCGCGGTGGGACACGTCTACACTCGTGCGGGACATCGACCTGATCGAGCGCACGCTGCACAAGCTCCGCCCACCGCGCTGGCCCTCCGAGATCCTGGGGCCAGTCGACCCGGCCGAGGCCGAGCGGGGCCGCATCGCCTTCGGGCAGCGCTGCGCCGGCTGCCACGGCATCCAGGTGATCCGCGGCACCGCCAACCCGCCCGAGTGGCATGTGCCGGTGATCCCACTCACCCGCATCGGCACCGACCCGAATGCCGCGACCGGCTTCGCCTCGCGCACCTACGACGCCTCGCGCCTCGGCATTTCCGAGCGGATCGGCGGCGCCGAGGCCTTACGCGTGCTGACAGCGGCGGTGAAGGACCGCGCCTACGACCTGCTCGTGCCCTCGCCAGACGCGGCCGGCCGGGCGGCGCTCGACGGATTCGGGCGGGAGAACCTCGTGCGCGCGCCCTGCGGCTACAAGGCACGGCCGCTGATCGGCATCTGGGCGACGGCGCCGTTCCTGCACAATGGCTCGGTGCCGACGCTGCACGACATGCTCTCGCCCACGCGGCCGGAGCAGTTCGTGGTCGGCGACCGCGAGTTCGACCCCGTGAAGGTTGGCTATCGCAGCGACAGGCTTGAGTTCGGCACGCTGTTCGACACGCGCGAGACGGGCAACTCGAACCAGGGTCACTGGTTCCGCGACGGCGGCGGGCCTGGCGTGATCGGCCCTGCCCTGCCGGAGGCCGAGCGCCGGGCCATCATCGCCTATCTCAAGGTCGCGACCGAGGCCGACTACCCGACCAGGATGGTTGACCGCCCCGGCCCCGCCCCCTGCGAAACCGACAGTCGGTGGGCCTCGCGCTAGTTCCGAGACCGCTCGAGCGATCGCTGCCATCAAGGATGGCGCGGATTTCGAGAACCGGCGCGCAGCTGCCTACAGGCCGTGAGCACCAGAAGCGCAGGGAACTGATGGCGTAAGGCCGTGGCAGTGAGGGATCGGGCGGCCTCAGACGCCGTGCCAGGACCGGAACCAGGCAATGAAGCGAGGGATGCCGAGGTCGATCGGGGTGGTCGGCTCGAAGCCGAAATCCGCGCGCGCACGACTGATGTCGGCATAGGTTTCGGGCACGTCGGCGCGCGGCCGCGGCTTGTGCTCGATCACCGCCTTCCTGCCCAGCGCCTGCTCGATCAGCGCGATGTAGCGGCTCAGCACCTCGGAACGGTGGTTGCCGAGGTTGTACACGCGATGCGGCGGACCGCCCTCGGCGTCAGGCCGAGCAGCAACTGACGGCCCCGCATCGATGCAGCCGAGGATGCCGGCGACGATGTCGTCGATATAGGTGAAGTCGCGCTTCAGCTTGCCCTCGCCGAACACAGTGATGGGCCGCCCCTCGGTGATCGCCTTGGCGAACATGTAGGCCGCCATGTCGGGCCGCCCCCAGGGGCCGTAGACCGTGAAGAAGCGGAGCCCCGTCGAGGGGACGGCGTAGAGATGCGCGTAGCTAGCCGCCGTCAGTTCCGCCCCGCGCTTTGTCGCGGCATAGAGGCTGTAGGGCCGCTCCACCGGATCAGTCTCGCTGAAGGGCAGCTTGGTGTTGCCGCCGTACACGGAGGAGGAGGAGGCGTACAGAAAGTGGGTCACGCGCTTCAGGCGGCGGGCGAGCTCGAGCATCGAGACCTGGCCCATCGCATTGGCGTCGATATAGGCCCAGGGGTTCACCTCGGCGTACCGGACGCCTGCCTGGGCCGCGAGATGCACGATGGTGGTGATGCCAGGGTGCCGCTCGGCGATGGCGAGCACGGCCTCATGGTCGGCAAGGTCGCCGCGGATGAAGGTGAACCCCGGATGCTCGGCGAGCACCGAGAGCCGGGCCTCCTTCAGCGCCGGGTCGTAGTACTCGTTGACGCTGTCGAACCCGACGACCGTCTCGCCACGGGAGAGCAGCACGCGGGAGAGGTGGAAGCCGATGAAGCCGGCCGCGCCGGTGACAAGGAGTGCCATGGGCACGGACCATCGCCGCGCCGACGCAGCGAGGCAAGACCCGGCGCCGTCATCGGTCCCGCGCGCCGTCCTCGGCCGGAAGCGCCATACCCCACATCTTCTCGAGGCCGTAGAGCGTCCGCGCCTCGGGGCGGAACAGGTGGATGACGATGTCGCCGCCATCAATCAGAACCCAATCCGACCCGCCGAGCCCCTCGACGCGGACGCGCGGTGCGCCGTTCTTCTCAAGCTTCTCGACGACATGCTCGGCCATCGCCTGGATCTGCCGCCCGGCAAGACCAGAGGCGACGATCATGCGATCCGCAAAGTCGGCCTTACCGGCAAGGTCGATGACCACGACGTCCTCGGCCTTGTCCGCCTCCAGGCTGTCGACGACGAGCTGGACCCGCTCGCCGAGCCGGTCGCGACGCCCCGGCGCCAACTCCACACGACGCTTTTCACGCACCGCGGGCGGCTTGGCCTCGCGGGCAACGGACCGTCCCTCTCCGCGGGCCGCGGCCAGCGCCGCGCGAATCATCGTGGCGGAGGCAGGGTGCTCGCGGCCGGGCAAGAAGGTCCAGGCAGGCGGGTCCGTCCGCGGCAGCGCGCCGGCAGCATGCGCCGGAAGGCGGGCATGTTGCATCCGCCGAGTCGCCTTCCCGGCGAGCGCCGGCCGGGTCCAGCCCGGCCTTGGAAAAACGATCACTGGAATCATTCCGAAGATCTCGGTCCAGCCCTGCCAGCGCGGAATCTGGACCTGGTTGTCTGCGCCCATCAACCAAACGAAGCGCACCCGTCGGAAACGGCGCAGGAGCTTGGGCAGAGTATGGCGGGTGTAACGCGTGCCGAGGCGGGCCTCGATATCGGTCGGGATGATGCGGGGGTGTCCGCCGGCCATGACGCGGGCCGAAGCCAAACGGTCGGCGAAGGCGCCCATCCCATCGTTGGATTTCAAAGGATTTCCAGGGCTCACCATCAGCCAGACGGCTTTCAGACCCAGCCGCTTCATCGCGGCGAGCGCGATGTGACGGTGGCCTTCATGCGCGGGATTGAACGACCCGCCGAGGATGCCGATCCCGCCCTTCCGGCCGTCACCCCAAGCCGGCACACGGGACAATCCATCCAACACGCGTTCATGCCCGGGCCGCTTTCGCATAGCCGTTGGCGTTCCGTGTCCTTGGGGAACAGGTCGTGGGATGGTCGTCCTCCGCATACGGTGCCCACACCGTAATGCAGAACCAGCCAGGCCGAAATCAAGCTTGAGCGGGGCCCTGCTAGAAGGGAGAGAGGCTCCACCGCGCGGGGCGGCGCTCGGGCCGGACAGGGATATCGGTCACAGGCCGCTGCAGGCCATACGGGTTGGCGACGGTCCAGCAATCGACGTCGCCGAGGCTACGCGTGCAGAAGGCGACCGGCTGCGCGATGGCTTCGCTACGGCAGTATTCGCCGCGGCGCTCTATGTTCACCAGCGAGCAGTCCTTCCCCGTGACCAGCGAATAGGCCACATCAAACAGGCCTCGCTGCGCGACAACGAAGCTCGTGGCGGAGGCGCCGGCGATCCAGAGCGAGAGCGGCGTTCCGGCAATGGTTTCCTGCAGCACGGCCGGCTCGGAGCAGCCTGCCAGCATCGCTGCGGCTGCGGCACAAACCAGCACTCCTGCGCGACGATCTACCATGGCGTGACAATCTGGGCCCGAGGCCTTAACGAAGCGTCAAGCGGGAACCCTTGGGTTTGCGCCCGCCGAGCGCGCCCCGTATTCTCCGCCCCCTTCCGGAGCCGGAGAGACGCCACCCCGACCGTGCAGGCTGGGACCAGAGGCGCGCAACAACGGCCCGGCGCGGAGGACCAGTTGACGGACATCTTCACCGAGGTCGCGGAAGACCTCAGGCGGGAACGCGCCAAACGCCTCTGGGACCGCTACGGCTGGATTGCCACCGCGGTGCTTCTGCTCGTGGTCGCCGGAACGGCCGCCTTCCAGGGCTGGAGATGGTACCAGCAGCGGCAAGCCGTCGCGGCGTCGGACCGCTATACCTCGGCCGTGCAGACCGAGGCCACAGCCGACCCTGCGCGTGGCGTGCCAACACTCGAGGCGTTGAGGCGCGAAGGCCCTGCCGGCTACGCCCTGCTCGCGCGGTTCCAGGAAGCCGCCGCCCGTGCCCGTGCCGGCGACCGCGACACCGCCATTGCATTGTGGCAAGGAATCGCGGCGGATGGCTCGATCGGCCCCGTGTTCCGCGACCTCGCCTCTGTCACCGCTATCCTGCACGAGATTGACATCGCCGAGCCCTCCGCTCTCGCGCCGCGTCTCGCCGCGCTCGACCGGCCGGACGGCGCGTTTCGATTCAGCGCGCGTGAACTCCAAGCGGCGCTCGCGTTGAGACAGGGGCAGACGCAGCAGGCGATGACAATCCTACGCAGGATTGCCGAGGCAGAGGACGCCCCCATGGCGCTGCGCGAGAGAGCGGCCGAGACGCTCGGCGCGCTGACCACCAGCACCGCTGGCGGCAACTGATGCCGCGTCGGATGACACGCCGCGCCGCGATCGTCGGCGCACCCGCTATCCTCGGCGGCTGCAGCGTATGGGATGGTCTGTTTGGCACGACCAAGGTTCCCCTTCCCGGCGAGCGACGCTCTATCCTGCCTGGCGAGACAGAGATCCTGCCCGACGAGGGGATGGCGGAGATTGAGGTCGCGCTGCCGCCGCCCATGCGCAATACCGATTGGCCGGTCGCCGGCGGCGCCCCGTCGAACGTCGTTGGTCATCTCGAGGCGGGCGACAGCCTCGCAGTTGCCTGGCGAAGCTCGATCGGGACTGGATCGTCGCTCCGCCGACGACTGATGGCACCTCCCGTTGTGGTTGGTGGTCGGGTTTTCGTCTCGGATGCCGAGGCCCGTATCACGTCGATGGAACTCGACAGCGGCCGCGCGCTGTGGCGGGTGAGCACGCGGCCGGAGAACGCGTCGCGGACGTCCCTCGGCGGTGGCGTCGCCGCTGATGGTGCCCGCGTCTACGCAGCCACCAGCTATGGCGAGGCGCTCGCGCTCGAGCCGCAGAGCGGCGAGCCGATCTGGCGGAAGCCGCTTCCAAGCCCGTCGCGCGGCGCCGTGACGCTAGCCGACGACTTCGTCATCGTGCTCTGCGTGGAGGGTCAGGTGCTCGCGCTTCGCGCCGAAACTGGCGACCACGCCTGGCAGTACCGTGGCCCGTCCGAGGCGACCACGCTTCTCGCCTCCCCCACCCCGGCCATCGAGCAAGGGCTCGTGCTGGTCGGCTTCGGCAACGGAGACGTCACCGTGCTGCGTCTCGACAGCGGCCGCGTCGCTTGGTCGGAGGTGGTCGGGGGTGGCCGCGGGCGTCCCTCAATCGCCGATTTGCCTGCGGTACTTGGCCGCCCTGCGATCGATCGTGGCCGCGGGTTCGTCACAGGCGCAAGCGGAGTGACGATGGCCATCGACATGCGCTCCGGCCGACGCATCTGGGAGCGCGAGCTTCCGGGCCGCGAGAGCCCCTGGGTCGCCGGCGATTGGGTGTACGTCATCAGCAGCGCCGAGGAGCTTGTCTGCCTCAGCCGAAATGACGGCCGCGCCCGTTGGGTGACCGCACTGCCGCGCTTTCGCAACGAGGAGCGCAGGAGCGACCCCATCATGTGGAGCGGACCGGCGCTGATCGGCGACAGGCTGGTCGTCTCGAGTTCGCGCGGCGAGGCGATCGCCGTCTCGCCCTACACGGGCGAGATCATGGGGCGGCAGAGGCTGCCTGACGGGGTGAGTGTTTCACCTGTCGTCGCAGACGGGACGCTCCTGCTTCTCGCCGACGACGCGACCCTCGTCGCGCTGCGCTGAGCCATGCGGCCCGTCGTCGCCATCATCGGGCGGCCCAATGTCGGCAAGTCGACGTTGTTCAACCGGCTGGCGCGGCGGCGGCTCGCCATCGTGCACGACCTGCCCGGTGTGACGCGCGACCGCAAGGAGGCCGAAGCCGAGATCGGCGGCCGCGACGTGACGCTGATCGACACGGCAGGCCTCGAGGAAGCGCCGCCCGAGAGCATCGCGGGCAAGATGACGCAGGGCAGCGAGCGGGCAGTCGATGAGGCCGATCTCGTGCTTTTCGTGATCGACGGCCGCGCCGGGCTGACGCCGGCCGACGAGCACTTCGCCGCTTGGCTGCGCCGCAAGGGGCGGCCGGTGATCCTCGTGGTGAACAAGGCCGAGGGGCGCGGCGGGCTCGCCGGCGTGTCGGAGGGCTACTCCCTCGGCTTCGGCGACCCGATCGCCGTCTCGGCCGAGCATGGCGAGGGATTCGGGGACCTGCACGAGGCCGTGGCCGACGCTCTTGGTGCCGCGCCGGCGAAGGACGAGGCCGAGGAGGAAGGCGAGGCGGGGGCGGAGCGTCCGCTCCGGCTCGCCATCGTCGGCCGCCCGAATGCGGGCAAATCCACGCTGGTGAACCGTTTGCTCGGCGAGGAGAGGATGCTGACAGGGCCCGAGCCGGGCATCACGCGCGACGCCATCGCCTCGGCCTGGCGCGACGCCGAGGGTCGGCTCGTCCGCCTCGTCGACACCGCGGGCCTCCGCAAGCGTGCCCGCGTCGTCGAGAGCCTCGAACGGATGTCGACTGGCGAGACGATCCAGGCGCTGAAAGAGGCCGAGGTCGTCGTGCTTGTGCTCGACGCGCTCGCGCCGATGGAGGGGCAGGACCTCTCGATTGCGACGCTGGCCGAGCGCGAGGGGCGCGCGATCGTGCTCGCGCTGAACAAGTGGGACCTCGTTCCGCCCAGGGAACGCGACGCCGCCCGCCGGGTGCTGACGGACCGGCTTCAGACCAGCCTGGCGCAGCTTCGCGGCATCCCGATCGTGCCGCTGTCGGCTCTTTCCGGCGCCGGCGTAGAGAAGCTGATGCCAGCGATATGGAAGGCCTACGCGGCCTGGAACACCCGCGTGCCGACCGGGGCGCTGAACCGCTGGTTCGAGGGTGCCATCGCGCGCCACCCTCCGCCACTGGTGGATGGGCGGCGGCTCAAATTGCGCTACATCACCCAGGCGAAGGCGCGGCCGCCGACCTTCGTGATCTTCGGCACGCGCAGCGAGCAGTTGCCGGACGGGTACGCTCGCTACCTGCTGAACTCGATCCGCGAGGATTTCGACATGCAGGGGGTGCCGATCCGGCTGAACCTGCGCGGCACGACGAACCCCTACGACGCGGGATGAGCCTCGAAGAAGGCGAGCGCATCCGCCGCCGCCTCGTGGAGGCCATATCGCGGGCGCCATCCCGTTGCAGCTACGAGACGGTCGACGCGCATCGCCGGACGGTCGAACGGCACGTGGGTAACGACGCTCGGCGCCTCGCCCTCGGCCGCGATCCGCCAGCGAAAAGCGGGCCGATGCCGCGCCAACGCGGCGCAGAACATCGCCACGTCGGTCGCCACGCCGCTGCCGAGGTTGAACAGGTCGTGACTGAGAGCGGGCGCGTCGAGAAGCCCAAGCAGGCCGGAGGCGACGTCGCGGACATAGACATGATCGCCGCGCGTCGGGCGGTTCAGCACCGCGTCCCCGCCACGCAGCGCCGCGACGGTTGCAGCGAGATGCGGCGAGAGGGTGTCGCGCAGCCCCGTATCACGCTCCCACGGGCCGAACACCGAGCCGAGCCGCGCGGCCGCGAAGGAAAGGCCGTGCACGCGGGCGAGCCGCGCCAGCGACTGCTCAGCCGCCAGCTTGGTGATGCCGTAGAGCATTATAGGCTTCGGACACGTCGTCTCCTCGTCGAAGGGCGGGCTGCCCTCGGGCTGCTGCCCGTACACCGCGACGGACGAGGGAGACACCAGCCGCGCCACGCGATGCGCGAGGCACGCGCGCAGCACGGCGAGCGCGCCGAGAACGTTCACCGCAACGATCGTCTCGGCGTCCGTCTTCTCGCGCTCAGGCCCGGCGGTGATCACCGCGGCGTGCAGCACGCGCGAGACCGGCGCGGCGGCAAACACGGCGGCTAGATCGGCATCGGACCGGACATCGCCCTGCACGGACACGAGGCGGCCGGGCAGCCTGGCGAAGCGCCGCGCGGCATCGTCGGGAACCGGCGAGCGATCGAACGCCACCACGGTGTCGCCGCGCGCAAGGAGTGCCTCCGTCACCGCGAGCCCGACGAAGCCGGAGGCCCCTGTGACGAGGGTGGCGTCAGCCACGGATAACGTTGCCGCTGCGCATCTCGCCGGGAAGGCAGAGAGGCAGGATCTTTGGCGCGACATCATCCGGCGCCGGAACGGTCATCGGATCCTCGCCGGGGAATGCGGCGGCGCGCATGCGGGTGCGCACCACGCCGGGGTCGAACAGGTTCACCTTGACGTTCGTGATGGCGAGTTCTCGCGCCCACGTGACGGCGAGATGCTCGAGCGCGGACTTCGATGCGCCGTAGGCGCCCCAGTAGGCGGTCGGGCTGTCGAGCCCGCCGGAGGTGATGAACACCGCCCGGCCCGCATCGGAAGCGCGCAAGAGGGGTTCGGTCGTACGCATCAGGTGCCAGTTGGCGGCGAGGTTCACGCCGATCACCTCGGCCCAGTCCTTCGCCGGAAGATGGGTCACCGGCCCCAGCCGGCCGAGCACGCCGGCATTGCCAATGACGATGTCCAGCCGTCCGTAGCGCTGCGCGATTGTAGGACCGAGCATGTCGACATCCTCGCCGCGACGCAGGTCGATCGGCAGAAGCGTCGCCGGCAGGCCACCGGTCGCGCGGATGCGGTCATCGGTCTCCTCGAGCGCGGCGGCGTTGCGGCCGGCCGCGACGACCTGCGCGCCGGCCGAGGCGAGTACGACCGCGATGGCGGCGCCGAGGCCGCGCGACGCGCCGGTGACGAGTGCAACCCGCCCGGCGAGAGGAGCGTCGGTCATCCTTCGGCGAGCAGCGAGAGCTGGCGGTCGTTCGTGGCGGCAGCGAAATCCGTCAGCGGGATCGGATAGTCGCCGGTGAAGCAGGCATCGCAGAACTGGGGGCGCTTCGGATCACGGTTGTCGGCGCCGACGGCGCGGTAGAGGCCGTCGATCGAGATGAAGGCGAGGCTGTCGACGCCGATGATCCGCGCCATCGCGTCGACATCGTTGCGCGCGGCGAGCAGCTTCTCCCGCTCCGGCGTGTCGATGCCATAGAAGCAGGAATGCGTCGTCGGCGGCGAGGAGATTCGCATGTGCACCTCCGCTGCCCCTGCCGCGCGCACCATCTCGACGATCTTACGGCTCGTGGTGCCACGCACGATCGAATCGTCGACTAGCACCACGCGCTTGCCCTCGATCAGCGCTCGGTTTGCGCTGTGCTTCAGCTTCACGCCGAGATTGCGGATGCTGTCGGTCGGCTCGATGAAGGTGCGGCCGACATAGTGGTTGCGGATGATGCCGAGCTCGAACGGAAGACCGGCTTCGGCCGCATACCCGATCGCGGCCGGAACGCCGCTGTCGGGCACCGGCACGATCACGTCGGCGTCCGGATGGCTCTCGCGAGCAAGCTCAGCGCCGATGCGCTTTCTCACCTCGTAGACGGGCGTGCCCTCGACGATGCTGTCGGGGCGGGCGAAGTAAATGTACTCGAAGATGCAGAAGCGGCTCGGTTGCTTCGCCCATGGCTTGATCGAGCGCACGCCGCTGTCATCGATCACCACGATCTCGCCGGGCTCGATGTCGCGCACGAACTCGGCGCCGACGATGTCGAGCGCGCAGGTTTCCGAGGCCAGCACCCAGCCACCATCCTTGGCCGGCGTTGGCAGGCGCCCGAGGATGAGCGGACGGACGCCGAACGGGTCGCGCACGCCGATCAGCGCCTCGCCCGTCAGCGACACTAGGCTGTAGGCGCCTTGGACTTGCTTCAGCGCGTCGATGAGCCTGTCGACCACGGTGGAGTACAGGCTGATCGCGATGAGGTGGACGAACACCTCGCTGTCGGTCGTCGACTGGAAAAGGCAGCCGCGGCGGACAAGCGCGCGCCGCAGCGCCATGGCGTTGGTGAGATTGCCGTTGTGACCGACCGCGAGGCCGCCGAACTCGAAATCGGCGTAGAGGGGCTGGACGTTACGAAGCACCGTGTCGCCGGTCGTCGCATAGCGGTTATGGCCGATCGCGGCGCGGCCGGGCAGGGCGGCGATCACGCGGGCGTCGGAGAAATTGTCGCCGACCAGGCCAAGGCCTCGATGGTTGTGGAACTTCTCGCCATCGAAGCTGACGATGCCGGAGGCTTCCTGGCCGCGATGCTGGAGCGCGTGCAGGCCGAGCGCGGTCAGGGCAGAGGCATCAGCCGCTCCCCAGACCCCGAAGACGCCGCATTCCTCGTGCGGATGGTCCCCGTCGGGGTGGTCCATCTCCGGATGCGTGAACGCGGTCTCGTCGGGCCTGCCCATTGCCATCCCCTTCGTCCCACGCCCTCAGCGGGTCGTGTTCAAGAGCCTGTCCAGGTCCCGGCGCTCGTCGGGCCGGTAGCCTTCGCCACGCTCGGCCGGGCTCGCCGGCGCCGGCCTGAGAAGCTGGTCGACCGAGGGTCGGCCCGCTCCCTGGGGCGGCGGCGGCAGCAACCCCGGCGGCAACTGCGCCACGATCCAGGCCGCACCAGGCTCGGCGAACCGGGCTGCCTGCGACTCGCGGAGCCAGTCCGGCCACCGCTGCCGCTCGCCGGCCAGGAACGCCGCCCCGATATAGGCGACACACACGATCAGGGCACCGCGCGCCAAGCCGAACAGCAGCCCGAGCGTACGGTCGATACTGCCGGCCGCACTATCCTGCACCCTGTCCGACAGCATCCGGGACAGGAGAGACAGGACGATCAACACCACGATGAAGATGGCCCCGCCCGCAGCCAAGTTCGAGATCAGCCCTGGCTCAAGCCAGGCATGCAGATGCGGCGCGAGGAGCGGGTAGAACATGAAGGCGGCGACCGCGGCCCCCGCCCAGGCGGCGATGCCGAGCACCTCGCGGACGAATCCCCGCATCATCGCGAGCAGGCCGGAAACCAGCACGACGGCCAGCACGGCGATGTCGAGCCATACACTCGGCGTCACGGCGTATCAGGGCTCCCCGGCTCTGTGCCCGTCGGCATCGCACTCCTGGGGCGCCTTCTACCCTGCCCCTTCCTGCGACGCCACGGCCCTGCGCTCGCCCCTGCTGCGACCCTGCCCTGACGGCCGGTCGCCCGAAAGGCGGGCGACGAGATCGGAGAGATGCCCGACTTCCCAGGCCGCGAGCCCCTCGGGAAGGGCGAGTGCCCGCCCATTGCCGCCCACACGCCTGGGGAGGGCGGCGGCCGAGAAGCCGAGCTTGGCGGCCTCCTTCAGCCTGGCCTCGGCCTGCGCGACCATGCGCACCTCGCCCGAGAGGCCGACCTCTCCGAAGAACACCATCGCCGCATCAGTCGGCCGGTCGGCGGCGGCGGAGGCAAGTGCGGCGGCGACGGCAAGGTCGGCCGCAGGCTCGGTCACCCGGAAGCCGCCGGCGACGTTGAGGTAGACGTCCGCCCCGGCGAGCGAGAGGCCGCAGCGCGTCTCGAGCACGGCGAGGAGCATCGAAAGCCGCCCGGAATCCCAGCCGATCACCGCCCGGCGCGGGCTCCCCCCCGCGGACGGCGCGAGGAGGGCTTGGACCTCGACCAGCACGGGGCGGGTGCCCTCGACGCCGGCGAACACCGCCGAGCCCGAGACATGGCCGCGCCGCTCTGCCAGGAACAGCGCCGAGGGGTTCGCCACCTCCTCGAGGCCGTGTCCGGTCATCTCGAACACGCCGATCTCGTCGGTGGCGCCGAAGCGGTTCTTCACCCCGCGCAGGATGCGGAAGGCGTGGCCACGTTCGCCCTCGAAGTAGAGCACGGCATCGACCATGTGTTCGAGCACTCGGGGGCCGGCGAGCGCCCCCTCCTTGGTCACGTGCCCGACCAGCACCAGCGCAAAGCCCCGGCTCTTGGCAAGCCGGATCAGCTCCGCCGCGCAGGCGCGCACCTGCGCCACCGTGCCCGGCGCCGAGTCGAGCGTGTCGAGCCAGACGGTCTGGATCGAATCGATGACGACGAGGCCGATGTCGCGCTCGCCCTCCAGCGTGGTGGCGATGTCGCGCAGCGCGGTGGCGGAGGCGAGCGAGAGCGGCGCATCGGCCACGCCGAGCCTGAGCGCGCGGAGGCGGACCTGCTCGATCGCCTCCTCGCCGGAGATGTAGAGGACCTTCGCGCCGCTGCCGGCGAGCCTGGCAGCGGCCTGGAGCAGGATGGTGCTCTTGCCGATGCCCGGGTCGCCGCCGAGCAGCAGGACGGAGGCGGGAACGAGCCCGCCGCCCAACACGCGGTCGAACTCTGCGATGCCGATCGGCGTCCGCGGCGCGGGCTCGCTCGAGCCCTTTAGCGGCACCAGGGCGACGCGCCTGCCGCCCACCGCCGCCTTGCCCGCCGGGCCTGGCCGCTGCTCCACGGCCTCCTCGACGATGGTGTTCCATCCACCGCAGGATTCGCACTTGCCAGCCCATTTCGGCGTGACGGCGCCGCAGGACTGGCAGACATAGCGGGCTGTCGGGCGTGCCATCGGCGGCGACGATAGGCGGCGCGGCCGTGGTCGCGGAAGGGGCGATCAGCCGTAGGGCTCGAGCCCGTACTGGATCTTGATCGCGCTGCCGACGAAGGCGGCGATGTAATCGCCCGACGGCGGATACCACCCTTTCTTGTTGCCGTCCTTGCCGGTCCAGCTCACGCGCTTGCCGCCCGTCGTCCACTTGCCCGCACGGCCCTGGACGAGATCGTGGAACTCGCCGATCGGGCAGCAGAGATTGGTCCATGCATCGACGGCGAAAACCGGCTCGGGGCTGTGTGTCACGCCCTTCAGCCCGGCGATGGTCTTGCCGGCGATCGAGGCGACGGCGGCCGCCGGCCCGACCACACACCAGCCATGGTCGCCCGGCTTCTCGAGGCTGGCGACGGCAATGTCCTTCACATCGTCGGGCCGACCCAGTTTCGCCCACGCGGCATGCGCCGCGACCGAGGCGAGCTCGCCGCAATTGGCTCCCTTTACCGCGAGGCGCACAAGCTCCTCACCATAGCGGACCGGGCAATCGCCCGCGATCTCGGCCTCGAACGAGCGCATGAATTCCTGTGCCCCGACGCTGCGCCTCAGCTCGAACACGAGGTCGCGACCGGTCTGGTCGCCGATCTCGATCACCTCGAGCATCTTGGCGTGCTCGGCGTCGAGCAGCATCTTGTTGGGAGACTTGCCCGGGCCGGGTGCCGTGTCCTCCGAGACGCCCACCCAGTCCTTCCGCTTCCTGCCGCCGGTATAGAACGCCCTCGCTTCGGCGAAGGCATGCTCGGCGACCTCGCGATACCCCATGGCGCTATCCTCCTTCGACGCGTCGTCGAAACGATAGCGCCCGGTGGCTAGCGCCGCACTTCCATCCTGATCGGACCCTCGGTCGAGCCGCGCACGAACTGGTCGACGAAAGCGTTGCCGCTATCGCGGATCGCCGCGGCAGGGCCTTTCCAGACGATCGATCCCTTGTGGATCATCGCCACCGTGTCGGCGATGCGCTGCGCCGAGGCCATGTCGTGCGTGATGGAGAAGGCCGTTGCGCCGAGGCGCTTTACCTGGGCGACGATCAGGTCGTCGATGATCGCGCCCATGATCGGGTCAAGCCCCGTGGTCGGCTCGTCGAAGAACACGATGTCGGGCTGCGCGGCGATCGCGCGGGCAAGCGCCACGCGCTTCTGCATGCCGCCAGAAAGCTCCGAGGGCGAGAGGTCCGCCACCTCCGGGCCGAGCCCAACCTGGGAGAGAATCTCGACGGCGCGGCCACGGGCATCGCCACGCGAGATGCGCCGCTTCGCGATGAGCCCGAAGCACACATTCTCCCAGACCGGCAGGCTGTCGAACAACGCAGCGCCCTGGAACAGCATGCCGATATGGTCGTTGACGGATTCGCGCTCAGCCCGGCTCATGGCAAGCACGTTGCGGCCATCGATCTCGATCGTGCCTGCATCCGGCTCGATCAGGCCGAGGATGCACTTGATCAGCACGCTCTTGCCCGAACCGGAGCCGCCGATCACCACGATCGAGGAGCCGGCAGGAACGTCGAGGTCGAGCCGATCGAGCACGACCTTCGGCCCGAATGCCTTTGACAGCCCGCGGATGCGGATCTTCGGGGGGGCTTCTGCCGTCATCGGGCGAAGAACAGCTCGGTGATCACATAGTTGAAGACGAGGATCAGGATCGAGGCCGAGACGACCGCGTTCGTCGTCGCAGCGCCCACGCCTTGGGCGCCGCCGCGGCTGTGGTAGCCCTGGAAGCATCCCATCAGGGCGATGATGAAGCCGAACACCGCCGCCTTCACGAGGCCGCTGAACACGTCCTCGAACTTGAGGTACTCCCATGTCCGCGCCATGTAGCTCGCGGCGTTGAACTCCAGCTTGAACACGCCGACGATGAACCCGCCCATCACGCCGAGGATGTCGGCCACCACCACGAGCATGGGCAGCACGAGCGTCGCTGCCACGAGCCGCGGCACGACGAGGTACTTCATCGGGTTGGTGGACAGGGTGGTGAGCGCGTCGATCTGATCGGTCACGCGCATCGTGCCGATCTCGGCGGCGATCGCCGCGCCGATACGCCCCGCGACCATCAGCCCGGCAAGGACGGGGCCGAGCTCGCGCGTGATCGACAGAACGACGACCGTCGCGACCGCCCCTTCGGCCGAGAAGCGCGCGAACCCCGTATAGGATTGCAGCGCAAGCACCATGCCCGAGAAGATCGCCGTCAGCGCGACGACGGGCAGGGAGAAATAGCCGATCTCCAGCATCTGCCGAGCGAGCAGGCGCGGATAGAAGGGCGGCCGGATGCAGTGGCCAAGGGCCGAGGCGGCGAAAAGCGTCACCTGGCCCGCGGTCGCAAGAACGGCGAAAACGGCAGCGCCGACGCTGCCCAGGACCCCGAGAACCGTCCCCATTACCCGAGCGGCCGGACCGGAGCGTAGACCCTGGCGTAGCGTGCGCCGAGCGAGGTGAGCACCTCGTACCCGTTCGTTCCGGCGCGCTCGGCGACCGAATCGGGTGGGCATTCGGGGCCAATGAGCCGGAGCGACATGCCGGGGGCGATGTCGGGAAGGTCGGTCACATCGAAGGTGAGAAGATCCATCGAGACGCGGCCCGCCATGGGAACAGGGCGGCCGCGGGAATAGGCGATCCCTCGGCCGGAGAGCGAGCGAAGGTAGCCATCGGCATAGCCCGCGGCAACCGTCGCGATCCGGCTCGGGCGGTTGGCCCGCCAGGTGGCGTTGTACCCGACCGTGTCGCCCGCCGCGGTGTCCCTCACCTGCAGGACGGGCGCATCGAGGGATACCGTGCAGGTGAGGGGGTTCGGCGTGCCGGGCCTCGGGTTGATGCCATAGAGGGCAGCGCCCGGTCGCGCCAGGTCCGATGCACCGAGGGCTCCGAGGAAGACGCCGGAACTGTTGGCAAGGCTTGCCGGGGCGGGCGGAAGCATCGCCCGTGCCTCGGCCAATCGCGCCGCCTGCGTCGCATTCAGCGGATCGTCCGCCACCTCGGAGGAGACGAAATGCGTCATCACGTAGAGGAGGTCGAGGGCAGCGAGCGGCGCAGGATCCTCGGCAAGGCGCCGAACCTCGGCAGCCGCCAGGCCAAGGCGGTTCATCCCTGTATCGACATGCAGCAGCGCAGGCAGCCGCCTTCCCGCGCGCACGGCTGCGGCGGACCAGCGCGCGACCTGGCCGGGGTCGTTCAGCACCGGCACGACACCGTGATCGAGGAAGGCCTGCTCGCTCCCCTCGGTCACACCGTTCAGAACCGCGAGCAGCACGCCCTCCGGCACGATCGGGCGCAGCACAAGCGCCTCCGAGAGATGCGCGACGAAGACGTGCCGGCAGCCTTCCGCGAGAAGGCGGGGCGCGACCCTCGCCGCGCCCAGCCCGTAGGCGTCAGCCTTCATCACCGCAGCAACGGGGCCGGACGGGTGGCGCGCGCGAAGCGCTAGCCAATTGGCGGCGACGGCGTCGAGAT
The DNA here is from genome assembly GCF_007644105.1 of Elioraea rosea. Lineage (GTDB taxonomy): Bacteria > Pseudomonadota > Alphaproteobacteria > Acetobacterales > Acetobacteraceae > Elioraea_A > Elioraea_A rosea. Next base: position 38,152 of record NZ_VFAC01000009.1, on the reverse strand, counting down.
CGATCGTCAGCACCGCCGCGCCGTGCTTCGGCACCTCAGTCAGCGTCGTGCGCCTGGTGCTCGCGGTCGAGGTCGGCGAAGCGGGTGAACTCCGCCTCGAAGAACAGGTCCCGCTTTCCGGTCGGGCCGTGGCGCTGCTTGGCGATGATCAGCTCGGCGACGTTGTGGACGCGCTCCATGTCGCGCTGCCATTTCTCGAGCGCGCCCTGGTACTTGTCCTGGCTGTCGAAGCCCATCTCCTTCGGCTGGCGCTGCTGGAGGTAATACTCGTCGCGATAGATGAACATCACCACGTCGGCATCCTGCTCGATCGTTCCGGATTCGCGCAGGTCCGACAGAAGCGGACGCTTGTCCTCGCGGCTCTCGACGGCGCGCGAGAGCTGCGACAGCGCGAGCACCGGCACCGCGAGCTCCTTCGCGATCGCCTTCAGCCCCTGCGTGATCTGGCTGATTTCGAGCACGCGGCTCTCGGGGCGCGTGCCGGGCGCAGGGCGCATGAGCTGGAGGTAGTCGACCACGATCAGCGACAGTCCCTGCGTGCGCTTGAGCCTGCGGCAGCGCGTGCGCAGGCCACTGATCGAGAGCGCGGGCGTATCGTCGATGTACAGCGGCAACGCGGCGAGCTCCCGGCTCACCTCGACGAAGCGCTGGAAGTCGCGGTCGTCGAGCACCCCGCGGCGGATCCTGTCGCCGGACACGCGCGCCTCCTCGGCGAGGATGCGCTGCGCCAACTGCTCCGACGACATCTCGAGAGAGAAGATCGCCACCGTGCCGGCAGGCTTTGCCGCGCCGCTCGCCCGGGCCGTGTCGTGCAGAGCCCGCGCCGCGCCGAAGGCGATGCGTGTCGCAAGCGCCGTCTTGCCCATGCCGGGCCGGCCAGCAAGGATCAGGAGGTCCGACGGGTGAAGCCCGCCCATCTGCGCATCGATCGCCCGCAGGCCGGTCGGCAGGCCGGAGACGCCGCCGCCCGACTGGTAGGCGCGCTCGGCCCCCTCGATGGCCTGCGCGAGTGCCTTCTCGAAGGTGATGAAGCCGCCCTCGCTCGGCCCCTTTGCGGCAAGCTCAAACAAAGCCTGCTCGGCCGCCTCGACCTGCTCGGGCGCATCGAGACCCTCCGAAACGCCGAAGGCGCGGTTCACCACCTCCTCGCCGATGTCGACGAGCTGGCGCCGCAGCCAGCAATCATGCACGACGCGCCCGTACTCGGCCGCGTTCACGATGCCGACCATGGCTGTCAGAAGCTGCGCGAGATAGGCCGTGCCGCCGACTTCCTCGAGCGCGTCCGACGCCTCGAGGTCTGCCTTCAGCGTCACGGCATTGGCTAGCTGCCCGCGCTCGATCCGCCGCGCGATGGCGGCGAAGATCCGCCCGTGCACGGGGTCCGCAAAATGGTCGGGTGCGAGGAACTCCGAGACGCGCTCGTAGGCTTTGTTGTTCGCAAGCAGCGCGCCGAGCAGCGCCTGCTCGGCCTCGACGTTCGCCGGCGGCGCGCGAAGCTTCAGGCCAAGCAGCGCATCGCTGCCGCCGCGCGCGCGCTGCAGATCGTCGGTCGTCACGGGCATCGGGGCGGATGCTCTCCTTGGTGGACCGACAGGCTAGCAGAGGTCGCGGGGCGAAGCTGCCACGAGTTGTTCACCCGGCTGTGGATAGCGGGGATGCGTCCGCGGCGCGGCGCGCGGCACGTGCCTCGCTCTCGGCGATGTAGTCGCGCGTGAGCGGCGCGGCATCGGCGCGGAAGCCAAGCTGCGCCTGCCAGACCATGTGGCCCTGGCGGCGGAAGGCGAGCTCGCAGCCGACGAGGTAGAACTCCCACATGCGGCAGAAGCGTTCGTCGTAGAGAGCGGCCACCGCGTCGCGGTTGCGCGCGAAGCGCTCGCGCCAGTGTCGGATCGTCTCTGCGTAATGCAGGCGCAGGATCTCGATGTCGAGCACGCGCATCCCCGAGCGCTCGATGCCGGGCATCACCTCGGAGAGCGCCGGCGAGTAGCCGCCCGGGAAGATGTACTTGCGAAGCCAGGCATTCGTGATGCCCGGACCCTCCGGCCGCCCGATCGCGTGGACCAGCGCCACGCCGTCGGGTGCGAGGCAGCGGGCGACGGTTGCGAAGAACGCGTCGTAGTGCGTCACGCCGACATGCTCGAACATGCCGACGGAGACGACGCGGTCGAACCGCTCGGCCACGGTGCGATAGTCCTGCAGCAGGAAGCGCACGCGCCCCTCGAGCCCGGCTGCGGCGGCACGGGCGTTGCTCTCGCGGAATTGTTCCTCGGAGAGCGTCACGCCCGTCACGTCAGCGCCGAACTCGGAGGCGAGGGTGAGGCCGAGCCCACCCCAGCCCGAGCCGATGTCGAGAACGCGCAGGCCCGGCCGGTCGAGGCAGAGCTTGGCGGCGATGTGCCGCTTCTTGGCAATCTGGGCCTGCTCGAGCGTCTCCGCCCCCGTCGGGAAATAGGCGCAGGAATACTGCCGGTCGCGGTCGAGGAAGAGGCTGTAGAGGCGCCCCGACAGGTCGTAATGGTGCGCGACGTTCGCCTTCGCGCGCGCAACGGGGTTGCGCTGCTGCCAGCGGCGGAACCAGGTCGAGAGCTGCTCGAGCCAGCGCATCAGCGGCGGCGCGTCGCCTTCGGCGAGGTTCAGCAGCAGGAGGTCGAGCAGGTCGTAGAGCGTGCCGTCGCCGACGGTGTCGATTCCGCCGTCCATCCAGGCTTCGCCGAAGGCAAGGGAGGGGTGCAGCGCGACCCTGCGTGCCGTCGCCGCATCGCGCACGACGATGGTGGCGCGGGGCATCTCGCCGTTGCCGTAGCGGATCGTCCTGCCGTCGGGCCAGGTGACATGGAGTGATCCGTGCACGACGATGCGGCGGAACAGCCTGTCGAGCAGGAGCATTCCCCTCTCCCCCAAAGAAGGCGCCGTTGGCTCGGCGCCCGTCCGGAGGGGAGATTAGAGAGGCAGGGTGGGCCCCGCCAAGGGCCCAGGCCGTGTCAGACCTCGGGCTGCTCGCCCGTGCCGGCCGGCTCGACGCCTTCCTCGAACACCTCGAGTTCGGGCGCCTCCTCTTCCTCCTCGGCCGCACCCGTCACACGCTCGCCGCGGGCCTGCTTCTCGGCCTCCTCCGGGCTGCGGGCGACGTTCACCGTCACCGAGATCACCACTTCGGGGTGGAGGACGACGCGCACGGCCGAAAGGCCAAGCGTCTTGATCGGCTGGTCGAGCACGACCTGCTGGCGCGACACCGACAGGCCGGCCTCGGTCGTCGCCTCGGCGATGTCGCGGGCGCTGACCGAGCCGTAGAGCTGGCCGCTCTCGCCTGCCTGGCGGATCATCACCACCGAGAGGCCGGACACGCGTTCGGCCACACGCTCGGCCTCCTCGCGGCGCTTGAGGTTCTGCGCCTCGAGCTGCGAGCGCGTCTCCTCGAAGCGCTGGCGGTTTTCCTTGGTGGCGCGGATGGCCTTCATCTGGGGCAGGAGGAAGTTGCGGGCGTAGCCCGGCTTCACCTTCACCACCTCGCCCATCTGGCCGAGCTTCTCGACACGCTGCAGCAGGATCACGTCCATCGTGGTTCTCCGACCTCAATCCTCAGGGGGCTGTTGCCCCGGTCGCGGCCCGCGCGGGCGGTTCCGCAGGTTCAGTACGAACTCGGCAAGCCCAAGCCCCGCCAGCGCGAGACCGACGGGCAGCATGAACACGATCAGGGAGACGTAGAGCACGGCGAGGATGAAGCGCCGCGCCGGGCGCTCGGCCAGCAGCACATGCACCACCGCGAGGCCCTGCATCACCAGCGGAACGGCGAGCATCATCGCCAGCGAGGAGGCGAAGAACCCCGCCTCGCCAGGCGACAGTCCCGCGACCAGCGCCGGGACGACCGCCACGGGCGCGTACCACAGCGGCAGCCGCGCCTCGCGCCACCGTGCCGGCTCGGATGCGAGCAGCCCCCTGCGCGCCATGAACACCTGCGCGGACGAGGCATTCAGTGTGGTGACCACCGCGAACCAGATCGTGACGGCGAGCGGCTTCAGCCTGACCAGCGTGTCGATGATCTCTGCGGTCTCGAGCTCCGGCCCCGCACCCATCTGAGCGACCGCACGCTCCATCATCGTGCGGAGGACGCCCGACAATCCACCCGGCTGGTCCGACAGCGCGAACTCTGCCGCGACCAGGATCGCCGCAGGCCAGAGCGCCAGAAGCGCGAAGGGAAGCGACAGGGCCGGCGGCCCGCCGCGGAGCGCCAGCGTCGAGAAGGCCGCTGCCGGCAGCCCGAACAGCAGCAGCCACACCCCCAGTGCCGCAGGCCCGCCGGAAACGATCGCCACCAGCGCCCCGGCGCCGAGCGACGTCCAGGTCGCAGTGGCGCCGAAGCCGAAGGCCACCGCGAACAGAGGCAGGGGCGCGAACCAGAACAGCACGCCCCCAAGCGGCAGGCCGCGCACGGCGGCAAGCGCGAGCAGGGCGGAAATGATCCCCCCCGCAAGCGACGCCGTGACGCGCGCGTTCATCTGCCAGCACGCTCCTCATCTTCGACCCGCCCGGGAAATGCGCCCGGGCGGCCTCCGCTCAGGTCCGGATGACGTAGGGGAGAAGGGCGAGGAAGCGGGCACGCTTGATCGCCACCGCGAGCGCACGCTGCTTCTTGCCAGACACCGCCGTGATGCGGCTCGGCACGATCTTGCCGCGCTCGCTGATGTAGCGGGACAGGAGCCTGACGTCCTTGTAGTCGATCTTCGGCGCGTTCGGCCCGCTGAACGGGCAGGACTTGCGGCGACGATAGAACGGGCGCCGGGCGCCGACCGCCGTCCGGCGGCTCGCCGGAACGATATCGCTGTTGTCTTCCATGATCCTCAGGCCCCCATCTCGCCGCGCGGCACACGCTCGCCGCGGTCACCACGATCGCCACGATCGCCGAACCCGCCGCGGTCACCGAACCCGCCACGGTCGCCGCGGTCACCGAAGCCGCTGCGCGGCGGCCGCGGGCCACGGTCGCCGAACCGGCCGCCGCCCCCGCCGCCGGGGCCACGGCCCTCGCGGTCGTCACGGCCCTTGTTGGTCAGGATCGCGGACTGGCCCTCCTCGAGCTCCTCCACCGCGACGGTGAGAAAGCGGAGGACGTCCTCGTTCAGGCGAAGCTGCCGCTCCATCTCGGTGATTGCGGCGGCGGGCGCCTCGAGGTTCAGGAGGAGGTAATGGCCCTTGCGGTTCTTCTTGATGCGGTAGGCAAGCGAGCGAAGACCCCAGTACTCGGTCTTCTTCACGGCGCCGCCAAGCTCGCCCATCAGGGCCGTGACCTGTTCGCCGAGCGCGTCAACCTGCTGCGTCGTGACATCGCTGCGCGCGATGATCACGCACTCGTAAAGTGGCATGTACTGCCCCTCCGGCTTTTCTCAGCCCGTGTGGCGGGACCATCCCGGCACAAACAGGCATAGCCGGCCACGCGCCTCGCGGCCGGCAGGGAACGGCGGGGTTATACAGAACCTCGGCCGGGTTGCAACCTTTTCGGCCCTTTCCAGGGGACCTCGGCTTTCTTGACAGCCCCCGGTGCTGCGCATACCACCCCGGGCCGCGCCGTCACACGCCTGCAAACAACGGGATTCGGGAGAGCCAGAGCCATGCCCGTGCGCGCCTTCGTCTTCCCCGGCCAGGGCAGCCAGGCCGTCGGCATGGGCCGCGCGCTCGCCGAGGCCTTTCCCGCTGCCCGCGAGGTGTTCGAGGAGGTGGACGAGGCGCTGAAGCAGAAGCTGTCGGCGCTGATGTTCGACGGGCCGATCGAGACGCTGACGCTCACCGAGAACGCCCAGCCCGCGCTGATGGCTGCCTCGATCGCGACGCTCCGCGTGCTCGGCCGCGATGGCGGCATGGCGCTGCCGGAGGCCGCGATCCTCGTTGCCGGCCATTCCCTCGGCGAATACAGCGCGCTCGCCGCCGCGGGCGCCTTCGACCTCGCGACCTGCGCGCGGCTCCTGAGGCTGCGCGGCCAGGCCATGCAGAAGGCGGTACCGCCCGGCGAAGGCGCGATGGCCGCCCTGCTCGGGGCCGAGCTCGACCAGGCCGAGGCACTCTGCGCCGAAGCCGCCGAGGGGCCGGATGGGCGCGAGGTGCTCGAGCCGGCGAACGACAATGGCGGCGGCCAGGTCGTGATCAGCGGCGCTGCGGCGGCCGTCGACCGAGCCATCGCCCTCGCGCCGGGCAAGGGCATCAAGCGGGCGATGAAGCTGCCCGTCTCCGCCCCGTTCCACTGCGCGCTGATGGCGCCGGCGGCGGACGTGATGGCCGAGGCCCTGGCCAAGGCCGACCTCCGCGCGCCCGTCGTTCCCGTGATCGCCAACGTCACCGCCGCCAAGGCGACCGACCCTGCCGAGATCCGCCGCCTCCTGGTGCAGCAGGTCACCGCCACCGTGCGCTGGCGCGAGAGTGTCGCGGCGATGAAGGCGATGGGCGTGGACACGATCGTCGAGCTCGGCGCGGGCAAGGTCCTGGCCGGGCTGGTCAAGCGCATCGACAAGGACCTCGCCGCCACCTCCATTGGCACGCCCGAGGAGGTCGAGGCCTTCCTGAAGGCCGTGTGAGGGAGAGGGAGGCGACCATGTTCAGGCTCGACGGCAAGGCGGCGCTGGTCACCGGCGCCTCGGGCGGCATCGGTTCGGCGATTGCGCGCACGCTCCATGCCCAAGGAGCGGCGGTCGGGCTCTCCGGCACCCGCGAGGAGGTGCTGGCGGCGCTTGCGGCCGAGCTCGGCGACCGCGCGCATGTCCTGCCCGCCAATCTCTCCGACCCGGCCGCGCCGGACGGCCTGATCGCCGCCGCCGAGGCAGCGATGGGAGGCGTGCACATCCTCGTCAACAACGCAGGCTTCACCCGCGACGGCCTCGCGCTGCGCATGAAGGACGAGGACTGGCAGGCGGTGCTGGATGTTGATCTCACCGCCGCGTTCCGGCTCTCCCGCGCCGCGCTCAAGGGAATGCTGAAGCGCCGGGCGGGGCGGATCATCGGCATCTCCTCGATCGTCGGCATCACCGGCAACCCGGGCCAGGTGAACTACGCCGCCGCGAAGGCGGGGCTGATCGGCATGTCGAAGGCGCTGGCCGCCGAGGTCGCTGCGCGAGGGGTCACGGTGAACTGCATCGCGCCGGGCTTCATCGCCACGCCGATGACGGATGCACTGACCGAGGAGCAGAAATCGGCGCTCTCCGGGCGCATTCCGCTCGGCCGCCTCGGCACGCCGGAGGACATCGCCGCTGCCTGCCTCTACCTCGCCTCGGACGAGGCGGGCTGGATCACCGGCACGGTGCTGCACGTCAATGGCGGGATGGCGATGCTGTGAGCCGCACGGGCCCCGGCGCGGCGCGGCGCTTTCCAAGCGTGCGGGCGCGTGTTATGGCGCGCCCAATCCTGCCTGGGGGGCATGCCGGCAGCGCAGCGGCGCGCCCTGCCCTTCCGGACGGGTCGTCTTCGTCCCACCCTGACGCCACAGTCACCAACAGACATCCGATCGCAGGAGACACTGCCCAATGACCGACACCGCAGAGATCACCAAGCAGGTGAAGGAGATCGTCGTCGAGCATCTCGGCGTCGAGGAGGCGAAGGTGACGGAGACGGCGAGCTTCATCGATGACCTCGGCGCCGACAGCCTCGACACGGTCGAGCTCGTGATGGCCTTCGAGGAGAAGTTCGGCATCGAGATCCCCGACGACGCCGCAGAGAAGATCACGACCGTCAAGGACGCGATCGACTACATCCAGAAGCAGAAGTCGGCCTGAGCCGGCGCCGCGGTCCGGAAGCGGGATCAAGAGCGCGATGCGCCGTGTCGTCGTCACCGGGATGGGGGCGGTCACCCCTCTCGGCATCGGGGTGGAGCATGTCTGGAAGCGCCTGCTTGCCGGCGAAAGCGGCATCGGCGCCATCCAGTCCTTCGATGTGAAGGACCTGCCGGCCAAGATCGCCGGCCAGGTTCCCTCCGGCTCGAAGGAGGACGGCAAGCTCGACCTCAACGAGTGGATTCCGCCCAAGGACCAGCGGAAGATGGACCGCTTCATCCAACTCGCGCTGGTCGCCGCGGACGAGGCGGTGGCCGACAGCGGCTGGAAGGTCGAGACCGACGAGGATGCCTGGACGACCGGCGTCATGATCGGCTCCGGCATCGGCGGGCTCCAGACCATCTTCGAGGCCTCGCAGCTCGTCCACGAAGGCAAGTCGCGGCGGCTCTCGCCCTTCTTCATCCCCTCGGCGCTGATCAACCTCGCCTCGGGCCATGTCTCGATCAAGCACGGCTTCAAGGGCCCCAACCACGCGGTGGTCACGGCCTGCGCCACCGGCGTGCACGCGCTCGGCGACGCGGCGCGGCTGATCGCGATGGGCGATGCCGACGTGATGGTCGCCGGCGGCTCCGAGGCGGCGGTGTGCGAGCTCGGCATGGCCGGGTTCTGCGCCTCGCGCGCGCTCTCGACAGGGTTCAACGACACGCCCGCCAAGGCCTCGCGCCCCTGGGACAAGGATCGCGACGGCTTCGTGATGGGCGAGGGAGCCGGCGTTCTCGTGCTCGAGGAGTACGAGCATGCGAAGAAGCGCGGGGCGAAGATCTACGCCGAGTTCGCGGGCTATGGCCTGTCGGGCGATGCCTACCACATCACCGCCCCGGCGGAGGGGCATGACGGCGCCTTCCGGGCTATGAAGGCCGCGCTGAAGAATGGCGGCGTCACCCCCGAGCAGATCGGCTACATCAACGCGCACGGCACCTCGACGCCGCTCGGCGACGACCTCGAGCTCCAGGCCGTCGAGCGGCTGTTCGGCGATGCCGCGCGCGGGGCGGCCATGTCGTCGACCAAGTCCGCGATCGGGCACCTGCTCGGCGCGGCCGGCGCGGTAGAGGCGGTGTTCTCCATCCTGGCCGTGCGCGACGACGTCGCCCCGCCGACGCTGAACCTCGACGAGCCGAGCACGCCGAGCGTGATCGACCGCGTGCCGCACACGGCGCAGGAGCGGAAGATCGACATCGCCCTCTCCAACAGCTTCGGCTTCGGCGGCACCAACGCGTCGATCCTGTTCCGCAAGCCGCACTGACATGGAGGCGGAGGCCGGCGCCACGGCTGAGGTGCGGCCGCGGCGGCGGGGCCTTCGCGCACTCACGGTCGTGCTCGTCCTCGTCCTCGCGATCGGCGCGGCGGGCTTCGGCGCCTGGCAATGGACGCTCGGCCGCCTCGACGCAGCCGGCCCGCTTGCCTCCGAGACGGCGGTGATCATCCCCCGCGGTGCCTCGAGCGGCACGATCGCGGAGCGTCTCGAGCAGGCCGGCGTCGTCAAGGATGCCAGGCTCTTCATGCTTGGCCTCGCGCTCGACCAGGGGCCGGCGCTCCGCGCAGGCGAGTTCGCCTTCCCCGCGCAGGCTTCGATCCGCCAGGCCATCGGCATCCTCCGCTCCGGCCGCACCGTTCAGCGGCGGCTGACGGTGCCGGAGGGTCTCACGGTCGCGCAGATCATCACCGTGATCGAACAGGCGGAAGGGCTGACCGGCCCGATCGAGACGGTTCCCGCCGAAGGGACGATGCTGCCCGAGACCTGGGCCTATAGCTGGGGCGACACGCGCGCCTCGGTGATCCGCCGGATGGCGGAGGGGATGGAGCGTGCGCTGGCGGAGGCCTGGGCGGCGCGCGACCCGTCCGTTCCGCTCGCGAACCCGCGCGAGGCGCTGATCCTCGCAAGCATCATCGAGAAGGAAACAGGTGTGGCCGAGGAGCGGGGCCGCGTGGCCGGCGTGTTCGCCAACCGGCTTCGCCGCGGCATGCCGCTCCAGTCGGATCCCACCGTCGTCTATGCGGCGAGCGGGGGGGCGGGCGAGCTCGGCCGGCCGATCTCGCGCGCCGACCTCGACGCCGACCACCCGATGAACACCTACCGCATCCGCGGCCTTCCGCCCCAGCCCATCGCCTCGCCGGGTCGGGCGAGCCTCATGGCCGCCGTGCGGCCGGCAGAGACGGATGCGCTCTACTTCGTCGCCGACGGCACGGGCGGGCATGTCTTCTCCCGCACGCTGGAGGAGCACAACCGCGCCGTCGCCCGCTGGCGCCAGATCGAGCGCGAGCGCGGGCTGAGGCAGAACTAGCAGAATCACGCAGCCAGCCGCGCGTCGCCTTCCCGGAGCCCGCCCCCGACGGTGATTGACACACCGCAATGCAATTGCGGCGCCGGAAGAGCCTGCTTCGCTCCAAGGACCCGGAATAGTCGGGGGGGCGGAGCAATGCGGCGGATCGTTCATCGACTGGGAAGGATCGGCGGTGCGGCCTGCCTCGCGGTCGTGCTGGCCAGCCAGGCTGCCGGTGCGAGTTGCATCGGCGCGGCGCCACTCGCGGGCGGAGGTGTGCCTGTGCAAGGCACCTACGTCACGCCGTTCCAGGATGCGAACAAGTCAGGCCCTTGGCCGCACGATACCGACCCGGTGACGGGCGACTCCAATCTCTGCTGGGCAGCAACGGCTGCCAACATGCTCGCCTATGGCGGCTGGGGCGTGGGGGTGGTTGAGAACGACGCACAGGCGATCTTCGTCGACCAGATGAACCCCCGATACAACAACGTCCCTGGGTTCACGGAGACGGCCATCGCCGACTACTTCGACACGTACCACCCGACACTGAACTACATGGACTATTATGACGTCGCCGGGGCGACGCAGGGGTCGCCGTCCTTGCTCGACTCGCTGCTCGCCGAGGGCCGCAGCCTAGGCCTCTACCTGTCCTTCACGACGGAGTCCGGCGCGCACGCTCTTTCCGTCTGGGGAACGGTAAAGGACCCGGCATCCGGCCTCTACACGGACCTCCTGCTCGCAGACAACGAGGACAATGCGATCCAACTCGTGCCCACGCCGGTGCGCGAGACGAACCACGGCGCCTATAGCACCTGGAGCCTGCCGACCTACTGGGGGGCGCCTACCATCGGCTTCGTCGACATCCTCGAATCGGCCACGCCCGGCGTGACGCTGAACCAGGTCTGGACCGACGACATCCCCCCCATCTCCGACGCCCTGGCTGCGTATCTGAGGGACTACTACGCGCTGTACCCCGAGGACACCGGCGTAACGGACGCGCCAATCACCGGCTTCAACGGCTCGCCCCTGACCGCCGCTGACACCGGGCATGACGGGCTGCGCTACACGCCAGGGCCCAACGTGGCCGACCAGACGCCAGGCAACGGCATCGACGAGCTGGTGCCCTTCTCGTTCTCTCTGCCGCAGATCGCCGGGCGCAGCATCGCTTCGGCCGAGCTGACCCTCAGCCTGACACCGAGGAGCCCGGCCCTGGCGACCGACGTCCTGTTCTTCGCCGACAACGCGAGCCGCCCGTCCGACCTCTTCGGCAACGACATCCTCAAGGACCTCGCGCTCGATGTGCCGGCGACGGTGACGCTGCCCTTGAACGCGATGCCCAGCGGTGGCGGCCTCGTCGACCTCCGTCCCCTGCTCGCCGACGGCACGCTCGACGTGATCTTCGGCGATGACGCCCTGATCCATTGGGTCGCGCTGACCGTGACGATGTTCACCGAGCTGCCGGAGCCCGCCACGATCACGCTGTTCGCCCTTGCGATCGTGGGCCTCGCCGCGGCGCGCCGCCGGGCCGGGCCGCTTCCGACTCAGGGGCTCGCCGCGGGTTCCTTGCCCGGCTGAGAGCCGAGCATCCGCGTGGCCAACGGCGCCGGCAGAAGCCCAACCAGGCGCGCCGCCACCGCGAGCCACCCGGGAAAGGCGAGGCGCTGGCGGCCCGCCAGCATCCCCCGAAGCATGATCGCCGCCGCCCGGTCGGCTTCCATCAGCCCTGGCATCGGGAAGCGGTTCGAGGCCGTCATCGGCGTCTTCACGTAGCCTGGGCAGACGGAGGTCAGGACGATTCCCTCGCGCCGCCACACCGGTGCGGTGGCCACCGCCCAGGCATCGACGGCCGCCTTCGACGCGCAGTAGGACGGCGCGCCGGGCGCAGGCACGAAAGCCGCGATCGAGGCGACGACCCCGATGCGCCCTCGCACCCCGTCGGCACCCGGCGCCTGGCCGCGCATCACGGCTGCTGCGGCAAGCCCGGTGTTCAGCGCACCGTCCAGGTTGGTGGCGAAGATCGCCCGGGCCTGCTCGGCCGTCTCCGCCTGGCCGCCGCCCGTCCCGGCCGAGATGCCGGCATTCGCCAGCACGAGGTCGAGCGGTGCGGCGCCGCGCACCCACGCCTCGGTGGCTGCGCCGTCGCGCACGTCGACCAGCGCGATCGCCGCCTCCGCGCCCCGCTCGCGCACCGCGTCGGCTACCAGCCCGAGCCTCTGCGCATCCCGACCGCCGAGGAACAGCGTCGCGCCCGGCCGGGCGCAGGCGAGCGCGAAGGCAGCACCAAGACCGGAGGAAGCGCCTGTGACCAGCACGCGGGAGGGAGACGGCATCGCGGTTGCTCCGGCATGGCTTTCGAGGATCGGGTCCGGGGTCTATAACCCGCGCGCCCATGCCACGCGCCCCCCTCTCCCCCGCCCTCGCCTCGATGACAGGCTTCGCCCGCGACCGTGGCGAGGCGAACGGCATCTCCTGGGTGTGGGAGGTGAAGAGCGTGAACGGCCGCGGCCTCGATGTGCGCTTCCGCCTGCCCCCCGGCTGGGACGGCGTGGAGCCTGCGCTGAAGGACGCGGCGCAGGCGAAGCTGAAGCGCGGCAGCATCAGCGCAGGCCTCTCCGTACGCCGCGACGAGCAGGCGGCGAGGCCCATGCTCGACCGAGCCGCGCTCGAGGCCGCGCTTGCCATCGTGGCGGAGGTGCAGGCACTGCTTCCTGCCGCGCCGCCCCCTCCCGCAACGGCGCTTCTCTCCCTGCCTGGCGTGATGCGCGCGGCTTCCGAGGAGGAACCCGACGAGGCGCTGCTCGCCGCCCGCGCCGCCGCCGTGACCGAGAGCTTCGCCCGCGCGCTCGCCGCACTCGAGTCCTCGCGCCGCGCGGAAGGCGCGCGCATCGGCGCGGTGCTGGCGGCGAAGCTCGACGAGATCGAGGGTCTCGTCGCCTCCGCAGAGGCCGATGCCGCGACACAACCCGAGGCGATCCGAGACAGGCTCGTCACGGCGCTCCGCGCCCTGGCCGACCAGTCCCCCGCGCTGACGGAGGACAGGATCGCCGCCGAAGCGGCACTTCTCGCCTCGCGCGCCGATGTGCGCGAGGAGATCGACCGGCTGCACGCCCACATCGCCGCGGCGCGCGCGCTGATGGTCGAGGGAACGCTGGTGGGCCGGCGGCTCGACTTCCTGACGCAGGAGTTCAACCGCGAGGCCAATACGCTCTGCAGCAAGGCGGCGAGCCGCACGCTGACGGCGACCGGCCTCGCCCTGAAGGCAGCGATCGAGCAGTTCCGCGAGCAGGTGCAGAACCTTGAGTGAGCCGCGCCGGTGAACGGGATCGCCCGACGCGGGCTGCTCCTCGTGCTGTCCTCGCCCTCCGGCGGAGGGAAGACCTCCGTCGGCCGCGCGCTCCGCGAGACGGATGCGAACCTGCATCTGTCCGTGTCGCTGACGACGCGCCCTCCCCGCCCCGGCGAGACCGACGGGATCGACTATCATTTCGTGGACGAACCTACCTTCCTTCGCGCCGTGGCGGCCGACGCGATGGTCGAGCACGCGCAGGTCTATGCGCACCGCTATGGGACGCCGCGCGCACCGGTGGCCAAGGCGCTCGACGAAGGCCGTGACATGCTGTTCGACATCGACTGGCAGGGCACGCGCCAGCTCCGCGCCGCGCTGCCCGGCGATATCGTGTCGATCTATCTCCTGCCGCCGAGCATGGAGGAGCTGTCCCGGCGGCTCGCTGCGCGCGCGCAAGACGATGCCGCGATCGTTGCCCGGCGCATGGCGCAGGCCGCCTCGGAGATCGCGCACTGGGACGAGTACGACTATGTGCTGGTCAACCGCGACTTCGACGAAACCGTCGCCGCCGCGCGGTCGATCCTCGCGGCCGAACGGCTCCGCCGGTCACGCGGGACCGGGCTCGCCCCCTTCGTGTCGCGTCTTCTCGGGTCGTGAGGCAAGCGCCGCGGCGAGCCGCACGAATTCCGCACCCGTCAGCGTCTCGGCTCGCCGCGTGCCGTCGATCCCGGACGCGCCGAGCAGCGCCTCGGCACCGCCGAGCGGTTTCAGGCTGCTTCTGAGCATCTTCCGCCTCTGCCCGAAGGCGGCGCCGGTGACGCGCTCCATCGCTCGGAAGAGGTGCCGCGAAGGCTGCTCCGCGCGCGGAACGATCCGCACGACGGCGGACCACACCTTCGGCGGCGGCGTGAAGGCCGCGGGCGGGATGCGCATGACGAGCCTGGCATCGGCAACGAAGCCCGCGAGCACGGCAAGCCGGCCATAGGCGTCCGTTCCCGGGGCGGCGACGATGCGCTCTGCCACTTCCTGCTGGAACATCAGCGTCATGCTCTCGATATCCCCGGCGGCACCGAGCCAGCGGACGAGAAGCGGCGTGCCGACATTGTAGGGAAGGTTCGCAACGATCGCGCGCGGCGCAGGGACGAGGGCGGCGATGTCGGCGCCGAGCGCATCCGCCTCGACGATGCGCAGGCGCCCCGGATAGGCCTCGGCGAGCGGCGCGAGCGCCGCGACGGCGCGGGGGTCGATCTCGAGCGCGGTCACGTCCACCGCCGCCGTCTCGAGAAGCGCACGGGTGAGCCCGCCGGGCCCGGGGCCGATCTCCACCACGTGACGGCCAGCGAGCTCGCCCGCCTCGCGGGCGATCCGCGCCGTCAGGTTCAGGTCGAGCAGGAAGTGCTGGCCGAGGGATTTCCGCGCATCGAGCCCGGCCGAGGCGATCACCTCGCGGAGTGGCGGGAGCTTGGGGCTCACGCGGCCTTGCGTTCGCCCCGGCGCGCGGCGATCGCCGCGGCCATCTCGAGCGCTGCGATCAGGCTCGTCGGGTCGGCGAGGCCCTTGCCCGCGATGCCGTATGCCGTGCCGTGATCGGGCGAAGTGCGGACGATGGGAAGCCCCAGCGTCACGTTCACGGCGTTGGCGAAGTCCAGCGCCTTGATCGGGATGAGCGCCTGGTCGTGATACATGCAGAGCGCGGCGTCATAGGTCGCGCGCGCGGCGGCGTGGAACAGGCTGTCACCGGGATGCGGGCCGGTCGCGTCGATCCCGTCGGCCTGAAGGGCGGCGATGGCGGGCGCGATCACCTCGATCTCCTCGCGCCCGACCGTGCCGCTCTCCCCCGCATGCGGGTTGAGCCCGGCCACGGCGAGCCGGGGTGCGGCGAGGCCGTAATCGGCAGCGAGGGCCGCGGCCGTGATGCGCCCGGCCGCGACGATGGCGTCCGCCGTCAGCGCCCGCGGCACCTCGGCGAGCGGGATGTGCACGGTCACCGGAACGACGCGCAGCATCGGCCCGGCGAGCATCATCACCGGCGTGCCGCCGCCGGCGAGGTCCTTCAGCCACATCGTGTGCCCGGTATGGCCGATGCCGGCATCGAGCAGCGTCGTCTTGGCGAGGGGGTTCGTCACCACCGCCGCCGCCGCCCCGCTCCGGGCAAGCGCCACGGCGCGCTCGACGGAGCGGACGATCGCGGGCGCGTGGGCTGGGTCGGCCACGCCTGGCCGAACCGGGCACGCAAGCGGCTCGGCAAGAACGGGCAGCGCACGGGGAAATACCGCCGCGGCCTCCGCCAGCGTCTCGACCGCGCGCACCGGCACGTCGCTGCCGAGCGAGGCGAGGTGATCCGGGTCAGCGATCACCGCGAAGGGGTGCCGACCGCGCAGCGCGCGCCAGGCCGCGCGCGTGATCTCAGGCCCGATCCCGGCAGGATCGCCCATCGTCAGAGCGAGCGGCGGAAGGCTCATGAGCGGACGTTGATGTCGGCGCGGCGGCGGAGGTCGCGCATCATCTGGCGGGAGAGAAGGTCTGCCCGCTCGCGCAGGATCGACAGCCCGACCTGCTCGGGGTTCGGCTGTGCGACGTTCTCCACGCGCCTGTTGCAGAGCATCAGCACGGTGATGCCGTCTGGCGAGATGAGCGGCCGCGTCGGCTCGCCCGGCCGCAGCTGGGCGAGGATGTCGCGGATCGGCCCCTGCTGCATCTCGAGCCGGAGCTCCTGCCCCGGATCGGCCGGCCGCGGCGAACGCGCCAGCCGCGCCGCCTCCTCCATCTGCGCACAGCTCCGCACCGTCTCGCCGATGCGGTTCGCGGCCTGGAGCTGGGCGATCTGCTGCTGCGTCGGCGCCTGGGGGTTCAGCGTCTGGTCGAACGCCAGGAACACCTGGCGGATCGTCAGAAGGGTCGCCATGTCGCGCCCGACTTCGCGGCGTTGCCTGAGCGTGACCACGGTAAGCCCGCCCGCTGTGCGGATCGGGTTCGACACCGCGCCAGGCGGCATCTGCGTCACGATCGCCTCGACCTCGGGCTCGAGCTGGCCGAGGCGCACCCAGCCGAGGTCGCCGCCATTCTCGGCCGACTGCGCCTGGCTGAACTGGGCGGCCACCGCCGGGAACGGGGCGCCGGCGCGAAGCTGGTCGATCAGGCTCGAGGCGGTTCGCTGGGCCTCCGCCTCCTGCGAGGGGTCGTCGATGGCGATGAAGATCTCGGCGACGAGGAACTCCGGCTGGCCGGTCGCTGCCTCGATGGCGCGGAGACGCTCCGTGATCTCCTCCTCGGTGACCTCCGCCTGGCGGCCAAGCTGGGCGCGCACGAGCTTGCCCCAGGCGATCTGCGCGCGGATCTGCGCATAGAGGGCGCGGATGTCGATGCCCTGCCGGGAAAGATTGGCGCGCAGCCCCCCCGAGGGCAGGTTGGATTGCTGCTCGAGCCGCGCGACGGCATCGGCGATCTCGCGGTCGGTCGCGCCGACGCGGCGGCGGATCGCCTCCTGCTGGCGGAGCTTCTCGTCGATCAGGAGGCGACGGACCTGAGGGGTCAACCGGTCGAGCACGGACTGGGTGAGCGGTAGCCCGGCCGTGATGGCGAACAGCCGGCGGCGCGATTCGAGGTCGAAAAGCGTGATGACCTCGCCGTTGACGGTGGCGACGATGCCGGCGCCGAGCGGCGCGCCCTGGCCTGCGCCCTGGCCCGTGCTCTGGCCCGCGCTCTGGCCCACGCTCTGGGGCTGGCCCTGGCGTTGGGCCTGTGCGTGGGCGGGCCCGGCCGGGCCGCCGGACAGGGCCGCGGAGACCAGAAGCGCGAACGCCGATACGACTACCTTCCTCATCCGCCCCTCCCTAGACCCGGCGCCACGGCGCGGCAATGCCTCCGTGGCTGATGGGCCAATCAGAAGGCCGAGAAGCCGAAATCGCCGACCGTCTTGAACACGAGCCGGAAGATCAGGTCGGTTCCCTGGTCCTGCGTCTGCGTACTTGAGAAGCGGCGGGAGTAGATCGCCTGGAAGGCGAAGCATTCGTCCTCGTAGGTGAGGCTGCCGAAGGAGGCGACCATCTCGTTCGCCTCGAGGTCGCGCCGTGCGCCGACCGCGCCGCGCCAGAACCCGTGGATCTTGCCGCCGACCGCGGCGACGATCTCGCGCCGCGCCTCCGGCTGCAGCGCAAGCGGCTGAGCCGGGGCATCGATGTACGAGAGGCTGAGATATCGCCCGCCATAGCTGAACGTGCCGTTGAAGTCGGACAGCGCGTTCGAGAAGTTGTCGTTGTCGAACCGGCCGCGATAGCTCAGCGTCACGTACTCGTTCGGCGAGACGGAGAGCCGGGTGACGTAGTCCGACCGCCTGCTCTCGAGCCCCGATCCGGCTGGGAAGGAGCTGTCGTCCGTGAGGCGGTAGGACTGGCCGAACAGCCCGTCGATGCTCATGCCGCCGACATACCAGGCGCCGCGCAGGCCGGCATTGATGCGCGTGCCTCCCTCGAGCCGATCGACGCCCGGGTACTTGTTGAAGCCGAACAGGTTCGACGCCGAGAACTCGAGATCGACGCTGTCCTCGTTCGGGTAGCGCGTCGTGTCGCCGATCGACGGGCCCGCGACGGCCTGCACGATCGGCTCGATCAGCTGCGCCCCGCCCCAGCCGGCGCGGATCAGCGGCCAGCGCCAGGTTGCCGAGACCTGCGGGTGGGCGCGCCCATAGGTGCCGTCGCGCCCGCCGGGTACCGGCGTGGCGGTCGTATCACCGCCAACATTGTAGCCGATGACGTCGAGATTGCCGGCGAAGGTCCACACATCGCCGATCGGCCCAGAGATCGGGACGCTGTAGGTCGCGCGCGAGGCGACGCGGCGCGTGTCCGTGCCGGTGCGCCGGTTCGTCGCGAAGAAGCCGACGGAGGTGTTGAGCTGTCCGCCGAGGCGGTCGATGTCGGTCACGTACTCGGCATAGCCGCGCGGCAGGACGAGCGGGATCTCGTCGCGGCTGTCGTCCACGCGCAGGCCCTGGTACCAGAAGCTGTCGGCGCGCATGTAGAAGTTGCGCCCGAACCCCTCGACGAACGGCTCGGTCACCAGCGCCGAGGAGCTGTCGAGATTGCCGACGCGGTACTGGCGCAGGTAGTCGCGGTCCGACGAGCGCTGCAGGTTCCAGCCCGCCCGCCAGGTCTCGTCGATCGAGAAGCGGCCGGTCGAGAAGATGTGGCCGCGTCCCTCCCGGTCGCTGTCGATCGTGCCGCTGCCGCGCACCGTGAAGAAGCCGCTGTTGAAGCGACGGCGGTACTCGCCGAACACCGGCACGTTCTGCCGCGAGGTGATCATCGGCGCGAACGTCGCATCCGATTGCGGCGAGATGGCCCAGTAGTAGGGCTGGCGGAAGAACGCACCGAGATGCTTCGAGGAGCCGAAATCGGGGAACAGGAACCCCGACTGCCGCTTCACCGAAGGGTCGGGGTGGGAGAAGTACGGAACGTAGGCAACGGGCACGCCGGCGAACTGAAGCGTGGCGTCGAAATACTCGACGGTCTTCTCCTGCTCGTCATGGATCACCCGGTCTGCCCTGATCTGCCAGAGAGGCGGGCGCTGCGGGTTCTCGGGGCAGGACTCGCAGGTCGAGTACACGCCGCGGCGCATGTCGGTGAAGCGACCCTCGCTCCTGCGCGCGCCGTTCGCGGCGAACCGGCCGCCTTCGGCGAGCAGGGCGCGGATGTCGCGTGCCACGCCCTCGCGCATGTCGTCGGTGAGCTCGGCCTCCTCTGCGAAGAGCACCCGCCCGTCCTCCTCGACGATCGCCACGTCGCCGCGCGCGAGGATACGGTTCGTGTTGCGGTTGAAGCGGATCTCGCGGGCGCGCAGCACGCGGCCGCCCTGCCACGCCTCAACGCCACCGGAGGCGATCACGGTGTTGGAGCGTTCGTCGAAGGAGAGTTCGCCTGCGGTGAAGGCGACCGGCTCGCGCGCCTCCGGCCTCGTCTCGCGGCCCGCCTGCTGCGCGGCCGCCCCGGCGGCGAGCATGAGGGCGGTGGAGGCGAGAAGCGCGCCACGGCGGATATGCCGCCGCATCACCCGTCCTCGAGATGCAGGAGCATGGCGACGGCTAGCGCGAGGCCGACGCCGGCCGGCGTCCACGCAGCGAGCGCGACGGGAATGGTCCCCGACCCGCCGAACTCGCCGACCACCTTGCTCAGAACGAACAGCGCGACGCCCGCGGCGATGCCCGCGGCGATCGCGAGGCCGACGCCGCCACGCCGCGACTGGCGCATCGAGAACCCCGCCGCGACGAGAACCATCACACCGGCAAGCAGGGGCAGCGCGAGCAGCGCCTGGAAGCGCAGGCGATGCTTCAGCGAGGAGAAGCCCGCATCGTCGAGCACGGCGATGAAGCGCGGCAGCGCCCAGAAGCTCAGCGTGTCGGGCGGGGCGAGGCTGTCCTGCAGGCGCGATACGGTCAGGTCGGTCGGGATCATGACCTCGGGAAGCGGCTCGCGCGGCCGTTCGACAGCGACCGAGGCGGCATTGGCGAGCCGCCAGCGCCCGGGCTGGAGCTCGGCCGATTCGGCCTCGAGCCGACTATGGAAGGCATCGCGTTCGGTCAGGCGGAACACCGTCACGCCCTGCAGGCGAAGCGCGCTGCCCGCGATCTCGACGCGACGCCCGTGGATGATCGACCAGCCGCCTCCAGGCACCTGCTCGTCGTGCTGGCGGACCCAGAGCCCGTCGCCGGAAAGGCCGAAGCTTCCTGCTCCGCCTCGAAGGAGCGACGTGTCGAGCCGCTCGGCGCGTGCCAGCATCATCGCCGAGACGGGCGAGAGCGCCAGCGTCGCGAACAGCCCGAGCCCGACCGCGAGCCCGACGGGCACGGCAAGGAACTGCCAGGCCGAAACGCCGGCAGCGCGCGCGACGATCAGCTCCGAGCTTCGCGTCAGCCGCCAGAAGGCGATCAGCCCGCCGAGCAAGATCGCGAACGGCAGGATCTCAATGGCGAGGAAGGGAAGCTTCAGCGCGGTGATGCCGACGAGGTCGCCGAAGCCCACGTCCGTCCGGCCCGAGGCGCGGCGCATCAGCTCGATCACGTCGAACAGCGCGACGACGGCGAGAAGCCCCGCGAGCACGGCGACGGTCGAGCCGAAGAAGATGCGGCCGACATAGGACGAGAGCACGCGGGTGATCCGCATCGCGCTCAGCGCTCCGCCGCGAGGCCGTCCGAGGCGGGCACGCGCCAGGCGGGCGGCCGCATGAGCACCACGGCAGCGACGATGCCCGGCAGCAGTGCGTGCACCCAGATCAGCGGCACGAGGGCGAGCCGGCTCGCCACGGCATTGCCGATCGCGAGCCCGAGCGCGACGAGCGCCGAGCCGACCGCGACGGCGGCGAGGACACGGCCGCTTCGACCGTGGCGGCTGAAGCTTCCGCTGAGCAGGACCGCGAGGCCTACGGCGGCAAGCGAGAGGGTGAAGATGGGGCCCGAGAGGCGCTGATGCGCCTCGACGGTGAAGCGCGCCCTGTCGCGCGCGCTCACCTGCTCTCCCGGCTCGGGGCTGAGGAGCTCGAGCACGCCGCGCTCGCGGGCATCGCGGTAGCGCACCTCGTCACGCTCGGCTGGCGTCGCGAGCGTCAGCGTGTTCTCCGAGAAGGTCAGGATGCGCAGCCGCCCGGTGCGCGGGTCGAGCTCCTGCCGCGTGCCGTTCTCGAGCGTCACCTGGGGCAGTTCGCCCGCAAGGACCAGCCGTCCCCGCTCCGCGAGGATGGTCGACGGAGCGCCCGGGTCCCGCTCGTCATTGACCATGATGCCGTGGAACGTGCCGTCCGCGTCGCGCAGGCGGACATAGACGGTGAGCCCTTCGCCGAGGCTGTTGAACACGCCTTCCTGGATGAGTACCGCCGCCATGCGGTTTCGGATCTCGAACTGGTACTCGCGGAAGGCACGGTAGCTTTCCGGCACCGCCCACAGATTCATCGCCCAGCCGATCAGGGCCGCGATGCCGGCGAGCGCGAGCGCGGGGCGTGCAAGCGCGAACTGGCTCATGCCCGCAGCGCGCATCACCACGAGCTCCCGGTCGTTCTCGAGCCGCTGATAGACGGCGAGGATCACGATGTAGGTCGCGACAGGCAGGATGATCGCGACGAAGTTCGGCAGCATGAACAGCGTCAGCTCGAAGAACACGACGAGCGACAGGCCCCGGTTCAGCACGAGCTCGATGAAGCGCAGCGACTGCGTGATCCAGATCAGCACCGCGAGCCCGGCGGTGACGGCCAGCAGCGCGAGGCCGAGCTGCTTCAGCACGTAGGTGAAGAGATGACCCATCTGTTCCTGTGCCCGGCTGCCCGCTCCCTCAAGCGAGCGGAACGACCTTGCCGGGGTTCATCAGGTTCGCCGGATCGACGCTGCGCTTGATCGCGCGCATCACGTCGAGCTCCGGCCCTTCCCGCCAGGCGGCCAGCGTCTTCGTCTTGAGGCGTCCGACGCCATGCTCGGCGCTGAAGCTGCCGCCCAAGCGACGCACCACCCCGTTCACCGCCGCCGCCACGTCGTCCCAGCGCCGGAGGAACGCGGCATCATCCGCACCTTCGGGAACGGCGAGGTTGAAGTGGATGTTGCCGTCCCCGACGTGGCCGAACGCGCAGACCCGAATGCCAGGAACGATGGCGCGGCATGCCGCGGACGCCTCGGCGAGCAGCGCGGGAACGCGGCTGACCGGAACCGAGACGTCGTTCTTGATCGACGCACCCTCGCGCTTCTGCGCCTCGGAATGCTCCTCCCGCAGCCGCCACAGCGCGGCGCGCTGCGCATCGCTCTCCGCGATCACGGCATCGCGCACGAGCCCTTCCTCGAGCGCGGCCTCGAGGACTGCCTCCATGCTCGCGCGAAGCTGCGCCTGCGGGCGGGGCGAGGACAGCTCGACCAGGCAGTAATGCTCGTGCCGCGCGGAGAGGGGATCGACGGCGCCGGGGATGTGGCGGAACACGAGGTCGAGGCCGAACCGCATCATGTACTCGAAGGCGGATAGCGACGCGCCGTCATGGCGCTGGAAGCGGTTCAGCAGCGCGAGCGCCGCCTCGACGCTCTCGACCGCGACGAAGGCGAGCTCGGTCTCACGTGGGCGGGGGAAAAGCTTGAGCACCGCCTTGGTGATGATGCCGAGCGTGCCTTCCGCGCCGATGAAGAGATGGCGCAGGCAGTAGCCGGTGTTGTCCTTCCTCAGCCGCCGAAGCATGTCGAGCACCCGCCCGTCCGGCAGCACCACCTCGAGGCCGAGCACGAGGTCGCGCGCATTGCCGTAGCGGAGCGTGGTGTTGCCGCCCGCGTTGGTGCTGATGTTGCCGCCGATCTGCGCCGTGCCTTCCGCGCCGAGCGAGAGCGGGAAGAAGCAGTCCGCCTCGAGCGCGGCCTGCTGCACGGTTGCGAGAACCGCGCCGGCCTCGACCGTCATCGTCATGTCCACCGGGTCGAGCTCGAGGATGCGGTTCATCCGCGAGACCGAGATCACCACCTCCTCGCCCGCCTCGTGCGGCACCGAGGCGCCGACCATGGAGGTGTTGCCGGCCTGCGGCACCATCGCCACCCCCGCCTCCGCGCAGAGCCTTACCGCCTCGGCGCATTCCTCGGTCGTCGCGGGGCGCAGGATCGCGGGTGAGCGGCCGGTCCAGAGCCCGCGCCATTCGCGGAGATAGCCCGCCATGTCGCCCGGGTCGGTGAGCATGCCCTTGTCGCCGAGCAGCGCGTGCAGCCGCTCGGCCAGGGCAGGCGTGAAGCCGCCCCGGGCGATCGACGACGCGGCAGGTGGGGTCGTGTCCGGCATGGTCTCGCTCACACTCCTCGCCCGTCCACCAGGCTCGGCGCCGAGGTTTCACCCCTTGGGCGAGCCGGGTCAACCGCCGCAACCGTGCTCAGCGCGGCGCGGCAGCCCGTTTCAAGCGATCGTTGATGGCCAGACCAAGGCCGCGGGAAGGCACGGCCATCGCGGCGATCCGCGCGAGCCCCCGCGCACGGCCCTCGGCATCGAGGCACCTCAGCCCGGCGAACAGGCGTGAGGCCGCCTCCGCGAGGTCGCCTGCCTCGGAGAGGTTGAAGGTCAGCGGTGCGCCGGGCGGGGCGGGGCCGAAGGCGAGCAGGGCCTCGTCCGCCCCCGCCTCCGTGGCCTCGAGGCGTACGGGAAGGCTCGGCGCGTAGTGCGAGAGAAGCAGGCCGGGCGAGCGCAGCGTGCGCGCGCCCTCCGCCGTCGCCTGGTCCATCGGCAGGGCAACGGGCCCGACCACGGCCTCGATCGCCTCCACCGTCGCCCCGCCTGGGCGGAGCAGCACCGGCATCGGGCCCGTGAGGTCGAGCACGCTCGATTCGAGACCCACCGGGCAGGGGCCGGCATCGAGCACGGCGTCGATCCGCCCCGCCAGCCCCTCCCGCACATGGGCCGCCGTGGTCGGGCTGACCTCTCCCGAGCGGTTTGCCGAAGGGGCGGCGACCGGAACGCCGGCCTCGCGCATCAGCGCGAGCGCGACGGGGTGGGAGGGAACGCGCAAGGCCACCGTGTCGAGCCCCGCGCGGGCAAGCAGCGCGACGGGGCAGCGGGGCCGGCAGGGCAGCACCAGCGTCAGCGGCCCGGGCCAGAGCGCTGCGGCAAGCCGCTCGGCCCTCTGGTCGGCCACGCCGAGGCAGAACGCCGACGCGGCGTCCGGAACATGGACGATCAGCGGGTTGAAATGCGGCCGGCCCTTGGCCTCGAAGATCGCAGCGACCGCGCGCTCGTTGGTCGCATCCGCGCCGAGGCCATAGACGGTTTCCGTCGGGAAGGCGACGAGCCGGCCGCCGCGCAGGAGGCCCGCCGCCGCGACGATGCCCGCCGCATCGGCCGCAAGCTCAGCCGTCACGCGAGGCCCCGGCACAGGAAGTCCGGGTTCCGCCAGCCTGGCTTGCCGTAGAGAAGCGGCGCGCCGCCCTCGACCGTGACGCTTCCCCCCGCCGCCTCCACCACCGCCTGCGGGGCGGCGGTATCCCACTCCATGGTGACGCCGAAGCGGGGGTAAAGGTCGCCTTCTCCTTCGGCGATGCGGCAGAACTTCACCGCCGAGCCGACATTGACGAGCCGCGCGACGCGGTGGCCTGCGGCGAAGGCGGCGATGCGCGGGTCATCGGCGTAGTGGCGGGAGGCGTAGATCACCGCGCCTTCAGGCGGGATGCGACGCGCGGCGATCGGCCGGCGCCCCGAACCGTCCTGCTTCCACGCCCCCCCGCCACGCGCCACGGGCCCCACGATGCCGGTGAAGAGCTCGCCCGTTGCCGGAAGCGCGACGGCGCCCAGCAGGGGCCGGCCGTCGCGAACGAGACCGATGTTCACGGCGAAGTCCGGCCTGTCTGCGGCGAACTCGCGGGTGCCGTCGAGCGGGTCGACGAGCCAGAAGAGCGGCGCGGCCTCTGCGATCCGCCCCGCCGCAACCTCTTCCTCCGCCACCACAGGAATGGCGGAGGTTGCGGCGCGAAGCCCGGCGACGATCAGCGCCTCCGCGGCGCGATCGGCCTCCGTCACCGGCGTCTCGTCCGCCTTCGTTTCGATGGCGCAGCCACGCGCTCGCACCTCCATGATCGCGGCGGCGGCCTGTCGGGCGAGGCGTTCGGCAAGGCCCAGAAGGGCCTGGAGGTCATGGTCCACGCCGCTCTCTACCCCGGCCGGGGCAGATGGCAAAGCTCGGCATCGGTCGCTACTGTGCGCGACCCGTCCCGCCCGTCCCAACACCGAACAAGGGTCACCCATGCCGGACATCAGCTTCGCCAAGCCCTCCATGCCGAAGAACGGCGCGCTCGCCGTGCTCGTCGCGGAGGATGGCCTCCCCACCGCGCTCGCCGATCTCGACGCAGCGACCGAGGGGGCCGTCACCCGCGCGGCGGAGGCGGCCTCGTTCAAGGGCAGGAAGGGGCAGAGCTGCACGATCCTCGCACCGTCCGGCACGGGGCTGCCGCGGCTCGTGCTCGTCGGGCTCGGCAAGGCGGGCGACCTCACGGGGTTCGGCGCAGAGGAGGCCGGCGGCACCGCCTATGCCGCGCTTGCGCATGACACGGCCGCCGCGATCGACGCGCGCGGCGCGGCCACCCTCGGCGCGGAGGGGGCCGTGCGCGCCGCCCTCGGCGCGGTGCTGCGGAGCTACCGCTTCGACAAGTACCGCACCAAGGAGAAGCCCGAGGACAAGCCGAAGCTCGGCAAGCTCACGGTGATGGCCGACGACGCCTCCGCGGCGAAGGCAGCCTGGCCGGCCGCGAAGGCGGTTGCCGACGGCGTGTTCCTCTCCCGCGATCTCGTGAGCGAGCCTGCCAACATCCTCACGCCCGCAGAGATGGCCGACCGGTGCCTCGCGCTGAAGTCGCTGGGCCTCGCCGTCGAGGTGCTCGGGCCGAAGGAGATGAGGAAGCTCGGCTTTGGCGCATTGCTCGGCGTCGCGCAGGGCTCGGCCAACGAGCCGCGCATGGTGGTGATGCAGTGGCACGGGACCTCGGGCGCGGCGAAGGGCCGCAAGGCGGCGAAGGGGTCCGCCAAGCCGCTCGCCTTCATCGGCAAGGGCGTGACCTTCGACACGGGCGGCGTCTCGATCAAGCCGGCCGCCGGCATGGAGGACATGAAGTGGGACATGGCCGGCGCCGGAACGGTGATCGGGCTCATGGCCGCGCTCGCAGGGCGCCGCGCGAAGGTCGATGCGGTCGGCCTCGTCGGGCTCGTCGAGAACATGGTCTCGGGCACGGCGCAGCGGCCGGGAGACGTGGTCACCACCGCCTCGGGCCAGACGGTGGAGGTGCTGAACACCGACGCGGAGGGCCGCCTCGTGCTGGCGGACGTGCTCTGGTACTGCAAGCAGCGCTTCGACCCTGCCTGCATGATCGACCTCGCGACGCTGACGGGGGCGATCATCATCAGCCTCGGCCATGAGCATGCCGGCCTGTTCGCCAACGACGACGCGCTTGCGCAGACGCTGATCGCCGCCGGAAAGGTGACGGGCGAGCCGGTGTGGCGCATGCCGCTCGGCGACGCCTACGACAAGATGCTGAAATCCGACATCGCCGACATGAAGAACATCGGCGGGCGCCCGGGCGGGGCGATCACCGCGGCGCAGTTCCTGCAGCGCTTCGTCGATGGCTGCCCCTGGGCGCATCTCGACATCGCCGGCACGGCGTGGAGCTCGAAGGACAAGCCGACGACGCCGAAGGGCGCGACGGCATTCGGCGTGCGGCTGCTCGACACGCTTGTGGCCGAGCACCACGAGGCCAAGGCGAAGGGCTGACGCCACGGCATGGGCGGCGCGGCGCGAATGATCGAGGTTCGCTTCCGCAGGCGCATGCCGGAGAAGGGCGCGCACGCGGTGCTCGCGGGCCCCGATGCCGCGCCCGCGCTGCGGCTCGCGGGCTTCACCGGCGCGGCGGACGAGGCGGCGTCGCACCACGACGCCTCCGGACGCCGTGTGATCGCCGCAGGCCTCGGCACCGCCCCCTCGCCGCGCACGGTGCGCGAGGCGGCGGGCCGGGCCGCGGCACGCGCGCATGGCGAGACGCGGCTTGCGATCGATGCGCGCACGCTTCCCGCAGCGCTTGCGGCCGAAGCGGCCGTGGGCGCCATGCTGCGCGCCTGGCGCTACTCCCGCGCTCCTGTCCCGGCGACGGACGAACCCCCGCCGCCGTTGCTCGAACGGATCGATATCGCGGTGGCCGACAAGCGCCAGGCCGGGGCGGTGTGGGACATGCTTCGCCCCGGCGTCGCTGGCGCGCTGCTCGCACGCGAGCTCGTCACCGAGCCCGCCAACCGTCTCACCCCGCACCGCTTCGCCGCGCGGCTGCGCGAGCTCGAGACGCACGGCCTCGCCGTGGAGGTGCTCGGGCGCAAGGCGTTGCGTGAGGCAGGGTTCGGCGCGCTGCTCGGCGTCGCGCAGGGTTCGGCCGAGCCTCCCTGCGTCGTCGTCCTGCGCTGGAAGGGAAAGTTCGAGGCGCCGCCTGTCGCTCTGATCGGCAAGGGCATCACCTTCGACACGGGCGGGGTGGACATCAAGCCGGCGAACAGGATGTGGGACATGCGCGCCGACATGGCGGGCGCGGCCGCCTGCGCGGGTGCGATGCTCGCGCTCGCGCTGCGCCGTTCGCCCGCGCCGGCCGTCGCCGTGCTGGGGCTTGCCGAGAACATGCTGGGTGCGGAGGCGCAGCGGCCGTCGGACATCGTGCGCACCGTCGACGGCACGACCGTGGAGGTGATCGACACCGATGCAGAGGGGCGCCTCGTGCTGGCCGATTGCCTGGCGTGGACGGCGAAGCGCTTCCGCCCGCGCGCGATGATCGACCTCGCGACGCTGACGGGCTCGATCGTCGTCGCCCTCGGCCATCACCGGGCCGGCCTGTTCGCGACGGACGCAGCGCTCGCCGCCCAGATCGCCGCCGCCGGCGAGGCGGTGGACGAGCATGTGTGGCCGATGCCGCTGACGGAGGGCTACAAGGACGAGCTGAAGAGCGACATCGCCGACCTGCGCAACTGCTCGCCGCGCAGGATGCAGCCCGATGCGTGCCACGCCGCGGCCTTCCTGAGGCACTTCGCGCACGACACGCCGTGGGCCCATCTTGACATCGCCGGCGTCGAGGCGCGGGAGGAGGATGAGCCGCTCGGGCCGAAGGGGGCGACCGGCTTCGGCGCACGGCTGCTCGACAAGCTCGTCTCGCTTCGCTTCGAGATGCCGGAGGAGTGATGGATTGGCCGAGCGCGGCTTCTATCACCTGACGCGCACGCCGCTCGAGACGGCGCTGCCGAAGCTGCTCGGACGGGTGCTGGCGCAGAACGCGCGCGCCGTGGTGCGGATCGGCGTGCCCGAGCGGCTCGAGCCGCTCTCGACCGCGCTGTGGCTCAGCCCGGACCCGGATTGGCTTCCGCACGGCCATGCCGGCACCGGGAATGCCGATCTCCAGCCGATCTGGCTCACCACGGGAACGGACAACCCGAACGGCGCGGCGCATCTCTTCCTCATCGATGGCGCCGACGGGTCGACGGAAGGCTATGCGCGCGTGTTCGACCTGTTCGACGGCGGTGACGAGGCGGCCGTCGCCGCGGCGCGCGCCCGCTGGGCTGCTGCGAAGGCAGCGGGCGACACGCTCACCTACTGGCAGCAGACCGATCGTGGCTGGGAGAAGAAGGCCGGCTGATCAGGCCAATCGGATCAGAGGGGCACGAGGACCGCGCGCACGGCGGCGCGCGGTGCGGCGGAAAGTGCCGCGCGCATCGTCTCGTCGTTCTCGAACGGACCCTCCGGCAGCACGACACCCTCGCATTCGACGGTGACGCTGCGCTCCCGGAACGGCCAAGGATCGATCGCGATGCGTTCCGGATCGTCATCGACCGCGGTCATCGTCAGCGTGGTCTGGCCGGTGGCGTCCGGAACCTCCACCACGTCGCGCGAGCCGGTGAGGCCGTGGCAGATGATCAGCGACATCAGGTCCCACGCCAGGACGAGCGCGCTGTTGCGCGCGACCGTCGCCGGGCGTGCCGCCTCGGCCCATTCCGGCTCCGCCGCGAGGGAGGCGAGCAGCCTGCCCTGCCGCGCCGTCTCCGCCGCGTTGAAGGCTTCGACCGCTGCCGCATCCGCGCTGCCGGGCGGCGACTTGCCGAAGCGCACATAGATGCCGACGCCGTGCATCGAGACGAGCAGTGCCGGGTAGCGGCCGAGCGAGGCGAGCGCGTGATCGACGCCCTTTGCCCAGAGCGGCGCGTGCACGGTGCGCGGCAGAGCGGTGAAATTCCAGGGCTGGCCGGTTGACGGATCGCGCGTCGGCTCCGCCTCCCAGCCGAGCCAGCCGATGTCGTGCTGCTCGGCCGCGAGGCACACGGCCTCGCGCGGGAACACCTCGCCGAAGCGGTCGTTCCCCCAGGCACGTGCGAGCTGGCCGCTGATCCAGGCATGCGCGGGCTGCGGCACGATCACCGTCTGCCTGCCCGCGATGCGTCGGAACAGCATGGCCCCCTACTCCATCCTGATGCCGGTGAGCTCGACGAGCTCACCCCAGCGCGCAACCTCGGCCTTCTGGAAGGCAGCGAACTCCGCCGGCGGCAGGGGTGCTGCGGAGAAGCCGAGGCCCTTCAGCCGCTCCTGCATCGGCGCCTCGGCGATGATGGCGAGGAACGCCTCGGCAAGGCGGTTCACGATTGGCGCAGGCGTGCCGGCAGGCGCCCACATCCCGAACCAGGCATCGACGGAGATGCCCGGCGCACCGGCCTCGTCGAAGGTCGGCACGTCGGGCGCATCGGCCAGGCGCTGCGGCGCGCCGATGGCAAGCGCGCGCAGCTTGCCGTCACGCACCAGCGTCACGACCTGCGGCCAGGTCGAGATGAAGTAGTCGACCACGCCGGCGACCGTATCGGTCGTCGCCTGCGCGCCGCCGCGATAGGGAACGTGCGTCGCGTCCATGCCGAAGCGTCGGGCGAGGCTCTCGGCGATCACGTGGCTCGCCGAGCCGACGGAGGAGGACGCGTAGGTGACCTTGCCGCCGTTCTTCCCCTTCGCCACGAGCTCGGCCAGCGTCTTCGCCGGGTGGTTCGCCGGCACGACGAGCGCGTGGTGCACCGAGGCGAGGCGGGCGATCGGCGCGAAGCTCTCGACCGCGTTGTAGGGCAGGTTGCGGGCCATCACCTGGTTCGAGGCGTGCGTCTGGTTGTTGCCGAGCGCGAGCGTGTAGCCGTCGGCCGGGGCCTGGGCCACCGCCTGGGTGCCGACGATCGCCCCGCCTCCGGGCCGGTTCTCGACGACGACCGCAGCGCCGTTCCACAGCTCCGACAGACGCTGGGCGAGCGCGCGGCCGAGCACGTCGGTGCTGCCGCCTGGCGGATAGGCGATGACAATGCGGATGGGGCGGGAGGGGTAGCCCTCCTGCGCTGCCGCTGGCAGGGCAAGCGCGGCGGGCGCGGCGGCGAGAACGGTACGGCGTGTGATCATGGTGCTGGGATCCTCCCTATGCCCCTGCGCTACGGGGTCGGGGGCAGAGCGTCAAGCTCAGAGATCAAGAATGAGCTCTCCCTCTCCCCGCGAGACGCAGGTGGTCATCATCCGCGCGCGCTTCGGCCCGGAAAGGCAGAGGTCGCGATGCACCACGCGTCCGGCAAGAACAGGCACGGTGCAGGTGCCGCACGCACCGCCTTCGCAGCTTGCCTCGGGCGCGACGCCGGCCTCGCGAAGCACGTCGAGCAGGGAGCGGTTCGCCGGCACATCGAGCGTCACGCCGGAGCGGGCGAGGCGAACGGAGAAGGCCTCGCCGGAGGTGGCGCGCTCGGGCGCGAGGCCAAGGAACGTCTCGGTATGTATCGCTTCGTCCGGCCAGTGGGCGGTTGCAGCGCGGAACGCCTCGAGCATGCGCTGCGGGCCGCAGCAATAGGCGTGCGTTCCCGGCTCGTGGCCAGCAAGCAGGGCGGCGAGGTCGAGACGCCGCCGCGCATCGCCGAACCAGGTGACGAGCCGTTCGCCGAGCAGCACGCGCGTCTCGGCGACGAGCGGCGCGGAGCCTTCCTCGCGCGCGCAGAGATGCAGCGTGGCGTCGGCCCCGGCACGGATCAGCGGCGGAAGCATCGAGAGGAAGGGGGTGAGGCCGATGCCGCCCGCGACCATCACGTGCCGCGCCGCGCCGGCGGCCGCACCGAACCCGGCTTGAGGGTGCGTGGCGTAGAGCCGTGAGCCGACAGGCAGCTCATGCAGGATCGAGGATCCGTGCCCCTCGCGCAGCACCGCGATGTCCCACGCCTCCTCCCGCGCGGGGTCGGAGGCGATCGAGTAGGCGCGCTTCGTTCCGTCAGGGAGCGTGAGAAGCGTGTGCGCACCGCCTTGGAACGGGGGAAGCCTGTCGCGCCTCGCATGCCTGAGCGTCAGCACCCGCACGCGCGGTGTGGCCATCCGCGCATCGGCGACAGTCACGGGCATCAGCACGCGCATGGCGATTCGCTCAGGCCGGAACGATTCAGGCCGGAACGATCCTGTCGCCGGGCCGGATGGTTCCGCCCTCGATGATCCGGCAGTTGAGGCCCGAGCGGTTGGTCAGCGGCCCGAACAGAGGCTTGCCGAGCAGGTCGTCGAGATATTTGCAGGGAACGTTCAGCCGCCCGCCATAGAGACGCACGGAGCCGACGCGGAACTCACGCCCGACAAGGTTGTTGAGCGGCACGTCGCGCACAACGAGGTTGCGCCGCGTCTCCTCCGGGGAAAGATCGATTCCGTGGTCGCGCTTGAGCGCGGTCAGCGTCTCCTCGTCGATCAGCGTCACCTGCCTGTCGGCGTGCGGCTTGTTGCTGTAGGTGCCCTTTGCGGTGGCGTAGCGATCCCCCTCGATGCCGACGCCGGCGATGAGGTTGGCCTCGGCGAGGGTCTCCATCTCGACGGATGCGGCTTCGGCGATGTGGATGGAGAGAAGCTCCCCGTCGAAGATCAGCGGCATGGCGTTCCCCTGGTGCAGTGTGACTCAACCGGGCGTGATGCCCTGCATTAGTGGCGCCCCTTTTGGCCGATCCGGACGCGATGAGCGAGCGGAACGCGGCTCCGTCGCCGGCAAGCGGCACCGTTCCCTGAGCGAGCAGCCTCTCGCGCGTCTCCGGCGCGGCGACCGCCGTGCCGAAGGCCTGCGCAAGCCTCACGAGGATCGGCGCGCGCGTCGCGGCCCGAGCGGCGTGTGATCATTTTTGGTTTCTCCCACTGCCTTCAGCGTTAGGGCGTCGCGCTAGGGCCTTGGTGGTGCACCGTCAAGCGACCTAGTCGCTTTGCATGCCAAACCGCGCCGCCAGCGCGCGCAAGCGCGTGCGTATGGCCACCGTGGCGCGCATACGATGCCAAGCATCACCCACATAACGATACCGATCAGCACGCCTGAAAGACTGGAGCTTGTGCCTGAGCTGATGCGTCCAGGGCGCATCAATGCCGTTCAGCGCAGCCTGACGTAGGATTTCGTCGAACCTGTCCGCTTCCCTGGGGTACAGTTCCAGACTAGCGATGTGGCTAGGGTGGAAGGGCGTGTCGAAGCAAGGCGTTTCGGTCACGCCGCAGGCGAACATCGCAAGTCGCGTGCGCACGCATTTTGCGCACACCCCGCAATTGACGTCCTGCTGTGGACCCAACCAGCAGACCTTGAGTGTGGCCAGTGCCGTTGGGTGATGCGCGATCAGCGCGAGCTTTTCGGTGCGCGTGAAGCCGCCGCCGTCATGGCGCATGGCCATGTCGTCGCCCGACATCAGATGATCCGTCGCCATCGTCGAGCCCCAGGGGGGTACGGCAAGATCAATTGGCTCGCCGGAGCCGATCAAGCCGATACCGAACTCATGCGCGTATTGATGCAGCATGCAGCCGAGCTGGAGACCGTGCGAATCCTCCCAGTCCTGCTCAAGTGTGGTGCGCACATCGGTGCGCAACCGCATCAGGGGTACCCCTCGTTCAGCCAGCAGCGGCATGACGCGCGCAACGAGGCGGTTGAAGGCAAGCTCGTGCTCGAGCGGCACATCGAAACCGTGCACCATGAGCGCCGTGGCCAGCGGTTCGGCTTCCTCCTTGGGCAGCACGCCCGTATGGCGCAGAAGCGTCGCAGTGGCATCCACACCGCCGGAGAACACGGCGAGCGCCCGCTGTGGCGGAAGTGCCGACAACGGCGCGAGTGCATCGGCCGTCACGCGCACCGGCGAAAGCTTTCCGCGCCGCCAGCGCGCCCAATAGGTCTGCAACTCCGCTTGATTGCGCAGTGCGCGCGGGCTGAGCGTGCCTTCGACATGAACCGGTGAGCCCAGGCGCATGGCATGCTGCAACACGCAGAACAACGCACCATCATGTGTGCGTGGTGGTGGAGCATCGGTCTCGAGCATCAGCATCGTCGTCGTGCTGCGTGAGAGCGCCACATGATTGCGCCGCTGCTCAACGGTGATGACGCGCCGCGTGCCGCCAGCCGTGCCGTGCTGCGCAAGGCGCAGGATCGTTGTTGCTGATGCCATCGCTGATTTCGGTGAAGTGTCGTTTCGTTCCCTGCGCCAGGGTGAAACCCCCTGCAGGTGCGTTGTCAAGCAACGTGGATCCGCACCGTCCGATCCCCGCGCTGCTCAGCTCGCTTCCTCGAGCGCCGTCTGCGCCTCGAGCCAGGCTTCCTCGGCCGCAGCCGTCTCGCGCGCGATGGCGGCGAGGCGCGCGTTGGCGAGCGCGATTTCCACGGCCTTGCCCGCGCCGGCATAGAGCTTTGGGTTGGCAAGCTTCGCCTCGATCGCCGCACGCTCCTCGGCGAGCTTCGCGATCGTCTTCTCTGCATCCTGCGCGCGGCGGCGAAGCGGCGCGAGCGCGGCGCGCGCAACCGCGCGGGCCTTGCGGTCCCCGGCCTTGTCGCCTGCCTCCGCCTTCGCGCTCGGCGGGCGTGCGCGTTCGGCGAGCCAGGCGCGATAGTCGTCGAGGTCGCCGTCGAACGGCGTCGCCGTGCCGTCCGCGACGAGCCAGAGACGATCCGCCACCAGATCGACCAGATGCGGGTCGTGCGTGATCAGCACCACCGCGCCGTTGTAGTCGGCCAACGCGCGCACGAGCGCCTCGCGCGCGTCGATGTCGAGATGGTTCGTCGGCTCGTCGAGGATCAGAAGCTGCGGCGCGTCGCGCGTGGCGAGCGAGAGCAGCAGCCGCGCCTTCTCCCCGCCCGAGAGGGAGCCGACCTTGGTGTTCGCACGATCGGCGTCGAGGCCGAAGCGCGCGAGCTGCGAGCGCACCTGCATCGGGTTCGCGCGCGGCAGGGCGCGGGCCATGTGGTCGATCGGCGTCTCGGAGAGGACGAGATCGTCCTCCTGGTGCTGCGCGAAGAAGCCGACGGTGAGCCTCGGCGTGCGGAAGACATGCCCACGCTCGGCCTCGAGCCGGCCGGCGATCAGCTTCGCGAGCGTGGACTTGCCGTTGCCGTTGCGACCGAGGAGCGCGATGCGGTCGTCCTGGTCGATGCGGAAGGAGAGGTTCGACAGCACGGGCGGCCCGCCATAGCCGACGGACGCGCCGTCGACCGTCACGATGGGCGGGGCAAGCGCCTGCGGCTCGGGGAAGGCGAAGCGCGTCGGCGTGTCCTCCACCACCGCCTCGATCACCGGCAGCTTGGCGATCGCCTTCAGCTTGCTCTGCGCCTGTCGGGCCTTCGAGGCCTTGGCGCGGAACCGGTCGACGAATTCCTGCAGATGCGCCCGCTGAGCGGCGATGCGCGTTGCCTCCGCCGCAAGCTGCTCCGCGCGCTCGGTGCGGATGCGCACGAAGTCGTCGAACCCGCCCGGATAGACCGCGATCTTGCCGCGATCGAGATGGGCGATGGCGTGCACGGTGTTGTCGAGCAGCGTGCGGTCGTGGCTGACGATGATCGCCGCTCCCGGGAACTTCGTCAGCCACGCTTCGAGCCAGAGCGTTGCCTCGAGGTCGAGATGGTTGGTCGGCTCGTCGAGGAGCAGGAGGTCGGGCTCGACGAACAGCACGGAGGCGAGCGCGACGCGCATTCGCCAGCCGCCCGAGAAGGAGCCGACGGGCTGCGCCTGCGCGTCGGCGTCGAAGCCGAGGCCGGCGAGGATGGTGGCGGCCCGGGCGGGCGCGGCATCGGCGCCGATCGTGCGAAGCCGGTCATGGATCTCGCCGAGCCGCTCGGGCGGAGCGGTGTCGGCCTCCGCCAGAAGGCGCGTGCGCTCGAGATCGGCCGCGAGGACGGTCTCGACGAGTGAGGCCTCTCCGCCCGGCGCCTCCTGCGCGACCTTGCCCATGCGGATGCGCGGGGAGACGGCGAGCGTGCCGCCGTCGAGCGCGAGGTCGCCCGAGATGGCCTTGAGCAGCGTCGATTTTCCCGCGCCGTTCCGGCCGACGAGGCCGACGCGCCGCCCCGCATCGAGCGTCAGGTCAGCCTGGTCGAGCAGGGTGCGGCCGGCGACCCGGATGGTGGCGCCGCGGAGGGTGAGGATCGTCATGGGCGCGGTGTAAAGCCGTTTCCACTTGGGTGGAACGGCTCTCTTCTATCCTTGCGAGCATCTTCACGTATACCGCTTGCAGCCGCATGCGATCTGCTCGAGCGCCTCGGGGCAGGGGGAAGGAAGGGGAGGCGCGCGGTTTGACGGGTTTCCTTTTGCCGGCACCTGCCGTAGATGCGCGCCACCTCACGAGGAGCAAGGAACCTGCCCATGGCCAACGAGCGCACCTTCAGCATCATCAAGCCGGACGCCACGCGCCGGAACCTCACCGGCAAGATCAACGCGGTTTTCGAGGGCGCCGGGCTGCGGATCGTCGCGCAGAAGCGCATCTGGATGAGCCGCGAGATGGCCAAGACCTTCTACGCCGTGCACGCAGAGCGGCCGTTCTACAACGACCTCGTGGACTTCATGTGCTCCGGCCCCGTGGTGGTGCAGGTGCTCGAGGGCGAGAACGCAGTGGCGAAGAACCGCGAGCTGATGGGTGCGACGAACCCCGCCAACGCCGCCGAGGGAACGATCCGCAAGCTGTTCGCCGAGAGCATCGAGGCCAACAGCGTGCACGGTTCCGACAGCCCCGAGAACGCCGCGATCGAGATCGCCTACTTCTTCGCCGGCTGCGAGATCGTCGGCTGAGCCGCCTGATGGCCTGAGTGATTCGGGGCGGCTTCGGGCCGCCCCGCTCCCTCGTCCGGTCAGACGAGGAAGATCGCCATCAGCACGAGAAGGGCGATGATGCCCACGACCGACCAGGTGGTGAAGGTGATGAAGCCGCCGAGCATCGCCTCGCGGTCCTTCAGGAAGGCGGGGTCGACACTGGTGTCGGTGGTCACGTGCGTTCCGTGCTGGGCCATCGCCTCACCTTGGTTCGTTCTGGTCGTCTGGCCGGGGTTCTAGTCGGCCAGGCCGGGCAACGGCAAGGGGTTGAGGAGCATCGCCCCCGCCTCCGGCACGCGACCGGCCTCCCCCCGCGCCACGGCCGCGAGCACGGCGGGGTAGAGCCGGTGCTCGGCCGCGAGAACACGCGCCGCAAGCGTGGCCTCGGTATCGCCGGCGAGCACGGGCACCGCCGCCTGGCCGAGGATCGGCCCATCGTCCATCGCCTCGGTGACGCGGTGCACCGTGCAGCCATGCAGCTTCGCGCCGGCCTCGAGCGCGCGCCGGTGCGTGTCGAGGCCGGGGAAGGCGGGCAGCAGGGAAGGGTGGATGTTCAGCATCCTCCCCGCCCAGGCAGAGACGAGAAACGGCGTGAGAAGCCGCATATAGCCTGCGAGGCAGACGAGCTCGGCGCCGGCCTCGCGCAGCGCGGCATCGACCAGCCTCTCATGCGCCTCGCGGGCACCCGTGAGGCCCTTGTGCGGCACTGTCGCCGTCGCCACCCCCGCGGCCGATGCCACGGCAAGGCCGGGGGCGCCGACGACGTTGGAAAGGACAAGAACGATCCGCGCGGGGTAGTCGGGACGCGAGGCGGCCTCGAGCAGGGCGCGCATATTGCTGCCGCGGCCGCTGATCAGCACCGCGACCGGAAGCCTTTCGGCCATGTTCAGCGGAACCAGTCCGCCGGCGGGTCGATGGTCACGACCGCATCGCCGTCTCCCGGCACGATGCGGCCGATGCTGAACACGCGCTCGCCCTCCGCGGCCAGAAGCGCTGCCGCCTGCTTCGCCTTCGCCTCGGCGACGACGATCGCCATGCCGATGCCGCAGTTGAACACGCGCAGCATCTCCTCCGCCGGCACCTCGCCGGCGCGGGCCAGCCAGCCGAACACGGGAGGCGGCGCCCAGGCCGAGGCATCGAGCGCGGCGGCGGTGCCGGCTGGCAGCACGCGCGGCAGGTTCCCCGGCAACCCGCCGCCGGTGATGTGTGCGGCGGCCTTGATCAGCCCCGCGCGATGGGCCGCGAGAACCGGCTTCACGTAGATGCGGGTCGGCGCGAGCAGCGCCTCGCCGAGCGTCTGGCCAGGCGCGAAGGGCGCGGCGCTGCCCCAGCCGGCATGCGCGGCGGCAGCGATCCGCCGTACCAGCGAGTACCCGTTCGAGTGCACGCCCGAGGAGGCGAGGCCGAGCACGACATCGCCCGCGCCGATATCGGGGGCGGGAAGCAGGCTGCCCCGCTCGGCCGCGCCGACGGCGAAGCCCGCGAGGTCATAGTCCCCGCTTGCGTAGAGCCCCGGCATCTCGGCTGTCTCTCCGCCCACCAGGGCGCAACCCGCCTGGCGGCAGCCCTCGGCGATGCCGGAAATCACCGTCGCCGCCTGCTCGACCGCGAGCGAACCTGTGGCGAAATAGTCGAGGAAGAACAGCGGCTCGGCGCCCTGGACCACGAGGTCGTTCACGCACATCGCCACGAGGTCGATGCCGACGGTGCCGTGCTGGCCCGTGTCGATGGCAAGCTTGAGCTTGGTGCCGACGCCATCGGTCGTCGAGACGAGCACGGGGTCGGTGAACCCGGCGGCGCGCAGGTCGAACAGCGCCCCGAACCCGCCGAGCCCCCCCATCGTGCCGGCGCGCGCGGTCGCGCGGGCAAGCGGGGCGATGCGGTGGACGAGGGCATCGCCGGCCGCGATGTCGACGCCGGCGTCGCGGTAGGTCAGGCTGGCGATGGGGGCCTCCGATCGGCTAAGGGGGTCACCCCGGCGGGCCGAGGGACGGCCGCCGGAACATCCGGGGGATTTCGCGCGTGACAATAGAGGGCTGCCTCGGAGAAATCAGCCGCCGATCGGTCGCGGGACTGACGCGCCGCGGCGTCATGGGTGCGGCGTTCGCCTCTCTGCTGCTGCCTGGCCGCGCGCTCGCCCAGGGCGGCAGCGGCTTCGCGGTCCGCGGCGTGCCGGCCGAAGCGACGGCCGACACCGCCACCGCCGCCCGCGAGCGGGCCATCGCCGGC
>NZ_VFAC01000089.1 GCF_007644105.1 Elioraea rosea | reverse complement strand
CCCGCGTCGGCGTCCGCGCCGCCTCGTCGCGCAACGCCCGCAGCGGCTTCTGCGCGAGCGCACGCTCGAGCGCGCGGGCGGCATCCTGCGTCGCGTCGTCGTCGCCTGCGGCGAGCGCGGCGAGCTTCTCCTCGGCCTCGTGCAGCGCCGATTGCGCGGCGAGAACGGCGTCCTCCGCGGCGTCGAGCTCCGCTGCGGCCGCCTCGGGCGTCTCGGGAAGCCCTGCGAGGCGGCGGCGATGCGCGCGCGCCGCACCTGCTGCCTCGTCCGCCGCCTTGCCCATGCGCTCGGCATGCGCTGCGAGGTGGCCAGGCAGGTCGGACAACAGCGCGAAGGAGCGGCGCGCCGCCTCGTAGCCGGCAAGCCGCGCCACCCAGCCATCCATGAACCGCACGGGCGCCGAGGCCTCGTAGCGCGCGGTGCCGTAGCCGCGATCCCACAGATACGCGAACAGCGGATCGTCGCGGTACGGCCTGCCCTTCTCGTCGAGGTCGCGGCGGGCGAACTCGGCCTTCTGCGCGGCGTGCTGTGCCACGCGCGCCGCCGCCTCCGCCGCCTCGTCGAGCCGCTTCTGCTCGCTGTCCTCCGAGGCCTTCGCGGCGGTGGCGGCAAGCGCCTGCGCCTCCTCCGCGTCGGCCGAGCGAAGCGCGGCGGCCTCCGCGTCCCGCCTCGTCTCTGCGGCCTTGAGCGCCTCTCGCGCCGCGGCGACCGCATTGCGCGCCGCACCCATCTCCTCGGCCCGCGCGCGCAGCTGCTCGCCGAGCCGCGCCGAGGCGGCATCGAGCGCGCCGATGAGAGTTTCGGCCTCCGTCATCTCCGCGAGCCTGAGCCGCGCGAGCGCGCCGAGCGCCTCGGCCTCCTCCGCGCGCAGCGCCTCGCGCCGGGCGGCGAGGCTGTCGGCCTCCTCCTGCGCGGCCGAGGCCTCACGGCTCGCCGCAGCCAGGTGCTTGTCGGTCTGCTCGAGAACCGACAACGGGTGCATGCTGCCGAGCCCGCCCCCGAATGCGCCTAGCGCCATGACAGGATCGCTCCCCCTTGGGTCTGGACGGTCCACTGCGTCGTCAGCGTGCCGGCCGGCTTACGCCCGATCACCGGCTGGTCGAGGATGCCGTCTGCGAGCTTGTCGCGGCGCACGCGCTCGAACTCCGCCTCCGGCACGCGCTGGCCCCAGCGCGACACGCGGCGGGTCTCGCCATCCTCCTCGCTGGTGATCGGCACGGCGACGGGGCGGCCCTCGGCATCCACCGCCTCGACGATCAGGTAGAAGTTGCGCGCCGCCGGGTTCAGCGCAGGCACGCGCCACACGCCCGACGGCTCGCCGGGGCGGTTGACGATGCGAACCGAGTAGTCGGCCGCGAGCCGTGCGGCGAGGGTGGCGAGCGCATCGCGCCGCGCCCGCGCCTCGGCGAGGTTGCCGGCCCGCGCCGCCGCCTCGCCTTCCGCCAGAAGCCGCGCGGCATCGGCGC
>NZ_VFAC01000088.1 GCF_007644105.1 Elioraea rosea | reverse complement strand
TGCTGATCCACCCGCGCCGGCTGCCCGCCCGGCGTGCCGGCGCCGCCGCGCCGGTGCCGGAGGGCCCGTTCGCTGCGCTCGCGCGGCTTCGCGCCAAGGCCTGACGTGGCGGAGGAGGCCGGCGAGGACCGCGACTGGCAGCGGCTCGACCGCTGGCTCTGGTGCGCGCGGTTCCTCAAGACCCGGGCACTCGCCGCCCGATTCGCCGAACAGGGCAAGGTGCGCATCAACCGCCAGCCGACCGACAAGCCGCATGCCCGCGTCCGCCCTGGCGACGTGCTGACCTTCGGCCTCGGCCCGTCCGTCCGGGTGCTCAGGGTGCTCGCGGTCGGCGACAGGCGCGGTCCTGCGCCGGAGGCGCGGACGCTGTACGAGGACCTCGACCCGCCCGACCCGAGCGCGCCAGGCCCGCGTCCCTGATGCGCGTGGTCAAGGCCTTGCGCCCCGCGTCGATCCGGGCCACGTAGCGATATATCCGCCCAGGTGGAGCGCTTGCCGATGACCTACGTCGTGACCGATGACTGCATCCGCTGCAAGTACATGGATTGCGTGGAGGTGTGTCCGGTCGACTGTTTCTATGTCGGCGAGAACATGCTCGTGATCCACCCCGACGAGTGCATCGATTGCGGGGTGTGCGAGCCGGAATGCCCGGCGGAAGCGATCCTGCCGGACAGTGATGAACGTGCAGGCGCGTGGGTAGAACACAACCGTAAGTTTGCCCAGTCCTGGCCCAACATCACAAGGAAGGGAGAAGCGCCTTCCGACGCGGATGAATGGAAAGGCAAGCCCGGGAAGATGGAGTTCTTCAGCGCCGAACCCGGCGAGCCCTGATCCCAAGCCTGTGTGACCGGTCCGGCGGGACATGCTTTTTCGGGTATTTTGTGGTATCTTTCTAAAACGCGGTATCCGAGGCCCTTCGCCCGCATAGCGGGGTAGGGAACACCGGTTGTTTCGGCAGCGGTTCTTGGGACAGCGTGCGGGTGCGCGAGGTCGTAGCCGCATGCTGGAAACGGGCGTCATTCGCCCCGGAGATCCCAGCACGCATGTCCTGCACCGGCATGTCGGCCCGCGAGGTGGTGGACGAGGAATGGAATGAAGGCAAGCCAGGTTAAGACGACCCCGGCGAAGGCATCCCCGGCAACGGCGAAGGCTGCAAAGCCGAAGGCGGGCCCGGCCAAGGCGGCCACGCCCGCCCGCAGCCCCGCTGCCAAGTCCGGCACCAGGCCGGCGGCTCCCAAGCCCGCAGCGAAGCCCCAGAAGGCCGTTGCCAAGTCGATCCCGTCCAGGGCGATCGTGGCGAAGGATGCGGCCAAGCCGGCGGCGAAGACAGTGAAGCCCGCGCCGGCTCCCAAGCCGACAGAGGCGAAGGCCAAGGCGCCTGCGCCGAAGGTTCAGGCGCCGACGCCGAAGGCTCAGGCGAAGACGCAGTCTCCAGCCCAGGCCCAGGCCCAGCCTCAAGCGCAGGCCGAGGCCAGGCCCCAGCCCAAGGCGGAGCAGCCGAAGGCGAAGGTGGAGCAGGTGAAGGCCGCGCCGCAGGCCGTCGCGGCCCCGCAGGCCCAGGCGCCGACGGCGAAGCCGCCAGCAGCGAAGGCGCCTGCCGCCCCCTCGACGCCCGCCCCGGCCGCGAAGCCGGCCGTC
>NZ_VFAC01000087.1 GCF_007644105.1 Elioraea rosea | reverse complement strand
GCCGAGGCGCGCACCGCCAGGGCGGGGGAGCGCGCGCCGCCACGCCTGCCGCCCCCGCCGCCGAGGGAGGCACGCGCACGGGCGGCGGAGGCTGTCGCCGCCCTGCCCGAGGGGGAGCTCAAGGCGGCGCTGGCCCGCCTCGGCGCGCACATCCTGGCTAAGCGCTGAAGTCGCGCCGAGGTGATGGGCGCACAGCCCGAACCCGCGCCACATTCGGCGCACTGTTGTCCGGCATGCTCGACTCTCCGGGCAGCCAGGGACTATCTTCACCACATCTTGGGGACAGAACCGTGATCGACCGTCGCCGCCTACTAGCCCTTGTGGGCGCCTCGCCCCTCGCCGCAGCCCTTCCGGCCGGCGCGCAATCGCCTCTGCCGCCTCTCGAGGCGATGCTCGCGGAACGCTCGTCCGGCAAGGCGGACGCGCCTGTGACGGTGCTCGAGTTCTTCTCGCTCACATGCGGCCATTGCGCGGCCTTCCACGCCGACACCTACCCCCGCGTGAAGTCGGAGCTGATCGACACAGGCAGGGTGCGGCTCGTCTTCCGCGACTTCCCCCTCGACCCCGCAGCCCTCGCCGCAGCCGCCGTCGCCCGCGCCATGCCGCCGGAGCGCTACGATGCCTTCATCTCGACGCTGATGCGCACCCAGTCGCAATGGGCGCGGCGCAGCTACGCCGAGGACCTCGCCCGCGTCGCCGCGCTCGCCGGCATGCCGCGCGCAACCTACGACGCGGTGATGGCGAACGAGCAGCTCCAGCGCGGCATCCTGCAGGCCCGCCTCGAGGGCGAGCAGCGCTTCCGCATCGAGGCGACGCCGAGCTTCGTCTTCAACAACCGCACCCCTGCCGTCTCCGGCGCGATCGCCTTCGAGCGATTCGCGCGCGAGGCCGGCGTGGGGTCCTGACCGCCCCCCGCAGCCCAAGGACAGACCTCGCCCATGGCGCTCACCTTCACACGGCTACGCCTCTCGGGCTTCAAGAGCTTCGTCGAGCCGACGCATGTCGAGATCATGCCGGGGCTCACGGGAATCGTCGGGCCGAATGGCTGCGGGAAGTCGAACATCGTCGAGGCCGTGCGCTGGGCCATGGGCGAGACCTCCGCCAAGTCGCTTCGCGGCGGCGAGATGGAGGACGTGATCTTCGCAGGCACCGCCACGCGGGCGCAGCGGAGCTATGCCGAGGTAGCGCTGATGCTCGAGGCGCCACCTGGTGCCGGGCCCGCAGCGCTGCACTCGGCGGCGAATGACGGGCGCGACGGCCCGCCCGGGCCGGTCGAGATTGAGGTGCACCGCAAGATCGAGCGCGGCCACGGCAGCACCTATCGCGTGAACGGCAAGGAGTGGCGCGCCCGCGACGTGCAGCTCCTGTTCGCCGACAGCGCGACGGGCGCCCGCTCCACCGCCATGGTCAGCCAGGGCAAGGTCGGCGCGATCGTCAACGCCAAGCCCGAGGACCGCCGGACCCTGCTCGAGGAGGCGGCCGGCATCACCGGCCTCCACTCGCGCCGGCACGAGGCGGAGCTCAAGCTCCGCGCGGCAGAGGCGAACCTCGCCCGGGCTGACGACATCCTCGGCACGCTCGAGGCGCAGCTCGCCACGCTGAAGAAGCAGGCCCGCCAGGCCACGCGCTACCGCAACATCGCAACCCAGCTTCGCGAGACGGAGGAGCTGCTGTTCGCCGCCCGCCTCGCCCGCTCGGCCGCAGCGCACGCCGCGGCCGAGGCCGCCCTGCGCGAGGCAGACCGGACCGTCGCCGAGGCGACGGAGGCAGCCGCCGCCGCCTCGGTCCGCGCCACCGAGGCCGAG
>NZ_VFAC01000086.1 GCF_007644105.1 Elioraea rosea | reverse complement strand
CTCGTCAGCCGATTGAGCAGAGATCGCACCAATTCCACGCGCACGTAGTGTCCGTAAAAGAACACGCGAAATAGCCGGCTCGTCATCGACGACGAGAACGTTAATTTCATAATTATTGAATTCATCTCGTATACATTTACTGACATTAGTATGTATATTATATCCCATGCTATTTTGTGTAGCACGTTGATCGCAAGTCGTCATTCTGTACATTGCTCTCACCTTATTTGACACGATTCATCCAGAACTATACAAAAATTCTCAGCAGTATTATTGAAGCACGCGGCATTCGAGATATAAGAACTTCACTTACAGTCATTACGTCCCTCCAAGCCACCGTTGCCGATGCCGCAAACGTATCAAAGGCGCCTCCATTCAACGCGTGAGATCCCCATTAGGGAACGTTAGATCTTTAGAAATCATTTCGTAGTATAGGATTTTTGTCCGTAACGATCGGTTTTTTGACCTATCGTAGGAGCACGATCCAGACAATCCTCTTAGCAGACCACGCGGGCGATGGAATGACGCGTAAGCGGGACAGGCCGGTGATTACGACGAAGATGCTTGACGCGGGAGAGGGGCTTTGTTGGCCGCTTTCCCGGCGAACCTTTCTTGGCGAACTGCAGGCGCGTCGACTGCTAATTTCAAAGTTTTTAAATCAATGCTGGCGTCTATTGAGCCAACTGAACGTGAAACGCATCAAGATCAAGAGCAATGGAGTTGACCCATTCATTTGTTGAACTCATAAAATATATTTGCCTCTTCAATACATAAAATTTTCCTGATTTCGAATCATCAAATTAAACACCTAAATATCTTCGTGTTACGCTAAGCAATATGCATCATGAACAAATTTATTTTTTGAAAGAAGACTTGACTTATTCTTACAATCTGAGAACACAATTTTTCTGTGAGATCGTAGTCTTTAAACAGCTTGTCCTGGAATGACTTTATCATGGCTCGTCGGCCTCGGTTGGTTTCAATCGCAGCAAAAACAGGCCTTGGTATGGCGTGGGGAGATCCCGAAAGCTCCTCAAAAAGGCGGCACATTTGCCATTCTAGGGCGGCACATGGCGCGCAAAGGTGCCCAATCAGTTGCGCAAACTCAGGCGCAGCGTAAGATTGACGTTGACTGTATTCGCATTTGGATCATCTGATTCTTCCAAACCGGTGGTAATGACACCCCCGGCAGATTTTCTATGGCGGATGAAAAGGCTAAAGTTCACCTTTGCGACGAAATGTTGCGTCATATACTAAGGACCTCAAAGCACGACGTACCTACTAAAACGCCCCCTTTGCGGGGGCGGTCTCGGAAAAAATCCCCTGCTTCTGAAGAAAAACGAAGGGGCTGACCGCCATTTCACGTCGTTCCAAACCATCAATCAGTAACAAAGCCTAGATATGGCCGACCTTGCTGAGCCGCAACAAATCACCCCCGCACTGAGGCCGGCTTCCGTTTTCACAGCGGATGGTTTACTGACCATGC
Source organism: Elioraea rosea (assembly GCF_007644105.1). Taxonomy (GTDB): domain Bacteria; phylum Pseudomonadota; class Alphaproteobacteria; order Acetobacterales; family Acetobacteraceae; genus Elioraea_A; species Elioraea_A rosea. Next base: position 373 of record NZ_VFAC01000086.1, on the reverse strand, counting down.
ACAACAACACTCGAGACGGGCTTCTGTCGCGGGCAAATTTGCGTCGCGTTGGTTGTTCACGGAAAGGCTCCAATGGTGCTGCGCAGGTTTGAGTAGCGAGCGCGGGGAGTTGATCTAGAATTGCGCACTTTGTGAATTATCCGGCGCTCACCCGGTCAATCGGCCCGCTCGATTGCGGGGCCTCACACTGCGACGCTATTCACCACCCCCGCGTTGACTTCCGCGCCGGGCCGCGCCACCACCGCCGGCATGGACCAGCCAGATGAGAGACCCGCAGCGCCGCGTCAGCGCGCCGCGGCACCGGCCGAGGCGCCGGCGCTGACGGAGGCGGGCCTCGCCGCCAAGGCTGCCCGGGAGGCCCGCAGCGCGGCCG
>NZ_VFAC01000085.1 GCF_007644105.1 Elioraea rosea | reverse complement strand
TCACCGCCGGCCACCGCGACGCCTGCCGCCCCGGCTCCCGCCCCTGCGCCGCCGGCTGCGACCCAGGCGGCGCAGCCCGCAGCGCCGGGGGCGCTGCGCCTCGGCTTCACCGGCGTGGAGACCGAGTTGAACGACGCGGCGCGCCAGCGCGTGCTCGCCTTCGCCTCCTCGCTGCCCGATGACGAGCAGGTGCGCGTGACCGTCAACGCCTTCGCAGGAGGCGACGCCTCCGACCCCTCGCGGGCGCGGCGCACGTCGCTCTCCCGCGCGCTCGCCGTCCGCACCGCCCTGATGGAGGGCGGCATCCGCTCGACACGCATCGATGTCCGCGCGCTCGGCCTCGCCTCCGGCGACGGGCCGGCGGATCGGGTCGACATCCTCGCAGGATCACCGCGATGATCACACGTCCGCGCAAGTTCATCCTGCGCATGCTCGCCTTTGTCGCGGTGGTCCTCGCCGTCGCCGCCATCCTGCACAGGGAGCTGATCGACGCCTTCGTCGCCACCCCCGTGCTGAACGGGCTGATCCTCGGCGTGCTGCTCGCGGGCGTGATCTACACCTTCCGCAACGTCGCTTCGCTCGAGCGCGAGGTGGAGTGGCTCGAGACCTTCCGGCGCAACAAGCCCGGCCTCGCCGGGCTCGGCCAGCCACGCCTGCTCGCGCCTATGGCCTCGATGATCACCGAGAAGCGCGACCGCTTCACCCTCTCTGCCACCGCGATGCGCAGCTTGCTCGACGGCATCCAAAGCCGGCTCGACGAGACGCGCGAGATCAGCCGCTACACCGTGGGCCTGCTGATCTTCCTCGGCCTGCTCGGCACCTTCTGGGGCTTGTTGCAGACGATCGCCGCGATCGCCGACGTGATCGGCGGCATGTCGGTCGGCTCGGGGGACCTACCGACCCTGTTCAACCAGCTGAAATCGGGGCTCGAGGCGCCGCTGCGCGGCATGGGCACGGCCTTCTCCGCCTCGCTGTTCGGCCTCGCCTCCTCGCTCGTGCTCGGCTTCCTCGACCTCAATGCCGGCCAGGCGCAGAACCGCTTCTACATGGACCTCGAGGAGTGGCTCGCGCAGGCCACACGCCTCTCCTCCGGCGCCATCGGCATGGAGGGCGAAGGCTCGGTCCCGGTCTATGTCCAGGCGCTGCTCGAGCAGACGGCTGAGAACCTCGAAGGGCTTCAGCGCACGCTCGCCCGCGGCGAGGAAGGGCGCATGGCGGCGAACCAGGCCGTCATCGGCCTGACCGAGCGGCTCGGCCAGCTGACCGACCAGATGCGCGCCTCGCAGCAGCTTCTTCTCCGCATGGCCGAGGGGCAGCAGGAGCTTCGGCCGGTTCTGTCGCGGCTCGCGGATGCGCAGAGCACCGGGGCGATCGACGACGCCACGCGCGCGCATATCCGCAACCTCGAGCTCTACATGGCGCGGCTTCTCGAGGAGATGATCCAGGGCCGCAACCAGGTCTCGGGCGAGATCCGCTCCGAGATCAAGCTTCTCGCCCGCACAATCGCTGCGCTCGCGGAGAACGACCAGCGATGAGCGGCGCCGGCACGGAGGCGCGCTGATGGCGGGGCTGCGCCGCTCGCGCACCGCCTACGAGCCATGGCCCGGCTATGTCGACGCGCTGTCGACGCTGCTGATGGTCATCATCTTCGTGCTGCTGGTGTTCGTGCTGTCGCAGGCCTTCCTCTCCGTCTCGCTCTCCGGGCGCGACCAGGCGCTCGCGCGGCTGAACCGCCAGGTCGCCGAACTGTCGGACCTCCTGGCGCTCGAGCGCGGGTCGGCTGAGGAGCTCCGGCTTTCGGTGGCGCGGCTGTCGACCGACCTCCAGGCCATGACGGCAGCCCGTGACACGCTGAACCGCCAGGTGACGACGCTGAGCGCGGAGCGCGAGCGCGCCGGGGCGGAGCGCGACACCGCGCGCAGCGAGCGCGAGCGCATCGCCGCCCAGCTTGCCGAAGCACAGCTCCGCTCCGAGGCTGCCGCCGCGCGCGCGCAGAGGCTCGAGCAGCAGCTCGCCGAGGCGCTGACGCGGGCGGACCAGACGCAGATCGTTGCCGACGCGCGCGGCCGCGCGGCCGAGGATGCCGCCCGCGAGGCAGCGGAACGGCCGCGCGCCGCGATCGAGGCGGCCCGCGCGCCCGCCGACACCCGCCGCC
>NZ_VFAC01000084.1 GCF_007644105.1 Elioraea rosea | reverse complement strand
GCAGCCGCCGCTGCACCCCCCTCGGCCGGGGCCGCGCCAGGTGCCGCGGCGACACCTTCGCCCGCACGTGCGGCACCGACCTCCTCCGCACCGCCGCTACCTCCGCCGCCTCCCGTGTCGCGGGCCGCGCCTGCCGGGCGCCCGGCCTGGTGGTGGCTCGTGCCCGCCGCGCTCGTCATCGCGCTGCTGTTCCTTCTGCTCGGCGTGTGGCTCGGGCTCAGGATGTGCTCATCCCAGTTCGCAGGCGTCGAGCTCCAGGCAGGCCTCGTGAACGAGGCGGAGACGCGCGCGGCGATCGAGCGGCAGAGGGCGGCCAACGCCCGGCTCGAGCGGGAGATCGAGGCGGCCCGCGCGGCGCTGCAGGGCGAGATCTGCCGTCCCGCGGGGCCACTCGCCCCGTTCGCGCCTCCGGCGGAAGGCCAGCCTCCCCAGGGCCAGCCGCCCCAAGGCCAGGCTCCCGCAGGCGCGGCGCCCGCCTCCGGCGGAAGCGAGCAGGGCGCAGCGGCTGGTGGCACGAGCGAGGAGCCCGAAGGCGAACCGAAGGCGCCCGAACCCGCGCCGCAGCAGAACTGACGCGCCGCACCGATGGCCGAGACAAGCCTGATCGCGACGACGGAGGCAGCGGGGCTCCGCCCGCTCGCCGTCGGCGGCCAGGGCGTGACGGGCGCGGCCTGGCAGATCGCTGCGCATCTGCGGCGCGCCCGCGGGCCGGACCATGCCGCCCTGTTCGCCGAGCCGACGGCCGATGCCGCCCGCGGCATCATCGACTGGTACGCCCCGGGCGAAGGCGATGCCGTGCCGCTCGCCTCGCTCGAGCCGGGCGCGCGGGCAGAGGCAGAGGCACGCCTCGCCTCGCTGTTTGCCGACATCTCCGCCGAGGCGACGGCGCTGAAGGCGAGCCCGCGCGAGGGAGACAAGCTTCTCGGCGAGCTTCTCTCCCTTGCCATGCGGGTACCCGACCCCTCCTACATCCGCGTTCGGAATGGCCGGCCCGTGCTTGTCGCCTGGGGGCACGAAGCGGGGGGCCGTTCGGTCGGCCCCGAGCTGCTCGACAAGCCCGCAGACCTTCCGCCGCTGCGAAGGCCCATCCTGTTCCCGCGCAGAACCGAGGCCGCCGCAGCCCGCGCCTGGCCCTGGCTTCTTCTCGCCTCGCTTCTTGCGCTGCTCCTCCTGCTGCTTCTTCTGCTGTTCTGGCGCAACCCGTTCGGCTGGTTCGCCATGGCCCCGCCCGGCTGCTCTGTCGAGCCGGCAGGCATCGCCCTTCTCGAGGAGCAGCGCGAGGGCGCGGATCGGTTCGTGCATCTGCAGGAGGATCTTGCCCGTGCCCGCCGCGCGCTCGGCGATGCGCGGCTTGCCTGCCCGCCGGTACGCCGGCAGGCCGAGGCGCCGCCGCCCCCGCCGCGCAACGAGGACGCGGAGCGTGCGAGGCGCGAAGGCGGCCGCGAGGGCCAGGTACAGGTGATCCTCGCCTGGGACGACCGCAACGATCTCGACCTCGCCATCGTCTGCCCAGACGGGCAGAGAATCTATTTCGAAAATCGAAGGGCTTGCGGGGCAGAACTGGACGTTGACATGAACGTCGAGGGCGGACCGAGGGCCGTCTCGAACCGCCCGGTCGAGAACGTCACCTGGCCGTCCACGCCGGCCAACGGCCGGTACAGGATCGAGGTGACGAACTACTCGCGCGCCTCGGGCGGCCCCGCGACCTCTCCGTTCCGCGTGACCATCCGCCGCCCCGGCCAGCCTGACCAGGTACTTCGCGGAAACGCAGCGGTCGGGCAGACCGTGCGCGTCGGCGAGTTCAGCGTGCCATGACGCGCCACCTCCTCCTCCGCGAACGCCGCGCCGCGCTCTCCCCGCTCTTGCCCTCGGGCTGGGACGAGGCGCGCGCCCGCGAGGCGCTCTCGTCGCTCGCCACGCGCGCGCTCGGCAAGGAATGGGCGGGCCTGTTCGCCGAAGCCCAGGCCGACGGCGACGCCACCGCCTGGTACGCAGAGGGCGGCGAGCTCCGCCGCTACACCGAGCTCTCCGCGGAGGAGCGCGGCGAGCTCCGCGCCTCGCTCGGCCAGGCCTTCTCCGAGCTCCGCCGCGCGGCGGAGCGGGAGGGCGGTGCGCTCGTCCCCCTCGTCGCCGCGGCTCGGGAGATCCCGTCGTGGGACGCTGCCTCGGCGATCGACGGTCGCCCCGTGCTCGCCGCGTGGGGAAGCTCGGCGGCCGGCGCCGCGCCGCGCGGGCTGATCGCCGCGCTCGATGACGGCATCGCCGGCGTGCCGCCGTCGGGCTTTCCCACCGGGCCGGTGGCGGCCTCGCTTGGCGCGCTCGCCCTCTTCGCCCTGCTTGCCTGGGCGCTGCTTCCCTGGTGGGGCTGGATCGCCGTGCCGCCGATGCCGACCTGCCGGGTCGCACCCGGAAGCCTCGCCGCGATCGAGGGCGCACTCGCCGGCGAACGCCGCGAAGGCGAGCTCGCGGCCGAGCTCGGCCGGCTGCAGGGCGAGCTCGGGCTTCGCCAGGCGGAATGCCCGATCCGCGAGCTCCCACCCGAGCCGCCGCCCCCGCCGCCGCCG
>NZ_VFAC01000083.1 GCF_007644105.1 Elioraea rosea | reverse complement strand
CGGCCGCCGCCCTCGCCGCCGCCACGCCGCGCAGCGGCCAGCCGCCGCGCCAGCCCGGCCCTGTGAGCGGCGACTGGCTGCGCGGCGGAACCGAGCCCGAAGGCGTGTTCGGCCCGCGCCGCTTCACCGTGCCCGGGCGCACACTCGCGATGGACGCGACACGGCCTTCCGTGCGGCCCGGCACAGCATTGCGTGACCGCACCGAATAACCTGTCTGCAAGGACGGGCTGCATGCCCGCCCTGCAGGGGAACGGAAGTTCCCCAAACAAGGAGAGACGTCGATGAAAGCGTTCATTCCCACTCTCGCCGGCGCGGCCATGCTCGCCTTCACCGCCTCGGCCTCGGAGAGCTGGACCGACATCCCCAACGCCTCCGGCCCGCTGATGACAGGCACCATCACGCGCGACGCGGGCGGCACGGAAGCGATGCCCGAGTTCTCCGCCGGCTCCGGTCGGCACGAAACCGCCGAAGCCGGCAACGTCGTCGTCACGGCAGGCGACCGTTACGACGTGATTCCCTTCGCCTTCCTCGGCCGGCCAGGCGCACCGGCGCCGATCGCGGTGGCCGAGGCGCAGCGTCAGCCGGGCGGGGGCTGACGCGCCGGGGCGGGCGGGGTTGACTTCTCCCCGCCCGCCCCGCATCCCCGAGGGCATGCCCTCCGATCTGCAGGCCCTCCTCGACCGCGTGGTGGACGCCGCACTCGCCGACCGCGAGCAGGACGAGCACGACGCAGAGCGGCTCGAGCGCATCGGGCACGACCTGTTCGTCGCCGCCCCGCGAAAGGGGCTCGCGCGCTACCCCTGGGCCATCACCCCGCTCACCTCCTCATCAGGCGAGATCGCCTTCGCGGCGCTGACCGAGCGGGCGCGCCTGCCGCTACCCATCGTTGCCGTCGAGGGCGTGTTCGCCTCGGAGGACGACGCGTTCGACGCCGTCGCCGAGGCGTAATGGCCCTTCTGAGACGTCGCGGCCGTGAGTTGGAAGCGCATCAGGCGGGCTCCGACGGGCAGGCATGACCCGACCCGGGTTGACCCGGAGGCCGCGCAGGCTCACATCTTGGACAAACAGGACCGGCCCGGTGCGGATTGTCGGATCGCCGCGACGGCCCGGATGCGGAGCACGCCATGTTCATCGAGACCGAGAAGACACCGAACCCGGCCACCCTGAAGTTCCTGCCGGGCCGGGATGTGATGCCCGGGTTCGCGACCGCGGACTTCCCGTCCGTCGACGCCGCCGGGTCGAGCCCCCTTGCCCAGGCGCTGTTCGCCCTGCCCGGCGTCAGCCGCGTCTTCCTCGGCGCTGACTTCGTGACCGTGACCAAGGACTGGGACACCGACTGGCAGATGCTCCGCCCCCAGGTGCTCGGCGCGATCATGGATCATTTCGTCTCCGGCCGCCCGGTGATCGACGGCGGTGCCGAAGGGTCGGAGGATGAGATCGAGGTCGCCGAGGAGGATCGCGAGATCGTCGCCCAGATCCGCGAGCTGATCGACACGCGGGTCCGCCCCGCCGTCGCTGCCGATGGCGGCGACATCGTGTTCCAGAAGTTCGCCGACGGCATCGTCCATCTCCGCCTGCAGGGCGCCTGCTCTGGCTGCCCCTCCTCGCGGGCGACGCTGAAGCATGGCATCGAGAACATGCTGAAGGTGTACGTGCCGGAAGTGGTCGCCGTCCAAGCCGTGGAGTAGCCTCCGCCCGCCGACACGCGGGGGAGAAGCGATTTGCTCGACGACTGGACGCTGAACCGGCTGTTCCGCGACGCGCGCACGCACGTCGCGTGGACCGGCTCGCCGGTGACCGATGACGACCTGCGCCGGATCTGGGACCTCGCGAAGATGGGTCCGACATCCGGCAACTGTTCGCCCGCGCGCGTGCTGTTCATCCGCACCACGGAAGCGAAGGAGCGGCTTCGCCCGTGCCTCTCACCCGGCAATGTCGAGAAGACGATGGCCGCGCCGGTCACCGCCATTGTCGGCCACGACACGGCCTTCTTCGACCTGCTTCCCCGCCTCTACCCGCATGTCGCGGCGCGGGACTGGTTCGCCGAGAACCCAGTGCTCGCCGACATCACCGCCTTCCGCAACGGCACGCTCCAGGCGGGCTACTTCATCCTCGCCTGCCGCGCCGTCGGTCTCGATGCCGGGCCGATGAGCGGCTTCGACAACGACGCGGTGGACGGCGAGTTCTTCGCCGGCACGACGATCCGCTCCAACATTCTCGTCAATATCGGCGTCGGCGACGCGGCGATGCTGCACCCGCGCGATCCGCGGCTGTCCTTCGACGAGGCCTGCAAGGTCATCTGAGGCGATGCGCATCCTCTGCCTCGACGCCTCGCTCGCCCTCTCCTCTGCCGCCGTGGTGGCGGACGGAGCGGCGCTCGCGGAGGCCGAGGCGCCGGGCGGGCAGGGGCAGGCGGCAGCGATCGCGGTGCTCGCCGAGCGGGTGCTCGCCCAGGTGGGCCTCGGCGCGGGCAGGCTCGGCGCCATCGCCGCGACCGTGGGCCCCGGCGGGTTTACGGGAATCCGCGCGGCGCTCGCGCTCGCACACGGGCTCGCTGCCGGTGCCGGCGTACCGCTCGTCGCGGTGACGACCGCCGAGGCGCTCGCCGCGCCACATTTCGGCGCCGCACCGGTCGCCGTGCTGATCGACAGCAAGCGCGGCCACCGGTTCGTGCAGGTGTTCGAGCCGGGCGCAGCGCTGCCGCTGCCGCGCGGGGAGGCGTTCTCGGCGGAGCCTGGCGCGCTTGCCGCGCGATTGCCGCAGGGCGCCGTGACGGTGGGAGACGCGCCGGAGGCCGCCCGCCGCAC
>NZ_VFAC01000082.1 GCF_007644105.1 Elioraea rosea | reverse complement strand
AGCCGCCGAGGCCCGCCCAGCCCCAGGGCGGGGCGCCGCGCGCCGCCGGCGCGCCGGGCGGCACGGCGGCGACGCCTGGCCTGACCCGCGGCGAGATCGATGGGCTCTCAAACAAGATCAGCGAGTGCTGGTCGGTCGATCCCGGGATGATGGGGCTCTCCGACATCACGGTTGAGATGCGCGTCAGGCTTCGCCCGGACGGGTCTGTCGTGCAGGTGATCCCCGCGCGCTCCTACTCGGGACGCGAGCAGATCGTCGCCGAGCAGGCGCGCCGCGCGTTGCTCAGCCCGCAGTGCAACCCGCTGCCTATACCGCGCGAGAAATACCCGACCGTTGAAGCAAGTGTGTTCCGCTTCAGCCCACGTGGGCTGGTGCGGTGACGGGCCTTGGGCTAAGCAACCGGTGCCCCGGGAGCCCGTTTCCAAGAACGAGACGGCCGCAGGACCAGGACCGACGATGACCCCGTTTTCCGATCGCCCGCGCCTCCTCACCGACACGCAGGTTGAGGCGCTTAGAACCCTGTCGCTCTCCCGTCGCGCGCTGCTCGGCGCCGGCGCCGCCTCGATCGCCGCGGCCGGCCTGCCCGGCACGGCCTCGGGCCAGGGCGCGGTGATCGACATCACCCGCGCGCGGACCGACCCTCTTCCCGTCGCCATCACCGACTTCCAGGGCGCCCAGCCCTATGGGGCGCAGATCGCGCAGGTGATCAGCGCCAATCTCGCGCGCTCCGGCCTGTTCCGCCCGGTCGACCGGCGTGCCTTCGTCACGCAGGGGCAGGAAGCGACGCCCCGCTTCGCCGACTGGCGGGCGATCGGCGCACAGGCGCTCGTCACCGGCCGCGTCGAGCAGCAGGGCGACCGGCTGCGCGTCGAGTTCCGCCTGTGGGACGTCCTGCCTGGGCAGCAGATCCAGGGCACGGCCTACACCACGCCGGCCGCGAACTGGCGGCGCATCGCCCATATCTGCTCGGACGCGATCTACGAGCGGCTGCTCGGCGAGAAGGGGTATTTCGACACCCGAATCGTCTATATCGCCGAGAGCGGGCCGCGCGACAGGCGGATCAAGCGACTCGCGATCATGGACCAGGACAGCGAGAATCACCGCTTCCTGACCGACGGCTCCTGGCTCGCGCTGACACCGCGCTTCCACCCCTCGGTCAACCAGGTCGCGTTCATGTCCTACCTGCGGAACGAACCGCGGGTGTATCTGTTCGAGATCGACACGGGGCGGCAGTCCCTGCTCGGCAACTTCCCCGGCATGACCTTCGCGCCCCGGTTTGCCCCCGACGGCAACTCGGTGCTTCTCTCCGCGATCCGGGGCGGCGATGCCAACGTCTACTCGATCGACCTTCGCACGCGCGCCGAGCGGCGGCTGACCTCCGGCCCCTCGATCGACGTCTCGCCCTGCTACAGCCCAGACGGCCAGCAGATCACCTTCAACAGCGACCGCGGCGGCAACCAGCAGCTCTACGTGATGAATGCCGACGGCTCGAACGTCCGCCGCATCAGCTTCGGGCAGGGGCGGTACGCGACGCCGGTGTGGTCGCCGCGCGGCGACCTGATCGCCTTCACCCGAATCGCGGGCGGCAATTTCGCCATCGGCGTGATGCGGCCCGACGGCTCGGGCGAGCGGATCCTCTCCGAAGGCTACCAGATGGAGGGGCCGACCTTCGCGCCGAACGGCCGCGTGCTGGCCTTCTACCGCGAGAGCCCGGCACGCGACACGCGCGGTGGCGGCTACTCCGCGCGGCTCGTCTCGATCGACATCACCGGTTTCAACGAGCGGGCAATCCCGACGCCGACGGACGGGTCGGATCCGGCCTGGTCACCCCTCCTGCCGTGAGGCGACTGAGGCGTGTACGCCGTCGAGGGCAGCCATGCGGCAGCATCGTTGCCACTTCGGACGTGAGATTACTTGACCGGACCAATGCCGCGCTGTAGGTGCGCGCCAATACAACCGACACGAGCCATGCCGGTGCATGCCCCGATGGTCGAGGAGAAAAGAGAGAACCGATGAAGACGAAGCTTCTTGGCGTGTTCGCCGCTGCCGCGCTGCTGGCCGCCTGCGAATCCACCCCTGACCAGTCCGCCGCCGGCGCCGGCCAAACGAGCGGCGGCCCGCGCCCCGGCTCGCAGGAAGACCTCGTCGTCAATGTCGGCGATCGCGTCTTCTTCGACTTCGACCGCTATGACGTGCGCGCCGACGGCCGCCCGACGCTCCAGCGCCAGGCCGAGTGGCTGCAGCGCTACAACACGGTGAACGTCCAGGTCGCCGGCCACACCGACGAGCGCGGCACGCGGGAGTACAACCTCGCCCTCGGACAGCGCCGCGCCAACGCAGCGCGCGACTTCCTCGTCGCGCAGGGCGTGTCGGGCGCGCGCGTGTCGACGATCAGCTACGGCAAGGACCGCCCGATCGCGCTCGGCTCCAACGAGGAAGCCTGGGCGCAGAACCGCGTCGCCATCACCTCGGTTCGCTGACCGCGCCGCCCCCGGGCGCGTCGAGGCTCATTCGCCGGCGGCTCCCTCGCGGGGGCCGCCGGTTTTCTTTTGCGCGCATCGCAACTTCGTGCGGCCGCTTGCGCTCGCATGCGCATCGGCCTACCGCTTCGGAAACGGGCGGGAAGGCGCCCGCGGCTCGCACGGGAAGGGGGCAGGAACGGTGTTCGACGTGAGTGGAGCACATCGCATGCGGCTCGGGGCGGTGGCCTTGCTAGTCGGCGTCTCGCTGTTCGGCGCGCCGGCCGTCGCGCAGATCGACAGCCGCGAAGGCATCGCGCTGCAGAACCAGATCCAGGAGCTGCGCCGCGACATCCAGGCGCTGCAGCGCGGCGGCGGCGGAGGCGGCGGCGGTAGCGCGATCGCGCCTCCCGTCGCGGTCGGCGCGGCAGGCGGCACCACGGCGCAGCAGGAGCTGCTCACCCGCCTGCTCGAGCGCGTCTCCGCGCTCGAGACCGATCTTCGCCTGCTTCGCGGGCGGAGCGAGGAGAACCAGAACGCGATCCGCCAGCTCCAGGCCGCGGTCGAGAAGAACGCCGCAGACACCGATTACCGCCTGCAGCAGCTCGAGCAGGGCGGCCAGCGCCCCGCTCCCGCACGGCCCGCGCAGGGCGGGACGCAGCAGGGGGCGGCGCCCGCCCAGGGCGGCCAGCAGGCCGCGCTTCCCCGCCCGCCGGCGGCACC
>NZ_VFAC01000081.1 GCF_007644105.1 Elioraea rosea | reverse complement strand
GCCGCTGCGGCCCGGCGTTGCGCCCGCCACTCGCTGATCGACTCCGCCACGCGGCCGGGGATGTTCACGCGCCGCCAGAACCCGGCGACGGCACGACCCGCCTTGCCGGCCCCCTCGCCCGCGCCGAGCGCGACCGCGCCGCTTCCGACGGCAACCGCGCGGCCCGCGCCGCGCCATTCCCCCGCCGTCAGCCCGAAGGAGCCGATGGCGAGAAGCAGGCCGAGGCCGGCGAGGAAGATGGTGGCGAAGGCCATTCCGAGCGGGCCGAGCCAGGAGGACGCCGTCTCCTGCGCCCCGCCCATCAGGAGCGTGCCGACGACGCCGCCAGGGCCTGCGGGGAGCAGCGGGTGCTCGGCCGAGAACAGCGCAGGCCCCGCGGCCGCGAAGGGCAGGGACGCCGCGAGCATGCCCGCGCGCGCGAGCGGCGAACCGAGCGGACGGTGGCTGACGAGCCGCCAGGCCCAGACGAGCGGCGCGATGCCGGTGAGCACGGCAGCGACCCCGAAGCCCTGCAGCAGCGCATCCGACAGCGCCGCGCCGGCGGGGCCAGCGAGGTTCCGCACGGCACCCGCACCGGCGGTGTTCAGGCTCGGGTCAGCCGGGTGGTGCGAGGCAAGTGCCACGAGAACGGTGAGGCCGAGGGCGCAGGACACGACGCCCGCGATCTCCGACGCACGGCGGCGCAGGAACGCAGCCACCCCCGGCGGCAGCAGGCGCCGGATCGTGCCGTGGGGGGAGCCTGAGGCGCTGGAGCGTGCGGGCATGGCTATTCAGCAGGTTGTGCGCGATTCCTGCACCATACCCTAAACTGCCGAGCCCTGTCGCGACCTGCGTGCCGCCGCGGGCCGGGCGGCGCGCTACCCCTGCTTCGGGATGCGCAGCACCTGGCCGGGATAGATCATGTCCGGGTGCGTCAGCATCGGCTTGTTCGCCTCGAAGATGACCGGGTACTTCGCGCCGGAGCCGAGGTGTTTCTCCGCGATCTTCCACAGCGTGTCGCCCTTGGCGACCGTGTGGAACACCGGCGCGGGCATCTCCTCGACGGCCGCGATCGTCTCCTCCACGGCGGCGATGCCGGCGACGTTGCCCGCGGCGAGGATGGCGCGCTCGCGCGTCGCGGGGTCGGCCACCCCGCCGGTGAGCTTCACCGTGTCGCCCTCGACCGTGACCTTGACGTCGGGCGGCAGGCCGAGCCGGTCGAGCTCGGCGCGGATCGCCTCGGCAGTGGGCGGCGCCGGCGCGGGCTTGCTCTCGTCCTGCACCGCCGCTTCCGCCTTGCCGATGCCGAGCAGCCGCCCCGCGGCCTTCACGAAGCTGAAAAGACCCATGATCGAATCCCCCGTTCGTGTTTCGCGCCGTGCCGGCGCATCGCGTGACGCCGATGGCCCCGGCCACCCGGTCGTGAGCCACGGCGGCCTCGTTTCGTGGAAGTTCCGCTTTCTCAAGCGGACGGGCAGCGTCTAGGCTGAGTGATCAAAGCATAATGCCGAACGGGGGACCAACGCCGATGGCTGACACGAGCGTGACGATGTCGGGACAGGTGATGGCGCATCTCGACAAGGCGCTCGGGCGCCTGCGCGACCTCGGCCTGCCGCTGCCGCAGGCCTCGGCGCAGGAAAGCCCGATCACCGGCCTTCTCGCCAAGATCACCGCGCTCGACGAGCACCGCGTCGCGCTGATCGCTCGCGTTCTGAACCAGGCGACCACCTTCAACGAGGTGGTGCGCGAGCAGATCCAGGCCATGGCGGTCGGCGAACGGTACGAGACCATCACCAACGCCTTCAACTCGATCCGCGACGATGCGCGCGAGATGGTCGCCCAGATCGAGGATGGAAAGATCTCCACGATGGAGAGGCTGTCCAACATCTGGCAGAAGGTCACGCGCGGCGACATCTCCTCGCGCTTCGACACGATCCGCCGCACCTATCTCGACGTCTCGAAGGACACCAAGGAGAACATCGACCGCGAGCACAGCATCCTCGAGGCGTATCGCGACTTCCGCGTCGCCATGAAGGAGGCGGAGGTGATGGCGCTCGAGGTGCTCAAGACGGCAGAGGGCAAGCTCGCCGCCGCGCGCGCGGCGACCGACGAGGCGGTGAAGGCGGCGGAGGCGGCTTCGGAGAAGGAGCCGGCCGAGCGCGCCCGCGTCGAGCTCGCGCGCGACCAGTCGCTCCGCGCGCTCCAGGACGAGGAGGCGCGCTACCAGATCGCGAAGGACCTCTCCGACAACCTCACCGTCTCCTACAACACCTCCGAGGTCATCATGGCGCGGCTGGTGCAGACCACCACCGCGAAGGAGCGCGTGTACCAGCAGGCGGTGTCGTTCTTCTCAACCAACGAGGCGGTGCTGACGGCGCTCAGCGCCTCCTTCACGGGGCTGCACGGGCTGCACGAGAGCACGCGCACCCTCGATGCGATGAAGGAGGGCGTGAACCGCTCGCTCGAGACGCTCGCCGAGATGGGCGGCACGGTGCAGGAGGCCGCGCTGCGCGCGGGCTACGGCCCGACGATCCAGGCCGAGGCGGTGAAGAAGCTTGTCGACAGCGTGGTGAACTACCAGGAACGGTCGCGCGAGATCATCGAGGAAATGCGCGAGGCGTCGACCAAGAACAGCGAGGAGATCCGCCGCGCGGTGGAGGACGCCAAGCAGCGCATGACGAGGCTCGCCCAGCGCGCCGGCGCCGCGGCGAACGCCTGACGCCGGGAGCGCGGGCACGCCATGCCGGCCCAGGCCGCCTCCCCCTCGCTCGACGACACCATGCTCGCGATGGACGTGGTGGACACGATCCGCCACGCCGAGACGCTGGCGATGCGCGAGCTCGCCGGCGAGGAGCGCCGCGCGAAGCTGCGCGAGCGGCTGCGCGAGATCTACGCGAGCCAGGGCATCACCGTGCCCGAGCACGTGCTCGACCAGGGGATCGCCGCGCTCGAGGAGAAGCGCTTCGCCTATCACCGGCGCGGCGACGGGCTCGGCCGACGGATCGCGACGCTGTGGGTGACGCGCGCGCGCTGGGGCCGGCCCACGCTGATCGCGCTCGGCGCGGCGCTGATCGCACTCGTCGCGTGGCAGATCGCGGTCGTCGCGCCGCAGCACCGGCAGGAAGCGGCGATCGAGCGCGAGCTCTCCACCGACCTTCCCCGCGCGCTGCGGGCAGAGCATGACCGTGTCCTTGCCGGAACGACCGAGCCCGGCCCGCGCGCCGATGCCGCGCGGCTTCTGGCGGAAGGCGAGGCGGCGGCGCGGGCCGGCAACCTCGCCGAGGCGCGGGCGCGGCG
>NZ_VFAC01000080.1 GCF_007644105.1 Elioraea rosea | reverse complement strand
CGCCCGCGTGCCGGCCGGTGCGGGTGCGGCGGCGGCGGCGTGCGCCAGCGGCAGCGATGCGACGGCAAGCGCCGTGGCGAGGGCGGCGCGGCGTCCGGGCGTGGGATTGGTCATGCGTGTCTCCCTGTCTCGTCGGTGGCCGTGTCCTGTCCCCGCGAAACCGCGCCGGCACCGGGCCCGTTGCGGCTGGGCGGGCCGGCGCATGCCGCGCAAGGCCCCGACATGGCGGAGTAGGCCAATGACCATGACGCTGCTCGTCGTCCTGCTCATCCTCGTGGTGCTCGGCGGCGGCGGGTTCTGGGGGTACCGGCGGGAATACTACGGTGCCCGCAGCCTCGGCCTCATCACGATCCTGCTTGGCGTGGTGGTGCTGCTTCTTCTTTTCGGCGGGCTCGGCGGCGGGCCGGTCCCGCCCCCGCCCTGACCATCGCCACGCGTGGCGCTTCTGCCGCGCTCGGCTGCCTTGCAGCAAACGCCGCCTCTCCACCGCCCCTTTTTCCTTGTTCCATCGCGGTATCGGCGCAAGCCTCGCATTTCCGCCCTTCCCAGGTGTTGCCTGATCGATGCTGGTCTATCTCCCCATTGCGGAAATGTCGGTCGACGCGCTTCTCGTCGTCGGCATCGGGCTCGTCGTCGGGCTGCTGTCGGGGCTGTTCGGGGTGGGCGGCGGCTTCCTGATGACGCCGCTCCTGATGTTCATCGGCGTTCCCTCCGCCGTCGCCGTCGCAACATCCGCGAACCAGACGATGGGCGCCTCCGTCTCGGGGCTGATCGCGCATTGGCGGCGCGGCAACGTCGACATCAAGATGGGCTCTGTGCTGACGGCAGGCGGCCTCGTCGGCTCGGCCATCGGCGTGCAGCTCTTCCGCCTCATCCGGCAGATCGGCCAGGTCGATCTCGTTGTGGCGGTGTTCTATGTCGTCGTGCTCGGCATCGTCGGCGGGCTGATGGTGGCCGAGAGCGCACGCGCGGTGCTGCGGCGGCGAAAGCAGGTGCGGCGGCGGCTGCACGAGCATTTCTGGATGCACGGGCTGCCGCTGAAGACGCGCTTCCGTCAGTCGCGCCTCTACATCTCCGTCATCCCGCCATTGCTGATCGGCTTCGGCATCGGCCTTCTCTCGGCCGTCATGGGCGTGGGCGGCGGCTTCGTCCTCGTGCCGGCAATGATCTACCTTCTCGGCATCCCCACCGGGGTCGTCATCGGAACGAGCCTGTTCCAGGTGGTGTTCGTCACCGCCGCGGTGACGGTGATGCAGGCGGTGAGCACGCAGAGCGTCGACATCATCCTCGCGCTGCTGCTGATGGCAGGCGCGGTCGCCGGCGCGCAGTTCGGCGCCGCGCTCGGGTCCCGGCTGCGGGGCGAGGAGACGCGCGGGCTGCTCGGGCTTCTCGTGCTCGCGGTCGCGGTCGAGCTCGCCTGGGGGCTGCTGCGCCGGCCGGAGCAGCTCTACACGCTGGGGCCGGCGCTATGAGGCGCGCCGCGATCGCTGCCCTGCTCGTGCTGACCCTGCTGCCGTGGACGCGGCCGGCGACCGCGCAGCTCCTGGTGGCGGAGCTGTCGCAGCGCGAGGTGGCCGTCACCACCGGCTTCTCGGGCGCCGAGCTCCTGGTGTTCGGCACCTCGGCAGGCGAGGCGGCTGGCCCGGGCGGCGACGTGATCGTGACCCTGCGTGGCCCGAACGCGCCGGTCGTCGTCCGGCGCAAGGTTCGGGTCGCGGGCATCTGGCTCAACGGCCCCTCGGAACGATTCGACGCAGCGCCGAGCTTCTATGCCGTCGCCTCGACGCGCCCGGTCGAGGCCATCCTGCCTGTCGAGGAACGGCGTCGGCTTCGCATCGGGCTCGCCTCGCTGCCGCTTTCCCCCCGCGGGCGCATCGAGGACCCGACCTTCCGCCAGGCGCTGCTCGAGCTGAAGCAGGACCAACGCCTCTACGAAGAGGACGCAGAGGGCGTGCAGATCGCGGCAGACAGGCTGTTCCACGCCCGTCTGTTCCTGCCCCCGGCTGTGATCCCGGGCCTCTACCGCGTCGAGATCCTGCTCGTGCGCGACGGCAGGGTGATGGCGGCACGCGACCTGCCGTTGACCGTCGTGCGCGCCGGAACCTCCGCCGAGATCTGGCACATCGCCCGCGAGGAGCCGCTCGCCTATGGCGTGGCGGCCGTCTTCCTGGCCGCCTTCGCGGGCTGGCTCGGCTCCGTGCTGTTCAGGCGCTGATCCCGCGCTAATCTCGGGGGCATGAGCACCGACACCCCCTCGCCCGACCCGGCCCACGCCGCGGCCCGCCGTGCCAGAACGTTCCTCGTGGTGGTCGATGACAGCGCCGAACGTGCCGTCGCGCTGCGCTATGCCGCGCTTCGAGCCCTTCGCGGCGGCGGCCGCGTGGCGCTCCTGCGCGTGACCGAGCCGGTCGGCCAGGCCGAATGGGCCAACATCGCCGAGATGATGCGCGAGGAACGCCGCGCCGAGGCGGAACAGCTCCTGCAGGGGCTCTCGGCGGAGGTGAACCGGATCACCGGGCAGATGCCCGTCGTCTACGTGCGCGAGGGCGATGCGCGCGAACAGCTCCTCGCCCTGCTCGGCGAGGAGCCCGGCATCTCCGTTCTCGTGCTCGCCTCCTCCGGCGCGGCCGAAGGGCCTGGGCCGCTGATCAGCGCGCTCACCGGCCGCTACAATCGCCTTCTGCGCACGCCGCTCGTGATCGTTCCCGGCAACCTGACGGAGGACGAGCTCGAAACCGTAACGTGAAGGCAGAACGCCCATGAACGCCACCGCCCTTGCAGGCTTCGCGATGCTCGCCGGCGCGCCGGCCGATGCGCTCGCCCGCGCCGCCGCCGCCGCGCATGCGCGCAGCTTCGAGCCGGGCGTGACGGTGTTCGACTTCGACGAGCCGGCTTCTGAGGTGCTGTTCATCGTCTCCGGCGCGGTGCGGATCATTGCGCGCACGCCGGGCGGGAGGGAGTTCGTCTATCGCGACATCGAGGCGGGCGGCGTGATCGGCGAGATCGCCGCGATCGACGGCGCGCCCCGCTCGGCCTCCGCCACGGCGCTCGTGACAACACGGGTGCTCGCCCTGCCGAACGCCGCCTTCCTCGCTCTCGTCTCGGCCGCACCCGAGGTCGCCCTGCGGCTCCTAAAGCTCCTGACGGCGCGGGTGCGCGAGCTTTCCACCCGCCTCGTCGAGCAGAGCTCGATGACGGTGCGCCAGCGCGTCGCCTCCGAGCTCCTGCGCATGGCCAAGCCGCGCCAGGGTGGCGACGGCTTCGCCGTATCGCCGCCGCCGCCGCAGCACGTGCTTGCCGCACGGATCGGCTCGCGCAGGGAGGCGGTGTCGCGCGAGATCGCGGCGATGCGCCGCGAGGGCCTCCTGTCGATGAGCCGCGGTGCGCTCGTGCTGACCCGCGCCGACGCGCTGCGCGACCTCGCCCGCGCCGAGGTCGACCTGTAGCGGTAGCCGCCGGGGCGTGCCCCGGCGCACCGCATCCTGACCGTTACAGGGTCATCATGGTCCGACTCCGGAAGAGGAGATCCGGCCCATGCGCATCATCTGCATCGCACTCCTCGCGGCAGGCCTCGCGGCCGCCGCCCTCGCCGCCGCCACGCCGCGCAGCGGCCAGCCGCCGCGCCAGCCCGGCCCTGTGAG
>NZ_VFAC01000008.1 GCF_007644105.1 Elioraea rosea | reverse complement strand
GGACCGGTGCAGACAGCACCGCCGCCGACCACGCTGCCGCGCGGAGTAGGCGCCCGCCAGCCCGCCCCGCAGCGGCCGGCGCCGGGTGCGCCGCGCCAGCTCACCGCCGAGGAGCGCGCCGCCCGCACCCGCGCCCTCGAGGAGCAGATGCGCGAGCAGCGCCGCCGCGAGGCGGAGGCGCAGTCGATCTCCGTCCGCTCCGCCGCCGAGGAGGCCCGCCGCAAGACCGAGGAGGAGGCGCGGAAGAAGGCTGAGGAGGAGGCCGCCGCCAAGGCCGAGGCCGAGGCGAAGGCCCGTGCAGAGACCGAAGCCAAGGCCCGCAGCGAGGCCGAGGCGCGCCAGAAATCCGACGATGTGGAGGTGACGCGCCGCGCCAAGGAAGCGGCAGAGCGCGCCGATGCGCGCGGCCGCGCGACCGGCGCTCCGCCTGCAACAGCCCGCCCCGCCGCCCCCGGCGCGACCGCGGCCGAGCGCACGCTCAGGCTGCCGCGCGGCGAGGAGGAGGACGAGGGCCGCCCAACCCGCCGGCCCGGCGGCGCCCCCGGCGCGCCGAAGCGCCCGGTTCTTGCCGCAGCGAAGAAGGGTCTGCCCGACCGGTCCGGCCGTGCCGGCAGGGTCAATGTCGCCGCTGCGCTGACCGACGAGGACGAGCGCCAGCGTTCGATCTCGAGCATCCGCCGGCAGCGCGAACGCGAGCGCCGCCAGGCCGATGCCGAACGCCTGCGTGCGGGCGATCTCAAGGTCGTGCGCGAGGTGGTGATCCCCGAGATCATCACCGTGCAGGATCTCGCCAACCGCATGGCCGTGCGCGGCGCCGACGTAATCAAGCAGCTGATGAAGCTCGGCGTGATGGCGACGATCACCCAGTCGCTCGACGCCGACACGGCCGAGCTGGTGGTGACCGAGCTCGGCCACAGGGCGAAGCGCGTGTCGGAGAGCGATGTCGAGCTCGGCCTCGAAGGCTCGGCCGACGAGGACGCGGCGCTGGTGTCGCGCCCGCCGGTCGTGACCGTCATGGGCCATGTCGACCATGGCAAGACCAGCCTGCTCGACGCTCTGCGCGCGACCGATGTCGCGGCAGGCGAGGCCGGCGGCATCACCCAGCATATCGGCGCCTACCAGGTGACGCTGCCTTCCGGGTCGAAGATCACCTTCATCGACACGCCTGGCCACGAGGCCTTCACGGCCATGCGCGCCCGCGGCGCCTCGGTGACCGACATCGTCGTTCTCGTCGTCGCCGCGGATGACGGCGTGATGCCGCAGACGATCGAGGCGATCCGCCACGCCAAGGCGGCGCACGCGCCGATGATCGTTGCCATCAACAAGATCGACAAGCCAGGCGTGAAGCCCGAGCGCGTGCGCACCGAGCTCCTCTCCCACGAGGTCGTGGTCGAGGCGATGGGTGGCGAGACGCAGGACATCGAGGTCTCGGCGCTGAAGCGGATGAACCTCGACAGGCTCGAGGAGGCCATCCTGCTCCAGGCAGAGGTCCTCGATCTCAAGGCGAATCCCGACCGTGCCGCTGAGGGAACGGTGATCGAAAGTCGGCTCGACCGCGGCCGCGGCCCGGTCGCGACCGTTCTCGTCCAGAAGGGAACGCTTCGGCAGGGCGACATCGTCGTCGCCGGCTCCGAGTGGGGCCGGGTGCGCGCGATGCTCGACGACAAGGGCCGCACGGTGAAGGACGCCGGCCCCTCCATGCCGGTGGAGATCCTCGGTCTCTCGGCCGTCCCGGGGGCAGGCGAGCCGTTCGTCGCCGTCGAGGACGAGGGGCGGGCGCGCGAGATCAGCGAGTTCCGCCAGCGCAAGGCGCGCGAGAAGGCGGCCGCCGGCCAGACGGCCGCGCGCGGCACGCTCGACCAGATGCTCGCGCGCATCCAGGCAGGCGAGCAGAAGGAAGTGGCCGTCCTCGTGAAGGCCGACGTGCAGGGCTCGGCCGAGGCGATCGCCGCGACCGTGCTCAAGCTCGGCAACGACGAGGTGAAGGTGCGCGTGCTGCACAGCGCGGTGGGCCAGATCACCGAGAGCGACATCCAGCTCGCCAAGGCGTCCGATGCCGTGATCGTCGCGTTCAACGTGCGCGCGACGTCCCAGGCACGCGACCTCGCGACGCGCGACGGCGTGGACATCCGCTACTACTCGATCATCTACGACGTCGCGAACGACATCGAGAACCTCGTGAAGGGCAAGCTTGCGCCCAAGGAGCGCGAGAAGTTCCTGGGCTACGCCGAGATCCGGAAGGTGTTCAACATCACCAAAACCGGCAAGGTCGCGGGCTGCATGGTCACCGAGGGCGTGGTCAAGCGTGGCGCCGGCGTGCGGCTCCTGCGCGAGGGCGTGGTGATCCACACCGGCGAGCTCAGCCAGCTCAAGCGCTTCAAGGACGACGTTCGCGAGGTTGCGCGCGGCTTCGAGTGCGGCCTCTCCTTCGCGGGGTTCAACGACCTCGCCGAGGGCGACATGGTCGAGTGCTTCGAGACGGAGACGGTGCCGGCCTGATCAGGGCTTCGGCCCGGCCGGGAGGAAGGCATGTCGCGCAGCAAGGCGAAGTCCGCCCATGCAGCGGGCCCGTCGCAGCGCCAGCTCCGCGTGGCGGAGGAGGTGCGGCACGCGCTCGCCGCGGTGCTCGAGCGGGGCGACTTTCGCGACCCCGACCTTGCCGGCGCGCATGTGACGGTGACCGAGGTGCGCGCCTCGCCCGACCTCAAGCACATGACCGTGTTCGTCACGCCCTTGGGGGGCGGCGATGCGTCCGTGCTGCTCGCGGCGCTGAAGCGTGCCGCGCCCTATCTGCGCGGCCAGGTCGCCCAAGCGATCCGTACCAAGTACGCGCCTGACCTCGTGTTCCGCCCCGATACGGCGATCGACGCCGCGGCCCGGATGGAGGCGCTGTTCCATTCCCCCGCGGTCGCCCGCGACCTCGCCCCCCGAGACCCGTCCAGAGACTCTTCCCGAGACGACGAGGACTGACCTTCGTGCCGAGAAAGCCCAAGGGCCGGCCGATCGATGGCTGGCTCGTGATCGACAAGCCCTCGGGCATGACCTCGACCGACGTCGTCAACGCCGTGAAGCGCTCCCTCGGCGCCCAGAAGGTCGGCCACGGCGGCACGCTCGACCCGCTGGCCACAGGCGTGCTGCCGCTCGCCCTCGGGGTGGGGACCAAGACCGTCCCCTACGCCATGGACGGTACGAAGGAGTACCGCTTCACGCTGCGCTTCGGCGAGGCGCGCGACAGCGACGACGCCGACGGGGCGGTGACGGCCACGTCCGAGGTGCGTCCATCGGATGAGCAGATCCGTGCGGCGCTTCCCGCCTTCACCGGCCTGATCATGCAGGTGCCGCCCCGCTACTCTGCCGTGAAGATCGCGGGCGAGCGGGCCTATGACCTTGCCCGCTCGGGCGCCGAGGTCGAGCTTGCCGCCCGACCCGCCCAGGTCGACCGGTTCGAGCTGGTCGAGCGGCCCGACGCCGACACGGCGGTCTTCGCCGTGGAAAGCGGCAAGGGCGTCTACATGCGCAGCCTCGCCCGCGACCTCGCCCTTGCGCTCGGCACGGTGGGGCACGTCGCGGCGTTGCGCCGTAAGCGGGTCGGCCCCTTCACGGAGGACCGGGCGGTTTCCCTGGACAAACTGCTCTCCCTGGGGCAAGAACCGGCCGCCCTGAGCCTCGTGCTCCCGGTCGAGACCGCGCTGGCCGACATCCCGGCGCTGGCCCTGACGGGGGAGGAGGCCGCCCGGCTGACGAACGGACAGGCCCTATCTCTTGTCCCGTTTCTCTCCCGGATGCCGCAGGACGCCGACCCGGACGGTGGTCTGGTCCGCGTGATGGCGGGGGGCAAGGCGCTCGCGCTCGGCCGGCTTGGCGAGGGAATGCTGCACCCGGTGCGGCTTCTGTCTCACGCCGTCTGATCCGTCGCCCCGAACCGCCCCCGATTGCCGCGAGGCACGCGGGGGCTCCGCAGCGGGTCACATGGAGAACCCCGATGTCGATCACGGCAGAGCGCCGCACGGCGCTGATCGAGGAATACGCGACGAAGCCCGGCGATACGGGCTCTCCCGAGGTGCAGGTCGCCCTGCTCTCGGAGCGCATCAAGAACCTGACCGAGCACCTGAAGGATCACGCAAAGGACTTCCACTCCCGCCGTGGCCTGCTGATGATGGTTGGCCAGCGCCGCCGTCTGCTCGACTACGTGAAGCGCCAGGACACGTCCCGCTACGAGACGTTGATCAAGCGCCTCGGCCTCCGCCGGTGAGGCTGGTTTCTTGAAGGTGGCGAGGCCATAGGCCGCGTGACCCTGATGACGGTGCGGGGGCCGCTCGCTCCCCGCGCCACCTTGTTCCCGCGCGCCATGGTGGCACGCGGGCGCCCCGCCATGCCCGATCCGGGCTGGCGGTATGCCGTAGCAGGCGGCGGTCAACGAACCCGCCTCGCCGCAAATCCCCTCGACGGGGCAAGCATGACGGCGTTTCCGGTCACATGGGGTCGTGGCGTGGGCAGTGTCCCGCGCCGCGGGCACCATGCCACCCGAAGCGCCGCCTGCCCCCGGAGGGCGCGCGCGAGCAGGATCGGCCCGCCGTCCGCGCCGGCATCCAGACGAAAGGATGACCGTTGATGTTCCAGTTCTTCCGCAAGGAACTTACCTGGGGGGGACGCACCCTCTCGCTCGAGACGGGCAAGATGGCCCGCCAGGCCGACGGCGCGGTTCTCGCCCGCTACGGCGACACGGTGGTGCTCTGCACCGTCGTCGGCGCCAAGTCGGCCAAGCCGGGGCAGGATTTCTTCCCCCTCTCGGTGCACTACCAGGAGAAGACCTTCGCCGCCGGCAAGATCCCAGGCGGGTTCTTCAAGCGCGAGGGGCGCCCGACCGAGAAGGAGGTGCTCACCTCCCGCCTGATCGACCGCCCGATCCGCCCGCTCTTCCCGGACGGGTTCCGCAACGAGGTGCAGGTCATCGCGACGGTCCTTTCGCATGACCTCGAGAACGATCCCGACATCGTCGCGATGATCGGCTGCTCGGCCGCGCTGACGCTGTCCGGCATTCCCTTCATGGGCCCGATCGGCGGCGCCCGCGTGGGCCATGTCGGCGGCGAGTTCGTGCTGAACCCGACCGCCGAGCAGATGAAGGAGAGCAGCCTCGACCTCATCGTCGCCGGCACGACCGAGGGCGTGCTGATGGTCGAGAGCGAGGCGAAGGAGCTCTCCGAGGAGACGATGCTCGCCGCCGTGACCTTCGGCCACACGGGCTTCCAGCCGGTGATCGAGGCGATCATCCAGCTCGCCGAGCAGGCGGCGAAGGATCCCTGGCCGCTGCCCGAGCCCGACCCCGCGATCGAGGCGCTCAAGGCGCGCCTGTCCGACCTCGCGCGCGTGCCGCTCATGGAAGCCTATGCCGAGCGGGTGAAGCAGGCCCGCGTCGAGAAGCTCAGTGCAGCGAAGAAGGCCGCGCTCGCTGCCGTCGCCGAGGAAGGGCTCGACGCGGAGAAGGCCAAGGGCCTGCTGAAGGAGCTCGAGGCAGACATCGTCCGCAACGCCATCCTCGACACCGGGCTCCGCATCGACGGGCGCGATACCAAGACCGTCCGCCCGATCTATGTCGAGGTCGGCACGCTGCCGCGCACGCACGGCTCGGCGCTGTTCACCCGCGGCGAGACGCAGGCGCTCTGCGTCGCGACCCTGGGCACGGGCGACGACGAGCAGATCATCGATGCGCTCGAGGGGGAGTACCGCGAGCACTTCATGCTGCACTACAACTTCCCGCCCTACTCGGTGGGCGAGGCCGGCCGCATGGGGAGCCCCGGCCGCCGCGAGATCGGCCACGGCAAGCTCGCCTGGCGGGCGATCCACCCGCTGCTGCCGAGCAAGGAGCAGTTCCCCTACACGCTCCGTGTCGTCTCCGAGATCACGGAGAGCAACGGCTCCTCGTCGATGGCAACGGTGTGCGGCTCCTCGCTTGCGCTGATGGATGCGGGCGTGCCGCTGCCGCGGCCGATCGCGGGCATCGCGATGGGTCTGATCAAGGAGGACAAGGGCTACGCCGTCCTCTCCGACATCCTCGGCGACGAGGACCATCTCGGCGACATGGACTTCAAGGTTGCCGGCACGGAGACGGGCATCACCTCGCTGCAGATGGACATCAAGATCACCTCGATCACGCCCGAGATCATGCAGATCGCGCTCGGCCAGGCGAAGGACGGGCGCATCCACATCCTCGGCGAGATGGCCAAGGCGATGAACCGCCCGCGCGACGGCGTGTCGGCCAACGCCCCGCGCATCACCGTCATCCACGTGCCGCGCGACAAGATCCGCGAGGTGATCGGCTCGGGCGGCAAGGTGATCCGCGAGATCACCGAGGTGACGGGCACGAAGATCGACATCGAGGACGACGGCACGATCAAGGTCGCCGCGACCGACGACAAGGCTGCGCAGGCTGCGATCAACTGGATCCGCGGCATCGTCGCCGAGCCCGAGATCAACGTGATCTACGACGGCAAGGTGGTGAAGACGGCCGATTTCGGCGCCTTCGTGAACTTCCTCGGCTCGCGCGACGGCCTCGTGCACATCTCCGAACTCGCCCAGGGCCGCGTGGCCAAGACCACCGACGTCGTCAACGTGGGCGACAGCGTGAAGGTGAAGGTCATCGGCTTCGACGAGCGCGGCAAGGTGAAGCTCTCGATGCGCGTGGTCGACCAGGCTACCGGCGAGGACATCAGCGACAAGGTGGGCCCAAAGGGTGGTGGCGGCGGTAGCGGCGGTGGCCGCCGCGAGCGCGGCGAGGGTGGCCAGGGTCAGCCCGCAGGCGCGGGCGGCCAGCCCGAGGCCGCGCAGTAGGCGATATGGACGCGCCAGGGCGGGGGGCGCACCCCCGCCCTGGATGCGCTTCCAAGGGGGTGTCATATATCTGCCCCGGTGATGCCGGGCGCGACCGGAGCGTCGCGCGGGAGGAACTGACGTGAAGCCTCTGAACGCAATCCGCATGGGTGGTGCCGAGGTCCTGCCGCTCGTCGAGGGTGGCAAGGGCGTGTCGGTCTCGAACGGCGTGTCCTCCGGCGCCTGGGCGGCGGCCGGCGGCGTCGGCACGTTCTCGGCGGTCAACGCCGACAGCTACACGCCGGACGGCCGCCTCGTACGCCAGGTCTACGAGGGCAAGACGCGCCGCGAGCGGCACGAGGAGCTCGTCGCCTTCGGCATCCAGGGGGGCATCCAGCAGGCCCGCACCGCCTGGGAGATGTCGGGCGGCAAGGGGCGCATCCACGCCAACATCCTCTGGGAGATGGGCGGGGCCGAGCGCGTCATCGTCGGCGTGCTCGAGGGCGCGAAGGGGCTGATCAACGGCATCACCTGCGGCGCCGGCATGCCCTACAGGCTCTCCGACATCGCCGCGCGCTTCGGCGTGCACTACTACCCCATCGTCTCCTCCGCCCGCGCCTTCAACGCGCTCTGGAAGCGCGCCTACTCGAAGACGCGGGAGTGGCTCGGCGGCGTGGTGTACGAGGACCCGTGGCTTGCCGGCGGGCATAACGGGCTGTCGAACAGCGAGCATCCTGACAGGCCGGAGGCGCCGTATCCGCGCGTCGCCGCGCTCCGCCGCACGATGAACGAGTTCGGGCTCGACGACGTGCCCGTGGTGATGGCCGGCGGCGTCTGGTGGCTGAAGGAGTGGGAGGACTGGATCGACAACCCCGAGATCGGTCCGGTCGCGTTCCAGTTCGGCACCCGCCCGCTGCTGACGAAGGAGAGCCCGATCTCCGATACGTGGAAGCAGCGCCTGCTGACGCTGAAGGAAGGCGATGTCTTCCTCAACCGCTTCTCGCCGACCGGCTTCTACTCCTCCGCCGTGAACAACGGCTTCATCCAGGAGTTGCGTGAGCGGAACGACCGCCAGGTCGCCTACACCGCCGAGGCGATGGGCGAGCACACGGAGGGGTTCCCGACCGGCCCGCGCGGGCGGCTCGTCTATCTCACGCCGGCCGACGCGGCTTCCGCGCGTGCGTGGACGGCCGAGGGCTTCACCGAGGCGATGCGCACGCCCGACGGCACGCTGATCTTCGTCACGCCCGACAAGGGCGCGGAGATCCGCCGCGACCAGATCGAGTGCATGGGCTGCCTCTCCTCCTGCCGGTTCTCGAACTGGGCGCAGCACGAGCCCGACTACACGAACGGCAAGAAGGCCGACCCGCGCAGCTTCTGCATCCAGAAGACGCTGCAGGACATCGCCCATGGCGACGACGTGAACCGGAACCTGATGTTCTCCGGCCACAACGCCTACCGCTTCGCAACCGACCCGTTCTACTCGAACGGGTTCGTTCCCTCTGTGAAACAGCTCGTCGAGCGCATCGCGACGGGGGACTAGCTCCAGCCAGCCGGCCACCAGTGCAGCGTGATCTGAATCTGGTTCGAGAAATTCTCAAGGCGGTCGAGGCGTCACCTGACCACCTCGGCACTGGTCTACCATCGATTGAGGGTCATGACCGCCGCGTGGTTGCCCATCATGTGTGGCTGCTTCGCCAGGCAGGATACTTGCATTCGATCGATCAGACGACGACGGACGGAAAGGACTTCGCGTTCATCCACCTAACGTGGGCAGGCCACGAGTTTCTGGACTCGTTGCGCAGTGATGCCTCGTGGAGGAAAGTTCTGGAATCGGTTCGGCGTGCTGGGGGATCGCTGAGCTTCGACCTGATCAAGGAGATCGGCATCTCAGCTGCGAAGGAAGCGCTGCGGTTGCCATAGCGCAGTTTCCTACCGCCCCGCGCGATTCTGGAACACGACGAACCAGCACGGCATCTCCGGCGCGCCCTCGGGCACGTCGGGCGCGATGCGTCCGTCATTCAGCGCGGGGAGCAGGACCATGCGCACCGCGTCGCCGACATTGCCGCCCACGGCCTCCACCACGCCCGGCCTGATGCCGACCACGACGTCGCAATGCATCGGCACCGCGCGGCCCACCTCCGCCGCACGATCCTCCGGCCCCGCGTAGCGGCCGCGCTCCGCCCCCCGCGTCGCGCAGAGGATGTCGCCCGGAACCGGCGCGGTGGCGGCAGGCGAGGCGACGCCGAAGGCGGCGAGGCCGGGCCAGGCAGCCTCCCGCGCCATCAGCGCATCGACGATGCGCCAGTGCGCGTCGGCCGAAGGCACGTCGGCGCGGTCATACCCGGCGGACCGGGCGAGGAAGCTCACGAAGGCCGCACTCCACGGTACCTCCGTCCAGAGCGGGGCGTAGCCGGATGCCGTGCCCTGCACCGAGCGAAGCCGCTCGATGTTCCGCGCGATCGTCTCCTCCCGTCCGGGAACGGAGGACCAGTAGGCAAGCACGGCAGGGAACGCCTCGAGGTCGTCCTCGCGCCGCTCCTCAACCGGCGCGGCCATCTCCGCCCCCGTATGGTCGACGAAGAGCCGCCCCCACTCCTCCCATTCGGCGAGCGCGATGCGAACGAGGCGGTCGCGTGCCGCAGCCGGGTAGGGGATGGGTGGTTGCGCTTCCGGCACGGCTGCGCAACCGGCGGCGAGCGCCAGGACCAGCATGGCCGTTGCGCGGAGGTGCGGAGAGGGCGAGACTCGCAGCATGACACGTCGAACAATAGCCGCCTTCGCGCTGCTCTGCCTCGCCGGATGCGCAAGCGCGCCCGGCCCGCTGTTCAAGGGCGATGCCTTTCCGCCCTCCCCGGCAGGGCTCGGCCTCGATCTCGGCAGCGATCCGGTGCTTTCGGCGGTGATCAACGCGAATTCGGCGCTGGCTGACCCGCCGTCGCGCATCGGCGGCAACGCGGCCTTCGCCGCGCGCATCATCGGCCAGTACGAGTATGTGACGGCCGTGATGCGCGAGCCGCGCTTCATCTCCCTCGCCCCGGTCGCCGAGCCACAGCTCAGGATCGGGCGCACACAGGCACGCGACGTCCTCGGCATCAGGCAGGACGCCGAGCCTGGCGCGGTCATCGCGGCCCTCGCGGGCGCAGCGGCCGCTCTCGATCGCGGCGACACCCGCGCAGCCGATGCCGCGCTTGCGGCCGTGGCGCCGGACCCTGCGGCGACGCGCGCGCGGCTCGGTGCGCTTCCATTCATGGTGCGCCCGAACCAGGCCCTTCAGCTCACGCAGCAGATGTGGGGGCGCGTCTACGCCCTCGACGAGGACTGAGGCGTGTGGCGCCGCGCGGCTCTCGGCGCCTTCCTCGCGCTCTGCGCCTGCGCCGCGTCGCCTGGCGGCACGCCCCGCCCGGCCGCCGATGCCTTCCCGCCCTCTGCGGACGGCCTCGGCTTGCGGCCGGGAAGCGACCTCGTTCTGTCCGCCGTGATGTCGGCCCGCTCCGCGCTCGCCGATCCGCCGACGCGCATCGGGCCGAACCCTGCCTACGCGGCACGAATCATCGGGCAGCTCGAATACGTCGCGGCGATGATCAACGAGCCCCGCTTCATCACCATCGCCCCGATCGCTGCGCCGCAGCTGGCATTCGGCCGGGCGGAGGCGCGACAGGTTCTCGGGCTGAGGCAGGACGCATCGCCGCACGAGGCGATCGGCGCGCTCGCCGGTGCGGCGGCAGCGCTCGACCGCGGCGATCGCGCGGCAGCGCGCGCTGCCCTCGCGCCGGTCTCGCCCGAGCCGGAGGCGACGCTCGCGACCCTCGCCTCGCTGCCCGGCCTGCCGCGCGCCAGTGCCGCGCTGGCGCTGACCGAGCGCATCTACGACAGGATCAACAGCCCGTTCTTCTTCTGATGCACCCGGCCCCGGACGCCGCCTCTCTCGCGCGGAGTTTCCTTGAGCCGCGCCCGGTTCGGTGGAACTCTCGTCGCGACGGAGAGGAGCCATGGTGCGCGCAATACTTCTCGCCTCTGCCTGCCTCGCCCTGGCGGCCTGCACGCAGACGCCCGGAACACCACCCTCGCAGGGCATCCGCTATCTCGAACCCTCGACCTTCGCCGCCCCCGTCGGCACCGACCCGGTGCTGACCTCGGTGATGTCGGCCTCCTCCTACCTCGCCGATCCGCGCGCGCGGCTCGCCGGCCGCCCAGCGCTCGCAGCGCAGGTCGCCGCTCAGTACGAGTTCGCGACCGTCGCGCTGAAGGAGCCGCGCTTCATCGGCTTCTCGCCGCTGATGCAGATGCAGATGGACCAGGGCCGCGTCGCGCTGCGCGACACGCTCGGCATCCGGCAGGACGCGCCGAGCGACGCGGTGATCGAGCAGCTTACCCGCGCTGCTGGCGCGCTCAGGCAGGGCGACACGACGGCGGCCGAGGCGGCGGTGACGGGCGGAAGCTTCATCCGCCCCGCGGCGACGGTTCTCGCCACGCTCCAGGCCTTCCCCGACGTTCCGCAGGCGGGCCGTGCGGCGAGCTTCGCAGAGCAGCAGCTCAACCGCCCCGACGGCGTGTTCTTCAAGCCGTGAGTTCGGCGCGTTTGGTAGCCGTGGCGGCGCTCGCTGCCATGTTCGCCGCCTGCACGCAGGAGCCTGGAACACCGCCCGGACAGGGACTTTCTGCCTTTCGCATCCCCGGCATCAACCTCACGTTCGGCAGCGACCCCGTCGCGACCGCTCTGGCCTCCGTCTCCTCCAATTTGGCTGACCCGGCCTCGCGGCTTGCCGGGCGGCCGGCGCTCGCCGCGCAGGTGGTGGCGCAATACGAGTTCGCCACCGAGGCGCTGCGCGAGCCACGCTTCGTCGGCCTGAACCCGCTCGCGCAGATCGGCATGGTGCGCGGCCGTGGCCCGCTGCGCGACGCCGTCGGGCTCTCGCGCGAGGCCTCGCCGGCCGTCGCGATGAACAGGATGACCGAGCTCGCCGGCGTGCTCGGCCGCGGTGATCTCGCGGCCGCCGAAGGGATCGCCGGCGCTGCGCCGTTCACCCGGCCTGCAGGAGAGGTGATCGCTGCGCTCTCCAAGATGCCCTTCGTGCCGGATGCCGCTCGCGCCGCAAGCTTCGCCGACCAGCAGGTGAACCGCGCCGGGCCGATGGCCGTGGACTGAGCGGCTACTTCACCTCTTCGCCCTGGTAGGTTCCCCAGAACCAGGCGCGGTGCAGCCAGCCGCGATTGCCGCGCACCTCGACCTCGCACCATTCCGACCCAGCCTCGCAGCGTCGGATACGGCCCTGAACGCCTGGTGCGAGCCGGGCGATAACCGGTGCGGCCTCATCGCCGCGGCGGCGAAGCCCACGCGTCTCCCCGCGTACGACGAAGCTGCGGCGGCCGGACAGGAAGCTCTGCTGCACCCAGCCCTCTGCGCCGTCCTGGTCGCGCACGCGGCGCCAGATGCTGAACTCGCGCACGATCTCCACCGGCCAGCCAGAGCGCTGGTAGGTCCACTCCACCGGATACTGCGTGCCAGGCCCCGTGCGCAGGTTGATGCGGTTCGACCCGAGGCTCGCATAGCGCGGCAGCGGCAGGCCGGTGACGGGACCGCGCGGGGCATCTGCCGCGCGGACGGGAACGGGCTGCTCGCGCGGCGCGGGGGGCGGAGGCGGCGGTGCGGGCGGTACGGCGCGACGCTCGCCCTGCGGTGCGGGAGCCCGCTCGGCAGGAGGAGGGACGGTATCCGGCCATGGCGGGGGAAGCGGCAGCGGCCGCTGCGCCGAAGCCGGAAGGCAGACGAGGAGGGCAACGCAGAACGCGGACAGGCGCATCCCCTGCCTGTGCCAAGCCGCGCCGCGCCGGGTCAACCCGCCCTCAAAGCGTGATCAACTGGCCGCCTTCGGTCTCGGCGAGGAAGGTGACGACGCCGGCCACCTCGCCCTCGAGCGTGTCGTCGAGCATCTCCGGCGCGATGCCTTCCGCCTTCAGCCCCGCCTCGCACACGATCAGGCGCACGCCGAGCTCCTTCGCCGAGGCGAGGAGCTCGTCGAACCCTGCGACGCCGCGGCCGCGCAACTCCTCGTCGCGCTTCGCCGCCCCGCCGTAATGGGCAAGCGTGGTCCAGCCGGGCGAGCCGTCCTGCCGCGCGGCGAGGAAGGCGCGCACGCCCGCGTTGGTCGCGAACAGCACGACCGGCCGCGCGGTGGCGGCGGCCGCGGTGGCGAGCACTAGCGCGTAGTGCGCCCGCTCGTAGGTGCCGCTGATCAGCAGGATGCCGATCGGCGCAGGCTCGCGCCCGACGATCTCCGGCGGCAGGGGAAGCGGGTCGAACAGGCTCATGCGGATACCGTGCAGAGGGGCGGGGATGGGGTGGCGTGGGCGGAGAGGTCGGTGATGGTTGCCTGCGGGCCGCAGAGCGCGCAGGCCGGGTCGGGCCTGAGCCTGACCGTGCGGAAGCGTGCGGCAAGCGCATCCCACAGCAGCAGCCTTCCGCTCAAGCTCTCGCCGATGCCGAGGATCTCCTTCAGCGCCTCGGTCGCCTGGAGCGTGCCGAGCACGCCGGTGACCGCGCCGAACACGCCTGCCTCGGCACAGGTCGGAACGAGCCCGTCGGGCGGCGGGGCGGGGTGGAGGCAGCGATAGCATGGCTCGCCAGGTCGGTGGCTGCGGAAGGTGGAGAGCTGGCCCTCGAAGCGAAGCACGGCGGCCGAGACGAGCGTGCGCTTCGCGAGGTGGCAGGCGTCGGCGGCGAGGAAGCGTGTGGCGAAGTTGTCCGACCCATCGCAGACGAGGTCGTATCGCGAGACGAGGTCGAGCGCGTTCGCTGCCGTGAGCCGCGTCGCGTGCTCCTCGACCGTCACCTCGGGGTTGATCGCGCGCATCGCCTCTGCCGCAGAGTGCACCTTCGGCTGGCCGATCCGTGCGGTGGTGTGGGCGATCTGCCGCTGCAGGTTGGAGAGATCGACACGGTCGTCGTCGACGATGCCGATCGTGCCGACGCCGGCCGCGGCGAGGTACAGCGCGACGGGCGAGCCGAGCCCTCCCGCGCCGATCACCAGGACGCGCGCCGCGGCGAGCTTCGCCTGCCCCTCGCCGCCCACCTCGGGCAGCAGGATGTGGCGGGCGTAGCGCTGGATCTGGTCCTCGGTGAAGTCCATCCGGCTCATATGGCACGCAAGGGGGGCAGCACCAACCTGGACGTCAACGAGCCCCGGTACTGCCGAACCCGCCCGCGCCGCGACCGCTCTCTGGCAGTGCCGCGACCTCCTCCCAGTCAGCCGTCTCGTGCCGCGCGATGACCATCTGGGCAATGCGCGCGCCGCGCTCGACCGTGAAGGCCTCCTCTCCGAGATTGACGAGGATCACGCCAACCTCGCCCCGGTAATCGGCATCGATCGTGCCCACGCCGTTGGCGACCGTCACGCCGTGCCGCAGCGCCAGCCCCGAGCGCGCGCGCACCTGCGCCTCGTAGCCGGGAGGCAGCGCGATGGCGATGCCCGTCGGGATCAATGCGCGCCTGCCCGGCGCGAGCGTGACGGGCGCGGGGACGGCGGCGAGAAGGTCCATTCCCGCGGCGTGCTCCGTCGCATAGCTGGGCAGCGCGAGATCGGCCCCATGCGGCAGGCGGGTGATGGCAATGCGGATCATGCGAACACCCTCGCGATCCGCTCGGCGAGCCGCGCGGCGACCTCCGACTTCGCAAGCCGCGGCCAGTCCTCCACCCCTGCCTCGGTGACGATCTGCACCCTGTTCTCCTCCCCGCCCATCACGTCTCCCGACACGTCGTTGGCGACGATCCAGTCGCAGCCCTTGCGCGCGCGCTTGGCGGTGGCGTGCGCGACCACGTCATTCGTTTCGGCAGCAAATCCGATCACCAGCCTCGGCCGCGAAGGGCCCGGAAGCGAGAGCGTGGCGAGGATGTCGGGATTCTCCGCAAGCGCGAGCGTTGGCGGCGGCGCGCCGGCCTCCTTCTTGATCTTGCGCTCGCCTGCCTCGGCAGGTCGCCAATCGGCCACCGCAGCGGCGCAGACGGCGATGTCGGCCGGCAGCGCGGCACGGCAGGCATCGAGCATCTCGCGTGCAGATTCCACTTTCGCAACGATCACGCCCGGCGGGTCGGCGAGCGCGACCGGGCCGGAGACGAGGGTGACGCGCGCGCCGCGCTGCGCGAGGGCCGCGGCGATGGCGTGGCCCTGCCGGCCGGAGGAACGGTTGGCGATGTAGCGCACGGGGTCGAGTGCCTCCCAGGTCGGCCCGCTTGTCACCAGCGCGTGCCGGCCCGCGAGAGGCCCGCCGGCGAACAGGCCAGCGATCGCGGCGAGAAGCGCTGGCGGTTCGACGAGGCGGCCGGGCCCGTCCTCCGGTTCAGCCATCGCGCCGCTGTCGGGCCCGGCGAAGTGCACGCCGCGCGCGGCGAGCGTCGCGACATTCGCGACCGTCGCCGGGTGGGCCCACATGGTCGGGTTCATCGCCGGTGCGACGAGGATCGGTTTCGTGGTGGCGAGAAGCACGGTGCTCGCGAGGTCATCGGCAAGCCCTGACGCCATCTTCGCGATCAGGTCTGCCGAGGCAGGGGCGACGACGATCGCATCATGCTCGCGCGCGAGACGGATGTGCCCCGCATGCGTTTCGTCCTCGAGCGACCAGAGATCGCCATGCACCCGCCCGCCGGTGATCGCGGCCATGGCGTGCGGCGTGACGAAACGGGCGCCTGCCTCGGTGAGCAGTCCTGTGACGGCAGCTCCCTCCTTGCGCAGCAGCCGGGCGAGCTCGAGCGCCTTGTAGGCGGCAATCGAGCCCGACACGATCAGAAGGATGCGCCTGGCGGAGAGCGTCATGCGTCAGAGGCGCCAGCCGGAATGGATCGCCGCGATCCCGCCCGAGAGGTCGCGCCAGGAAACGCGGGCGAACCCCGCGCGGCGCATCAGCGTTGCGAGCTCCTCCTGCGGCGGGAACCTGCGGATGCTCTCGGCGAGGTAGCGATAGGCCTCCTCGTCGCGCGCTACGGTGCGGCCGAGCGCGGGCAGCACGCGGAAGGAATAGGCGTCATAGACCGGCGCGAGGGGGGCGACGGTGACGCGGCTGAACTCGAGGCAGAGGAACTTCCCACCCGGGCGAAGCACGCGGTGGGCTTCTGCGAGCACGGCCGGAATGTCTGTGCAGTTGCGCAGGCCGAAGGCGATGGTGACGGCATCGACGGAGCCATCGGGGATGGGAAGTGCCTCGGCGTCGGCGCAGAGAAAGGCGAGCTTGCCCGCCAGCGCCTCCTCCATCGCACGGTCCTGCGCGACGGAGAGCATGGCGGGGTTGATGTCGGACAGAACGACGAAGCCGCAGCCGCGCTCGAGCGCGCCGAAGGCGATGTCGCCCGTTCCGCCGGCAAGGTCGAGAAGCCGCATCGAGGGGCGGGGGGCGAGCTGGGCGAGGAAGGCGCGCTTCCAGAGGCGGTGCACGCCGAACGACATCAGGTCGTTCATCAGGTCGTAGCGGCTGGCCACGCCCTCGAACACGCTGCGCACCAGCGCCTTCTTCTCGCCGCGGCGGACGGTGCGGAAGCCGAAATGCGTGGTGTCCTCGCCGGGCGCGGCGCTTCCGGTGGCGCTCCCGGGGGCGCTCTGGGGGGCGGTGTTGTCGCTCATGCGGGGCGAGACTAGCTTCTCCGCTCTTCCGGCGCGAGAGACCACACCCCATGCCCGAACTGCCCGAGGTGGAGACGGTGATGCGCGGCCTCGCCGCGCGGCTCGAGGGCCGCGTGCTCGCGCGCGTCAGCGTCGCGCGCCCCGATCTCCGCTGGGCGCTCCCGCCTGGGCTGGCCGGGCGTGCGTCGGGCCGGCGCGTCACCGGCTTCGCGCGGCGGGCGAAGTACATCCTGATGCGGCTCGAGGGCGGCGAGACGCTGATCCTGCATCTCGGCATGAGCGGGCGCATCGTCCTTGCCCCGCCCGGAGCCAACGAGCCGCCGCCGCTGCACGAGCATGTCGTGTTCGAGACCGACGAGGGCTGGCGCGCCGGCTTCGTCGACCCGCGCCGCTTCGGCAGCATCGACCTCGCGCTCACGGCGGAGGAAGCCGCGCATCCGAGGCTTGCCTGCCTCGGCCCCGAACCGCTCGACGACGGCTTCACCGGAGCGGTCCTGTCTGCCGCGCTCGCCGGGCGGCACACGCCGATCAAGGCCGCGCTCCTCGACCAGCGCACGGTGGCGGGGCTCGGGAACATCTATGTGTGCGAGGCGCTCTTCCGCGCGCGCATCTCTCCCCGGCGCTCGGCGCATACGGTTGCCGGGGCGCGCGCCGCGCGCCTCGTTCCCGCGATCAAGGCAACGCTTGCCGAGGCGATCGCGGCGGGCGGGTCGTCCTTGCGCGACTACCGCCAGGCGAATGGCGAGCTTGGCTATTTCCAGCATGCGTGGAAGGTCTATGGCCGCGCAGGCGAGCGATGCGAGCTCTGCCCCGGCCCGCCCGCCTGCCCTGGCATCGCGAGCTACGTCCAATCCGGTCGGACGAGCTTCTCTTGCCCGCGCCTGCAGCGTTGAGTAGTGCTTCTGCTGCGGCGCAGCACGAGGCGCGCGTGAGGAAGGAACGAGATGGCTGAGCACATCCTTGTCGAGACACGCGGGGCGGTCGGCCTCATCACGCTCAACCGGCCGCAGGCGCTGAACGCGCTGTGCGACGCACTGATGGTCGAGCTCGGCGCTGCTCTGAAGGCCTTCGACGCCGATGACGCCGTGGGCGCGATCGTGCTGACGGGAAGCGAGAAGGCCTTCGCCGCGGGCGCGGACATCAAGGAGATGAAGGACAAGTCCTTCGCCGATGTCGCGGCAGACGACTTCATCGGCAATCGGTGGGAGACGGTGCTCGCCATCCGCAAGCCCGTGATCGCCGCGGTGGGCGGCTTCGCTCTCGGCGGCGGCTGCGAGTTGGCGATGATGTGTGACCTGATCATCGCCGCCGACACGGCGAAGTTCGGCCAGCCAGAGATCAATCTCGGCATCATCCCCGGCGCGGGCGGCACGCAGAGGCTCACCCGCGCGGTGGGCAAGTCCAAGGCGATGGAAATGATCCTGACGGGGCGGATGATGGATGCGGCGGAGGCGGAGCGCTCTGGCCTCGTCGCGCGCATCGTGCCCGCGGCCGATCTCGTCGCCGAGGCGATCAAGACGGCGGAGAAGATCGCCTCGCTCTCGCGCCCGGTCGTCGCGATGGCGAAGGATGCCGTCAACCGCGCCTTCGAGACGACGCTTACGGAGGGCGTGCGCTTCGAGCGCCGCGTGTTCCAGTCCTGCTTCGCGCTCGAGGACCAGTCCGAGGGCATGACGGCGTTCGCGGAGAAGCGCAAGGCGGCGTTCAAGCACCGCTGATGCCGATGCCGGCGGTTCGCGTCCCGCTTGCACGCCGGCCGCGCGCATCGCGCGGCTTGACGGGCCAGGGGGCGGGGTGTACCTGTCCGGCCCTTCGGCGCCCGGGCTCCCGTGCGCCGCGATCCGTTATCCTGTTTCGACCTGGGACGTGACCTGACATGGCCAACACCGCATCGGCGAAGAAGCGCATTCGCCAGACCGCACGCCGCACCGCGCGCAACCGCTCGGACATGTCGCGGCTGCGCAGCTTCGTGAAGAAGGTCGAGCAGGCGATCGGGTCGGGCTCGGAGACGGATGCGCGCGCCGCGCTGAAGGCGCTGCAGCCAGAACTCGCGCGTGCGGCGACGAAGGGTCTCGTGCATCGCAACCTCGTTGCGCGGAAGCTCTCGCGGCTTTCCAAGCGCGTGAAGGCGACAGGCGCAGCGCAGGCCTGACACCTGCGCGCGGAGGCGCGCAGGGACGTTCCCGTGCCGATACCTTCGTCGGTGCGAAACTGCGTGATAAGTCAAAGCCAAGTATAGGCTAACAACAGCTTAGGCTTTGTCGTTTATCCGTAACATCACCGCAAATAATGATTTGCAATCACCCCGGCCTCCTTCGTAAAACATGCGGAGGCGATGGCCGCCCGCGTGCGATGCGCGGCTGACGGCCGCAAAGCCGATCGGGGGCGCTCAGGAGAGGCGGGGCTGAGGCTGGTGCGTCGTTTGGACGGAGAGCTGGGAGCCCAGTGGGCACGCGTGCGTGGCCGCCTTCGCGAAGAAGTCGGCGAGGTCGAATACCGCACCTGGCTCAAGCAGATGACGCTCTCCGAGGTCGACGAGGACGAGGTCACCATCATCCTGCCGACGCGCTTCCTGCGCGATTGGGTAAGGAGCCACTACGGCGACCGCATCCGCTCCCTGTGGGGCGCGGAGAACCCGCGCATCCGGCGCGTCGCTCTGCGCATCGGTGCTTCGATGCCCGAAGGGCTCGCCGGCGAGGTGAGCCCCGCCGCCGCAAGCTCCGCGCTGTCCGCCACGCCCGCCGCGGCGCCGGTCGCGCCTGCCGCGAACGGTCACGATCCTGCCTCGCCGCTTCTCGAGGCGCGCAGCGACGCGCGCACCGACCTCGTGCGCACGGAATTCGCCGGTACCGTCGATCCGCGCTTCACGTTCGCGACATTCGTCGTCGGCAAGCCGAACGAGTTCGCCTACGCCTGCGCCCGCCGCGTGGCAGAGAGCGACCGCGCGCAGCCGGGCTTCAACCCGCTTTTCCTCTATGGCGGCGTCGGCCTGGGCAAGACGCACCTCATGCACGCGATCGCCTGGGCGATCCGCGAGCGCAGCCCGAAGCGCGTCGTCGCCTACATGTCGGCCGAGCGGTTCATGTACCGGTTCATCTCCGCGATCCGCAGCCAGAACACCGTCGAGTTCAAGGAGCAGCTCCGCTCCGTCGACGTGCTGATGGTCGACGACCTGCAGTTCCTCATCGGCAAGGACAACACGCAGGAGGAGTTCTTCCACACCTTCAACGCGCTCGTGGATGCGGGCAAGCAGATCGTCGTCTCGGCGGACAAGTCGCCGTCCGACCTCTCCGAGCTCGACGCACGGCTGCGCACACGCCTCGGCTGCGGCATGGTGGCCGACATCCACGCCACCACCTACGAGCTGCGCATCGGCATCCTGCAGGCCAAGGCCGCGCTCGCGGGCATGATCGTGCCGCAGAAGGTGATGGAGTTCCTCGCCCACAAGATCACGACGAACGTGCGCGAGCTCGAGGGCGCGCTGAACCGCGTCGTCGCGCACGGCCAGCTCGTCGGCCGCCCGATCACGCTCGAGAGCACCCAGGAGGTGCTGCACGACGTGCTCCGCGCGCAGGACCGGCGCGTGACGATCGAGGAGATCCAGAAGCGCGTCGCGGAGCACTACAACATCCGCCTCACCGACATGTCCTCCGCCCGCCGTGCCCGTGCTGTGGCGCGGCCCCGCCAGGTGGCGATGTACCTCGCCAAGCAGCTCACCTCGCGCTCGCTTCCCGAGATCGGCCGGAAGTTCGGCAACCGCGACCACACGACGGTGATGCATGCCTGCTCGCGCATCGCCGACCTGATGCAGCGCGACGCCGCCTTCGCCGAGGATGTGGAGCTTCTCCGCCGCATGCTCGAAAGCTGAGAGACGGCCCGATACGTCTACTGCCGTGGCCGTCTGGCATCGGTTGCCTGCGCTTCCGGTGCTCACGGCCATGAGGCCACTCCGCTCCGATTCTCGGCAACCGCGCCAACCGACTCACGGCAGCGACGTCTCGGGCCGTCTCTCGTCGCTGGTGGCCAGCGGATCAGGCGATGTCGATGACGACCTTGCCGATGGCCTTGCCGCTCTCGAGGCGGGTGTGGGCGGCGGCCACGTCGGCGAGACCGAACCGGGTCTTGTCCAGAACGGGGCGGAGCTTGCCTTCCTCGGCGAGGCGGGCGGCGGCGGAAAGGATCTCGCCTTGCCTCTCGCGGCCCGCGCCGGTCAGCATCGGCAGAAGCATGAACACGACGTGCAGCGACAGCCCCTTCGTGTGCATCAGTGTCAGGTCGGCTGTGTACTGCGACACGATCGTCACGACCTGGCCGTTGGTGCGGGCCGCTGCGAAGCTCGTGGCGATGTCCGAGCCGCCCGTCGCGTCGAACACCACGTCGAAGCCGCGCCCGCCGGTCAGCCGCGCGACATAGGCCTCGACCGTCTCGTTCCGGTAGTCGATCGTCTCCGCCGCGCCGAGGGAGCGCGCGAGCGTGGCCTTCTCGGGGCTCGAGACGGTCGCGGTCACCTTCGCTCCGGCGGCGGCCGCAAGCTGCACCGCCACATGCCCGACCCCGCCTGTGCCGCCATGGACGAGAACCGTCGCGCCCTCATGGATGCGCGCGCGGTCGAACAGCCCTTCCCAGGCGGTGATGGTCACGAGTGGCAGGGCGGCGGCCGCGTGCGCATCGAGGGTCGCGGGCGCCTTGGCGATCAGCCGCGCATCGGCCGCGATCATCGTCGCGTAGGTTCCGGGCATGCCCTTCACCCCGCCGGCGCAGCCGAACACGCGATCGCCGACCGCGAAGCCATGCACGCCGTCGCCGAGCTCGGTGACACGGCCCGCGAAGTCGCAGCCGAGCACGGCGGGAAGCGCGGGTGCGATACCGGGGCCCCGCGAGCGGATCTTCCAGTCGACCGGGTTCACGCTCGCCGCCTCGATCGCGACCAGCACTTCGCCAGGGCCTGCCACCGGGTCGGGCAGCGTCGCTTCGCGGAACAGCTCGGGCCCGCCGAACCGATCGATCACCATCGCCTTCACGTCGTTCTCCCCCGTGCCCGAACGGGCAAGCAATGGCACGTCGGGCTCAACGGCGGGAGAGGGCGACGATGTAGCTTGCCGTTTCCGTCTCGGACGGGTTCTCGAAGGCGCAGTCGGCCGGCGCGCCGAGGGCCAGGCAGTCTCCCTCCTTCAGGCTGTGCACCGCCTCGCCCTCGTGGAAGAGGAGCGCACCCGAGATCACCCAGATGCACTGGCCGCGCAGAAGCGCGTAGGACGCCGCGGGATAGGCGATGCGCGCGCCCGGCGGAAGGGACGCGAGCACGAGCTCGGGGTCGGCCCCAGGCGGCGTCAGGGCGCGGCGGGCGAGCCCCGTCTCGGGGTCGCGCCAGGTGGTCTGGTCCTCCGCGCGCGAGAGGCCTGCGCCAGGCCCTTCCGCGCGCGCAAGCAGCGCAGACACGGTCAGCCCGAATGCGCCGGAAAGGCGCCCGAGCAGGGCTGCGGTCGGGCTCGCCTCGCCGCGCTCGACCTTGCTGATCATCGCCCGCGAGACGCCCGAGCGCTCGGCGAGGACGGTGATCGACCAGCCGCGCGCCTCGCGCTCCGCCTTCAGTCGCGCGGCAAGCGGGTCGAGCGTCGAGTCGTCTTGTATCGTGCTCATGTGTCCACCATAGTGTCTAGCCTATGGATGCGCCACGTCTCCCACCTCTGCCTTCTCCCGGCCTCGGCCACAATGGTGGACCGCCCCTGGAGGAGCCTGACCCGAACGAGAGCTGGCGCCACTGGTGCTGGAAGCGGGCGCACAGGAAGGCCTGGAAGACGCCGCCGCGCGAAATCGCTCTCAGGCGCTTGGCGCGGGCCGAGGAACTCGGCATGACCTACCGGGCGTACCAGCTCGAGATTCTCGAGCGCGGCCGCTACCTCTGACCGACCAGTCTTCCGGAGCACGGCAATGACGACCGACCCAGGCCAGCGCGGCTGGACCTCCCGCACGCTTGCCGCCCAGGCGCTCGGCCATATCGACGAGGCGAGCCGCGCCGTCGTGCCGCCGATCCATCTCTCGACGACCTTCATCCGCGACCCCGACAACCAGTACCGCTCGGGCAACATCTACTCCCGCCCCGACAACGTCACCGTCCGCGAGGCGGAGGCGGTGATCGCCGCGCTCGAGGGAGCGGCCTCGGCCATGATGTTCGGCTCGGGCATGTCGGCCGCCACCGCGCTGTTCCTGGCGCTGTCGCCTGGCGATCACGTGGTGGCTCCGGAGGTGATGTACTGGTCGCTCCGCAACTGGCTGATGACGGAGGCGACGCGCTGGGGCCTCACCGTCACCCTCGTGGACATGACCGATCTTGCCGCGCTGCGTGCCGCCATCGTGCCGGGGCGGACGAGGCTCGTCTGGGCGGAGACGCCGTCGAACCCGCTCTGGTCGGTCACCGACATCGCCGAGACTGCCGCGATCGCCCACCAGGCCGGGGCAGTGCTCGCAGTCGACAGCACCTGCGCCACGCCCATCCTGACCCGCCCCCTCTCGCTCGGCGCCGACATCGTGATGCACTCGGCGACGAAGTACCTGAACGGGCATTCCGACGTTCTCGCCGGCGCGCTCGCCTCTGCACGCGAGGATGGGCTGTGGGAGAGGGTGCGGCGCAACCGCTCGACCCTCGGCCAGGTGCTCGCCCCTCTGGAAGCCTTCCTGTTGATCCGCGGCATGCGCACCCTTCCCGTGCGCGTCGCCGCCGCCTGCGGCTCGGCGATGACGCTGGCAGAGCGGCTTTCCGGGCACGCAGCGGTGTCGGAGGTGCTCTATCCGGGGCTTGCCGCGCATCCCGGCCACGAGGTCGCGCGGCGGCAGATGGAGGGCGGGTTCGGCGGCATGCTCAGCATCCGGCTCAAGGGCGGCGAGCGCGCCGCCATCGCCACTGCGGCGCGGGTCGAGCTCTGGAAGCGGGCGACGTCGCTGGGGGGCGTCGAGAGCCTGATCGAGCATCGTGCCTCGATCGAGGGCGCGGGCTCGCCCTGCCCGCCGGACCTGTTGCGGCTCTCGACCGGCATCGAGGACCCGGCCGACCTCTACGCCGATCTCGACAGGGCGCTGCGCGCCGCCAACGCCTGAACGCTTCACTCCGGAGCGCCCGGAACCGTGCCGATTCCCTTACGTTCCGCGGTTGCGGTGCTATAGTCACGCCCCCCGAGTCGCCCCCCGGCCCGGGACGCTTTCCGCCCCGCGAGACTTCACCCAGACGAGAACGAGCCCTCGGGATCAGACATGAAGATCAAGGTCGAACGCTCCGCCCTGATGAAGGCGCTCTCGCATGTGCAAAACGTGGTGGAACGGCGGAACACCATTCCCATCCTCGCCAACGTGCTGATCCGCGCCAAGGATGGTGCGCTGACCCTCGCCGCGACCGACATGGAGATCGCGGCGGTCGAGCAGGTGGCGGCAGAGGTGGTGCGCAACGGCGCGACCACGGCGCCGGCCGGCACGCTCTACGAGATCGTCCGCAAGCTGCCAGAGGGTGCGGTAATCGAGCTCGACCATCCGGGAGGCGACAGCCAGCTCGCGCTCCGCGCCGGGCGCTACGCGACCTCGCTCGTGTGCCTGCCGGTGGAGGATTTCCCAGCGCTGCAGGAAGGCGCGCTGCCGCACAAGTTCAGCCTCAAGGCCGGCGTGCTGCGTGACCTTGTCGACCGCACGCGGTTTGCGATCTCCACCGAGGAGACGCGCTACTACCTCAACGGCATCTACCTCCACATCGCCGAAAGCGAGGGCGCCCCGGTTCTGCGCGCCGTCGCGACCGACGGTCACCGGCTCGCGCGGGTTGAGGAGGACCTCCCTGACGGTGCTTCCGGCATGCCAGGCGTGATCGTGCCGCGCAAGGCGGTGCTCGAGCTCCGCAAGCTGCTTGACGACGTGCCGGCGCAGGACCTGGTCGAGATCGCGCTCTCCGACACCAAGATCCGGTTCGGCTTCGGCGCCGTCACGCTGACCTCGAAGCTGATCGACGGCACCTTCCCCGACTATGACCGGGTGATCCCGCGCGACAACGACAAGCTTCTCCGCATCGCCAAGAAGGACTTCGCGGAGGCGGTGGACCGGGTGGCAGCGATCAGCTCCGAGCGCTCCCGCCCAGTGAAGATGGCGATCGCCAAGCAGGGGCTGACCCTCTCCGCCGCGAGCCCCGAGCAGGGCACGGCGAGCGAGGAGATCGACGCCGACCGGCTGGAGTACGACGCCACGCCGATGGAGATCGGCTTCCAGGCGCGCTATCTGCGCGACATCACCGACCAGATGGCAGACAGCGTGCGCGTGGAGTTCAAGTTCCACGATGGCGCGGCACCGACGCTGATCCGCGCGGAAGGCGACCCGCGTGCGGTCTACGTGCTGATGCCGATGCGAGTCTGACGCAGCGGCGCTGCGCGGGGCAGGGCCGGCACGGATGCCGCCTGAGCCCCATATCGAGGCGATGACAGACCTACCGCCGCTCGCGCTGACGCGGCTGACGCTTTCGCGCTTCCGCTCCTACCCCGCGCTCGACCTCGCGACCGACGCGCCCGTCGTGGTGCTCGCGGGCGAGAACGGGGCGGGCAAGACGAACCTGCTCGAGGCGATCAGCCTTCTCGTGCCAGGCCGAGGTCTTCGCGGCGCGCGCATCGGCGAGCTGGGCCACCGCGCAGCGGGCGAGAGCGCGGGCGGCCTCTGGGCGGTGGCGGGTCGGTTCGTCACCCCGCTCGGTCCGCTCACCCTCGGCACGGGGGTGGAGGACGCGGCGGCGACACGGCGAACCTTCCGCCTCGATGGCGCCCCGCCGCGCGCCCAGGCCGACATCGCCGCCCGAGCCGCGGCCGTGTGGCTGACCCCGCAGAT
Source organism: Elioraea rosea (assembly GCF_007644105.1). Taxonomy (GTDB): domain Bacteria; phylum Pseudomonadota; class Alphaproteobacteria; order Acetobacterales; family Acetobacteraceae; genus Elioraea_A; species Elioraea_A rosea. The sequence continues at coordinate 114,388 of NZ_VFAC01000008.1, read as the reverse complement.
GGACAGGCTGTTCCAGGACGGCGCCTCGGCCCGCCGGCGCTTCCTCGACAGGCTCGTCTGGGCGCTCGAGCCCTCGCATGCCCGGGAGGTGGCCGCCTACGACACCGCCATGGCCGAGCGGAACCGGCTTCTGGCCGATGGCCGCGCCGACCCCGCCTGGCTCGACGCGCTCGAGGACCAGATGGCGCAGCACGGCGTCGCCGTCGCGGCGGCGCGGCGGATGCTGCTCGCACGCCTGAACGCCGCCCTTGCGGGAGGCATCGCCGGGGCCTTCCCCGCTGCCGTCGCCACGCTCGACTGCAGCGTCGATGCATCGCTCGCCGAGGTCCCCGCGCTCGCGGCGGAGGACCGGTTCCGCGCAGCGCTCGCCGCCGGGCGGGGCCTCGATGCGTCCTCGGGTGGGGCGCGGCTGGGGCCGCACAGGGCCGATCTCGTGCTGACGCACGCGCCCAAGGGGCTCGCCGCCGCCCTCTGTTCTACGGGCGAGCAGAAGGCGCTTCTCGTCGGCATCGTGCTCGCCCATGCCGCTCTGATCACCGCCTCCCGCGGCGCCGCACCGCTCCTATTGCTCGACGAGGTGGCAGCGCATCTCGACAACGCCCGCCGCGAGGCCCTGTTCGCCGCCCTGCCCGGCCTCGGTGCGCAGGTGTTCCTGACCGGCACCGAGGCCGAGATCTTTGCCCCCCTCAGCCCTGCGGCGCTCCTGCTCACGGTGCGCCCCGGAGAGGCGGTGGCGCGCGGGGCTGGTGCCCGCTTCGGCGCTGCCCAACGGCGCGTATCCGGGGTATAATCTCCGGTCACGCCGAGACTGGAAAAAACCAAGGATTCCCAACGCTATGACCGACTCCGCGCGGAACCTCGCCCCAGGGGCCGCAGACGCCTATGACGCGTCCTCGATCGGCGTCCTCCGGGGGCTCGATGCCGTGCGCAAGCGACCGGGCATGTACATCGGCGACACCGATGACGGCTCGGGCCTGCACCACATGGTGTTCGAGGTGGTCGACAACGCCGTCGACGAGGCGCTCGCCGGCCATGCGAGCCGCGTCACCGTCACGCTGAACGGCGACGGCTCCGTCACCGTCTCCGACGATGGCCGCGGCATCCCGACCGACATCCACCCCGAGGAGGGGGTGAGCGCGGTCGAAGTGGTGATGACCAAGCTGCACGCGGGCGGCAAGTTCGACCAGAACAGCTACAAGGTCTCCGGCGGCCTGCACGGCGTCGGCGTCTCGGTCGTCAACGCGCTGTCGGACTGGCTTGAGGTGCGCGTCTGGCGCAACGGGTCGGAGCACCTGATGCGCTTCGTCCACGGCGGCGAGCCCGAGGCGCCGCTCGTCGTGGTGGGGCCGGCCGAGCCGCCTGGCCGCACCGGCACGCAGGTGAGCTTCCTGCCGAGCCCGTCGGTGTTCACCAAGACCGAGTTCGACGCCGCCGTGCTCGAGCGCCGCCTGCGCGAGCTCGCCTTCCTGAACTCGGGCGTTGCCATCGTGCTGACCGATGCGCGGCACGTCCCGCCCGTGACGCACGAGCTCCGCTACGACGGCGGGCTCGTCGCCTTCCAGCACTGGCTCGACCGCGGCAAGACCGCGCTGTTCGCCCCGCCGATCTCCTCGCGTGCCGATCGCGACGGCATCACCGTCGAGCTCGCACTGTCGTGGAACGATTCCTATCACGAAACGATGTTGTGCTTCACCAACAACATCCCCCAGCGCGACGGCGGCACCCATCTCGCCGGCTTCCGCGCCGCACTCACGCGTACGGTCAACCGCGTCGCCAACGAGGTGCTCTCGAAGAAGGACAAGATCGAGATCACCGCCGACGACATGCGCGAGGGCCTGACCGCCGTGCTGTCGGTGAAGGTTCCGGATCCGAAATTCTCCTCGCAGACCAAGGACAAGCTCGTCTCCTCCGAGGTCCAGCCGGTCGTCCAGGCGCTCGTCTCCGATGCGCTGTCGCACTGGTTCGAGACGCACCCGGCGGAGACCAAGCGCATCCTCGGCAAGATGGCCGAGGCCGCGCTCGCGCGCGAGGCGGCGCGGAAGGCGCGAGACCTGACGCGCCGCAAGGGCGTGCTCGACATCTCCTCGCTTCCCGGCAAGCTCGCCGACTGCCAGGAGCGTGACCCGGCGAAATCCGAGCTCTTCATCGTCGAGGGCGACAGCGCCGGCGGGTCCGCCAAGCAGGGGCGCAACCGCGCCTTCCAGGCAATCCTGCCGCTCAAGGGCAAGATCCTGAACGTCGAGCGCGCGCGCTTCGACAAGATGCTGGGCTCGGCCGAGATCGGCACGCTCGTGACCGCGCTCGGCACGGGCATCGGCCGCGGCGAGCCTTCCGAGGGCGGGTTCGACCTCGCCAAGCTGCGCTACCACCGCATCGTCATCATGACCGACGCCGATGTCGACGGCTCGCACATCCGCACGCTGCTGCTCACCTTCTTCTTCCGTCAGATGCCGGAAGTCGTCGAGCGCGGGCATCTCTACATCGCCCAGCCGCCGCTGTTCCGCGCCAAGCGCGGCTCGGAGGAGCGCTACCTGAAGGACGAGCGCGCGCTCGAGGGCTTCCTGCTCGACCGCGCGCTCGAGAACGCCTCGCTGACGCCGGACGGCGGCGCGACGTTGATGGCGGGCCCGCTGCGCATCGCCGTGGATCGTGCCCGGTCGCAGCGCGGGCTCCTGCAGCGCATGACGGCGGCGGCACCCGTGGCGGTGCTCGAGCAGGCGGCGATTGCGGGTGCGCTCTCGCGCGATCTGCTCGCCGACACCGCCCGCGCGGGCGAGCTCGCAGGCGTCGTCGCGCGTCGGCTGGATGCCGAATCACGCCCCACCGATCGCGGCTGGACAGGCGTTGCCGAAGGCGGGCGGCTGATCTTCGCCCGCACGCTTCGCGGCGTGACCGAGCGTTACGTTCTCGACGAGCTCCTGCTTAACAGCACCGAGGCCAGGCGGCTCGACGAGCAGGCCGCCGAGCTCGCCGAGCACTGGACGAAGCCTGCCGCCTGGCGCGTCGGCGAGACGGCGCGTGCGGTCTCCGGCCCCGTTGCGCTGACCGAGGCGGTGATGGAACAGGGCCGCAAGGGCCTGACCATCCAGCGCTTCAAAGGCCTCGGCGAGATGAACCCCGAGCAGCTCTGGGAAACCACGCTAGACCCCGCGAACCGCTCGCTCCTGCAGGTGCGCATCGGCGCGGCCGAGGAGGCGGGGGAGATCTTCGCGACGCTGATGGGCGACGTTGTCGAGCCGCGGCGGGAGTTCATCGTCGAGAACGCCCTGAAGGTCGCCAATCTCGACGTCTGAGGTGCCGGAGATCCGCACCGCCGCGGCGGAGGACGAGAAGGCGCTGCACGCCCTGCTGCGGGCCTCCTTCACGCCCTATGTCGGAGCCCTCGGCCGTGAGGTGACGCCCACGGCGCATGCGCGGCTTTCCGAGGCGCTCGCGCGCGGCGGCGTCCGCGTGGCGGTCGACGGAGCGGCGATCCTCGGCTTCGCCGCGCTGCTGCCGCGTGGTGATGCGCTCGAGGTCGATCTCCTCGGGGTCGCGCCCAAGGCGCAGCGGCGCGGCCTCGGGCGCATGCTTCTCGCCGATGCCGAGGCCCAGGCACGCGCTGGCGGCTTTATACGGCTCGAGTTGCACACGGCGGCGATGTTCGCTCATCTCCTTCGCCTCTACACCGCGGCGGGCTACCGCGAGACGCATCGCGGCCTGCCGCCGCATGGCGCCGATGCCTACGAACGTGTGTTCTTCGAGAAGCACCTCTGAATTCGGTCGCCCTGCAACCGCGGCTCGCTTGACAGTTCGATCCCGAAGCGAATTGACTTGAGGCGGAGGCGAACCGCGAAGGACGGTTTGCTCCGGCGCGGGAGGGTGCGTGCGATGGCGAACGGGGCTCGGTTGGCTTTCCTCGGCGTGGCCGCTGCAATGCTGGGGCAGGGCGCGGAAGCCGCGCCGCTTGCGACGATGCAGTACTCGATCGGGTCTCTCAGCCAGGCGCTTCAGTTCATGGGCGACGGGTCGGTGCTCGTCGCGTGCGACGGGTCGGTTAGCGTCGCCTGCGATGGCTCCGTCGTGCCCGTGCCCGTCCGGGGGGCCCAGGCGGCGGTCGCCGGCGACGGGTCGGTCCGCCTTCTCACCCCGCTCGTCATGCTCGGCGACGGATCGGTCCGCCTCGTCGACACCTCGGTCGTTCCCGCGACGGAGAACGGCCTGCTTCTCCCCGCCGTCTCGTTCATTCCCTTCCCGATGATCGCCGCGACGGTCGGCGTCATCGACAATGGCGATCCAACGAGCTTCCTCATCACCTTCGGGACGGTGATGAACCTCGCCGGGCCTGGCTACAGCTACAGCCTGTCGGGCGGGGGGACGCTGACCGACATGAATGGAGATCGCGTCGGGCTCGGGGCCGGCTCGGCGTTCGGCGAAACCGCCGTGCTGTTCGGCCAGGTCGATGGCGCGCTTGTGGCATCGACCGGCACCTCCGCCTCGTTCCCGCCACCTGCGACAGGCGGCATCCCGCCCTTCGTCTATCCCTACACGGCGGCAGACGTCTCGGGCGCGGGGACCTGCGCGTCCTGCGATCTCCTGGCCATGACCTTCGCGTTCACTGCCAGCGGCGGCGGCGACAGGCTCGACCTTTTCGCGACGTTCGACGTCAACCCCGTCGGGGTTCCCGCACCCGCGCCGCTCGGCCTCCTCGCCGCCGGGCTCGCGATGCTCGGGCTCGTCCGCCTGCGCCCGGCTCGAGGCTGAGCGCGCCGCTCGTCCCGAGCGCCTACTCGGTCGCCACCGACGCAGCGAAGCTCGGCGCGGCGAGCTTTCGCTCGAGCAGCGGGAGCTTCTCTTCGGGGCAGGCGAAGACGTTGAAATGCGCCAGGACGCCTCGAAAGGCAGGAGGCAGAGCCGCGACGCCGTGCCCTCGGGAATGGTCGGGTTGAATGGGTAGGGATCGTCCTCCGCTCCGCCCTCGAGGATGAGATAGGGCTGGAACAGGCGATAGCGATGCGACTCAAGCACTGCGAGTGCAGGGCGTGCACCGGCATCGCGTACCGTCTGCTCGAGCGTGCTCTCCATCACGATGAAGGGCCGGGCCGTGCGGAGCGTGGCCTCGGCGCCGAGCAGCGTGTCGTGCTCGCTCCCCTCCACGTCGATCTTCATCGCCGTCGGCGCGGGCAGGCCGAGATCATCGAGCCGGGCGATGCGGATCGTCTCGCCCCCGCCCGTGGCCGAGACGCGCGCGATGCCGGAATGAACCTTGTCGGGAACCGTGAGCGACCCGCCCGCGTTGGTGCTTCCCGTCGCCAGGTTGTGGCACGTCACGCGGCCGGCGAGCCCGAGCGCGGTCGTGACGGAGACGAGGTCGCTATAGGTCGCGGCGGCAGGCTCGAAGGCGTGGATCGTGCCCTCGAACCCCTCGTACAGCCCGATCGTGACGCTGTAGTGGCCCCAGTTCGAGCCGATGTCGAAGAAGGTGCCGCGCGTACCGGCGAGGATGTGCAGGAGAAGGCCTGTCTCCGTCTCGAAGCCGGAGGCGAATTGCGGCAGGTAGATCGAATGGAACTGCGTGTTCGCTGCGCGGAACGGAAAGCGGAGCGTGCGCCCGCCCGTGATCACGCTCGCCTCGCCCGAGCCGCAGCGGTCGAGAGAGCGCAGCAGGTGATAGCCGAGGCGGGAAGGTGCCTTGACCGCGAGCTTCTCGGCAAACGAGCGCATCGGGCGGTAGCCGTCGCGGTAGAAGCGTGCGCTTGCGGGAACCGTCTCGGCGCGGAAGCGGACCGGAAGCGTCGCGAAGAAGGACGATCGAAGGACTGCCACGGCCCGCTCCCTGCCGGTTCGGACGGCGGCAGGTGCGCGGTCGGGGCGGCCCCTGTCAAGCAGCGCTTGCGGCGATGTCGCGTCGGCAGAACCCTTCCGGCCAGCGAACGCGATCGACGGCCGCGTAGGCCGAAGCGCGCGCCTCGGCCACGTTCCTGCCCACCGCGCCGATGCCGAGCACGCGCCCGCCCTCGGCGGTGAACCTGCCCTCGGCGAGCCTGGTGCCGGCATGGAAAACCCGCACCCCCGGCACCGCCGCCGCCTCGTCGAGCCCTTCAATGACGCTGCCCTTGGCGTAGGCGCCCGGATAGCCGCGCGTCGCCATCACTACCACGACCGAGGCGGCCTCGCGCATCCGCACCCGCACGCGGTCTAGCGCGCCGCGCGCCGCGCCATCGAGGGCGGCAAGCATGTCGCCTTCGGCGCGCAGCATCAGCGCCTGGCATTCCGGGTCACCGAAGCGCACGTTGAACTCGATCAGTTTCGGCCCCGATGCGGTGAGCATCAGCCCGCAGAACAGCACGCCGCGAAACGGGGTGCCGCGCGCGGCCATCGCGGCGAGGGTCGGGCGCACGATGCGCGCCATCACCTCCTCCTCTAGCGCGCTGTCGAAGCCCTTCGGCGGAGAGTAGGCGCCCATGCCGCCCGTGTTCGGCCCCGTGTCGCCGTCGCCTGCGCGCTTGTGGTCCTGCGCCGCACCGAAGGGAACCGCGTGCGCGCCATCGCAGAGCGCGAAGAAGCTGACCTCCCGGCCGACGAGGCACTCCTCGATGACAAGCCGCGTGCCCGCCGCGCCATGCACGCGCTCGCGCATCATCGCCGTCACGGCCGCCTCCGCCTCGGCGACGGTGGCGGCGACGACGACGCCCTTGCCTGCGGCGAGCCCATCGGCCTTCACCACGATCGGAGCGCCCTTTGCCCGCACATGGGCAAGCGCTGCGGCCTCGTCGTCGAAGGTGGCGGAGGCGGCGGTCGGGATGCCTGCCTCGGCGCAGATCTCCTTGGTGAAGGCCTTGCTGCCCTCGAGCCGCGCGGCCGCGGCCGATGGCCCGAAGCAGGCGATGCCGGCCTCCGCGCACGCATCGGCGAGCCCCGCGACGAGCGGCGCCTCCGGCCCGACGACGACGAGATCGACGGCATGCTCTCGCGCGAAGGCGACGAGCCCGGCGACGTCCTCCGCCGCGATCGGCACGCAGGCGCAGAGATCGGCGATGCCGGCATTGCCTGGCGCGCACCAAAGCATGGTGAGCTTCGGCGAGGCGGCGATGGCGGAGGCAAGCGCGTGTTCGCGGCCGCCGCCCCCGACGAGCAGAACGCGCATGAGTGACCGCCCTCCCGCTTAAACCCTGTCGGCGGATCGCATAGGATCGGCGGGCATGCAAGAGATCGCCCCCCCTGCCGCGGCAGAACGCCCGAACATCCCGGAATTCTCGGTCTCCGAGATCGCCGGCGCGGTCAAGCGGGCGCTCGAGGACCGGTTCGGCCGCGTGCGCGTGCGCGGCGAGATCACCGAGTGCAAGCGCTACCCCTCCGGCCACATCTATCTCTCGCTCAAGGACGAGAACGCCAAGCTCGCCGCGGTGATCTGGAAGAGCGTGGTGCCACGGCTCGGGCTCGACCCGGAGAACGGCGTCGAGGTGGTCGCGACGGGCAAGCTCACCACCTACGCGGACCGCTCGAGCTACCAGCTGCAGATCGACAGGCTGGACTATGCCGGCGCAGGCGCGCTTCTGGCGCGCATCGAGATGCTGAAGCAGCGTCTTGCCGCCGAGGGGCTGTTCGCGGCAGAGCGCAAGCGGCCGATCCCCCGCCTGCCGCGCGTCATCGGCGTCGTCACCTCGCCGCGCGGGGCGGTGATCCGCGACATCCTGCACAGGCTCGCCGAGCGCTTTCCCCGCCATGTGCTCGTCTGGCCCGTCGCCGTGCAGGGCCAGGGCGCGGCCGAGCAGGTGGCGGCGGCGATCGCCGGGTTCAACGCACTCGAGCCTGGCGGCGCCGTGCCGCGGCCGGATGTGCTGATCGTCGCGCGCGGCGGCGGCTCGCTCGAGGACCTGATGGCCTTCAACGAGGAGGCGGTGGTGCGCGCCGCAGCCGCGTCGGCGATCCCTCTCATCAGCGCCGTGGGGCACGAGACCGACACGACCCTGATCGATTTCGTGTCCGACCGCCGCGCGCCCACGCCGACGGCTGCCGCCGAGATGGCGGTTCCCGTGCGGCTCGACGTGCTTCGCGAGGTGAAGGGGCTCGACGCACGCCTCGCAGGCGGGCTCGCGCGCACGATGAACGAGCGGCGGCTCAGGCTCGAGCGTGCCGCCCGTGCGGTGCCCGATCTGCCCTCGCTTCTCGCAACCGCCCGGCAGCGGCTCGACGATCGCTCCGCCCGGCTCGACGCGGCGCTGCCCGGCTTCGTGCAGCGCCGGCGGCTGACGCTTGCCTCTCTCGCAGGCCGGCTACCGCACCCGCGCGAGGGCGTCGCCGCACGCCGGAACGCGCTCTCCCTTCTCGCGCAGCGGCTTCCCACCGCCCTGTCGAGGCTTGCGGAGCGGCGGCACCTCGCGCTCGCGCGCATCCGCCTGTCCGACCAGCCGGTCCGCGCCGCGCTCGCGCAGGGCCGCACGCGGCTCGAGGCGCTTTCGGCCAGGCTCGAGGGCGCATCCTACCAGGCGGTTCTGTCGCGCGGCTTCGCTCTGGTGACCGACGCCGATGGCCACGCGGTGACGCGCGCGGCCTCGGTCGCTCCGGGCGCGAGGCTCGATCTCCGCTTCGCCGATGGCCCGGTGCGTGCCACGGCCGATGGCGTCGCCCCGCGCAAGGCGTCGCCCGCGAAGCCCGAGCAAGGGAGCCTGCTATGATCCTCCTGGCGCGACGGGGCGTGCTCGGCTGCGCTCTCTGCCTTCTTGCCGCCCCGGCGGCACGCGCGCTCGAGTGGACCGGTCCCATCGCCCAGGGCGGGTTCGTCAGTGGCCGCGCCGTTCCCGGCACGCGGATCAGCCTTGACGGCACGGCCGTGCGCGTCGGGCGAGGCGGCGAGTTCGCCTTCGGGTTCGGCCGTGACGCGAGGCCCGAGAGCGCGCTCGTCGTCACCCCACCGCGCGGCAAGGCAGAGACGCGCAAGCTCTCCGTCGCCAAGCGCGCCTGGCTCGAGCAGCCGATCAGCGGCCTGCCCCAGGGCATGGTGACGCCGCCGCCGGAGACGCTCGAGCGCATCGGCCAGGAGCGCGAGCGGGTGCGCGCCGCGCGCCGGCACGACACGGACGAGCCGCTGTTCGCCAAGGGCTTCATCTGGCCGGCGACAGGGCGGATCAGCGGCGTCTACGGCTCGCGGCGCATCCTGAACGGCCAGCCGCGCGCGCCGCATCTCGGCGTCGATGTCGCGCGCCCGACGGGCACGCCGGTGCTCGCCGCCGCGCCGGGCATCGTCCGCCTCGCCGAGCCGGACCTCTACTTCCAGGGCGGCACCGTGATCCTCGACCATGGCCACGGCGTCTCCTCCTCCTACCTCCACCTCTCGCGGATCGACGTGGCCCTGGGGCAGCGCGTGGATCAGAGCCAGCCGATCGCAGCGATCGGCGCGACGGGGCGCGTCACCGGTCCGCACCTGCATTTCGAGATCGGCTGGCTCGGCATACCCGTCGATCCGCAGACGGCCCTGCCGCCGATGCCGGAAAGCTGATACCGACGCGGCCGATACCACCGTTGCCCCATCGATGCCGGAGACTGCCATGAGCCAGGCCAAGGAGTTCCACAACCTCGACAATCCGGAGGACGGGCTGTTCCGCGAGCTCGCCGATGGCGTGACGACGCGCATCTTCGCCGGCGAGCAGGCGATGCTCTCGATCGTCAGCATCGCGCCGAACCAGCAGGGCAAGATGCACCACCACCCGGAGGAGCAGTGGGGCGTGCTGCTCGAAGGCTCTGCCGTGCGCATCCAGGGTGGCGAGGAGATCGCCGTGAAGAAGGGGGATTTCTGGCGCACCCCCGGCGGCGTGCCGCACACGATGCGGGCGGGGCCAGAGGGCGCGAAGGTGCTCGACATCTTCAGCCCGCCGCGGCCCGAGTACCGCGTGGCGGGCAAGGGCTTCGGCACCGCCTGAACCTGCCTCCGTCTTCCCGAAAGGGAAGCTTAAGTCCTGCCCTGTAGGAAGAGCCGGTCATGCACCGGCTCTCCGCTTTCCTGGCTCCCGCCGGAGCGACGGTTCTCTCCGTCGTCGCTGTGCTCGCCGTCGCTCTGCGGCCGGTTCCCGGTGCGCCGCTTCTCGCCTGGTTCGGAGCCGATGGGCTCGCGCGCGCCGTGTCGGCCGATGCGTTGCCGGTGGCGCCGGGGCCGCTCGGGTCGCTCCTCCTGCGCGGCGAGGGTGACCTTGCGGCGCGGCTTTCCGCTTCCGGTGCCTGGCTCGTTCTGCGCGCCGACGCGCTCGGCGGCTGCCTGATGTCGCAATCCAAAGGACAGACGTCATGACCATCCCGGCACAGGACGCCCTGACGGCCTTGCGGGTCGCCGCGAGCAGGATCCTGCTCGCCATCCTCTGGGCCAACGTGGTGCTGACGGGAATCCTCACCGCGCTTCTCGGCGCGCCGATCCTCTTCCCGGTTGCGATTGCCGGGGCCTTCGCCGCGCTTGCGAGCCTCGCCGTCTGGCGCGACCCGGCGGGACAGGCCACGCGCGCGACGGTCGCCGTCTCCGCCGTCGCCATGCCCGCACTCCTCGTCGCCGAGTTCGCCGGCCACCCCTGGCAGATCGACATGCACATGGCGTTTTTCGCCATGCTCGCAATCCTCGCCGTCTATGCCGACTGGCGGGTGATCCTGCTCGCTTCGGCCGTCACGGCCGTCCACCATCTGGCGCTGAACTTCCTCGTCCCTGCGCTCGTGTTCCCGGGCGGGGCGGATTTCGGGCGCGTGGTCGTGCATGCGGTGATCGTGGTCGCAGAGACAGGTGCGCTGATCTGGATCGCAGAGCGCATCGAGGCGATCCTGCCCGCAGCCGAGAAGGCCGCGCGCGACTCAGCCGCGAGCGAGGCTGCGCTGCGGGCGATGACGGCCGAGCACGAGGCCGAGGCTGCGCGGGCAGAGGCAGGGAAGCGCGAGGCGACGCTTGCCCTCGCCAACGGGTTCGAGGTCGAGATGGGCGGCGTGACGGCGCGTGTCGCCGAGACGGCGCGGACGATGGACGCAACCTCCCGCTCGCTCGCCGACGCCGCGGCCCGCACCGGCGCCGATGCCGCGGAAGCGGCCGACGCAGCCGCGCGCTCCTCGATGGCCGTGCAGGCAGCCTCCGCTGCGGTCGAGGAGATGACGGCCTCGATCGCCGAGATCACGCGCCGCATCGGCGAGGCCGCGACCGTCTCGGGCGACGCTGCCCGCCAGGCCGGCCGGGTGGAAGGCACCGTCGCGGCTCTCGCGGAGGCTGCACAGCGCATAGGCACCGTCGCCGACATGATCGGCGGCGTGGCGGGACAGACCAACCTGCTCGCGCTCAATGCCACGATCGAGGCGGCGCGGGCGGGAGAGGCCGGCAAAGGCTTCGCGGTGGTGGCCAATGAGGTGAAGGGGCTTGCCGCGCAGACGGCGAAGGCGACGGAGGACATCGCGCGCGAGATCGCCGCGATGCAGTCCGCCACCACAGAGACGGGCACGGCGGTGACCGACATCATCGCCGTGGTGCGCAGGATCGATGGCATCGCGACGGCGATCGCCGCGGCGATGGACCAGCAGGCCGCGGCGATCTCCGAGATCGGCCGTGCGGTGCAGGGTGCCGCATCGGGCACCGAGGACAGCACCCGCGCGATCGGCGCCGTCTCCGATGCCGCCGCGGAGAACGCCGTCGTTGCCGCGCGCACGCGCGAGAGCGCGGAGATGCTGTCCGCGACCTCTCGGCAGCTCACCGAGCGTCTCGACGGGTTCCTCGCGCGCGTCCGCTCCGCCTGAGAGACCGTTCGACGACGCAACTGCCGCGGCAGCGCCTTCTCGAACGGCCCCCAAGAGACTTACGCGCGCCGGTACGTTTCCTTCGGGAATCGGCGGTGGAACCACAGCCATTCGGCGGGGCGGTCGCGGATCCAGCCCTCGAGCGCATCGTTCACCGCCTGGGTCAGCGCAGCGACATCGGCTGAGCGGTCGCCGCTGTCGGGAAGCGGCAGGGTCGGACCCGCTACGAAACGATATCGGGCCGGGCCGATCCGCATCGCCCGTCCCATCACCACCGGGCAGCGATGGCGGAGCGCGAGCTGGGCGAGCGCCGGGGCAGTCATCGCCGGGCGGCCGAACAGCCGCGCCTCGATCCCGTCATTCATCTTCTGGTCGAGCAGCATGCCGAGGAACCCGCCGCGCCTCAGATGCATGAGCGCGGCGCGCGCGCCGTCGGAGCCCTTCGGGAACAGCGGCGCGACGAGGGGCTTCAGCGCCTGCTCGCGGAACCTGAGGATGATGGCATCGATCGCCGGGTTGGTCGGTGCGCGATAGACCGACGACATCGCGATGCCGTAGGCGGCGGCGACGGGCGGAAGCAGTTCCCAATTCGCGATGTGGCCGGAGACGAAGATCGCCGGCCCGCCCCTCTCGGCGATCGCCTCCAGGATCTCGGGATTCGCGAGCTCCCACCCTGGGCCCGACGTCGTGCGCTTCAGGCCGGACAGGTGCGGATATTCGGCGACGACGCGGCCGAGATTCTCCCACGCCGCGCGCATCGTCTCGCGACGCCAGGAAGCATCGCGGTCCGGGAACGCGATCTCGAGATTGCGCAGCGCGACGCGCGAGACGGGGATGAGGGGACCGACCGCGCGCGCGGCAGCGCCGCCGACATTCGAGGCGCGCTCCGGCCCGAGGGCGCGGAACAGGGCGAACACGGCGCGCGCGAGAGCCGCCTCCGCCGCCCAGCGGAGGCGCATCCCGAAGCCAGGCGAATTCATGCCGTGCAGTGCGCCGTGTCTGGGGGGGAGAAGATCTCTGCCTGGTGCGGCGGGAAGAGGGGTGCGAGAAGCGCCTCGAGCGCGTCCTCCTCCTCCCAGGCTAGCCCGACATCGGCGACCGCGATCTCGTCGCGGAAGCGAGCCGGCACGCGAACGATGTCCTTGCGCGTCGTCACCGGCAGCGCGGCAAGGCGCTCGGCCTCTGCGAGGATGTGGCGCATGTCGTCATCGTCATAGGGATAGTGATCGGCGAAGGTCTGGCGGCCAACGACGATGGCGCCGGCCTCCGAGAGCGTGTCGAAGAACTTGCGCGGATTGCCGATGCCGGCGAAGGCGAAGACAGGTCGGCGGGCAAGCGCCGCCGCGCCGGGGCCGGGCACGAGGCGCGCACGGAGCAGCGGCAGCGTCGGTGGCAGGAGGTGCTGCGCGCCCGTCTCGTCCTCGCCGATCAGCACCGCGGCATGCGCGCGGGCGGCCGCGGCGGAGACCGGCTCGCGCAGCGGCCCGGCCGGGATGACGCGGCCGTTGCCGAAGCCGAACGTGCCGTCGATCACCAGGAGCGCGAGCGTCTTCTGCAGGGTGGGGTTCTGCAGCCCGTCATCGAGCACGAGCGCGCCGGCACCGTCCTCGATCGCGAGCCGCGCGGTGGCGGCACGGTCAGCGCCGACCCAGGTGGGCGCGACGGAAGCCAGAAGCAGGGCCTCATCCCCCACCGTCCGGCACTCGTGCCGAGCGGGGTCGACGCGGAGCGGTCCCTTGGCCGACCCGCCATAGCCGCGCAGAAGCGCATGCGTGGCGATGCCGCGGCGGCTGAGGCGCGCAAGCAGGTCGAGCGCGACGGTGGTCTTGCCGGCGCCGCCCGCCGTGACGTTGCCGCAGCAGATCACCGGCACGGGCGCGGCCCAGCCCGGACGGGAGACGCGCCGGGCGGTCGCGCGGGCATAGATCGCAGAGACGGGGCTCAGGAGGAGCGGCGTCAGGCCGCCGCCGCCAGGGAGCCAGAAGCCAGGTGCGCGAAGCATCTCGTTCTCTACCCTGCCGTGTAGCCTTCCTCGGGGAGAAGGGGTAGCAGGGCGGCCAGGGTCCGGTCCAGCGCCGCGCTGCCCCGGCCGGCGGCCGCCTGCGCGGCCCGGCCCGACGCCTCTGCCCAGCCCGGTTCCGCGGCGATCCTGGTCGCCCAGGCGGCAAGGGCCTCGGCATCCGCCACCCGCATCGCCGCGCCAGCGGCGAGCAACTCCTCCACGACTTCGGCAAAATTGGCAGTATGAGGGCCGAATGCAACCGGCAGGCGCAGGCGTGCGGGCTCGAGCGGGTTCTGCCCGCCATGGGCGATGAGCGAGCCGCCGAGAAACGCCCCGCGTGCAAGCCTGTACCAGAGGCCGAGCTCGCCCAGCGTATCGGCGACCCAGACTGGCCCGTCCGGGTCCTGCCTCTGTGACCGGCGGCGTGCGGGGAACCCGGCTTCGGCGACGAGTGCGGCCACCGCCTCGCCGCGCTCGGGATGGCGCGGGGCGAGGATGAGCAGGAGGTCCGGGTGGGCTGCCAGGGCGGCGCGATGCGCGGCGAGGACCTGCTGCTCCTCTCCGGGATGCGTCGACGCAGCGACCCAGGCAGGTCGCCCCCCGAGCAGCGCCGACAGCCTGGCAAGCTCGGCGGCGTCGGCCGGAAGCGGGGCGGATGCGTGCTTGAGGTTGCCCGGCGTGTCGACCTGGCGGCCGGCCAGGGACGAGAGGCGCTCGGCATCGGCCCGTGTCTGGGCGAGAAGCACCTCGAAGGTGGAGAGCGCCTCGGCCGCTGCGCCGCGGGCACGGGCCCAGCGCGCCGCCGAGCGCGGAGAGAGCCTGGCGTTGACGAGGGCGGCGCGGATGCCGCGCCGGCGCAGCGCAGCGAGCGTCGCCGGCCACAGCTCGCTCTCGACGAACACGGCGGCATCCGGGCGCCAATGGTCGAGGAACCGCTCGACCCAGGCAGGGATGTCGAGCGGCGCGACCTGGTGGACCAGCCAGGGGGAGTCTGGCATCGCACCCGAGCGGGACGGCTCCGCAGCGGCGCCGCCAAGACGGCGCGCAAGGAGTTCGGCCGAGGTGACTGTCCCTGTCGTGACCAGCACCGACAGGGCGGGACGAGCCCGGCGCAGCGCCTCGATCAGGGGCAGGGCGGAGAGGCTCTCGCCGACGCTCGCTGCGTGCAGCCACAGAAGCGTGCCGTTCGGGCGCGGCAGGCTCGCGATGCCGCGGCGTTCGGCGAGCCGCGCAGGGAACTCCTTGCCGCGCGCCGCGCGCCTGGCAAGCCACAGCGGCAGAAGCGGGGCTGCGGCGAGCCCGCCGGCGCGCCAGAGCGCGAGCGCCAGGGTCACGGCGCGAGCCCGACGCGGCGTGCGGCGTCATCGGCCGCTTCCGTCATCCCCGCTGCGATCACCGCCAGGAGCGCCTCCTCGGTCTCGGCCGAAGCAGGATCGATCGCCGCACCGTAGACGATCGCGCCGCGGCCGAAGGGCAGGGGGAAGATCAGCCTGTCCCACGAGCCGAGGCGGCGGGCGCGCGAGACGGCGACGCCGACCGGGACGACCATGACCGAGGCGAGCCGCGCAAGCCGCGCCACGCCTGGCTGGGCGACGCGCCGGGGGCCGCGCGGCCCGTCCGGCGTGATGGCCACCGAGCGGCCCTCTGCGATCACGCGCTGCGCCTCGCGGAACACCGCGACGCCGCCGCGGCGCGAGGAGCCGTGCGCCGCGCCGATGCCGAGCCGGGCGACGACGTCGCCGATCAGCCTGCCGTCGCGGTGCTGCGAGACGAGCACCGTGAACCCGGTGTCGTCATGCCGGCCCGACCAGTTCCAGGCGACGGAGGGGGCAAGCGCGAGCTGCTCGTGCCAGAAGGCGCCGATCAGCGGCCTGCCCGCGAGCGGCGCGAGCGCCTCCCGGCCGACGACCTGCCAGCGCGTCGTCGCCGCGACGAGGCGGAGGTGGCGCGCGAGCAGCGCGGCACCGAGGGCGAGGGTGCGGGGATGGCGAAGCAGGCGCTTGAACACGCCGGCGCGGTTAGCACGGCGGCGTGAGCGCGCCAAATGTGACCGGCCCGCGCCTTGCGGCGCGGGGCGGGATGGTCCATCTGACCGGGACCGTTCCAAAGTCTTTCAAGGACATCCAATGCGTTCTTCCCGAGCGGCCGCGGTTGCACTCGGCCTCCTTTGCCTTGCCGCGCCGGTCCGCCTGGCTGCGCAGGAGCTGATCGACCGCGGCGACACGATCGCCGTGCGGCCGACCACGGCCTGGTCTCTCACCGTCGGCGCGCTCGGCGCCGCCAACCCGGACTACGAGGGTTCGAACGACTACGGCTTTCTCGGAGCGCCGCTGATCGACCTGCGCTACCGCGACCTGTTCTTCCTCTCCTCGCGCGACGGTCTCGGCGTGTCGCTGATCCGCGTCGGCGGGTTCTCGGCTGGCCCCCTGCTCCGCTACCGCTTCGGCCGGGACCAGGACGACAACGACGCGCTGCGCGGCCTCGGCGACGTCGGTGGCACGGTCGAGGGCGGCCTCTTCGCGCGCTACCAGGCGGGCCCCTGGGTCGCTGCCGTCAACGCCGCGCAGGGGCTCAACGGCGGTGGCCATCGCGGCGCGACGGTGCATGCCACACTCGGCTATGGCGGGCGGCTCGGCGAGGCGTGGAGCTACTCGCTCGGCCCCTCCGTCACCTGGGCGAGCGGCAACTACATGCAGAGCTTCTTCGGCATCGATGCCACGCAGTCGGCCCGGTCGGGCTACGCGGTATACGACGCCGATGCCGGGTTCAAGGATGTCGGCTTCGGCGGCACGCTGACCTGGCGCTTCTGGGACAGGGCCGCCGTCACCGCCATCGCGGAGGTGAAGGAACTGCTCGGCGATGCGGCTGACAGCCCGATCGTCGACCAGGCGGGCTCCTCCACCCAGGCCTTCGTCGGCCTCGCCCTCAGCTACCGCTTCACCTGGTAGAGGCGCGCTCGATCGGCGCGAGACGCTCGAGCAGGATCTCGGCGGACCAGCGCCACGAGAAGCCTTCGGCGAAACGTCGGCAGGCCTCCCGGTCAAGCCCGAGGGCGGCGAGGGCGGCGGTGCGCAGATCGGCATCGAGCGCGCCGACGGGCGCGCCGTCGATCACGTCCTTCGGACCGGTGACGGGATAGGCCGCGACGGGCGTGCCGCAGGCGAGCGCCTCGACGATGACGAGGCCGAACGTGTCGGTGAGCGAGGGGAACACGAACACGTCTGCCTCGCCGTAGGCGGCGGACAGTTCCTCGCCGAACTTGGCGCCGAGGAAATGCGCCTCCGGAAATCGCTTCTCGAGCGCCGCCCGCTGCGGCCCGTCTCCGACGACCACCTTCGAGCCGGGCAGGTCGAGCGAGAGGAAGGCCTCGATGTTCTTCTCGACCGCGACGCGGCCGACATAGAGGAACACCGGCCTCGGCAGGTTCGCCACACCCCGCTCGCGTGGCCGGAACAGCCCGAGATCGACGCCCCGCGTCCAGGCCGCGACATTGGCGAAGCCCTTCGCGACAAGCTCCTCGCGCAACGAGGCCGTGGCGGTCAGCACCGCGGCAGAGGGCCTGTGGAAGCGGCGCATCAGCGCCCAGGTCATCCGCTCGGGAACGCCGAGCCGGGCCTTGAGGTACTCGGGGAAGCGGGTGTGGAACGCGGTGGTGAAGGGCCAGCCGCGGCGGAGGCAGAGCCGCCGCGCGGCGAGGCCGAGCGGCCCTTCCGTGGAGATGTGGATCGCGTCGGGGGCGAAGGCGTCGATGATGCGGCGGAGCTTCCGCCCCGGCATCACCGCAAGCCGCACATCCGGCTCGGAGGGGGCGGGCAGGGTCAGGAACCGGTCAGGCCCCACGACCTCGACGATGTGGCCCATCGCGGCAAGCTCGTCGCGCACGGTCGCGAGCGTGCGGACGACGCCGTTGACCTGCGGCTTCCAGGCGTCGGAGACGATGAGGATCCTCACGGGGCCCGGCGGGGTGAAGAAGGGGAGGCCGTGCGCGTCCCGGCTCGCGCCGATCACGCCGCTGCCGCCACGGCGCGGCGGGGTGCGGCGTCGCGCCAGTGCGAGAGGCGGTTGAGCTCCGCCCAGTCAATCAGCTCGAGCCGCCCGTCCTGGTGCTCGACGAGCGCGGTGCAGCTCTCCACCCAGTCTCCGTCGTTGAGGTAGAGCACGCCGTCGACCTCGCGCATCTCTGCGTGGTGGATGTGGCCGCACACGACGCCGTCGAAGCCGCGACGACGGGCTTCCTGGGCCAGTGCACGCTCGAACCGGTCGATTGCCTTCACGGCCTCCTTCACCTGGCGCTTTAGCCACTGTGAGAGCGACCAGTAGGGGTAGCCGAGGCGGCGGCGGACGGCGTTGAACCAGCGGTTCACCGCGAGCGCGACGGTGTAGGCCCAGTCGCCGAGGATGGCGAGGAAGCGGGCATAGCGGACCACGCTGTCGAACTCGTCGCCATGGGTGATGAGCAGGCGCCTGCCGTCCGCGGTCACGTGCTCGGCGCTTTCGCGCAGCTTCACGCCGGCGAACTCCATCGGCATCCAGGCGCGGAACAGCTCGTCGTGGTTGCCGGGGATGTAGGTGACCTCGGTGCCGCCGCGCGCTTTGGCGAGGATCAGGCGAAGCACCTCGTCATGCGTCTCGTCCCAGTACCAGGAGCGCTTCAGCCGCCAGCCATCGACGATGTCGCCGACGAGATAGAGGTGGCGGCATTCGGTGCGGCGGAGGAAGTCGGCCAGGAAGTCGGAGCGGCAGCCTCGAGTTCCGAGATGGACGTCGCTGATGAAGATGGCTCGGTAGCGTCGCGAGAGAGTCTGGATCGTCATGCGGGTTCT
The DNA here is from genome assembly GCF_007644105.1 of Elioraea rosea. GTDB lineage: Bacteria > Pseudomonadota > Alphaproteobacteria > Acetobacterales > Acetobacteraceae > Elioraea_A > Elioraea_A rosea. The sequence goes on along the minus strand of NZ_VFAC01000008.1, from coordinate 95,830 downwards.
GGCCTCGCTCCGTCTCCGGTGAGTTCCTCTACGCGGCGAATGCCCGGGGTTGCCATGACCGTTTCATTAAACACATGAAAAAAACCATGTAATCGTTTGGACGTTGCGCTGTCATCGTCGTGTAACGCGGGTGCGCTATCTTGTTCTCTTCGCACCTGCTCCCGGTTCCGGTCGCCCCGCTTCATGCTCCTCATCTTCAATCCCGCGGCCGGGCGTCGCCGGCGCCGCCGGTTCGAGCGCGTGGCCGGCGCCCTGGCCGAAGCGGGCGTCCGCTTCACCGTCGCGGACACCGCACGTTCGGGCGATGCCGAGCGTCTTGCGCGCGAGGCGGCTGGCGCGGGCGAGCGCGTCGTCGTCGCCGCAGGAGGCGACGGAACGATCGCCGAGGTGGCGAACGGCATCGCCGGCACCGACGCCGCGCTCGGCGTGATTCCGACGGGGACGGCGAACGTGTTCGCGCATGAGCTCGGCCTTCCCTTCCGGGCCGAGGCGATCGCCACGATGCTCCGCGCCGGCGTGACGCGGCGGGTGATCCCGGGCCGCGCCCTGTTCGGCTGCGGGCGCGAGCGGCTTTTCCTGCAGATGCTCGGCGTCGGCTTCGATGCCGCGGTGGTCGCGGCCCTCGATGCCGCGCTGAAGCGGCGCATCGGCAAGGGCGCCTACGTGGTCGAGACGCTGCGGCAGCTTGCCTCATGGCCGTTCCCGCGCCTGTCGGTCACGATCGGTGGCGCGACGATCGAGGCGGCACAGGTCATCGCGACGAAGGGACGCTTCTACGGAGGACGGTTCCTGCTCGCCCCCGGCGCGATGCCCGATGCGGCCGGCATCACCGCCTGCGTGTTCGAGCGCGGCGGCCTTGGCGCTGCGGCGATCGCGGGCCTTGCCCTGCCGCTCGGCCTGGTGTCGCGCCTCGGCGGCTTCTCGGCGCGCCGTGTTGCCACCCTGGGCATCGACGCGCCGCCCGGACTTCCCGTCCAGGCCGATGGGGACCTCGTCGGCGTCACGCCGGTCGCGCTGTCGGATGCTCCCGCGCCGCTTCCCGTCATCGTTCCGACCCCATAAGAAAATCGCCTGCTTCCCCCTTGCGGGCTGCCCGGCCAGGCCACAGGATGTTGCGAAGGCGAAGGACAGGGAACGAGGGGGCTCGTATGCGGATCCCGGTGATGCTCGGCGTGGCTGGTCTCGCCTTCGTGGTTCATGCAACGGATGCAGGGGCGAAGCAGTTCCGGTTTGCAACGACCTCCGATGCCGGCACGCTCGACCCGCACGCGAACAACGCCTTCACCACCTACCTCGTCACCGGCCAGATCTACGAGAGCCTCATCCACCGAAACGACGAGCTGAGGCTCGAACCCGCCCTCGCGCTCCGCTGGGAGCAGGTGGAGCCGACGCGCTGGCGCTTCTGGCTTCGCGAGGGGGTGACGTTCCACAACGGCAACGCCTTCGACGCCGATGACGTGGTGTTCAGCATTGGCCGCACCCTCGCGCCGACATCGAACTTCACCATCTACGTCGACACCGTGAGCGGTGCGGAGAAGGTGTCCTCGCACGTCGTGGACATCGTCACCCGCGTGCCCGATGCGGTGATCCCCGACAAGCTCACGCGCATCCTGATCATGGACAAGGAGTGGTCGGAGGCGAACCGCTCCGCCGTGCCGCAGAACCTGCGCGACCGGGAGGAAACGCACGCGGCGCGCAACGCCAACGGCACCGGCCCCTTCATCCTCCGCTCCCGCGAGCCGGACCAGCGCACCGTGCTCGTGCGCAACCCGCGCTGGTGGGGCGGGGCGGCGGGCCCGAACGACGTGAGCGAGTGGCACCACGTTCCCATCGCCTCCGACCCCACGCGGATCGCCGCCCTCCTCTCGGGCGAGGTCGATTTCGTCCATACCGTGCCAGCGCAGGACGTCGTGCGCCTGCAGCGCGACCAGAGGCTCAAGGTTCTCATTGGCCAGGAGAACCGCACGATGTGGCTCGCGATGGACCAGGCGCGGGACGAGCTCGTGCACTCGAACGTGCGCGGCCGGAACCCGTTCAAGGACGTGCGCGTGCGCGAGGCGATCGCGATCTCCATCGATGTCGAGGCGATCCGCACCCGCGTGCTGCGCGGCAACGCGGTGCCGACGGCGAGCATGTGGACGCAGTTCGTCACCGGCTACGACGAGGCCTATGCGCGCCGCCCACCGCTCGACCGCGACCGCGCGCGCAGGCTTCTCACGGAGGCCGGCTACGCCCAGGGCTTCGAGGTGACGCTCGACTGCCCCGTCGGCGCCTATGACGAGGCGTGCCAGGCGATCTCCGGCATGCTCGCGCAGATCGGCATCCAGATCCGGCTGTCGACGATGCCGAACGCCGTGTTCTTCCGGAAGCTGCAGCAGCAGGATTCGAGCTTCTACGGCCTCACCTGGGGCGTGCCGACCTTCGATGCACTGTACACGCTGCGCGGCATCATGATGACGCGCGCGGAAGCGGGCGGCGGCTCATGGAACTGGGGCGGCTACTCCAACGCGGAGGTCGACCGGATGGTCCGCGCCGTCGAGGCCGAGACCGACCCGGCGAAGCGCACCGCGCTGATCCGCGAGGCGCAGCGCGTGCACAACAACGAGTTCGGGCACATCCCTCTCTACCACCTGATGATCCCCTTCGCGATGAAGGCGAACGTGCAGATGACGCACCGCGCCGACAACCTGATCTTCGGCCGGACGGTGAAGGTGGAGTGACCGGGGACGCAGGGGAGGCAGCGACGACGCGACGGGATACGTGGCAGGCCTCGTCCTGCGCATGTGATGTCCGACGCGATGACGCCTCCCGGCAACGTTTCAACCTGGGATGGATGGTTCGGCTCCTGCGGCTGTCATAAGGTACGAGCACGTAATCATCGCGGCCGGCGGGGCCGTACCGGAATGGGAGAGGCAGATGCGCCTGGCGCTGATGGCCGCCTCGCTAAGTCTGCTGGCAGCGACCGTGCCAGCGAACGCTGCCCCGATAACCTTCGGGGCGACCCTGGGCCCGGAAGTGCCCGGAGCGACCGGATCAGGAACTGCGCTCGTGATCGTCGACCCCGTCGCCGACACCCTTTTCCTCGATGTCAGCTTCAGCGGTCTTTCCGGAACGACGACGGTCGCGCACATCCACTGCTGTACCCTTGTGCCAGGGGCGGGAACGGTGGGCGTTGCCGTGACCCCCGGTACTTTCCCCGGTTTTCCCGTTGGGGTGACCGCCGGCAGCTACGACAACACCTTCGATACCGCCGATCCCGCAACCTACACCGCGGGCTTCGTGACGAACTTCGGTGGAGGAACGATCGAGGGCGCGGAGAGTGCGCTTGTCGCCGCCATGCTCGCCGGAACGGCTTATGTCAACATCCACAGCACCACGTTCGGTGGCGGCGAGATCCGTGGCTTCCTCGCCGTGATCCCCGAACCTGCATCGCTCGCGCTGCTTGCTGCCGGGCTGGCCGGTCTCGGCTTCGTCCGCCTTCGGTATGCGCCGCGCTGAACCGCGCGTTCAGGGCCTGACCTGGCCCGTTCCGATCACGTGATAGCGGAAGGTGGTGAGCTGCGCAGGCCCCACCGGGCCGCGCGCATGGATGCGCCCCGTCGCGATGCCGATCTCGGCGCCGAAGCCGAACTCGCCGCCATCGGCGAACTGCGTCGAGGCGTTCACCACGCCGATCGCGCTGTCGATCCCCGCGAGGAACGCCGCCGCAGCGGCGTCATCCTCGGTGATGATCGCGTCGGTGTGCTCGGAGCCGTGGCGCAGGATGTGCGCGACAGCGCCGTCGACGCCATCGACCACGGCGACGGACAGCACCGCATCGAGCCATTCGGTATCGAAATCGGCCTCCGTCGCGGCGGGAAGCTCGGGGCACACGGCCCGCGCGGCCGCATCGGCGCGGAACGTGCAGCCCTTGGCGGCGAGGTCGGCGACGATCGGCGGCAGATGGCTCGCGGCCACGGCACGGTCGATCAGAAGCGTCTCGGTGGCCCCACACACGCCGGTGCGGCGGAGCTTGGCGTTGACGACGATGGCGCGCGCCTTGGCGAGGTCGGCGGCGGCGTGGACGAAGGTGTGGCAGCGCCCCTCCGCGTGGGCGAGCACGGGAACGCGGGCCTCTGCCTGAACGCGCTCGACCAGGCTTCTGCCGCCGCGCGGCACCATCACGTCGATCATCCCGTTGCCGGCGAGCATGGCGGCGACGAAGGCGCGGTCGGCCGTCGGCGCGACCTGGACGGAGGCCTCCGGCAGCCCGGCCTCGATGAACCCCTCCCGCATGGCCGCGTGGATCGCGCGGGTGCTCTCGAGGCTTTCCGAGCCGCCGCGCAGGATCACCGCATTGCCGCTCTTGACGCAGATCGCCCCGGCATCGGCGGTCACGTTCGGCCGGCTCTCGAAGATCATGCCGACGACGCCGAGCGGTGTGGCCACGCGGCGTATCAGGAGCCCGTTCGGGCGCGTCCATTCCGCGAGCACGGTGCCCACCGGATCCGGCAGCGCCGCGACCTCGTCCACCCCCCGCGCCATCGCCGCGACGCGGGGCGGGTCGAGCCTCAGCCGGTCGAGGAAGGAGGCGGGCCGGCCGGTGGTGGCAGCGACGTCGTCGGCGTTGGCGGAGAGGATGGCATCCGCGTGGCGGCGGATCGCCGCGCCGGCCGCGCGAAGCCCTGACGCCTTCCGCTCAGGCGCGAGCCGGGCGAGCGTGTGCGCGGCTGCGCGCGCCGCCCGCGCCTGCGCGGCGAAGATCGCTGCGGCATCGCCGCCCGGTGTGATCGCGTCCATGGCCGCGCAGTCTGTGCCGCTGGCCCGGCAACGTGTCAAACGGGGGGCGTGTCAGAGCGGCCCGGCGACCGACCCGACATTCAGCCGCGCAGCCTCACCACCGTCTCGGCGACGCGTCGGCCGAAGGCCTTCGCCGTCTCATGGTCGGCGGCCGGGGGGGCGACATCGGCGCCCTCGTCCACGTTCGCCTGGGTGCCGAGGCCGAGGAAGTGTCCGGTGCGGTTGAGGTCGTTCGCGCTGCCCTTGCTGTTGTTGTAGCCGGGGAACATGCCGAACGGGATCCAGATCATGCCGTGCTGCGCGGCGAGCAGGCTGAACTGGATCAGCGTCGCGAGCTTGTCGCCTGCCCAGGACCCGCTGTTGGAGAAGCCGGCGGCGAACTTGTCCTTCCAGCCCTGCTTCATCCAGACCTTCGAGGTCGCGTCCATGAAGACTTTGAAGGGGCCGGACGCGCTGCCCATATAGGTCGGCGCGCCGAAGACGATCGCATCCGCCTTGTCGAGCGTCTCCCACCCCGAATCCGGGATCGTGCCGTCAGCGCCGACGGCGATGAGCTCGACGCTCGCGCCGGAGACGGCGGCAGCGCCGGCGCGGACGGACTCCGCCACCGCCTTGGTGTGGCCGTAGCCGCTGTGGAAGACGATCGCGATCGATGCCATGGCATGTTCCTTCGCATTGGAGTGCGGGTGTGGGCGGTGATGTGCCACTGCGGACATCATCTTGAAACGAGGCTTTGGAGAATGACGATCATCGGCCGAACCAATCGACCCGAACCAATCGACTCTAATTGATCGACGGGGAGCGTGATGCCGCGTGATGCGCAGGGCCTCGCAGTGACGATGGCCTCGGAGGAGGCGGCCGCGGCATGGGACCATCTCGTGTCGGGCTATCTCGGCTATCGCGCCGACGCGCCGCAGCGGCTTAAGGCCCTGCTCGCTGCCGATGCCGAGGCGCCGATGGCGCACGTCATGCGCGGCGCCTTCGCCATGCTCGCCTTCAACCGCAGCTTCGTTCCGCCCGCCCGCGAGGCGGCGGAGGCGGCGGCCCGTCTCGCCGCACGGGCCACCCCGCGCGAGCGCGCGCATGCCGAGGCCATCGCCGCCTGGGCCGGCGGCTCGTCCGAGGCGGCGCTCGCTGCCTGGCGCGGCATCCTCGCCGACCACCCGCGCGATGTCGTTGCCTTCCGGCTGCACCATTTCCTTGCCTTCTGGATGGGCCGCCCCGAGGAGATGGCCGCCTCGGCCGAAGCCGTCCGCCCAGCCTGGAACCCGGAGGTTCCGGCCCATTCCGCGATGCTCGGCTGCTTCGCCTTCGCCGCGGAGGAGAGCGGCGACCAGCAGGCGGCGGAGCGGGACGGGCGTGCGGCGATCGCGGCCGACCCGTCCGATCTCTGGGCGGCGCATGCGGTGGCGCATGTGCTGGAGATGACGGGGCGGGAGGAGGAAGGCATCGCCTGGACGAGCGCGCTCGAGCCGCACTGGGAGGGCGGCAGCCAGCTCGTGCACCATCTCTGGTGGCACCGCGCGCTCTACCACCTGCAGCGCGGCGAGACGGAGATGGTGCTCGCGCTGTATGACCAGCGGTTCCGTAACCTCGCCTCTCCGCTCGTGCAGTCGCACGCCGATCTCTACATCGACATGCAGAACGCAGCCTCGATGCTCTGGCGCCTGCGCCGCCTCGGCATCGGCGCGGGGCCGCGCTGGGAGGAACTGGCCGACAAGGCGATGGCGCGGTCGGGCGACATCCTCTCCGCCTTCACCCTGCCGCACTGGATGATGGCGCTGACCGCCTCGGGGCGCTGGGAAGCCGGCTGCCGCTGGCTCGAGGCCGCACGGCAGGCGGCAGCGGGAGAGGGCGCGCATGCCACGCTCGTCCGCGAGGTCGCCCTGCCGGTCTGCGAGGCCATCCTCGATCATGCGCGCGGCGAGCCCGCGCGGGCCGTGGCGCTCATGCGCCCCGTGCTGGGGCGGATGCATCGCCTTGGCGGCAGCCACGCGCAACAGGAGGTGCTGTGGGAGGTGTTCCTCGACGCTGCCGTCGACGCGGAGGACCGTGACGCCGCCCAGCTCGCGCTCGCCTGGTCGCGCCGCCGCTTCTCCGCCCCTCCCGCCCGACGCATCGGCTGGGCCGCGGCGTCGGCGTGGGTCGGCTCGGCCTGAGCCGCGTCAGGCCCGGCCGAGCGCGAGCTCGGCCGCGATCAGGTCGAGGGCGGCGAAGCCGACCGACTTGAACACGGTGATCGCCGCGGCCGGTCGTGGCGCATCGCCGCCGCGAAGCAGCAAGGCGAGGTCTCCGAGCACCGCATCCGGACCGATCAACCCCGCGGCGATCGCCTGCACCACCTCTCCGCCCTTGGCGAGCACGGCCTCGCGATCGTCGGCATAGACCAGCGCGCGGGGGAGCAGCGCCGGCTCTGCCTCCGCCATCGTCGCGGTGAAGGCGCCGACGAGGCCGAGATGGGTTCCCTCGCGCACCCAGGCCTCGCGGATCATCGGCTCGGTAGCGGTGGTCGCCGCGACGATCACCTCCGCCGCGCGCACCGCTTCCTCGAGTGAGAAGGCAGGAGAGGCAGCCATGCCTTCTGCCGTGAGCGCGGCGGCCACGTCGGCTGCCTTGGCCTGGTTGCGGCCCCACACCGTGATCTCGCGCAGGCCAGGCAGGGCAGCGACATGGGCCCGCGCGAGCGGGGCCGACAGCGCCCCGGTGCCGATGACGAGCAGCCGCCGCGCATCGATACGGGCGAGAAGCCTCGCCCCGAGTGCGGCGGCCGCGGCGGTGCGCCGCGCGGTGAGCTCGGTTCCATCGAGAACGGCGAGCACCTCGCCCGTCGCCTGCTCGAAGGCGGTGTAGCTCGCCGCGATCGCGGGAATGCCGCGCGCGCTGTTGCCCGGATAGGCCGTGACGAGCTTCACCCCCATGAGCCCCCCCTCCCGCCAGGCCGGCATGAGGAGCAGCGCGTCGCCCCGCCCCGTCGGGTCGAGATGCCCGCGTGGCGGGCTCGCCACCGGCTTCTGCAGCCCTTTGGCCAGGGCTTCGATCAGGGCGGGGTAGGGGGTCAGGGCGGCGAGGGCGGCGGCGTCGATGACACGCATGCCCGGATGATGGCTGGGGCTTCCGCCCCGCTCAACCCGCGCTACCCTGTCGGCATGAACGAACGCTTCGATGTGGTGATCGTCGGCGGCGCAGCGGTCGGCGCCTCCGTCGCCTGGCACCTTGCGCGCGATCCCGCCTTCGCCGGTTCCGTGCTCGTGCTCGAGAAGGATGCGAGCTATGCCCGCGCGGCGACGGCGCTGTCAGCAAGCTCGATCCGCCGGCAGTTCTCGACCTCCATCAACGTGCGCCTCTCGGGCTACGGCATCGCGCTCCTGCGCGAGGCGCGCGCCCTGCTCGGCGCCGATGCCGGGCTGCACGAGGGCGGGTACCTGTTCCTGGCCAGCGAGGCGGGGCGGGAGATCCTCCGCGCCAACCACGCCGTTCAGACGGACGAGGGTGCGGACATCCTCTGGCTCGAGCCCGATGCGCTCGCCTCCCGCTTTCCCTGGATGAGCACCGAGGGCGTCGCCGCCGGCACCTGGGGGCGGAGCGGCGAGGGCTGGTTCGACGGGTTCGGCGTGATGCAGGCGATGCGGCGGGCCAGCCGCGCGGCGGGCGTGACCTGGCGCGAGGCGGAGGGCGTGCGCATTCTCGTCGAGGCTGGCAGGGCGCGCGGCGTGGCGCTGGCGGACGGGTCGCGGATCGAGGCCGGTACGGTGATCGTCACCGCCGGCACGGGGGCCGCGCCGCTTCTCGAGACGGCGGGGCTCGCGCTCCCCGTCCGTCCGCGCAAGCGTTGCATCTTCTACGTGCGCTGCCCGGAGGCGCTGCCGGGCTTCCCGCTGCTGATCGACCCAACGGGCGTCTATGCGCGGCCGGAGGGGGCTGGGTTCATCTGCGGCGTCGCCCCGCCGGAGGAGGCCGACCCGGATGTCGCACCGGACGATTTCGAGGTCGATCACGCCCTGTTCGAGGAGACGGTGTGGCCGACGCTCGCCGCCCGCGTGCCCGCCTTCGAGCGGCTTCGGATGGAGCGTGCCTGGGCCGGCCACTACGACATGAACCTATTCGACCACAACGCCTTCGCCGGCGCCGCACCTGGGCTCGAGGGGCTCCTCCTCGCCTGCGGCTTCTCCGGCCACGGGCTGCAGCAGGCCCCCGCGGTGGGGCGGGGGCTCGCCGAGCTCGCAGCGCATGGGCGGTTCCTCTCGCTCGACCTCTCGCCCCTATCGCCGGCTCGGTTCGCGGCAGGGGAGCGGCTCGTCGAACGGAACGTCGTGTAGCCCCCACTCAGCCGCCGCGCAGCGCCGCCAGCACCGCCTCGGCCAGGGCCGAGCCGATGCGCTCCTCCGCCACGAAGCCGCTGCCGCGCACGCCATCGATGCGCCCGCACCAGAGGGCAGCGCCGCTCCGGGCATCGAGCAGACGCGCCGAAAGCCGAAGTGCTGGGCCTTCGCAGCGAAGCCGCCCTTCCACCGCATGGGTCGGCGCGAAGCCGCGCCCCGGGACGGCGTGCGCCGCGATGAGCATCACCTCCCCGCTTCCGGCAAGGGCATCGATGACCTCCTCGGTGATCCCCGCGGCGAGCCTCCTGTCGGCTCCCAGGCCATGCGTGGCGAAGGAGCGCACGGCGAGCTTCGGACGGCGGTCCTTCGCGCGGGGGTCTGGGTGTTCCGAAACCGAAGCCACGAACCGGAAGCCGCGGCGATAGACGGTCCTGATCATGCCCTGGTCCCTGCCGCTGTCGCCGAGCACGCGCCGCGCCGCCTTGATGCGGCTGCTCAGTGTCGCGTCGGAGACGGGGCGCCCCTGCCAGACGGTGCGGATGATCTCGTCCTTGTCCACCACGCGGGCGCGGGCAGCGATCAGCAGGGCGAGAAGCTCGAACACCTGCGGCTCGATCGGCACGAGGATGCCGTCCCGGCGCAGCTCGTACGCCGCGGTGTCGATCGCGTAGGGTCCGACGCGATATCGCATGCCTCGGTTCCGCGACGGCAGCTAGGCCCGAGGCGCCTCCCGGCATGGCGCCGCGCGGCTGCCTGGGCCGATGCTAGACCCGCTTCATCGCGTCTTCTGCAAGCTTCCTCCATGCCGCCTTCAAGATTGCGGCATCGCATCGGATTAGCCTCTCCGGGCGGATCGTGCCGCCCGTGCCTTTCGGCCGCGGCCCTGCGAGAGGGAGCATTCCGATGTCGAGCCGACCCAATACCCTGTTGCGCGCCTGCGTGGCCGTGGCCTGCCTTGCCGCCGTGGCGCTGCCGTTCCGCGCCGCGGCGAACGCGGTGTTTGAGTGGAACGAGACGGCGTTCCGCGTCACGGTCGCCGGCGGCCAGAACCCGATCGTCCTGAGCCGCACGGTGGCGATGATGCATCTCGCCGTGCATGACGCGCTGAACGCGCTCGACCGCCGCTACGAGCCCTACCTGCATGATGTCGATCCCGCCCAGCCGCCCGCCCCCGAAGCGGCGGATGCGGCGATCGCCGCCGCAGCACACACGGTCCTCGCTGGGGTCGCCGCCTCCTGGGGCACCGACGAGCAGCGTGGCCAGGCGATGGCCGTGCTCGAGCAGGCCTATGCGCAGGCCCTCGGCAAGGTCGCCGAGGGTGAGGCGCGGCAGCGCGGCCTCGCCGTGGGGATGGCGGCCGCGCGGGCGATGCTCGAGGCGCGCAAGGCCGACGGCTCCGCCGTGCGTCCGACCTACGCGTCGCGGCAGGGCGCGGGACGCTGGCGGCCTCACCCGAACCCGGTTCCCGCCAATCCGCCGATCCCCAATCCCACGCTGGCCGTCGGCAACTGGCCGGCCCTCCAGCCGCAATGGGCAACGCTCGTGCCCTTCACCATGGTGACGGCCTGGCAGTTCCGCCTGCCCGGCCCGCCCGATCTCGCGAGCGCCGCCTATGCGCGTGACGTCGACGAGGTGAAGCGCCTCGGCGGCACGGCAAGCACGGAGAGGACGGAGGAACAGGCGGCAATCGCCCGCTACTGGTACGAGGGCTCACCGCAGGGCTGGAGCCGCATCGCCCGGATCGTCGCCGCCGAGCGCGGGCTCGATGCCTGGGAGAGCGCGCGGCTTCTTGCTCTCGTGAATGCCACGATCGCCGACGGCTACGTCGCCGGCGCCGACACGCGCTACCATTTCGACTTCTGGCGGCCGGTCACCGCCATCCGGGAGGCGGCCGACGATGGCAACGACGCCACGGTGCCCGATCCCTCCTGGAACAGCTACCTGAATACGCCGCCGCTGCCGGACTACCCCTCCACCCACAGCGTGGCTGGGGGGGCCGCTTCGGTCGTTCTCGCCCGATTCTTCGGCGAGGATGCCGTCGCCTTCACCATGACGAGCGGGCCGCCCTTCCCGGGCATGACCCGCAGCTTCAAGAGCTTCTCCGAGGCGGCACGGGAGAATGCCGACTCCCGCGTCTACGCCGGCGTGCATTTCCGGACGGCCTGCGTCGACGGGGTTGCGCTCGGCGAGAGGATCGGCCGGCGGGCCTTCTCGCATTTCCTGCGCCCCGCACAGGAATGGCAGGCGGCGGGCTTGCGGCAGCGCTGAGGAGGGTGCACTTCCCCGGGGGCTTTCTTGGCGGGCGCCGGAAGGCTAAGGACAGGGAAAACCACGGGGAGTTGCTTCGATGACCAGTTCCGTTCCGGGCTTCGGCCGGCGTTCCGTCCTCGCCGCCGGCGCCGCCGCGGCCGCTCTTCCGCTCGGGGCGCCGGCCCTGCGCGCCCAGGGAGGGCCGATCCGCATCGGCGTGATCCACCCCGTCACCGGGGCGCTCGCCTTCTCCGGCGCGCAGGGGCGCGTCGGCGCGGAGATGGCGATCGCCGACGTGAACGCCGCGGGCGGCATCAAGGCGATGGGCGGGGCGAAGCTCGAGGCCGTGCTCGGCGATGCCCGCTCCACCCCCGAAGGCGGCGTTGCCGAGGTCGAGCGGATGGCATCGGGCAATGTCGCTGCCTTCGTCGGCGGCTTCGCCTCCGGCATCTGCCTCGCCACCACCCAGGCGGCGGCGCGCTACGACATTCCCTACCTCGTCGATGTCGGTGTGGCGGACAACATCGTCACGCGGGGCCTGAAGAATACGTTCCGCTTCGGGCCAGGCTTCGGCGTGATCAGCCGCGTGGCGATCGAGAACCTGGTGGCGATGAACGACGCCGCGGGCAAGCCCGCGCGCACCGTGATGATCGTGCACGAGGACAGCCTGTTCGGCTCTGGCCTCGCCGGCCTCCTGAACCGCGAGCTGCCGGGCAAGGGCTTCGAGGTTCTCGAGACGATCGCGCACCCGACGCCGACGCGCGACTTCTCCAACGTCGCGCTGCGCATCCGCAGCCGCAACCCCGACCTCGTGATCCCAGCGAGCTACTACAACGAGTACGTGCTTCTCGCCCGCACCATGCAGCAGCAGCGCGTCCGCCCGAAGGCGATCTTCTCGGTGCTCGGCGGCGCTGCCTCGAACTACCGCTTCGTGCGCGAATTCCCCGATGCGGCCCGCTTCATCATGGACTGCAACCACTGGGTCGATGGTCGGAACCCGAGCGCTCAGGCGCTGCGCCGCAAGGTGGACGCGGCCAACCAGTTCTTCACCTACGAGCTGTTCCTGAACTACGCTAACATTATGCTTCTGGCCGACGCGCTCGAGCGAGCCGGCTCGGCCGACAAGGCGAAGCTGACCGAGGCGCTCGCCTCCTCCACCTTCTCGGGCCACTTCATGCCCTACGGGCCGACGAAGTTCGAGAACGGGCAGAACTCCGGCGCCGTACCGGTGGTGACGCAGGTGCTCGACAACGACATCAAGGTGATCTTCCCCGCCTCGGTGGCAGAGGCGCCGGCAGTGTTCCCTGTTCCGGCCTGAACCCGTCTGCCGGGGCCGGGTTCGCCCGGCCCCGCGCGAGGTGCCATGCTGCTCAGCTCCGACATCCTGATCCAGGCCGTCGCCAACGGCCTGCTGACGGGCGCGATCTACGCCCTGATCGCGCTCGGGCTGACGCTGATCTACGGCGTCCTGCACATCATCAACTTCGCCCATGGCGCGCTGCTCACCGCCGCGCTGTTCGCGGCGTTCTTCGCCGACAGGGTTCTCGGCATCGACCCCTGGATCTCGGTGTTCGCGCTTGCCCCGGCCTTCTTCGCCCTCGGCTACCTGCTGCAGCGCCTTGTCGTGTGGCCCGCGAGCCGGGGCGAGGACCGCGCGATCCTTCTCGTCACGCTCGGGCTCGCGGTGATCATCGAGAACGGGCTCCTGTTCCAGTTCCGCAGCGATACGCGGACGATCGACCATCCCTTCGGCTTCGACGTGGTCGAACTCGGCACGATGCTTCTCGCCACCACGCGCGTCGTCGCCTTTTTCGCCGCGATCGGCGTCGCCGCCGCGCTGTTCGTGTTCCTGGCGATGACCGACACGGGCCGGGCGATCCGCGCTGTGGCCAAGGAACGGCTCGGCGCCGAGCTCTCGGGCGTCGATGTGCCGCACATCTACGCGGTCACTTTCGGCCTCGGCACGGCGTGCCTCGCCGTCGCGGCCTGTCTCCTCCTGCCGTCCTATTATGTGACGCCGCAGGTGGGCAACGCCTTCGTGCTGGTGGCCTTCACCATCGTCGTGCTGGGGGGCATGGGCAGCGTGCCTGGCGCGCTTGCGGGCGGGCTCTTCATCGGCGTGGTCGAAAGCATCTCGGGCCTTCTTTACGGCGAGACGCTGGGGCAGCTCGGCATCTTCCTGATCTTCATCCTCGTTCTCCTGTTCCGCCCGCAGGGCCTGTTCGGGGCGAAGGCCTGATGCGCGACCATCTCGCCCCCGTCCTCATCGTCCTCGCCCTGCTCGCGGGCGTGCCGCTGGTGGTCGACAGCAACGTCGTGCTGAACTTCCTGAAAGTGGCGCTGATGCTCGCGCTCGCTGGCACGGGGTGGAACCTCCTCGGCGGCTATGGCGGGCAGTTCAGCTTCGGCCATGCAGTGTTCTTCGGAACCGGCGCCTATGCCGTTGCCGTGCTCCAGGTGCGGTTCGGCATCAATGCCTGGGCGGCGTTCGGCGCAGGCATTGTGCTCGGCGCCGTGCTCGGGCTCGCGATCGGCTGGCTCACCTTCCGTGCGGGGCTGAGGGGGTCCTACTTCGCTCTCGTCACACTCGCCTTCGCAGAGGTGGCGCGCATCATCGCCTCCGTCTGGCCGCTCACCGGCGCGGGCGCGGGAATCCTCATCCCCCTGCGCGAGGGGTTCCTGACGCTTCAGTTCGGCAGCCGCGCGGAAGGCTATTGGTTCGTGCTCGCGCTTCTAGGCATCGCGATGCTGATCGTTCGCGCGATCGAGGTTCGCCGCTTCGGCGCGCAGCTTGTCGCCGTGCGGGAGAACGAGGATGCCGCGCGCGCGCTCGGCGTCGACGTATTGCGCGTGAAGCTTCTCGCCATCGCGCTGTCGGGCGGCATCACCGCCTCGGCCGGCGCCTTCTATGCGCAGACCTTCCTCTATCTTGACGCCGGCCTCGCCTACGGCCCGTGGATCAGCGTCGAGGCGCTGCTCACCGCCATCGTGGGGGGCATCGGCACGGTGTGGGGCCCGCTGCTCGGCGCGCTCGTGCTGCAGGCGCTGTCGGAGCTCGGCAAGCATCTCGGCGGGGATGCGCCTGGCCTCGGCCTCGTGCTGTTCGGCGCGGTTCTGATCCTCGTCGTGCGGTTCGCGCCGAACGGCATCGTCGGGCTCGCACGCTCGCTCCGCCCGAGGAGGCTCGCGCGTGGCTGAGCTACTGGCGGAAGCCGAGGGCATCACCGTCCGCTTCGGCGGGCTCGTGGCCGTGAATGACGCGTCGGTGCCCGTGCCGGAGGGGTGCATCGTCGGGCTCATCGGCCCGAACGGCGCCGGCAAGACCACGCTGTTCGCGACGATCGCTGGCTTCCAGAAGCCGAATGCCGGGAGCATCCGCTTCCGCGGCGCAGACATCACGCGGCTTCCCCCGCATCGCCGGGCCGCGCTCGGCATCGCCCGCACCTTCCAGATCGTGCAGCCCTTCGCCGGCCTCACAGTGCGCGAGAACATCGCCGTCGGCGCGCATCTCCGCCACGCAGGCCGGGCCGATGCGCTCGCCGCCGCGGAAGCGGTGGCGGACCGGGTGGGCCTTGCGCCGCTGCTCAACCTGCCCGCTGCCTCGCTCACCGTCGCGGGCCGCAAGCGGCTCGAGCTCGCCCGGGCATTGGCGACCGAGCCGCAGCTCCTGCTGCTCGACGAGGTGCTCGCCGGCCTCAACCCCTCCGAGATCCGCGACATGATCCCCGTCATCCGCGCGATCCGCGACGGCGGCGTGACGGTGCTGATGATCGAGCATGTCATGCAGGCGGTGATGGCGCTCGCCGAGGAGATCCATGTGCTCGCCGGCGGGCGCATCATCGCGCGCGGCGGGCCGGAGCAGGTGGCGCGCGACCCCGCCGTCGTCGAGGCCTATCTCGGCCATGGCGCTGCGGCGCGGCTGCAAGGCGGCGCCCATGCTTGAGATCGCCCATGCTTGACGTTACGGGCCTTCGTGCAGGCTATGGCCCCGCGGAGGTGCTGCGCGGCATCGACCTCACCGTGCGCGCGGGCGAGATCGTCGCCGTGCTCGGCGCCAACGGGGCAGGCAAGACGACGCTGAACCGCGCCATCAGCGGCGTGATCGCTGTGCGTGGCGGGACGATCCGCTTCGACGACGAGGACATCGCTGGCAGCCGGCCCGCCGCCATCGTCTCGCGCGGGCTGATCCACGTCCCCGAAGGCAGGCGCATCTTCCCGAACATGAGCGTGCGCGAGAACCTGGTGATGGGCAGCTACGCGCGTGCCCGCGCCAACCGCGCCCGCAACCTCGACCGCGTGTTCGCAACCTTCCCGCGGCTCGCCGAGCGCACGCGCCAAGCCGCCGGCACGCTTTCGGGCGGCGAGCAGCAGATGCTCGCGATCGGCCGCGGCCTGATGGCCGAGCCGAGGCTCCTGATCCTCGACGAGCCCTCGCTCGGCCTCTCACCTCTGCTTGTCGAGGAGATGTTCGCTCTGATCGGCCGCATCAACGCCGAGGGGCTCTCGGTGATGCTCGTCGAGCAGAATGTCGTGCAGTCGCTTGCGCTCGCCCACCGTGCCTACATCATCGAACAGGGCGAGATCGTGCTGTCGGGCGCTGCCGAGGCCCTCGCGGCTGACCCTGCCCTGCAGAAGGCCTATCTGGGGCTCTGAGGAACACAGAATGACCGATCTTCGAGCGCGGCTCGCGAAGAAGCCCATCGTCATCGCACCGGGCGTGTGCGACGCGCTGACCGCAGCAATCGCCGCCGATGCCGGGTTCGAGGCGCTCTACGTCTCCGGCGCCGCGATCGCCTACACGAAGCTCGGGCGACCCGATATCGGCCTCGTCTCCATGGCCGAGGTGGCGGATCACGTCGCGCTCCTGGCCGACCGGGTTTCGGTGCCGCTGATCGTCGATGGCGACACGGGTTACGGCAACGCGCTGAACGTACAGCGCACCGTGCGCGCCTTCGAGCGCGCGGGCGCGGCGGCGATCCAGCTCGAGGACCAGACCTTCCCCAAGCGCTGCGGCCATCTCGACGGCAAGGGCGTCATCCCCGCCCCGGAGATGGTCGGCAAGCTCCGCGCGGCGGCCGATGCGCGGATGTCGGAGAACTTCCTGCTCGTGGCGCGCACCGATGCCGCGGCCATCGAAGGCCTCGAGGCGGCGCTCGACCGAGCGCGCCTCTACGCGGAGGCGGGGGCGGACGTGCTTTTCGTCGAGGCGCCGCGCACGGAAGACGATCTGGCCAAGGTCGCGTCCTCCCTCGGCGGCGGCTTGCCGCTGCTGGCCAACATGGTCGAGGGCGGCAAGACGCCTGTCCTTCCGGCCGCCACGCTCGAGGCGCTCGGCTTCTCGTTGGTGATCTTCCCAGGCGGCATCGTGCGCGCGCTCGCTGCCACGGCGCGCGACTACTACGCCTCGCTGCACGCTGCCGGCACCACCGAACCGTTCCGCAACCGCATGCTCGACCTCGGTGGCCTCAACGACGTGATCGGAACCCCCGCGATGCTCGAGGCCGGAAAGCGCTACGAATGACCGTGCTCGACCCCGTCACCCTCGCCGTTCTCAAGGGGCGGCTCGAGCAGATCGCGGACGAGATGGACGCCACCCTCGCGCGATCGGCCTTCAATCCGATCATCGCCGAGGCGCGCGACCTCTCGCACGGGCTCTACCACGCCGAGACGGGCGAAACGCTGGTGCAGGGGACGGCGGGCCTGCCAATCTTCGTCGGCGCAACGGCCTTCGCCGTGAAGGCGGTGATCGAGGCCTGCGCGAAGGAAGGCGGGCCGCGCGAGGGCGAGACCTGGATCTTCAACGATCCCTACGATGGCGGTACGCACCTGAACGATTTCCGGCTCGTCCGCCCGGTGTTCCGAAAGGGCACGCTGTTCTGCTGGATCGCCTCCGTCGGGCACTGGCTCGACATCGGCGGCAACGTGCCTGGCGGCTACAATCCGCGCGCGACCGACAGCCACCAGGAGGGCGTGCGAATCCCGCCTGTGCGGCTGATGCGGGACGGCGTCGTCGATGGCGCGATCACCGCGATCCTTGCCGCGAACAGCCGCGTGGCGCAGTCGAACTGGGGCGACCTGAACGGGCAGATCAACGCGCTCGATCTCGGCGAGAAGCGCCTTGCCGCGCTGCTCGACGAATATGGCGAGCAGACGATCGCCGCCGCCCTCGATGCGCTGACGCAGCGCGCGGCGAGCCTGATGCGCGCCGAGATCGCCGCCCTTCCCGACGGCGTGTACGAGGCCGAGGACTTCCTCGACAATGACGGCATCGTCGATACCCCGCTTCCGATCCGCCTGCGCATGACGATCGCTGGCGAGACGATGGCGCTCGACTTCACCGGCTCGGCCGATGGATGCGCGGGGCCGCTGAACATCAGCCGCGCGACCACCATCGCCTGCTGCTATGTCGCGCTGAAGCATCTCTTCCCCGAGGTTCCCTCGAACGGCGGCTGCCTCCACCCCATCACGTTCACCGTGCCGGACGGCTCGATCCTCGGTGCCTCCGCGCCGAAGCCCGTCGGCGGCTATACCGAGACGATCCTGCGCGTGATCGACACCGTGTTCCGCTGCTTCGCTCAAGGCGCGCCCGACCGCGCGACCGCCGCGCCATTCGGCACGATCAACGCGCTCTCCATCTCTGGCTGGCGCGGCGCGGGGCATCGCTGGGTGATGTTCTGCTTCTTCGGCGGCGGGCTCGGCGGAAACCCCGAGACGGACGGCCTGAACCACGGCAACAACCCGATCAGCACGGCGACCATCCCGCCGATGGAGATCCTCGAGGCCGCCTATCCCGTTGCCTTCCGGCAATGGGCGCTCAGGCCCGACAGCGGAGGCCCTGGCCTGCACCGGGGCGGGTGCGGGGCGATCTACGAGATTGGGCTGCGCGAGGGGATCACGGCCGAGGCCTTCTTGCTCGGCGAGCGTGGACGCTTCCCGCCCTTCGGCACGAATGGCGGCGGCCACGCAGCGCCGAACCGCTTCAGCCACGGGCGTGCGGACGACCGCCACGAGCCGCCGATGACGAGCAAGGCCTTCGGCATCGCGCTCGGCCCCGGCGAGACGGTTCGCCTCGAGACACCAGGCGGCGGCGGATGGGGTGACCCGCGGGCACGAACACCCGAGGCCGTCGCGCGTGACGTGCGCTGCGGCTATGTCAGCGCCGAGGCCGCGCGTCGCGACTATGCGGTCGCCCTCCTGCCCGACGGCAGCGTCGATGCCGCCGCCACGGCCGCGCTTCGGGGGGCGGGCCGGTGAGCGGGGCGATCGTTGGCGTCGATGTCGGCGGCACCTTCACCGACCTCTTCGCCCTGGATACGAAGAGCGGAACGTTCCGTGTTGCCAAGGTGCCGAGCCAGCGTGGCGACGAGGCCGCGGGTTTCCTCGCAGGCCTCGAGGCGGTGGGTGGCGTCGGAACGCTCGCGGCCGTGGTGCACGGCACGACCGTCGGCACCAATGCGCTGCTCGAGCGGAAGGGCGCGCGCATCGGCCTGATCGCGACGCGCGGCTTCCGCGACGTGCTCGAGATGCGCCGGCGCGACCGGCGCCGCACCTGGGGCCTGTGGGGTGATTTCGTTCCGGTGGTGGAGCGGGACCTTCGCCTCGAGGTCGCCGAGCGCACCTTCGCCGATGGCACGATCGAGCAGGGGATCGACGAGGCCGAGATCGAGGCGGCCGGGCGCGCACTTCTTGCCGCGGGGGCGGAGGCTGTCGCGGTCGCCTTCATCAACGCCTACGCGAACCCAGCGAACGAGCGCGCGGCGGTGTCGGTTCTTCGTCGCTTCTGGCCGAACGAGGACGTCTGCTGCTCCTCCGAGATCCTGCCCGAGATCCGCGAGTTCGAGCGCACCTCGACGACGGCGCTCAACGCCTATCTCCAGCCCGTCGTCGGCGCCTATCTCGGGCGGCTCGAGGATGCGCTTGCCGGTTCGCGGTTCGGCGGCGCGTTCCACATCGTGCAGTCGAATGGCGGGGTGATGAGCACGGCGACTGCGCGTCGCCTGCCCGTGCGCACCGCCCTTTCCGGCCCCGCCGCGGGCGTGATCGCTGCCGCAGCCATCGCCGAGGCGGCCGGGTTCCCCGATGTCATCACGGGTGATCTCGGCGGGACGAGCTTCGATGTCTCGCTCATCGCCGGCGGCAGGCCATCCTTCGCCGCGCAGGTCGCGGTCGATTTCGGCCTCGTCATCCGTACGCCGATGGTGGAGATCACCACGATCGGTGCAGGTGGCGGCTCCATCTGCCGGGTCGATGCCGGCGGGCTTCTCCAGGTCGGGCCCGAAAGCGCAGGAAGCCGGCCGGGCCCCGTCTGCTACGGCGGCGGCAATGACCGGCCCACGCTGACCGACGCCAATCTCGTTCTCGGCCGCATCAACCGCGAGCGTCCCATCGGCGGCGGGCTCGCGCGGCTCGATGCCGAAGCGGCCGAGCGCGCGATCGCGGCCCATGTCGGGGAAAGGCTCGGCCTCGGTCCCGTCGAGGCGGCAGAGGCGATCGTGCGCGTGGCGAACGCGCGCATGGCAGGCGCGATCCGGCTCCTGTCCATCGAGCGCGGGCACGATCCCGCCCGCTTCGCGCTGATGCCCTTCGGCGGCGGCGGCGCGCTGCACGCCGGCGCGCTGATCAAGGACCTCGGCCTCGCCGCCGCGCTGGTGCCGCGTTTCCCCGGTGTGACGAGCGCGCTCGGCTGCGTCATCGCCGACATCCGGCACGACCAGGTGCAGACGGTGAACCTCACCCTCGAAGGCATCGACGCTGTCTCGCTCGGCGCGCGGCTCGAGACGATGGCGGGCGAGGCGCGGCAGGTCGTCGAAGCGTCCGGCCTGGCGCTGACCGGGCTCGATGTCCGTTTCGAGGCCGACATGCATTATGCGGGGCAGACGCACAGCGTCGCCGTTCCGCTTCCCTTAGCAGCCGCGGACGCGAGCGAGGCCGCCATCCGCGCCGCCTTCGAGACGGCCTACACGGCAGCCTTCTCGCGGCTACTGCCCGGCATTCCGGTTCGCCTCGCCACGGTCCGGGTCATCGCGGTCGGCCGCCGTCCCGCGGTCGATCTCGCAGCGCTGGCGCCGAGCGAGGGGAGCACGCTCGAAGCCGCGCGCAGGGGGCAGCGCCGCGTATGGTTCGAGGGGTCCTGGCACGAGGCCGCCGTGTATGACCGCCTCTCTCTTCCCGTCGGCGCGCGCGTCGAAGGCCCGGCCATCCTCGAGCAGGCGGACGCGACGATCGTGGTCGACCCCGGCCTCGCCGCGACGGTCGACCGATTCGGCAATCTCGTGATGCGCAGCGCATGACTGCCCGCGTGGTCCAGGATGAGGCCGTTGCCTTCGAGGCGGGGGCCGATGTCGTGGTGATCGGCGCCGGAGCCGCGGGGCTCGTCGCCGCGCTCTCCGCCGCCGAGCAGGGCGCGTCCGTCGTCGTTCTCGAACGCGATGCGCTGCCGCGCGGCTCGACCGCGCTGTCGGCGGGGCTGATCCCCGCCGCAGGCACGCAGTTCCAGCGCGCGCGCGGCATCGAGGACAGCGCGGACCGCTTCGCCACCGACATCGATGCCAAGGCGAAGGGCGAGCTCGACCATGCGGTCCTTGCTGCCGTCACGCACGCGATCGGCCCCGCCCTGGAATGGCTCGCCGACCGTCATGGCCTCCCCTTCGACGTCATCACCGATTTCCTCTATCCCGGCCATTCCGCGCATCGGATGCACGGCCTCCCCTCCCGCTCCGGCGCCGAGCTGGTTGACCGCCTGCTCGCGGCAGCCGAGCGCGAGGGCATTCCGATTCTGACCGAAGCGCATGTGACGACGCTGGTGACCCGCGCCGACGGAACCTTGCGCGGTGTGGTGGCCGAGCGTCCGGGCGGCGAGGAGAGGATCGGCGCCGCTGCCTTGGTGCTTGCCTGCAACGGCTACGGCGGCAACCCCGAGCTCGTGCGCAGGCATATCCCCGCACTGGCCGATGCGCTCTGGTTCGGCCACTCGGGCAACACGGGCGATGCGCTGGCCTGGGGCGAGGCGCTCGGCGCGGCGACGGGCAATCTCTCCGGCCACCAGGGGCACGGCTCGGTCGCCCATCCGCATGGCATCCTGATCACGTGGGCGGTGATCATGGAAGGCGGGTTCCAGGTCAACACGCGCGGAGAACGGTTCAGCAACGAGACGCAAGGCTATTCGGAGCAGGCCGAGAAGGTGCTGGCGCAGCCCGGCGGCATCGCGTGGGACGTGTTCGATGCGCGCATCGCCGCCATCGCCCGGCAGTTCGAGGATTTCCGCGCCGCCGAGGCAGCCGGCGCGATCGTCACCGCGCCGAGCCTTGCCGCGCTCGCCGAGGCCATGCGGGTTCCCGCTGCCGCGCTTGAGGCCGAGGCCGCCGCGGCGCGCGGCATCGACCGGTTCGGGCGCGACTGGTCCGCCGCCAGGCCGCTCGCCGCGCCCTTCCATGCCGTACGGGTGACCGGCGCGCTCTTCCACACCCAGGGAGGGCTCGCCGTCACGTCCGAGGCACGCGTGCTGCGCAAGGACGGCCCGGCGCTGCCGAACCTGTTCGCCGCCGGCGGTGCGGCCGCGGGGCTGTCTGGACCGGTTGCGTCGGGGTATCTTTCCGGCAACGGATTGCTCACGGCGGTGGCGCTCGGGCGCATCGCCGGGCGCGTTGCGGGGGAGATGCGGCAATGACGATCGCCTGGGGGCTGGCCTCCGATACGGGTGTGCTGGCGGAGGTGCTTCTCTGCAAGCCTTCGCATTATCGTTGGATCCCCGCCAATACCGTCGTTCGCGCCTCGCTCGAGCACGGCGGAAAGGCCGATGTGGAGGCCGCGCTTGCGGAGCATCGCGAGCTCGAGGCGGCCCTCGTTCAGGCGGGCGTGTCGGTCCGCCACGTCGTTGCGGAGAGGCATCTTCCGTACCAGGTGTACACGCGCGATTCGGTGCAGATGACGCATCGCGGCGCGGTGCTCGCCCAGCTCGCGCGCCCGGAACGGCGCGGCGAGTACGCCGCCATCCTCCGCGCGATGGACACGTTCGGCATTCCCATCTGGCACATGTCGAGCGCGGGCACGCTCGAGGGCGGGGACATCCACTTCATCCGCCCGGGGCTCTGTGCCATCGGCGTCTCCGGAGGGCGGACGGATGCTGCCGGCGCGGGGCAGCTCGCACACTGGCTCGAGCACGAAGGCTGGGAGGTGCGGCTCGTTCCGTTCCCAGAGCATTTCCTGCATCTCGACTTGCTGTTCGCCATGGCCGCCGAAGGCGTCGCCATCGCCTGCACGGAGGTGCTGGACGAAGGCTTCCTCGCGTGGCTCGGCGAGCGCGGCGTGCGGCTGATCCCCTCCACCTATCGCGAGGCGATGGGGCTTGCGGGCAACGTTCTCGCGCTCGGCGGCGGAGCCGTTCTGTCGGCGCGTGGGTCTACCCGCATCAACGCCGCGCTGCGGGCAGAAGGCCTCATGGTGCTCGATCCAGAGCTCTCGACCTTCACGCGCGGCGGCGGTGGCCCGCGCTGCCTCACCGCGCCGTTGCGCCGGGAGGGGTGACGCTCAGGGCGCGAGCGTCAGGCCGGCATCGACCACCAGCGTCTGCCCCGTAATGGGCGAGCCGGTGGTGGCGAGGAACACGATCGCCTCGGCGATGTCGTCCGCCGTGCAGCGGCGCTTCAGGAGCGCCTTCTCCGCAGCGGCCTTGCGCCGGCTTTCCGGCCAGTCCTTCTGCCACGGCGTGTCGACCGCGCCGGGGGCGACGGCGTTGACGCGGCACTCGGGGGCGAGCGCGCGGGCGAGGTTGACCGTCATGTTGATCAACCCCGCCTTCGAGGCGCCATAGGCGATCGAGGAGCCGAGCGCGGTGAAGCCCGCGATCGAGGCCGTGTTCACCACCGCCCCCTTCGCCTGCCGAAGCGCTGGCGCGGCGGCGCTCGTGCACCGGAACGGTCCGAGCAGGTTCGTCGCGATGATCCGGTCCCAGAACGCATCAGTCATCGCCTCGAGCTCTGCCGGGGCGATCGGCGCCTTCGTCGCCGGCGTGCCTGCGTTGTTGACGAGGATGTCGAGCCGGCCGAGGCGGCGCAGCGCTTCGGCCATCATCGTCTCGATCGAGGCGGCGTCAGACACGTCTCCCGGTGCGGAGAGGACCGCGAAGCCCTCTGCGCGGAGGCGCGCGGCCTGCTCGGGCCCGGCCGGATCGTCGGGAAGGTGGTTGAGCGCGACGGTGACGCCGAGCCGCGCGAGGCGCTCGACGGTCGCGAGCCCGATGCCCGACGCGCCGCCCGTGACGACCGCGGTCTTGCCGGCGTGGGTCATGGCACCATGCTCCCGATCTGCTTCAGCGCGCGCTTGAGCGCGAGAAGCTTCCGGTCCCGCTCGGCGAACAGCTCGGCTGGGCTTCGGCCCTTGTAGTCGTAGAAGCCACGGCCGGAGGCCACGCCGGTCGCGCCCTCGGCGATCAGCTTGTCGATGGCCTCCGAGCGTTTGCGCTGCGGAGGCGGCGGAACCATGGCGTTGGCGAGCGCCTTCTGCGTGAGCGGCAGACCGGTGAAATCGGCCTTCATCATGTGCCCGAGAAGAGGCATGCGGAGGGAAAGGCCGTGGATGATCGCCGCGTCGATCTCGGAGGCGTCGGCCACGCCCTCATCGAGCAGCGCGTACACCTCCATCGATACGACGGCCTGGATCCGGTTGGCGATGAAGCCGGGGACGAATTTCCGCATCACGATCGGCCGCTTGCCCATGCCGGCATAGAGATCGCGCAGGCGAAGCGGAACCGATGGCGCGCAGTGCGGGCCGGCGACGATGTCGACGAGATCGACCAGATAGGGCGGCGTGTACCAGTGCGCGATGGCAGCCCTTCCCTGGCGCGCGGCGGGGATGAGCGGGAACGGGTCGAGATAGGAGGTGTTGGAGGCGATGATCGCGCCAGCGGGGGCGAGCGTATCTACCTTCTCGAACAGGGCGCACTTGGCGTCCGGATCCTCGGTGATGGCCTCGACGACGAGTTCGGCGCCCTTGAGCGTCTCGCCGAGATCGGCATGCGTCGTCACCGCGCCCGCGAGCCAGGCATCGCCATGCTCGGTCTCGCCTGCCTCGCGCAGCGTCGCGAGCGCTGCCGACATCAGCGCAGGGGCGCGTGCGAGCGTCGGCGCGTGCGTGTCGGTCAGCCGCACGCGGCAGCCGCCGAGCGCGTGCACGAGAGCAAGCGCGTGGCCCATCAGCCCCGCGCCAAGAACGGCAACCTGCATGCTCATCCCTCCATTCCCGGAACCCATGGCTCTGGCGCGCGGGGTTCCGCGTCCGTCACCACGTCGACGACAACGGGCCGCCGCGCGGCGAGCGCGCGCGCGAGCGCGGGGCCGATCTCGGCCGGGTTCTCCACGCGGATCCCCTCGACGCCAAAGGCCCGCGCGATCGCCGCGAAATCGGTCGGCCCGAAGCGGATCAGCTCATCGACATTACCCGGGCGGTTGCCCTGCATCCTGCGGATGTTGACCAGCCCCTGGCCGAAGGCGGAGTTGTTGTTGATCACGAGAACGACCGGAACGTTGTGCCGCCGTGCGGTCTCGAGCTCGGTCAGGTGGTAGTAGATCGCACCGTCGCCGGAGAAGCACAGCACAGGCCGGTCGGGGCAGGCGAGCGCTGCCCCGATCGCTGCCGGAAACGACCAGCCGAGCGAGCCTGCCGCGCGGAGATAGAGCTGCCGCGGCGTGAGCTCGACGCAGGTTGCGGTCCAGATCCCCGAGTAGCCCGTGTCGGCGACGAGGACCGCGTCCTCCGGCAGCGCGCGGGTGATCTCCGCGCAGAGCCGCTCGACACGGATGGGCGCTGCGTCGGATGCCATCAGCGGCGCCATCGTGCTTTGCCAGGTACCGACGATGCCCGCGGCCCAGTCGGCGAATGCACCGTCCGGTGCGGCATCGGGAAGGGCGGCGAGCAGCGCCTCGAGCGCCAGGCGCGCATCGGCCGGCACGGCGACCGTGTCGGGATAGGCGCGGCCGATCTCGGCGGTGTCGGCGTCGATCTGCACGATCGGGGTGCCCGGTGTGGGCACACGCCAGTCGAGCGTCGGCTGGTCGCCTGCATGGGTGCCGACGAAGAGAACCACGTCGGCTGCGTGGACGATGCGGTTGGCCGGCGGCGCCCCGTAGGTGCCCACGGTGCCGATGCTGAGCGGGTCGCGCGTGTCGATGATCCCGCGCGCGCCGAGGCTTGTGGCAACCGGCGCTGCGAGGCGGCGGGCGAGTGCTGCAAGTGCCTCGCCTGCGCCAGACAGCATCGCTCCGGCGCCGGCAACGATGGCGACGCTGCGCGCGCCGGCAAGCCGCGCCACCGCCGCCTCGATGTCGGCGTGCGCAGGCGGGGCGCGGTGTGCGGGCACGCGCGCGTGCCGCGGATCGACGGAGGCATCGGCCGTGATCGTCGCCGTTTCGATTGCCTCGGCCTGGAGCCCGAGCAGGTCGAGATGCGCCGGCCGCGGCGTCGGCCCGGTTGCGGCGCGGAAGGCCTGGCGAAGCAGGCGCGGGAGTTCGTCCGGGTGATCGACATCGGCATCGAACACGGTGACGGGCCGGAACATCGGTCGGTGCTCGATCTCCTGGTAGGCGTTGCGCGCTTGCGCGAAGGGCGGCTTGCGGCCGGTCAGCGCGACGATCGGTGCGCGATGCAGGTAGGCATCCTGGAGCCCGGCAGCCAGATTCGCGGCGCCGACGCTCTGCGCCATCACGACGCCGACGCGCCCCGATGCGCGCGCGTAGCCGTCGGCCATGTAGGCGGCGGCCTTCTCGCTGTGCGCGAGGATGCGCCGCACCCCGTGCCCCTC
Source organism: Elioraea rosea (assembly GCF_007644105.1). Lineage (GTDB taxonomy): Bacteria > Pseudomonadota > Alphaproteobacteria > Acetobacterales > Acetobacteraceae > Elioraea_A > Elioraea_A rosea. The sequence continues at coordinate 69,688 of NZ_VFAC01000008.1, read as the reverse complement.
GAGCGCGATGAGCGTGCGGCGGAGGATGGCGTCGACGAAGAAGACATGCGTCGCGCCATAGCCCGCGATCATCTGCGCGAGCGTCTCCGCGCCCGTGTTGCCTGGCTCGGCCGTCATTGCCGCGCGTCCCTCCCTTGCCTTGTCCCTGTCGTCCGGGCTCGGGGCAGGATCGCGCCAAACTCCCCCATTGGAAAGGGCGGGGCGCGTGCTGCGTTGTGCTCCGCCGCCTCGCGAGGGCAGGATGGCGCATGCAGAGACGGGTGCCGGGACAGGATGACGACAGCATCGGGAACGCTTTGCGGGAGCGCGCGCGGCGCATGATCATGCGCCATCTCGCGCTTGCCGCGCTGCTGCTTGCCGGCGCCTGTGCGGCAACGCCGGACGCCGTCACAGGCGGCGCGCCGCGCCAGCCGCCCGGCTGTGCCGTCACCCTCGAGGCGGAGGTGGCCGGGCGGTTCGATTCGAACACGCTCGTCATTCCTGCCGAGGGCGGCGGTGCGCCGCTTCGCCTCCAGGTCGATACCGGCGACAGCGAGCAGGGCTCGCTCAGCCGCGCGACCGTGCGCCAGCTCGCGCTCAACCCCGTCAGCACCGGCCGGCAGGCAGCGACGGTCGTCGGCGGCGTGGTTCCCGTCGTGCATGTGCGGCTGCCGGGGTTTTCCATCGGCGGGCTGCCGCCTGTCGCTGCCTGGATGGCGGTGCAGCCGACGGAGGCCCATGTCGCCGGCAACCAGCCTGTCGACGGCATTCTCGGGGCGGGGCTTCTGTCGCGCTTCGATCTCGAGATCGACCCCGAGGCGCGGGCGATGCGGCTTCACTCGGCATCGGGCTGCGAGCAGGGGCTCGTTCCGTTCGCCGAGCCGTACGTTTCGGTGCCGTTGCGGCGCGGCCCCGGCAACCTCCTCTTCGCGCCGATCGCCATCGATGGGGTTCCGCTGATGGCGCTTCTCGACACCGGCTCGAATGGCGGGATCACCCTGCTCCGTCCTGGGGCGGAGCGGCTCGGCATCGTTCCCGGCGCACCAGGCGAGATCGGCATGGGGCGGTTGCGCGACTGGTCGGGCAGGCAGGCGGAGGTGCGCGTGCGGGTCGCGCAGAGCGTCGTCATGGGCCCGATGCGCGCCGAGCGCGTGCCGATCGCGCTGATCGTTCCCGCCCCTGGCGGGCCGACGCCGCTCGCGGTCGCCGATGCCATCCTCGGCGGGGCGTTCCTGCTCCGCCATCGCGTGTGGATCAGCTACGCGACCGGCATGCTGCACGTCGCGCGCCGGCTTCCCTCGACCTGAGCCGCAACGGCCGGCGACACCGCGCGTGACAGCGCGGGCGCCGATGGGATAGGACCCGCCGGCCGGGAAGGGAAGGCATGGCAGAGCGGCGCTTCGACATCGACAACGCCAAGGGCATCGCGATCCTGCTCGTGGTGTTCGGCCACATCGTCGCGCGCGAGAGCCCCGCCGACAACGCGTGGTACGACTACGCCCGCGCGGCGGTCTACCGGTTCCACATGCCGTTCTTCATGTATCTCTCGGGATACGTGGCGGCCTATATCGGCATCGGATCCGTCACGCCCGCGCGCTATGCGGGCTTCCTCCGTTCCCGCGCGGTGCGGCTTCTGGTGCCGTTCTTCGCCTTCGGGCTCGTCGTTCTCGTCGGCAAGATGGTCGCGGCCTCCGTCATCCATGTCGACAATCGCCCCTCGGGCCTTCTCGACGGGCTCGTCGACCTGTTCTGGACGACGCGGCAGAGCCCCTCGGGGTCGGTGTGGTTCATGTTCTGCCTGTTCCTGTTCCTCGCACTCACGCCGCCGCTCGCCTGGCTCCGGCTCGGCTACTGGCCGCACCTGGCGGTGGGCGCGATCGTCCTCGCGACGGGGCTGCCGGACAGGCTCTACCTGAACAAGGCGGCGGAGGTGGCGTTCTACTTCGCCGTCGGTGCGCTCGCAGGCGAACGGGCTCGCGCACTCGACGGTCCGCTCGCGCGCTTCGGGCCGATCCTGCTGCCTGTCTTCGCGGCCCTTCTCGTGGGCTTCGAGTTCGCGCCTGCGGCGTGGCGCCCGGCCATCGCGTTCGCGACCGCCATTCTGTCGATCCCGGCGATCCACGGCACGGTGCTCGCGCTTTACGGCCAGCGCCCGGCCTGGTCGCACGTGTTCGGCCGGTTCACCTTCGCGATCTACCTGCTCAACACCATCGCCATCGGCGTCGCCAAGGGGGTGATGCTGCGGGTGATGCCGTGGGACGGGGCGAACTTCCTGCTGTTCTTCCCCGTGCTGATGGCCGCCGGCGTGCTTGGCCCCATCATCGTGAAGCTCATGCTGTTCAGGCTGCACCCCGCACTCGACCGGATGACGGACTGAGCCGGGGGGCGCAATCGCCGCGCGTGCCTCACCCCTACGTGCGGGCGGTGAGCGCGGCGAGGCTCGCGCGGGCGAGCGCGGGGATGGTCGCGTAGACCTCCTCCGCCGCCGCGCCGTCGCCTTCCACGCAATGCCTCTCGAGCCTGCGCGCGGCCTCGGTCAGCGCCGTCGCGCCGAACGTTCCGGCCGCGCTGCGCAGCCCGTGGCAGAGATGGGCCATGGCGGCGAGGTCGTGCCGTGCCGCAGCCTCGGCCAGCTGGTCGAGCCGGGAGCGGGTCTCGTCGGCGAAGATGCCCATCAGGTGCGCCATCCGGTCCTCGCCAACGGCGTCGCGCATCTCCTCGATCATCGCGTGGTCGAGCATCGCCGCGCCCGCGGCCTCGCGCGCCGGGGCCGCCTCGCGCCCCTCGAGCGTCGCGGCGACCGTGGAGAGAAGCGCCCGCGCTTCAACGGGCTTGGCGAGGTATCCGTCCATCCCCGCTTCAAGGCAGGCCTCCCGGTCGCCCGGCAGGGCAGAGGCGGTCATCGCCACGATCGGCACCTGCGCCTCAGGCCCGGGCAGGCGGCGGATCGCGACCGTCGCCTCGATGCCGGTGCGCTTGGGCATCTGGATGTCCATCAGCACCAGGTCGAACCCGCCCGAGGCGGCGCGGGCGACGGCCTGGTCGCCGTCCTCGGCGATCTCGACGGCGTAGCCCGCACGGCGGAGCGTGGCTGCGGCAACGATCTGGTTTGCCCTGCTGTCCTCGGCGAGCAGGATGCGCCGGCCGCGCGCGCCCGGCTGGACCGTGGCGTCGGCGGGGACGGCACGTTCTGCCTCGGGCGCGACCACCGCATCCGCGGGGGCGGTGGGAAGGGCGAGCCTGACCGTGAAGGTGGAGCCCTTCCCCGGCTCGCTCTCGAGGCCGATCTCCCCGCCCATCAGCCGCACCAGCCTGCGGCAGATGGTGAGCCCAAGCCCCGAACCGCCGAACCGGGCGGTGATCGACGCATCCGCCTGCGTCCATCGCCGGAACAGCCGCGCCTGAACCTCCGCCGGGATGCCGATGCCGGTATCGGCGACCGAGAGCCTGAGCCGGACGCGGCCGTCCTGCCCCGTCCCCTCGCTCGCGGCGGTGAGCGTGACGCCGCCGATGCCTGTGAACTTCACCGCGTTGTCGATCAGGTTGGTCAGGACCTGGCGCAGCCTCTGTGCGTCGCCGCGAAGTGCGGGGGGGAGGCCCGGGTCGATCTCGGCGGAGAGGGTGATGCCCTTCGCTGCGGCGGCGGGCGCGGCGAGGTCGAGCACGGCGCGAAGCGTCGGGGCGAGGGCGAAGGCGGCATCGTCGAGCCGGAGCATTCCGGCCTCGATGCGGCTGATGTCGAGCACGTCGTTGATGATGGCGAGCAGGTCCTGGCCGCAGCGCCGCGCGGTCTCTGCGAAGCTCCTCTGCTCGGGCGTCATCTCCGTCTCGAGAAGCAGCGAGAGCGTGCCCATCACCCCGTTCATTGGCGTGCGGATCTCGTGGCTCATCGTCGCGAGGAAGTCCGATTTCGTGCGGCTTGCCCGCTCGGCGGCGCGACGCGCCCGCGCCTCGCGCTGCTCAGCCGCCCGGCGGGCGGTCACGTCGTGTTGGATGCCGATGAAATGGGTGAGCACCCCGCCCTCGCCGAACACCGGCGCGATGCGGAGCTCGTTCCAGAACCGCGTCCCGTCGCGGCGGAAGTTCAGCATCTCGACCGTCACCGGCCGCGCCGCCGCGATTGCCCGCCGCACCCTGGCCACGGCCTTCGGGTCGGTTCCCTTGCCCTGGAGGAACCGGCAGTTCCGCCCGAGCACCTCGTCGGGCGGATAGCCGGTGATGTCCGTGAAGGCAGCGTTCATGAAGACGATCGGGCAGTCGGGCTGCCTGGCGTCGGAGATGACGAGCCCGGTCGGGGCGGCGGCGATCGCGGCCTCGAGCAGCGAGGCGGCGGCTGAGGGGCCGCCGAGCGCGGCAAGGCCCGGCAGCAGCGGGTCGGCCCTGCCTTTCCCGGCTGCAGCGCCGCGGCGCGCCGTCATTCGTCGTAGGCGATCAGGGTCTCGACCGGAACGTCGAGCCGCTTCCGCCCGCCGAGGAAGGAGAGCTCGATCAGCGCCGCTGCGGCCGGGACGACCGCGCCGACCTCGCGAAGCAGCGCGATCCCGGCCGCCATCGTGCCGCCCGTGGCAAGCAGGTCATCGACCACCACGACGCGGGCGCCCGCTGGGACCATTCCTTCCTGCACCTCGATCCTGTCGGTGCCGTATTCGAGCGCGTAGTCATGCCCGATGACCCGGCCTGGCAGCTTGCCGCGCTTGCGGAGCATGACGAAGCCGCAGCCGAGCTTGAGGGCGAGCGGCGCGGCGACCAGGAAGCCGCGGCTTTCCACGCCGGCGACGAGGTCGGGCTGGTGGCGCCGGACGGCGGCGGCCATCCGCGCCATCGCCACCGCCCACGCCTCGCCATGCGCGAGCAGGGTGGAGATGTCATAGAAGAGGATCCCGGGCTTGGGAAAATCGGGAATGCCACGAATATGTTCGCGCAGGTCCATCAGCCACCTATCTCTGCCACCATGGTTGAAATGCTAGAGCAATCCCCGCGCCTGGTGAATCGCCTCCCCTCATACCCACCGTCCGGCGGGATATCGGGGCGCGCAGTTTCGCGCCCGGCGTGGGTTGACGTCGATCAATGCGTGGGCTGGCCGACGCGACCAGCATCGGAAACGATGCGGGAGGAAACCCCTTTGCCGCCGCCCGTCCAGCCGGTCGCGCCGCTCATGCCGCCGCCTGTGGCGTTCGAGGCGCTGCCGCCGGCCCGACTTGCCCGGATGGTCGAGGCCGGCACGCGCCTGATCACGACGGCGCGGCTGCTGGCCAAGACAGGCTGCTCGATCGTCGAAGAGATGGTCGGCGAAGAGGGGCGGATGCACGACTATGCGCACTACCCCCAGACCGACATCGTGGACCCCGAAAGCGGCGCGCGCTTCTTCTTCCACCGCCACCCGATGCCGTGGATCGGCGGCGAGGCGGGGCCGGCACCCGGGCATTTCCATTGCTTCCTGCCCGCCCCCGAGCCGGCCTCGCGCGGGCCTCGGCGCGGCTCGGGCCTCGCCCACATCATTGGAATCTCGATCGACCGGCAGGGGATGCCGTCGGGCCTGTTCACGACCAACCGGTGGGTGACCGACGAGACCTGGGTCGACGCCCCGGAGGCCGTGCGGCTGGTCGACCGGTTCGTGGTCGAGCTCGCCCGGCCCTCGATGCCGGCGGCGATCTGGGTCACCGCGGTGGTCCAGCTCTTCCAGCCGCAGGTCCTCGCCCTCCTCCTGGCGCGTGACGAGGCGATCGACGCCCATGCCAGGCGCTTCCCCGGCTGCGACGCGCTCGAGGACGAGGCGCTCGTGGTGCCCTCCGCGGTTGCCGTCTCGGTCGAGGCCCAGCTGGCCTCGCTCCGCACCACCCTCGTTCCCCGGGCACGCTGAGCCATGGGGCGCGGAGCGGTCGCCGCCATCGGCGGTGGCGTGGCCTTGCTGGCCTACCTTGTGGGCGTTCTTGAGCTCGCAGACCATGTCACCGGGCATCACTGGGCGCTCGATCTCATGTGCTTCGCGGTCGCCGGCATCGTCTGGACCTGGCCTGCGGCGCGGCTGATCCGCTGGGTGCAGGACGGCAGGACCTGACCGGGCGGAAGGCGTGACCCGGAACCTTCACCGTTCCGTCACCGTCGCGTAACATGCGCCCGCTACACGCCCCAAGCCACAGGGCCTAGCCAAGATCCACCCATGGGGAGAGCCATCATGCTTCGCAGGACATTGCTGACGGGTGCGTGCCTGGTCGCCGCATCGCTCAGCGCCGCACCGGCCAGCGCGCAGCAGCGCACCGAGATCCAGTTCTGGTACGGCCTCGGCGGCCAGCTCGGGGAGCGGGTGCAGGAGCAGGTGCGCCGCTTCAACGAGAGCCAGGACCGCTTCACGGTGGTGGCGACCTTCAAGGGCAGCTACGTCGAGACGATGACCGGCGCGATCGCCGGCTGGCGCGCGGGCAACCCGCCGCACATCGCGCAGGTGTTCGAGGTCGGCACCGCGACGATGATGGCGGCCGGCCCTGCCATCAAGCCGGTGCACCAGCTCTCCTCGGAGACCGGCGTGGCGATCGACCCCGCGCAGTATCTCGCGGGCGTGCGCGGCTACTACAGCGACACGCAGGGCCGGCTCGTCGCGATGCCGCACAACTCCTCCTCCGCGGTGATGTGGCTCAACCTTGACATGCTCGAGCGGGCCGGCGTGACCGAGCCGCCGAAGACATGGGCCGAGGTGCGCGAGGCCGCCCGCAAGATCCGCGCGCAGAACCCGCAGGCCTGTGCGATGACCACCGCTTGGCCGACCTGGGTGATGTTCGAGCAGATGTCCTCGATCCACAACGTCGCTTTCGCCACCAAGGCGAACGGCTTCGAAGGCATGGACGCGACGCTGAACCTGACCGACCCGTTCTTCGTCAAGCACGTGAACTTCCTGCTCGACATGCAGAAGGAAGGGCTGTTCCGCTACGCCGGGCGCGACAACGCCGCAGATCCGCTGTTCCCGAACGGCGAGTGCGCGATCAGCTTCAACTCCTCGGCCGGCCGCGCGCGCATCGTGGCGGACGCGAAGTTCAAGTGGGCCTCCGTGCCGCTTCCCTACCATCACGACGTGACCGAGAGCCCGCGCAACGGCGTGATCGGCGGTGCGAGCCTCTGGACGCTGACGGCGCGCAACCGCACCCCGGCGGAGTATCAGGGGGTGGCGGAGTTCTTCCGCTTCATCAGCCGGCCCGAGCAGGACCAGTGGTGGCACCAGGTGACGGGCTACGTGCCCATCACCGTCGCTGCCTACGAGAAGTCCAAGGCGGAAGGGTTCTACACGCAGAACCCCGGCGCCGACGCAGCGATCATCCAGCTCAACCGCGCCTCGCCGACGCCGGCGAGCCAGGGCTTCCGCCTCGGCGGCTTCGTGGAGATCCGCAACATCATCCAGGAGGAGCTCGAGAAGGCGTTCCAGGGACAGCAGAACGCGCAACAGGCCCTGGAGAACGCCAACCGGCGCGGCAACGCGGTGCTGCGCAACTTCGAGCGCGCCAACCGCTCGTGATCATGTAGGAAAGGGAAGGGCCGCCGGCATGCGCGATGCGCCGGCGGCCCCGACCAGCTAGGGGCGCGGACGATGCAGCGGCGGGTGATCTTCAAGGACAAGGCGCTTCCCTACGCGCTTCTGCTGCCGCAGCTCGTCATCACCGCCGTGTTCTTCTTCCTGCCGGCAGGCCAGGCGATCTGGCAATCGGTGCTTCGGCAGGATGCGTTCGGCATCCGCACCATCTTCGTCGGCTTCGAGAACTTCTCAGACCTCTTCGCCGACCCGCTCTACCGCGCCACGGCCTGGACGACGGTGGTGTTCTGCTTTTGGGTGACGGTGCTTGCGATGGGCGTCGCCCTGCTTCTCGCCGTGATGGCCGACCGGCAGATCAAGGGCGCGCAGGTCTACCGCACGCTCCTGATCTGGCCTTATGCGGTGGCCCCGGCCGTTGCGGGGATGCTGTGGCTGTTCCTGTTCCACCCGTCCTTCGGGCTGTTCGCGCGGCTGATCGCAGGCCTAGGCATCGATTTCGACTGGAAGCTGAACGGCGGCCAGGCGCTCGTCCTCGTCATCCTTGCCTCCGCCTGGAAGCAGGTGTCGTACAATTTCCTGTTCTTCCTCGCCGGCCTCCAGGCCATTCCGAAGAGCGTTCTCGAGGCTGCGGCGATCGACGGCGCGGGCTCGTCGCGGCGGTTCTGGACGATCATCTTCCCGCTCCTCTCGCCGACGACGTTCTTCCTGCTCGTCGTCAACCTCGTCTACGCCTTCTTCGACACGTTCGGCGTGATCGATGCGCTGACCAAGGGCGGGCCCGGCAAGGCGACGGAGACGCTGATCTACCGCGCCTACATCGATGGCCGCGTGAACCTCGACATCGGCTCCTCCGCCGCGCAGTCGGTCGTGCTCATGGTCGTGGTGATCGCGCTGACCGTGATCCAGTTCCGCTACATCGAGCGGCGGGTGCACTACTGAGCGCGCTCACCCCGGCACACCGTCACGCGAGCCAGGCCGGGGTCGAGAAGACGACATAGGCAGACGGCGCGAGTGCGTCCTCCGGGGGCGTTGCCAACAGCTCGGGCAGTCCATCCCCGTTCATGTCGCCTGTCGGAACGAACGCGGCGCCCTCTCCGAAAACCCTGAACCCGCCAATCCCGGCATCGATATCCTCGAGGCTGACCGCCGCGGTGTCGCCCTTGCCGTAGATCACGTAGCTCGCGGACTCGTCGTGGGCGAGCAGCTCGTCGAGCCCATCGCCGTTCAGGTCGGCGCCGAGCGTGGCGAGCGCGTTGGCGCCTGCCACCATGAAGCCGCCGAGCCCTGCTGCGATGTCGTCCAGCGCGACGGCGGCGCCATCCGGCTTGCCCCAGATGACGTAGGCGTTTGCCTCGTCCGTGACGAGGACCTCCGCGACCCCGTCCCCGTTGAGGTCGCCGCTGCCGCCGCTGCCGTTGGCGTCGGGCACGAGGAAGCCGCCCGTCCCGGCGGCGAGGTCGTTCGTCCCGACATCGGCGCCGTCCGATCGTCCCCAGACGACATAGGCGCCGTGGTTGCCTGTGAGGAGGAGGTCGGCGCGCCCGTCGCCGTTCGTGTCGCCGAGCGTGGCCTCGTAGATGATGCCATCGCCGATGTTCGAGCCGACGATGCGGAAGCCGCCATCGCCCTCGATGTAGACGAGCCCAGGCGTCGGGAAGGACTCGAGGTTCGGCCAGGCGCTGATGATCAGCTCCTCCATCCCGTCACCGCCAAGGTCGGCGATGGCGCCGACGGCAACGCCCGCAAAGTCGAGCGGCTGGCCGCCGAACACAGGCAAGCCGCCGTCGGCGCTCAGGATGTCCTCGCGCGTCACGGGCGCGCCATCGCCCTTGCCCCAGACGAGGTAGGCCAGGTTCCAGCCCGGATCCCCGATCAGGATGTCGTCGAGACCGTCACCGTTCCGATCGTCGATGGCAGCGATCGACCCGCCGACCAGGATCGCGAACCCACCGATGCCAGCGGCGATATCCGTGGCGCTGACGGGGATTCCGTCATTCTTGCCCCAGACGACGAGGCTCGCGCCGGAAGGGAACGTGCCGGTGATCAGCACCTCGCCGATGCCGTCACCGTTTAGGTCGCCGATCGGCGTGCCATCGAGCCCCCCGGGCATCGTCGCGGGGTCTCCGAGAATGCGGAAGCCGCCGACGCCGTTGCCGATGTCGGCGAAGGTGAGGCTCGCGGTGTCGGCCGGAGGCGCGGCCCCGGCATCCTCGTCGAACCGATCGCTGAAATCGGTCTTCGCGACGCTCCAGACCTTGAGGTTGTCGAACTCCACCGCCGATCCCGCTGGCCAGGACGGACCGTCGAGCGCCAGGATGAAGGTCGGGACGTAGGGCGGATCGAGGTTGCCGGTTCCCCAGATCGGGTTCCAGTTGCCGTCGAAGCCGAGGAGCACGCGCTCCTCCCAATGCGTGGACGACGCAACGCCATCGATGAAGAGCATCACCTCACGGTCCGGCTGGCCCAGCTGTCCGAAGCCGTTCCTGCTCCAACTCATCGCGATGTGGTGCCAATCGCCCGGCGTGCCGCCGAGGACATCCTCGTAGGTCTGGAAGGTGTTGGACGGCACGGTCCCGGTCTCGTTGGCGTTTCCGACTGCGCCGGTCAGCCCGCCACCGCCGCCGCCGTCATTCGCGTTGAAGCTGAGAACCCAGGCGCCGCGCGGCTCAGCGTCGGCCGGCGGGAAAGGAACCTGTGCCAACAGCGCCGGTGCCGCGCCAAGGCCGATCGGCCCGCTGAAGCGATCAAGGCGCACCCAGAACTCGATCGTGCCCGCCGCGGCATTGATCACCGAGGATGGAAACGCCAGCGTCCTGAGAATGATGGGATCATTCCAATAGGTCGTCGCATCTTCTGCCGCCACGCGCCAGGCGCCGCCGAACACGCCCTGGACGAAGGTGCCGCCGGCTAGCGTGCCGTCGGGTCCGAGCGCGCTGTCCACCGCTTCCCCTGGGTTGCCGAGACGGTTCCAGAGGGTAAGCGCCGAGAGCGTCTCCAGGGAGAACTCGCTCCCGTCGCCGAACCGGAGCTTCTCGAATCCACCGATGTCGTCGCGTCCGTCATCGCCGTTCGCGGTATGGTCCACGTCCGTGACGATGTAGCGCCCGTTCGCGCGCGTGATGCCGTAGCCGTCGCGCAGGCCCGAGACCGTCCACACATCCTCGCCCTCGCCGCCATCGGCGAGGTCGTCGCCTTCCCCACCCGTGACGGTGTCGTCGCTGCCGTGGCCGATGAAGCGGTCGTTCCCCGCGCCGAGGTCGACGAAGCTTCGCGTCATCCCGCCGGAGACGTCCCAGCGTCCGCCCGCGCCGTTGGCGAACTCGGCATAGGTCGTGTCGCCGCCGGCAAGCTCGCCGTCGCGGTCGAGGCCGGTGAGCTCCACCACGTCGTCGCCGCCGCCCGTGACGATGCGGAACTCGTTGTTCCAGCTCGCCTCGTTCGACAGCATCTCGACACGGATGACGTCATTGCCATCGCCGGTGACGATGTTGCCGCGCTTGGCGCCGACGACCGTAACGATCGACGCCCCCTCCGCATCGCCGCGCCCGACATCGATGTCGACCTGCACGAACCCGTCGAAGCGGAGCTCCTCTGCCTGGTCGGACTGCGCGAAGGCGTTCTTCACGCTGTTCCAGCCGCCGACCACGTCGAAGCTGTGCGCCGTGCCGCCGGTCGTGTCGGCTTCCACGAGCCCGCCGAACAGAGGCGTGTCGTCCCAGCCCGGAGCGTGGGGGCCATCGGTCAGTGCATCCGCGACCGGTGCCTGCCCGCCTGGCGGGCCGGCAGGGAGCAGCGCCGTGGTGGTGCCTGGCAGGTACCATTGGGTTGGCTTGCCGCCCTGCCCGAACGAGACCTTCAGTGCCATGGCGATCGCTCCCTCTTCCGGAGCGTCACCGTCGCGCCTGCCGCTCCTCGCAGCATTGATCCTTCGCAAGTCGGAAGGCCACACTCGGAGGGGCGGTCTCGGGCCTGACGCTGGCTGGTGCGCCGGTGTAATGTCATCGCGCCGCAACACGAACGGGGCGGGAAGCCGTTGCGCCGCGCAAGGCGGAACGGCAGGAAAGCGCCTCGGCCGAGGCGGCACGGGGTGGGGCAGGACGTCGGAATGCGTGGGTTCGGGTTCGACTGGGTCGGGGACCGGAGGGGCTGGCCGCCATGCACGCGCCCGTAACGGCTACCAATCTCGCCCGCGCGGAGGCCGCCGCGCAGGCGGCCGATGCCGCGCGGCGGCGGATGGACTGGATCACCCACGCCATCCTGATCCTCGGCGTGCTGCTCTTCTTCCTGCCTGTGTGGATCGTGATCGCCGGCTCGACGCACGACCCGGGCACGATCGGCCGCGGCGAGGTGCCGCTGCTGCCGGGCAACCAGGGTCTCGCGAACTACGCCGAGGCCTGGGGCACGGGGGCGGCGAAGAGCATGGCCGTGCCCGTCTCGACCATGATGCTGAACAGCTTCGTGATGGCGCTCGCCATCGCGGTGGGCAAGATCGCCGTGTCGCTGCTCTCGGCCTATGCGGTGGTGTTCTTCCGCTTCCCCGGCCGGATGCTGGCCTTCTGGGCGATCTTCATCACCCTGATGCTGCCGGTCGAGGTGCGCATCTTCCCGACCTTCAAGGTCGTCTCCGATCTCGGACTGATCAACACCTATGCCGGGCTGATCATCCCGCTGATCGCATCGGCCACCGCGACGCTCCTGTTCCGCCAGTTCTTCATGACCATCCCCGACGAGCTCGTCGAGGCGGCGAAGATGGACGGGGCGGGCCCGATGCGGTTCTTCGTCGACGTCGTGGTGCCGCTGTCGCGCACCAACATCGCCGCGCTGTTCGTCATCCTCTTCATCTATGGCTGGAACCAGTATCTCTGGCCACTGCTGATCACCACCGGCGGCGAGATCGAGACGATCGTTGTCGGCATCGTGAAGATGATCAATTCCGAGGCCAACATCGAATGGCACATCGTGATGGCGACGACGGTGATGGCGCTCTTGCCGCCCGTCGCGGTCGTCATCCTGATGCAGCGCTGGTTCGTGAAGGGCCTCGTCGAGACAGAGAAGTAGGGGGACGCCGATGGCGACGCTGACCATCGAGGGCGTGCGCAAGGAGTTCGGGGCGACGAAGGTCCTGCACGGGATCGACCTCGCCGTGGGCGAGGGCGAGATGATCGTCATCGTCGGGGCCTCGGGCTGCGGCAAGTCGACGCTGCTCCGCATCGTCGCCGGCCTCGAGACGGCCACCGCGGGACGCATCCTGATCGACGGCGCAGATGTCACGCGGCTCGAGCCGAAGGACCGCGACATCGCGATGGTGTTCCAGAACTACGCGCTCTATCCGCACATGAGCGTGTTCGACAACATGGCCTACGGGCTCAAGATCCGCGGCCTGCCCAAGCCGGAGATCGCCCGGCGCGTTCAGGAGGCGGCCGACCTGCTCGGCCTCGCGGCCCTGCTCGAGCGGCGGCCAAGGCAGCTCTCGGGCGGGCAGCGCCAGCGCGTGGCGATGGGACGGGCGATCGTGCGCGAGCCCAAGCTCTTCCTGTTCGACGAGCCCCTGTCGAATCTCGACGCCAAGCTTCGCGTGGCGATGCGGGCCGAGATCAAGCGCCTGCAGCGCCGCCTCGGCGTCACCTCGCTCTACGTCACGCATGACCAGGTCGAGGCGATGACGCTGGGCGACAGGCTCGTGGTGATGCACGAGGGGAAGGCCGAGCAGGTCGCCTCGCCGATGGAGGTGTGGTCGCGCCCGGCGAACATCTTCGTCGCGGGCTTCATCGGCGCGCCGGCGATGAACTTTCTCGAGGCAACGCTGGCCCCCGGCGGCGAGGCGGCCATCCTCAAGGCCGGCCCAACCATTCCCTTCATCGATGGCAAGCGGGCGCTGCCCGAGGGAGCGAAGCTCACCATCGGCATCCGGCCAGAGCATGTCGCGACGGGCGGGGAGGGGCATGTCGATCTCCGCGTCGACCTCGTCGAGCCGCTTGGGGCGGAAAGCCTTGTGCACGGGATGCTGCCCTCGGGCGAGGAGCTCACGGTGCGGATGACAGGCGCCTCGCCGCTCTCCGGCGCGGTCCTGCCGATCGGCCTGCCGCCCCTGCTCGTGCATGTGTTCGACGCGGCGACCGGGCATCGGGCCGATGGCGTGTCCGTGCTCCGCCGGCCGGACGCCGCGGCCTCCGTTGCAAACGCCGGCGCCGATCGGTAACACTCCGGGCCGTTCCGCCCGGCTGCGAGTCCCGGCAGGGATGTGCGTTCGGCCCGGGTGTTGAGGCAGTTGCTGGCACGAGGCATGCGGGCGCGAGGCGGCGAGCACGGGATGAGGGCATCGAGGGGTTCGGAACCAGCCTTCGGCGCCCGGTGCGCGCCTCTCCCGCCAGGGCCGGTGGCCCCGTGAGCCGCCCGGCCCGTTCCGCCCCGCGCGGCGAGCCGCCTCCGCCAGACCAGGCGCCGGCCACCCAGGCCGCGATTCGCCCCCCTCCGCCGACGGTCACCCGCGACGAGGTGGACCTGATGATCCGCCGCGCGGGGCTGACCCTCAATGCCGGCCAGAAGGCCGACCTTGCCGTCTCTTTCCAGCATCTCGTGACGCTCGCGGCCAAGCTGCCGCGCGAACGGAAGCTCTCCGATGAGCCGGCCTTCGTGTTCCTCCCCCCTCTGCCGTCCCCCGCCTCGCCGGAGCCGGCGAAGCCCAGCCCGCGCAGCCCGGCCGCCAAGCCCGCCCCCACAGGCCCCGCCAGGGCGGCCAAGGCCAAGCCGAAAGCCGCCGCGGCCAAGGCCAAACCGAAGCCCGCAGCGAAGCCAGCAGGCAAGGCCAGGCCCAAGGCAGCCAAGGCGCCCGCGCGGCAGGCACGCCGCCGATGAGGTCTGCCGACGTCCTGCACCACCTGACGATCGCCGACGCGGCCGGAATGATCCGCGCGCGGCGGCTCTCGCCGGTCGATCTCGCCCGTGCGCTGCTGGACCGGATCGAGCGGGTGAACCCGAGCCTCGATGCCTATCTCCTCGTCACCGCCCAGACGGCGATTTCAACCGCGCGGGCAGCCGAGAAGGCGGCCATGCAGGGGGCGCTGAAGGGGCCGCTGCACGGCATCCCGCTCGCCTACAAGGACATCTACGACACCGCCGGCGTGCGCACGACGGCGCATTCCCGCATCCTCGAGAACAATGTCCCGGCGGAGGATGCCGAGACCGTCCGCCGGCTCGGCGAGGCCGGGGCGGTGATGCTCGGCAAGCTCGCCACCCATGAATTCGCCATCGGCGGCCCAGCCTTCGACCTGCCCTGGCCGCCCGCCCGTAACCCCTGGGATACGGAGCGCTTCACCGGCGGCTCATCCTCCGGCACCGGCGCGGCGGTCGCTGCGGGGCTCGCGCTCGGCGGCCTCGGCTCCGACACAGGCGGGTCGATCCGCTTTCCTGCCGCCTATTGCGGTATCGCAGGCATCAAGCCGACGGCCGGGCTCGTCAGCCGCCGAGGCGTCATTCCCCTCTCGCCGAGCCTGGACACGGCAGGCCCGATGGCCTGGACGGCGGAGGACTGCGCGCTCCTGCTCGATGCGATCGCCGGCCACGACCCGGCCGACCCGGCCTCGGTTCCCTCGACGCCGCCGCCCGGCGGCTACGGTGTGGCGGCGAAGCGGGGCGTGAAGGGTCTGCGCGTCGGCATCATCCGTCGCTTCTACGAGACCGACCTTCCCGCCACCGCCGAAGTCCTCGAGCAGATGGAGGACGCAGAGCGCCTGCTGAAGGATCTCGGCTGCACGGTGGCGACCGCCGATTGCCCGCCGCTGATCAGCTTCAATGCCGCGAACAGGCTGATCATCTCGGGCGAGGCCTATGCGCTGCACGAGGCGGACCTGATCGCGCGGCCCGAAGCCTACAGCCGCGCCTTCCGCGTTCGCGTGATGGCGGGCGGGGTGATGCGGGCGGCAGACTACATCCAGGCGCAACGCCACCGCCGCGCGCTCGCGGCCGAGCTCAACGCTCTGTTCTCCCGCTTCGATGTCCTGGTGACCGCCTCGACGCCCGGCCCCGCGCCGCGGCTTGCCGACCAGACGCTGGACGAGGGTCTGTCGCGGCCGACCTACTCGGCGCCGGCCAACGTGTCGGGCGGGCCGGCCATGTCCGTGTGCAGCGGCTTCGCGCCGAACGGGCTGCCGCTCGGGCTGCAGATCATCGGCCCGCCTTTCGGCGACGCGACCGTGCTCGCGGTCGGCCATGCCGTCGAAGAGGCTTCGGGAAGCCGCTCGCGCCGCCCTGCGATCTGACGGTCGGTGATCAGGGCAGGTAGGCGGCCTCGAGCGTCGAGAGCGCCCGCCCGTCAGCGTCGAGTAGCGTCAGCCGCGTGCCGTCGATCCTGTACGAGGCCGTGTCGGTCAGCGTGGCCGCGAGCGTCCGCTCCTGCGCATCGAGCGGCGGCGGGCAGGCCATCATCGTCGAGGGGCCGGGCCGGAAGCGGAGCGTGTCGCCGGACGTCTCGAAGCCGCCGATCATCTGGTTGCAGCCGACCGTCGCCGAGAAGCGAGGGGCGGCGCCCGAGAGCAGAAGATAGGGTTCGCGCCTGCCCTGGTCCGCCCCGATCGCGGCTCCGCCGAGGCTCGCGATGCGCCAGGCCGTGTTCCGCAGGCCGGGCCGGGCGGCGGGGCGGTCGCACGCCTCGCCGGGCACGAGACGGACGAGCCGTTCGACGATCACCGCCGCCTCGGTGCCGCCCCCTTCCATGCGCGGCCGCTGCGCGATCGTCGCCTCGATCTCGGCGAGCACGGGCACCTGAGGCGCGGGGCGTGCCTCGAGATACGCGCGCTGGAGGCCGAGGAACGCACCCTCCATCGCGACCGGCCAGGACCGGCCCGAACGGCATTCGGTGAAGCGCGCCGCATCTGCGAAGTAGAGGAACATCCCGCGTAAGGCCAGGCGGGGCTCGAAGGGCACAAACCGGTCCTGCCGCTCGAGCGTATAGGGAAGCTGGCTTTCGATGCGCTGCCCCTGGTGGTCGAGCAGGCGGAGATTGCCATTGCCGAGCACCTCGAACTGCGGCGCGGGGCTCGCACCCCCCTCGAGGATGATCGCCCTTCGGTCCGGGTCGAGGTGCCAGCGGCCGAGCATGTCCTCGCTCCGCCGCGCGCTGAGCCAAGTGCGGCGCAGCTGGAAGAGCTGGTCGGGCCAGAGATCGAGCTCGTGGCGGATACCCGGCCCGGTTGCGGCGGGCAGGTCGCCGGCCAAGGTTCCGGGGAGCATGAGCCCATGCGCACCCATCCTCGGTTCGGGGGCTGGGGTCGAGGCGCCGGCGCCGCGCGCGTCGGCGAGGGAGAGCGCGATCGCGCAGGCGACGAGGCAGCGAAGCATCATGCGGTCACCCCTTGGCTCGAATGGTGCGCCAACGCACGCCGGCAACACTGCACGCCCCCGCCCTCCCTCGCCAAGCGCCGCACTCTGTCGCATGGTGGTGTCACGGATCCTTCCCCATGGAGACAGACCGCATGCAGAACCCCGTCGTCGAGGGCGTCGCCACCTTTGCCGACGAACTTGCCGCCATCCGGCGCGACATCCATGCCCACCCGGAGATGGGCATGGAGGAGCACCGCACCTCTGCGCTCGTGGCCGCGAAGCTCCGCGAATGGGGCGTGGACGTGACCGAAGGCGTGGGCAAGCTCGGCGTGGTCGGCACGATCAAGGGAACGAGGCCTGGGCAGCGCGCTATCGGGCTGAGGGCGGACATGGACGCGCTGCAGATCGCCGAGCAGACGGGCAAGCCCTGGGCGTCGACGACGCCTGGGGTGATGCATGCCTGCGGCCATGACGGGCACACGACGATGCTGCTCGGCGCCGCGCGCTGGCTCTCCCGGCACCGCGACTTCGCAGGCACCGTGCACCTGATCTTCCAGCCTGCCGAGGAAGGAAGGGGCGGCGCGAAGGCGATGCTCGAGGACGGGCTTTTCGAGCGCTTCCCCTGCGACGCGATCTATGGCCTGCACAACAAGCCGACGATCCCGGCCGGGCACTTCGCCACCCGCAAGGGCCCGACGCTCGCCGCGGCCGACCGGTTCTCGGTGACGTTCCGCGGCACCGGCGGCCATGGCGGCTCGACCCCCCACCTCGCGACCGACATCACCATCGTTCAGGCGCATTTCGTTCTGGCGCTGCAGACGATCGTGGGGCGGAACGTTCCTGCGCTCGATTCCGCCGTGCTCAGCGTCGGCTCGATCAACGGCGGCTCGGCCCTGTCGCCGAACGTGATGCCGGCAGAGCTCGTGATCACGGGCACCTCGCGAAGCTACAGCCCGCGCATCCGCGACCTTCTCGAGCGCCGCATCGGCGAGCTCGCGCAGGGCTTCGCCGCCGCGCATGGCTGCACGGC
The DNA here is from genome assembly GCF_007644105.1 of Elioraea rosea. Lineage (GTDB taxonomy): Bacteria > Pseudomonadota > Alphaproteobacteria > Acetobacterales > Acetobacteraceae > Elioraea_A > Elioraea_A rosea. The sequence goes on along the minus strand of NZ_VFAC01000008.1, from coordinate 51,842 downwards.
CGAGGTGGAGTACCGCCGCGGCGTTCCGGCGACCGTCAACCACGCCGAGCAGACCGATGTCGCCGCCGCCGTCGCCACGGGCCTTGCGGGCGCGGCGAACGTGAACCTCAACCTCACCCCCGTGACGGGGGCGGAGGATTTCTCGCTGATGCTCGAGGCCCGACCGGGGAACTTCATGTTCATCGGCGGCGGCACGGGGCCGGAGGGCAGCTCGGCCAACCTGCACACGCCGCATTTCGACTTCAATGACGAGATCATTCCGCTCGGCGTTGCCTACTGGGTTGGGCTCGTCGAGCACGAGCTCGGGTTGCAGAAGGACTGACAGGCACCGCCTCAGGCCGACGGGGGCGCGCGAGACGGGGTCGCGCGCCGATCGTCCGGCTCGTCTCGAAATGCGAGACGGCGCCAAAAGGGGAGTGCCGCGGGGCGCAATCGTGCTGTAGCATCCGCGCAAAGGGACGGGCTCGGAAGCCGCGCACGGGATGCGCGCACCCTGCCGGTTCCATGGGGGCTCGAACGGGAGACGACAATGACCGAAGACGATCTTCGCCAGCTTATCGGGCGCGTGAAGCGTGGTGCGCTGTCGCGGCGCGGGTTCATCCGGCGCATGGCGGCGGTCGGCCTAACGGCGCCGATGGCGACGCAGCTTCTCGCCATCGCGGGCGCCGCACCGGCCGCGTCGCAGTCGCTTCCCGCCTATACGCCGACGCAGCGTGGCGGCGGCCAGCTCAAGATCCTCTACTGGCAGGCCTCGACGCTGCTGAACCCGCATTTCGCGACCGGCACGACGAACCAGGATGCGAGCCGCATCTTCTACGAGCCGCTCGCCAACTGGGCGCCCGACGGAACCCTTGTGCCGCTGCTGGCGGCCGAGATTCCCTCGGTCGAGAACCGGACCCTCGCCGAGGATGGCCGTTCGGTGACCTGGAAGCTGCGCCGCGACGTGAAGTGGCACGACGGCGAGCAGTTCAGCGCCGATGACGTCGTGTTCAACTGGGAATACGCGCGGAACCCGGCCACGGCCGCCGTCTCGATCGGCAGCTATCGCGACATCGAGGTGCGCAAGGTCGACGACTTCACCGTGCGCGTCGAGTTCGCGCGCCCGACGCCGTTCTGGGCGGACGCCTTCGTCGCCACGCGCGGCATGCTCATCCCGCGCCACCTGTTCAAGGACTACGTGGGCGGCACCTCGCGCGACGCGCCTGCGAACCTGCGCCCCGTCGGCACCGGTCCCTACCGGTTCGAGAGCTTCGCGCCTGGCGACATCGTTCGCGGCACGGCGAACACGAGCTACTACATGCCGAACCGGCCGTTCTTCGACAGCATGGAGATCAAGGGCGGCGGCGACGCGGTGTCGGCCGCGCGTGCCGTGCTGCAGACGGGCGAATACGACTATGCCTGGAACCTCCAGGTCGAGGACGAGATCCTCAAGCGCCTCGAGGCGGCAAACCGCGGCCGTGTGAACGTCGTCGAGGGCGGCAACATCGAGTTCATCATGCTCAACCAGACCGACCCGTGGAACGAGGTCGAGGGTGAGCGTGCCTCGATCAAGTCGACCCACCCGTCTCTGACCGACCCTGCGGTGCGCGAGGCGCTGTCGCTCCTCGTCGACAAGAAGTCGATCGAGGATCACATCTACGGCCGTGGCGGCCCGGCGGCGTCGAACTTCCTCAACAACCCGCCGCGCTTCCGCTCCGAGAACATGAAGTGGGAGTTCAGCATCGCCAAGGCGAACGAGATCCTCGATCGCGCCGGCTGGGCGAGGGGGCGTGACGGCATCCGTGCCAAGGGCAATGTCCGCCTCCGCTACGTGTTCCAGACCTCGATCAACGCCCCGCGCCAGAAGACGCAGGCGGTGATCAAGCAGGCGGCCTCGCGCTGCGGCATCGACATCGAGCTGAAGTCGGTCACCGCTTCGGTGTTCTTCTCCTCGGACGTCGCGAACCCGGACACCTATACCAAGTTCTGGTCCGACATCCAGATGTACACCACGACGATGACGCAGGCCGACCCGCAGCTCTTCATGAACCAGTACGTCTCCTGGGAGATCTCGAGCCAGGAGAACAAGTGGCAGGGCCGCAATATCGTCCGCTGGCGGAACGAGGAGTATGACGCGGCCTTCCGTGCCGCGGAGGGCGAGCTCGATCCGGTCAAGCGCGCCGCGCTGTTCATCAAGATGAACGACCTCGTGGTCGGCAACCACGTCGTCATCCCGGTGGTGCGCCGCCCGCTCGTCAGCGCCAGCCTGAACACCCTCGTCTCGCCGCTGAGCGGCTGGGACAGCACGATCGCCTTCCTCTACAACTGGCACCGTACCGCCTGAGGCAGGAAGCAATGCAGGGACGTCGGCCGCAGGGCCGGCGTCCTTTGCGTTCGGAGACAGCGCACAGCGCATGACCCATCCCGTTCCGTGACGCAGTACGTCCTCCGCCGGCTGTTGATCGCGATCCCGAGCCTGCTCGGGATCAGCGTCATCCTGTTCACGGTGCTCGCCCTCGCACCAGGCGACCCGTTCGAGGAACTCGCGACTAACCCCGCCGTGCCGCCGGACGTGCGCGCCGCGCTGCGCGCCTCGCTCGGCCTCGATGATCCGGTGCACGTCCGCTACTTCAACTGGCTGTTCGCCATGTTGCGGGGTGACTGGGGTTATTCCTTCGTCAGCCGCATCGATGTCGACGACCTAATCCTGCAGCGCCTGCCGACGACACTGATCGTCATCGGCTCCTCGCAGATCCTTGCGCTGATGATCGCGCTTCCCGTGGGTGTCTACGCAGCGACGCGGCCCTATTCGATCTTCGATCAGATCGCCAACACCCTGGCCTTCATCGGCTTCTCGCTGCCGACGTTCTTCACGGGCATCCTGTTCATCCTGTTCTTCTCGATCTATCTCGACTGGCTTCCCTTCGTGTACCGCTCCGACATTCCCGGCAGCGGCCTCCCTTGGTTCTGGGAGCATGTGAAGCAGTCGATCATGCCCATCGCCGTGCTCGGGCTGTTCCAGGGCGCTGCCTGGACCCGCTTCGTGCGCTCGGCCGTGCTCGACGTGATCCGCCTCGACTACGTCACGACAGCCCGCGCGAAGGGGCTTGCCGAGCGCGTCATCACCATCAAGCATGTCATGCGGAACGCGCTCATCCCGGTCGTCACGCTCGTCGCGCTGTCGATGCCCGCCGTGTTCGGCGGCGCGATCGTGACGGAGCAGATCTTCCGCGTGCCGGGCATCGGCTCGCTTCTGATCACCGCGATCCTCGCCAACGACACGCCCGTGATCATGGCCGTGACCTTCGTCGTCTCGATCCTCGTCATCCTCTTCAACCTCCTGGCCGACGTGCTCTATGGCTGGCTCGACCCTCGCATCTCCTACCGCTAGCGCGGGCGCGCCCGCGCGCAAGCCGGTGTCGCCCGGGCTCGAGGCCTGGCGGCGCTTTCGCAAGCACCGGCTCGCGGTGGCGAGCGCCGTGGTGCTCTCTGTCGTGGTTCTCGCAGTCCTGTTCGGCCCGCTCTTCTGGACCGTGGCGATCGACGAGATCGACTTCTCCGCGACGCTGGAGGGCCCCTCCTGGGCGCATCCGTTCGGCACCGACGATCTCGGGCAGGATCTGCTCGCGCGCATGCTCTATGGCGGGCGGATCTCGCTTGCCGTCGGCTTCGCGGCCATGGCGGTCGCCGTGTTCGTGGGCATACTCGTTGGTGCCGTGGCAGGCATATCCCGCGGCAGCGTCGATGCCGCGCTGATGTGGCTGACCGACCTGTTCCTCTCGCTGCCGCAACTGCCGCTGCTTCTGCTGATCATCTACCTGTTCCGCGACACGCTGCGCGAATGGGTGGGCCCCGAGATGGGCGTGTTCATCCTGATCGTGCTGGTGATCGGAAGCTTCGGCTGGATGCCTGTCGCGCGGCTGGTGCGGGCGCAGTTCTTCTCGCTCCGCGAGAAGGAGTTCGTCGAAGCCGCGCGCGCTCTTGGCGCTTCGACGCCGCGGCTTGTCATCCGCCACATCCTGCCCAACGCGCTCGGCCCGGTGATCGTCGCCGGCACGATCGACGTTGCGGCAGCGATCATCGCCGAGAGCACCCTCTCTTTTCTCGGCCTCGGTTTTCCGCCCGATATCCCGACCTGGGGGCGGCTGTTGTTCGATGCGCGCGACCATCTCGACTTCGCGCCGCACTGGGCGCTGTTCCCCGGCGGGGCGATCTTCCTCACGGTGCTGACCATCAACTTCGTCGGCGACGGGCTGCGCGACGCGCTCGACCCGAGGAGGGTGCTGTGACCGAGGGGATGACCGCCGAGCGCGACACCGGTGCAGCCGCGACGGCGCGGAGGCTGCTCGAGATCGCGAACCTCAAGGTGCATTTCCGCACCGATGACGGCTGGGTGCGTGCCGTCGACGGTGTCTCCCTCGGCGTCGACCGTGGCGAGACGCTCGGCGTCGTCGGCGAGAGCGGCTGCGGCAAGACCGTCACGGCGATGACGGTGCTGAAGCTCATCGCGATGCCGCCGGGCAAGATCGTCGACGGCACCATCCACTGGCAGGGGCGCGACATCGTTCCGCTCACCCCTGCGGAGATGCGCTCGATCCGCTCGAAGGAGATCGGCATCGTCTTCCAGGAGCCGATGACCTCGCTCAACCCGGTCTACACCGTCGGCGAGCAGATCGCCGAGACGCTGAGGCTGCACGAGGGCCTGGGCAAGCGCGCGGCGATGGACCGCGCGGCCGAGATGCTGAAGCTCGTGCACATCCCGAACCCGTCACGCCGCGTGAATGACTATCCGCACCAGTTCTCGGGCGGCATGCGCCAGCGCGTGATGATCGCGATGGCGCTCTCCTGCTCGCCGAAGCTGCTGATCGCCGACGAGCCGACGACGGCGCTCGACGTGACCATCCAGGCGCAGATCCTCGAGATCATGGTCGAGATGAAGGAGCGTCTCGGCATGGCGGTGATGCTGATCACCCATGCCATGGGCGTGGTGGCGGAGACGGCGCAGCGGGTCGTTGTGATGTATGCCGGCAAGGTGGCGGAGGAGGCGCCAGTGGGCGAGCTCTTCGCAAACCCGCGGCACCCCTATACGCAGGGGCTGATCCGCTCCATCCCGCGCATCGACACGGCCGCGACGCACAAGGTCAGGCTCGAGGCGATCCCCGGTTCGGTGCCGAGCCTGCTCGACCCGCCCAAGGGCTGCCGCTTCGCCGCGCGCTGCCGCTTCGTGATGCCCGAATGCCTCGACGCGCAGCCGCCGCTGCGCGAAGTGTCCCCCGGACACAAGGTCGCCTGCATCCTGTGATGGAAACGATGAGCGATGCGCTTCTCAGCGTAAGGAACCTGGTGAAGCGCTTCCCTGTGAAGGGCGGCCTGCTTCGGCGCACCGTCGCGGAAGTGCATGCCGTCAGCGGCGTCAGCTTCGATCTCGGCAGGAGCCAGACGCTCGGCCTCGTCGGCGAGTCCGGCTGCGGCAAGTCGACGACGGGGCGGCTGATCCTGAGGCTCATCGAGCCGACGGCCGGGGAGGTGTGGTTCGAAGGACGCGACATCACCGGGCTCGGCCACCAGGAGATGGTTGCGCTGCGGCGCGACATGCAGATCATCTTCCAGGACCCCTATGCGTCGCTGAACCCGCGCATGACGGTTGGCTCGATCATCGGCGAGGCGCTCGTGATCCACGGCCTCGCGCAAGGCCGGCGCGCGATCGAGGAGCGGGTGGTCGAGCTGCTCGAGACGGTCGGCCTCAGGCCCGACCAGATGCGCCGCTTCCCGCACGAGTTCTCGGGCGGCCAGCGCCAGCGCATCGGCATCGCGCGCGCGCTCGCCGTCTCGCCCAAGCTGGTGATCTGCGACGAACCGGTCTCCGCGCTCGATGTCTCCATCCAGGCGCAGGTGGTGAACCTGCTCGAGGACCTGCAGGCCAAGTTCGGCCTGACCTACCTCTTCATCGCGCATGACCTCTCGGTGGTGGAGCACATCTCCGACCGCGTCGCGGTGATGTATCTCGGCCGCATCGTCGAGAACGCGACGTCGCACGACCTCTACACGACGCCGCTTCACCCCTACACCGAGGCGCTTCTCTCCGCCGTGCCGATCCCCGACCCGACGGTGAAGCGCAAGCGCATCATGCTGCAGGGCGACGTGCCGAACCCGCTGAACCCGCCGAAGGGCTGCCATTTCCACACGCGCTGCCCCATCGCCAAGGCGAGCCCCTGCACGGAGGTGGACCCGCCGCTGCGCGAGGCGCGGCCAGGGCATTGGGTGGCCTGCCATCTGCGGGGCTAGCGCCGCGGGGCGGCAGCGCCACCCCCGCGACGCAGCGCCTCCCTCAGTCGACGTCGAGCGCGAGATGGGCGACGCAATCGCCCCTCTCGCAGCGCGCCGGGTGGCGCTGGCAGACGACGATGCCGTCCCGCTTGAAGAACACCGACACGGGCGGGCGCGCGGGATCGTCGACGAAGTGCACCCGGCCGCAGAGGTCCCCCTTGCGAACCCCGTCGCCGATCTCCGTCGCCGGTTCGAACACGCCGGCATCGGGCGCGTAGACGAAGCAGGCCTGGTCAGGCACCTCCATCATGCGCGTCGGCCTCGGCTCCGGCGCCCCGCCAGGCAGGATTCCAAGGAAGCGGAGGTGTCGGATGAGCCCCTCCTCGGCGAAGGCGAGGCCAGCGCGGTTCAGCGAGCCGCCGCCGCCGAACTCCCCGCCCAGCGCCGCGACGCCGCGCTTCATCGCGGCACCGGGCGAGTAGCGCGGGTCCGCCCCCTGGCGCCAGTGAAGCGACACGGGGGCCGCGAAGTTCCTGAGGGCTGCCATTCCGCGGGCATTCACCTCCTTGTCCGGCCCCTCATGCGTCGAGGCGAAGGGGAGGTAGGCGAGGGAGCCGCCGCCCGAGTGGAAGTCGTGGAACAGATCCGCCATCGGGAACAGCACGCTGTCGACATAATGGGCGATCTGCTGCGTCACCGTTCCGTCGGGTGAGCCGGGGAAGGAGCGGTTCAGGTTGCCGCCATCGATCGGCGAGACGCGCGTGCCGGCGAGCGCGGCCGGCAGGTTCAGCGCCGGGATCATGATGACACGGCCACGGATCGTTTCGGCACGCAGCTCGCGGATCAGGTTGCAGATGGCGACCTGGCCCTCATACTCGTCGCCGTGGTTGCCGGCGGTGAACAGAGCCGTCGGCCCCTCGCCGTTCTTCACGACGGCGACGGGAATGGCGATCGTGCCGTAGGCGGAGCGGGTGACGGAATGCGGCAGGTGCAGCCAGTCCACCTGCTTGCCGTCGCGCTCGTAGTCGACCTCGGTCCAGATCCGTGTCCGGCTTTGCATGCGCTTCCCCCGCAACTGTCTCGGTGGCGTATCCTCCGCCGGTTGGCACGGTGCGGCAAGGTGGGTCGTGCGCGCGAGCGCCGTTGCCGGGCGCGCCGAGAGATGCTTTCATCGCGCAAACGACTGGGAGGCAGCATACGGTGCGTCTGTTCACTGCCACGCTCGCGACCGAATCGAACACCTTCTCGCCCATGCCGACGAGCCTCGAGGCGTACAAGGAGAGCGTGTTCCTGCGCCCCGGCGAGCACCCCGATGACGCGCCGCGGATGTGCACCGCCCCTCTGTTCGTCGCGCGCCGCCGCGCCGCCGCCGAAGGCTTCACACTGATCGAGGGAAGCTGCTTCGCGGCAAGCCCCGCCGGCACGACGAACCGCGCGGACTACGAGATGATGCGCGACGAGATCTTGGGCCAGCTGACGGCTGCCCATTCGTCGGGCGACGGGCCGTTGGACGGCGTGCTGCTCGGGCTGCACGGCGCGATGGTCGCGCATGGCTACGATGACGTCGAGGGCGACATCATCTCGCGCGTGCGCGAGATCGTCGGGCCCCAGGTGGTCATCGGCGTCGAGCTCGATCCGCACTGCCACCTGACGAAGAAGCGCGTGAAGGCGGCCGACATCACCATTCTCTACAAGGAGTTCCCGCACACCGACGTGGCCGAGCGCGCCGAGGAAGTCCTGACGCTTGTGCTGCGCACGCTGCGCGGCGAGATCAAGCCCGTCACCTCGGTCTATGACTGCCGGCAGATCAGCTCCTACCCCACCACGCTGCCGCTGATGCGCGCCTTCGTCGACAAGGTGAAGGCGATGGAGGGCAAGGACGGCATCCTCTCGATCTCGATCGGGCACTGTTTCCCCTACGCCGATGTCGAGGAGCTGACGGGGCGCATCCTCGTCATCACCGACAATGACAAGGCGAAGGCCGATGCGGTCGCGACAGCGATCGGTGAGGAGTTCGTCTCGATGCGGGGCAAGACCATCCCCGACTACCAGACGGTCGAGGGGGGCATCGCCGCGGCGCGGGCGCATAACGGCGCCCCCGTGGTGGTGGCGGACCCGGCCGACAACGCCGGTGGCGGCGCGCCGACCGACAACACGACGATCCTCCGCCACCTGATCGAGACGAAGGCCGAGAGCGCGGCGCTCGCGCCGATCTGGGACCCGGTCGCGGTGCGGCTCTGCTTCGACGCGGGCGAGGGAGCGAGCTTCCCGCTTCGCTTCGGCGGCAAGATCGCGCCGAGCTCCGGCCAGCCGATCGACGCGACGGTGACGGTGACGAAGCTCGTGCGCGATGCCTGGCAGAGCTTCGGGCCGACCAAGGTTCCGCTCGGCGATTGCGCCGCGATCAAGGTCGGCGGCGTCGAGGTCGTCTTGATCACGAACCGCACGCAGGCGCTCGGGCTCGAGATCTTCCGCAATCTCGGCATCGAGCCGACGGAGCGGAAGATCATCGTCGTGAAGTCGACGAACCATTTCATGGGCGCGTTCGGGCCGATCGCGTCGAAGGTGATCTACGTCGACAGCGATGGACCGCTCTCGCGCGACTATCGCAAGCTTCCGTACACCAAGGTCGCACGGCCGATCTGGCCGCTCGACGAGGTGACGCAACCGGGCCTCATCCTCTAGGCCACGCAGGAACCGGAAAGGGAGACAGCACGATGAAGACGACACGCAGGGCCTTGATGGGCGGCGCTGCCGCCGTTGCCGCCGCACCGGCCATCGTGCGCGCGCAGCCGGCGCCGCCGGCCAACCGTACCGTGCGCGCCATCCTGCACGGCGATATTCCCACCTTCGACCCGATCTGGACGACGGCCAACATGGCCGCAAACCACGGCGCACTCGTCTACGACACCCTCTTCGGCATTGACGAGAAGGTGACGGCGCAGCCCCAGATGATCGGCCGCCACGGCTTCTCCGACGACAAGCTCACGCTGACCATGGAGCTGCGCGAAGGGCTCAAATGGTCCGATGGTACGGACGTCACGTCGCGCGACTGTGTCGCCTCCATCCGCCGTTGGGCAGTGCGTGACGGTGCTGGCCAGCACATGATGGAGCGCGTGGCCGACGTATCGCCCGGCGATGCACGCACCATCATCATCAAGTTCAAGGAGCCCTATGGCATCGCGCTCGATGCCATGGCGAAAACTTCGACCCCGTTCTGCTTCATGATGCGCGAGAAGGAAGCGTTGACCGACCCGATGCAGAAGATCGAGACCACGGTCGGCTCCGGCCCGTTCATCATGAATGAGCGTGAGACGCGCCCTGGCACGCAGTATGTCTACGACAAGAATCCCGCCTACCGCCCCCGCAGCGAGCCCGCATCCTGGATCGCGGGCGGCAAGGTGGCGCATGTCGACCGCGTGATCATCCAGAACGTCCCGGATGCGCAGACGGCGATCGCCGCGCTTCAGGCCGGTGAGGTCGACTATGTCGAGACGCCGTCACTCGACAGCGTGCCCGAACTCGAGCGTGACCGCGACATCATGCTCGCGCCCCGCAGCCCCCTCGGCGATGTCGGCTGGATCCGGCTCAACTTCCTGCACCCGCCGTTCAACAACGCGAAGGCGCGGCAGGCGGTTCTCTGGGCCGTGAACCAGGAGAACCACATGAAGGCGACGTTCGTCGACCCGCGCTTCTACCAGAAGTGCGGCGCCTACCTCACTTGCGGCACGCCGATGGAGAACGATGCGAATACAGACTGGTTCAAGAACGGGCCAAACCCTGAAAGGGCACGCCAGCTGCTGCGCGAGAGCGGCTACAACGGCGAGCCGGTGACGCTGCTGCAGGCGACCAGCATCGTCTACATGAACAACACCGCCCAGATCCTTGCGCAGGAGCTCCGCGGCATCGGCTTCAACATCCAGGTCGTGCCGATGGACTGGTCAGGCGTGGTGCAGCGGCGCGCGGTGAAGGCCGCCCCCGACCAGGGCGGGTGGAACATCTTCATCACTTCAGCCGACGGCCTCTCGTCGTCCAACCCGATCTGGGCCGCGGCGCACGCAGCGACAGGCGAGCGCGGCTGGTTCGGCTGGCCGTCCGACGAGAAGCACGAGCAGTTGCGCAACGCCTGGGTCTCCGCTCCCGACCTCGCCTCGCGGCAGAGGATCGCGCGCGAGATGCAGGAGAACGCGTGGAATTTCGTTCCGACCGTCTATTACGGGCAGTGGAAGCAGCCCGTGGCGCATCGCCGCAACGTCACAGGCTGGATCGCGACACCGGGCTGCGTGCCGTTCTGGAACGTCCGCAAGACCTGATGCGCTGTTCCGTGTCGTGCCCCCTTCCCGTTCGTGCGCGGGAAGGGGTTTTCCTGTGTGATGGCCGCGGCGGATGATCGCCTACATCATCCGCCGCCTGGTCGCGACCATTCCGGTGATGCTGCTCGTTGCAGTCATCGTTTTCCTGCTCGTCCATCTGGCACCCGGCGATCCGGCGAGCGTGATCGCCGGCGACAACGCGACGTCCGACCAGATCGCCTCGATCCGCGCCGCCCTCGGGCTCAACCGGCCGCTGTGGGAGCAGTTCGCGATCTGGATCGGCCATGTGCTTCAGGGCGATCTGGGCCACTCCCTGTTCTGGAACCGCCCTGTGGCGGAGCTGATCCTCCAGCGCGCGGAACCGACCATCTCGCTCGCCATCACGACGCTGATCCTGGCGGTGACGATCTCGATCACCCTCGGCGTGCTCGCAGCCTGGAAGGCGGGATCGGGGCTTGATCGCGCAGTGATGGGCGTTGCCGTCACGGGCTTCTCGGTGCCGGTGTTCGTGGTCGGCTACCTGCTCGTGTTCGTGTTCGCGATCCAGCTGCGTTGGCTGCCGGTGCAAGGCTACCGCCCGATCGCGGACGGGCTGTGGCCCTGGTTCGAACGGCTGATCCTGCCCTCGATCGCGCTCGGGCTCGCCTATGTCGCGCTGATCGCGCGCATCACCCGCACCACCATGCTGGAGGTTCTGGCGGAGGACTATATCCGCACGGCAGAGGCCAAGGGCGTGGCAACGCGGCCGATGCTGCTGAAGCATGCCTTGAAGAACGCCGCCGTGCCGATCGTCACCATCGTCGGTATCGGGGTGGCGCTGCTGATCGGCGGCGTCGTGATCACGGAGACGGTTTTCAACATTCCCGGCATCGGGCGGCTTGTGGTCGATGCGATCGCCAGGCGCGACTACCCGATCATCCAGGGCGTGATCCTGGTATTCTCGGGCGTCTATGTGCTTGTGAACCTCGCCGTCGACATCTCCTATACGTTCTTCGATCCCAGGGTCCGGTACTGATGGCGGGCGTGGCGGCAGAGGCGGCGGCCGCTCCCAGGTCTGGCGGGGCGCGCGTGTTCATCCGCCGCAACCCGACGATCGTGATCGGCGGTGCGCTGCTCATCGTGATGCTGATCCTAGCCCTGCTCGCTCCGTTCATCGCCGGCGATCCACTGCACGTGGCACCGGTGAACCGGTTGCAACCTCCCGACCTCACGAACCTCTTCGTCGCCGGCGCGATGGATCGTTTCGGCACCGATAATCTCGGGCGCGACGTGTTCGCGCGCACCATCTACGGCGCTCGCGTTTCCCTGCTCGTCGGCATCGCGGTAGCGTTCTTCTCCACCACGATCGGCCTCTTCGTTGGGCTTGCCGCCGGCTACTACCGCGCGCTCGATACGATCATCATGCGGTTGATGGATGCGCTGATGGCGATACCGGGCATCCTGCTCGCCATCGCGCTCGTCGCACTCACCCGCGGAGGTGTGCCGGTGGTGATCTTCGCCATCACCGTGCCTGAAATCCCGCGCGTTGTGCGGCTCGTGCGAGCGGTCGTCCTTACGGTGCGCGAACGACCCTTCATCGATGCCGCAGTCTCGGTCGGTTCGCGACCGAGGAAGGTGATCCTCCGGCACATCCTGCCCAATACATTGGCACCACTGATCGTGCAGGCAACCTATGTTTGCGCGTCCGCAATCCTCGTCGAAGCCGGTCTCTCCTTCCTCGGCGCCGGCGTGCCGCCCGAGATCCCCACCTGGGGCAACATGATCGCGCAGTCGCGTCTGTTCCTGTCCCGTGCGCCGTGGACGGTATTCTTCCCCGGCGCGTGCCTTGCCATCGTTGTGCTTGCGATCAACCTCGTGGGCGATGGTCTGCGCGACAGGCTCGACCCGCGGCTCGCGAGACGCATGCGGTGATGGACGCCGCCGCCCCGCTCCTCTCCGTCGAGGACCTGCGCACGCATTTTTTCACGGTCGATGGCGTGACGCGTGCGGTTGATGGCGTGAGCTTCACCGTCAACGCGGGAGAAACGCTCGGCATCGTCGGGGAATCGGGGTGCGGCAAGAGCGTCACCGCGCTGTCGATCCTGCGTCTCCTGCCGCAGCGCATCGGGCGAATCGTCGGTGGGCGGGTGCTGCTCGAGGGCGAGGACCTGCTCGGCCTCGACATCGGCGCGATGCGCGACATCCGCGGCAACCGCATCGCGATGATCTTCCAGGAGCCCATGACGAGCCTCAACCCGGTGCTCACCATCGGCGAGCAGATCGCCGAAGCGGTGCGCATCCACCAGGGCGCCTCCGCGGCCGATGCGCTCGCGCGCGCGGAGGAGATGCTCGCGCTCGTGCGCATCTCCGATGCCAGGCGCAGGCTCGGTGACTACCCTCACCAGTTCTCGGGCGGCATGCGCCAGCGCGTGATGATCGCGATGGCGCTCTCCTGCAACCCCAAGCTCCTGATCGCCGACGAGCCGACGACGGCGCTCGATGTCACGGTCCAGGCGCAGATCCTGAAGCTGATGCTCGAGCTGAAGGAGCGCACGGGCGCTGCGGTGATGCTGATCACCCATGCGCTCCCGGTTGTGGCCGAGACGTGCCAGCGCGTGATCGTGATGTATGCAGGCCGCATCGTCGAGATGGCGGAGGTGACGGAGCTGTTCGACCGGCCGCTGCACCCCTACACGCGCGGCCTGATGTCCTCGATCCCCCGCCTCGGGGCCGCTGCCCGGCAGAAGCGGCTGACGGAAATCCCCGGGCTGGTGCCCGATCTGCGCAAGCCGGTGATCGGCTGCGCGTTCGCTCCGCGTTGTCCCCTGGCTGACGATCACTGCCGCGCGGAGGCGCCACCGCTCACCGAACATCTGACCGCCCACCAGGCGGCCTGCTGGAAGGCCGGAGAAGCGGCATGACGGCGCCGGTTCTTTCCGTCGAGGGGCTCACCAAGCACTTCCCGGTCGAGCGGGGCATCCTCCGCCGCGCGGTCGCCTGGGTGCGCGCGGTCGACGGCGTCGATTTCGACATCGCACCGGGCGAGACGCTCTGCCTCGTCGGCGAATCGGGCTGCGGCAAGTCCACCGTCGCGCGGCTCGTGCTGCGCCTGACGGAGCCGACATCGGGCGCGATCCGCCTCGGCGGAACCGACATCACCACGCTATCGGAAAGCGAGATGGCGCCCTATCGGCGCAAGGTCCAGATGGTGTTCCAGGACCCCTACGCCTCGCTGAACCCACGGCTTCGCGTCGGACAGATCGTCGGAGAGCCGCTCGAGAACTTCGAGAACCTGGGCACCGCAGAGCGGAACGAGCGCGTTGGCGCCATCCTCGCCAAGGTGGGCCTCCGCCCCGAGGCGGCCGGCCGCTATCCGTTCGAGTTCTCGGGCGGCCAGCGCCAGCGGATCGGCATCGCCCGCGCGCTCGCGCTCCGGCCCGAGCTGATCGTCGCCGACGAGCCGGTCTCGGCGCTCGACGTGTCGGTGCAGGCGCAGGTGCTGAACCTGCTGATGGACCTGCAGGAGGAGTTCGGCCTCGCCTTCCTATTCGTCAGCCATGATCTTGCGGTCGTGGAACATATCGGCCACCGAATCGCGGTGATGTATCTCGGCCACATCGTCGAGATCGGGCCGAAGGACGATGTCCTCGCCGAGCCCGCGCATCCCTACACGAAAGCGCTGATCGCTGCCGCGCCTGTGCCAGACCCGCGGGCCAGACGGGAGAAGCTCGTGATCGAGGGCGACGTGCCGAGCCCGCTGAACCCGCCCCCCGGCTGCCGCTTCCACACGCGCTGCCCCTTCGTGTTCGGCCGTTGCCGCGAAGAGGTTCCGCTGCTGAAGGAGATCGCGCCCGGCCGCCGTGCGGCCTGCCACCTGCTCGACCAGCCGGCATGAGCGTTCTCGCGCGCTTCGGCCTCACCCGCCGCATCAACGCGGCCGGTACGCTCACGCGCCTCGGCGGCCGTCCGATGGCGCCGGAGGTCGCCTCGGCGATGGCGGAGGCCGCCGGGCTCTCGCTCGACATCGCCTCGCTTCAGCAGGTGGCGAGCGACCGCATCGCCGCGACGCTCGGAAGCGAGGCGGCAATGGTCACCACCGGCGCGGCGGCCGCGCTCACTCTCGCCGCTGCCGCCTGCCTCGCCGGCGACGATTTCGCGCGCATGGCGGCGCTGCCCTTCGCCGACGCGTTCCCGAACGAGATCCTGCTGCCGCGCACGCATCGGACGATGTATTCGCACGCGCTCGCCGCCGCCGGTGCAAGGCTGGTCGATCTCGGGCACAACGATCGCGGCACGGGGGCGGGCGTACGTGGGCTCGAGCCGTGGGAGATCGACGCCGCGATCACGCCGCGCACGGCGGCCTTCGCCTTCACCGCAACGCCGGAGACGATCGCCTCCCTGCCCGCGATCGCCGCGCATTGCCGGGCGCGCGGCCTGCCGGTCATCGTCGACGCGGCAGCGCAGCTTCCGCCGCGCGAGAACCTCCGCCGCCTCGTCGCGATGGGGGCCGATCTGGTGTGCTTCTCCGGCGGCAAGGCGATCGGCGGTCCGCAGGCCTCCGGCATCCTCGCGGGCCGGGCCGACCTCGTGGGCTCGGCGCTCGCGCAGCAGCTCGACATGGACATCCGCGCCGAGGCCTGGACGCCGCCGCCGCTGCTTCGGCCGATCATCAAGGGAGCGGCGCCGCCGCACGGCATCGGCCGCGGCTTCAAGGCGGGCAAGGAGGAGATCATCGGCCTGCTCGTCGCGCTCGAACGCTTCGCCTCGGCCGACGAGGCGGCGGAGACGGCCGCGCTCGAGGCACGGCTTCGCGCGATCGCCGCGCGGCTCGACGGCCTGAACTCGGTGCGCGCCACGCTCTCGCACAGCGGGCGCGCGCCGGTTCTCGTGGTTGCGCTCGAGCCTCCGACGCGTGCGGCCTCAGCCGTCGCGGCCCTTCTCTCGCAGGACCCGCCGGTGCATGTCGGCGAGCGGCGCGTGGCGGAAGGCGTGCTCCTGGTCGATCCCCAGTCGCTTCAGCCGGAGGACGATACGACGCTCGCGGCAGCGATCCGCGCGGCCTGCGCCTCAGGCTGAACGTCCGTATCGAGCAAGGAACGTCTCCACCGCCTCGTCGACGACGCGCGCGACATCCTCGTCCGTCACCGGGAGATCCTTCACGAGCAGGCGCGGCCAGAAGATCAGGTCATTGATCATGCCGAGAAGCTGCCGTGCAGCCAGCGGGATGTCCGCGATCGATACGGCGCCATCGGCCGCGGCGGCCTGGAGCTGGACGTGGAGGCGATCGAGATAGGGCTTCTTGCCGCGTTCGTAGAGGGCGCGACCGAGTTCGGGAAAGCGATTGACCTCCGCGACGATCACGCGGAACAGCCCCTCGACCCCAGGCGCGCGCAGCAGCCGCGCATAGTCGCGCCCTATGCCCCGCAGGGCCTCGCGCACCGGGAGGGTCGAGGCCAACGGCGAAGCCGGCGCGTCGGGCCCCGCCTCCCAGATCCGCTCCATGATCGCCTCGAACAGCGCCGCCTTCGTCGGGAAGCGCTTGAACAGCGTGCCGGTAGAGACCCCGGCCCGGCGCGCGACGGCCTCTAGGGTCGTGCCGTCATAGCCTGACTGGAGGAAGGCCGCGGCGGCGGCATCGAGGATCGCGCGCCGCTTTTCAGCCACCACGCGAGCCTGGTAGGCGGCGAGCCCGCCAGGGGCCCGGGCCGGCCGTGACGTCATTCGCGCCCCACAAAAAAAGTGAAGCGACTTAGCTTGTAAAACATGCGCTCGTTCCCTTAGTGAGTGCACGCACTCTATATGGGAGCATCCGATGACGACATCCCCCCTCTCCGGGCGTGCCCTCGGGCTCGCCCTGTGCACTTGGCTCGCCTGGCCGGCACCGCCGGCCCTCGGGCACGATGGCGCCGCACCGCTCGCGTTCCAGGGCCGCGCCCTGCTCGCTCTTTCCGACGCAGACATGGTCGCCTCGGCCTATGTCGATGGCAGGCTCGGTCCTCGCGAGGGTCGCGACACGCTCAGCGTCATTCCTCTCGGCCCGCATGCGCGGGATCTGCGGGCGCATGCCGTCGAGGCGAGCAACTCCGTCGCCGGCCCGCCTGTCGCGCTCGCGGTTTCGCCCGATGGCCGCTTCGCGATCGTCGTCGAGACGTTCACCCCTCGGCCGGATGACGGGCGCGAGGACCACACGTTCCGTGACCTGCGCCACGGGCGCACCCTGACGGTGATCGACCTCGCCGATCCGTCCGCCCCGCGCATCGTGCAGCGTGTAGCCGGACCGGAACGCCCGGACGCGGTCTCGATCAGCGGTGACGGGTCGCTCGTCGCGATCGCGGTGAACCCGGGAGGCGACGGCGCGCGCACGCCGCTTCTTCTCTACCCGTTCCGCGACGGCCGGCTCGGCGAGCCGACGGCGCCAGCGGTGCCGCGCTGGCGGGAGGGCGAACGGCTGATCCATGCGGAGTTCCATCCGAGCGAGCCGATGCTGGCGCTGGTCAACGAGACGCGGGGCGAACTCTCCTTCGTGCGCATCGCGGGTGCCGGACGCATCCTCTCGCTCGAGGCCCACGGCAATGTCGTGCAGATCGAGAAGGCGCCCTACATGGTGCGCTTCACGCCCGATGGTCGCCACGCCATTGCCAATGCGCTCTACTGGGGCCCGGATGTGCAGGGGACGTGGAACGAAGCGCCGCGCGGCAGTGTCGTCAGCGTTCGCCTCGCAGCGGGAACGGCGGCGGATGGCAACCCCCGCCATGCTCTCGTCTCCCGCGCCGTGACCGGCGTCAGCCCCGAGGGTATCGCGATCAGCCCCGACGGCACGCTCGTCGCCACGACCAATCTCGAGCGCAGCTACCTCCCCTACGACGATGCGCGACAGACCTTCTTCTCCTCGATCACTCTGCTGAGGCTCGACCCGGAGACGGGGGCGCTCAGCCGCGTCGGCGATTTCGCGTATGACGGCATCCTGCCCGAGGCGGCCGCCTTCGATGCCTCGAGCCGATTCCTTGCCGTCGTCACCTACGATCATTTCGACGATCGCCGCGCGGGCGGATCGGTCGATTTCTGGCGCGTCGCCCGCGATCCGATCGATCCCGCGCGGATCGAGCTCGTCAAGACGGCCCACGCGGTGCCGGTGACGCGTGGCGCCCATTCGATGGTTCTCGTGCGCTGATGCACGCCGCGCCGTGACGTCGTCACCGCTGCACGGCGCATCGGCCGACCCACGGCGCGGCTTCGCCAACATGGCGGCGGCGATGGCGCTATTCGCCACGCAGGACGCGCTCGCCCGCCACCTGGCCGAGCAGGCCAGCGTGCTGACCATTCTGACGATCCGCTACTGGGCCTTCGTGCTCTTCGTCCTCGCGATCGGTGCGCGCAGCCCGGGCGGGCTCGCGCGCACCGTGCGGACGCGCCATCCGTTCGTCCAGGTCGGCCGAGGCGTGCTGCTGGCTGCCCAGGTGGCGATGATCATCGAAGGGTTCACGCGTCTCGGCCTTGTCGCGACCCATGCGCTGTTCGCCGGAGCACCGCTTCTCGTCGTCGCGCTGTCGGGGCCGACGCTCGGCGAACGCGTGACGCTGCGCCGCTGGCTCGCGATCCTCGCCGGGCTCGGCGGCGCGCTCCTCATCCTGCGTCCGGGAGCCGAAGCGGTCAGCGCCGATGCGCTTCTCGTGCTCGCCGCAGCCGTCATGTTCGCGGGCTATGCACTGATGACGCGCCGTGTCGCGGCGCATGACAGGCCGGAGACGAGCCTGTTCTATACCGGCGTGGCCGGCGCCGCCGCGCTGAGCCTCGTCGTGCCCTTCGCATGGGACCCGCCCCCTCCGGCCGACTGGGGCTGGATGCTTCTGCTCTGCCTCATCTCGGCCCTCGGCCATTCCCTCTACATCCGCGCCTTGGCGGCGGCAGAGGCGAGCAGGCTGCAGCCGCTGGCCTATCTCCACCTGGTCTTCGCCTCGGTCTACGGCGTCGCGCTTTTCGGCGAGAGCCTCTCGGTGACGACGGTAACCGGCGCGGCGGTGGTGATCGCAGCGGGCATCGTGGCGATGCGGCCGGAGCGCGGGCGGGGCTGAGGCGCGCGCGCGAGGCTTGCAATGGCAACGCCGAGCCCGGCGAGGGCGAGGGCGATGACGACGGGCGCGTCCGGCACCTCGCCGAGAAGCACGAGGCCGAACAGCGCCGCCGCGCCCGGCGTGAGGCCGCCGAAGGCCGCTGCGCGCGCCGCGCCGAGCCGGGCGATCGCTGTGGCGAAGAGCACCGGCCCGGCTATCCCGGCGAGCACGCCCTGCAGCAGCAGCTGGGTGGCGATCGTGCCCGCGCTCGCCTCGGCAAGGTGGCTCATGCCAGGGGCGAGCAGGGCAGGAAGCAACAGCGCAACCGAGATGGAGGAGACGAAGGCGACGGCGGCGAGGGGGGCGAGGCGCGCCTGGCGCAGGGCAAGCGTGTAGCCCGCCGCGAGTGCGGAGGCGCCGAGCAGGATCGGCGCGCCGCCGCCGGCAGAGGGAAGCGCGATGCTACCGAGCGCGGCGGCGACGAGAGCCAGGCCGCCGAATCGCGCCGCACCGACAGGCGCACCCACGCACGCGCGGCCGAGAAGCGCGACCCAGAGCGGGAATGACCCGGGAAGAAGCACGCCCGCTTCCGCGGCCGGCGAGGCCGCCATCCCAAGCGCGACCAGCAGCACGAATGGTGCCCCGCCGCCGATGACCAGAGCGAGACCCGGCAGAAGCGGCGGCAACATTGCCCGACGCAACAGAAGCGGAGCGAGAAGTGCCGGCGGAACAAAGCGCAGAAGCGCGAGATCGACGGGCGGGAGCGGCGAGGCGCCGGCCACGCCTGCGCGTACCGCAGCGAGCGTGCCGCCCCAGATCAGCGCTGCGGCGAGCGCGGCCGCGATGCCGACGCCTGGCGAGGCCTGCGCGGTCATGGCCGCCAGAACGGCTTGGCCGCCTCCTGCGCTGCACTCGCGCGATCGAGCCCGATGTCGCGCAGCAGGCGCGGCTCGAGCAGCGAGAGGACATGCCGGCCGACCGAACGCTCATGCCAGAGGGCAAGACGCGCTGCGACGGTATCGGCGAGACGGGTGGCGAACATGGCGGAACCTCCTATGCGTCGGCTCGCGCCGGGAGTGGCGCGGCGCTCCCTTTTTCCCGCCAGTGGCCGGCCGCCGCTTGAAGGAGGGCTTCGCGACCGCTGGAGATTTCCGTGAGAACTTGCCAGCGCCCCGCCCGTGGTATCCTTTGGCCCAAGCAAGAAACTGCGAGGACGGCATTCGATGCGCCTTCGATTCGCGTCGTGCGAGCTCGACCTCGACAGGCAGGAGCTTCGCCGGTCGGGCGAGCCTGTGCATGTCGAGCCGCAGGTGTTCGACCTGCTCGCGCATCTCGTCCGGAACCGCGACCGTGTCGTTTCCAAGGACGAGCTGATCGATACGATCTGGGGCGGGCGGGCGATCTCCGAGGCAGCGCTCTCGAGCCGGATCAACGCCGCGCGCCGCGCAGTGGGCGACAGCGGCGAAGAGCAGGCGCTGATCCGCACGGTGCACAAGCGGGGGTTCCGCTTCGTCGCCGAGGTAGGGGAGGAGAAGGCCGAGGCCGACGCGCCACCGGGGCCGGCGCCCGAAGCGGCGCCGCGCGCGGCGCTCCCGCCGATGGGCCGAACCTCGCTCGCCGTCCTGCCCTTCGCCAACGAGGGTGGCGCACCCGATACGGAATATTTCGCCTATGGCTTGACAGAGGACATCATCCGCCTGCTCGCGCGGTATCGCTGGCTCACCGTGCTCAGCCGCCACAGCACCTTTCCGTTCCGCGGCCAGGGCCTGCCGCCGGCGGAGATCGGGCGCGCGCTCGGCGTGCGCTACCTCGTCCAAGGCGCGGTGCGCAGGCGGGCCGACAGGGTGCGCATCACCGCCGATCTCGTTTCGGCGGAAACTGGAACCCAGCTCTGGTCGGAGAGCTTCGACCACAGGCTGGACGACATCTTCGCCATCCAGGACGAGATGGCCGAGGCCATCGCCGCCGTGATCGAGCCCGAGCTCGCCGCCGTCGAACGCGAGCTCGCCGCGCGCAAGCCGCCTGGCAGCCTGGATGCGTGGGAGTGCTACCAGCGTGGGCTGTTCCATCTCTGGGGGTTCACGGCGCCTGGATTTGCGGAAGCGGAGGCGTGCTTCCGTCGCGCCGTAGAGATCGAGCCAGGGCTCGCCCGCGCGCACGCGGCTCTGTCCTACGTGAACCTGCAGCAGGCCTTCGCCGGCGAGCCGGAGATGCGGCCGGAGCGGCTTGCCCTTGCACTTGCCGCGGCGCAGCGCTCCGTCGCGCTCGACGAGCGTGACTGCATGTGCCACTGCGTGCTGGGCCGCGCGCTGACCGCCTATCGCCAGTACGAGCCGGCGATCGCCGCGCTCGAGCACTCGATTGAGCTGAACCCCTCCTTCGCGCAGGCCTATTTCGCCCTCGGCTTCACCCTGACCTGGTGCGGCCGCGCCGAGGAATCCATCGCGCTGTCGGAACGGGCGGCGGAACTCAGCCCGCGCGACCCGCATCTCTGGACGTTCCATATGATGCGCGGCACTGCGCACCTCATGCTCGGCGAGCTCGAGGCGGCGGCGCAGTTTCTGCGCATGGCGCTCAGGCATCCGAGCGCGAGCCACCGCCCGCTCGTCAACCTCATCGCCACGCTCGGGCTGCTCGGGCGGAGCGAGGAGGCGCGCGAGGCGGTGGCGCAGCTTGCGCGCAGCCATCCCGGCTTCACCATTGCCAGCGCGCGCGACGACTTCTTCTTTTGCGCCGACGAGGCGTTCATCGCCCGCTTCGCCGAAGGCCTTCGACGTGCCGGCGTGCCGGAGCGCTAGAGCATGTTCCGATCGATTGGAATCAATCGATCGGAAGGTCGTGCTCTCAAGCCCCAAATGATTGGCGCAGCTTGGCCCGACCTGATGGAACCGAAGCCGGTTCCATCAGGTCGGGCGCTGCTCTATGCAGCGGCGCGGAATGCCATTCCGGCATGCCCGGGCCCGCGCAGGTAGGCCTCGCGCACGCCGGGAAGGCCTAGGGTGCGCGCCGCAAGCTCCTCCGCCGCCTCGCGCGCCGTCGTGACCGCGAGCGTCACCGTCAGGAGCGTGCCGGAGGGATGGCGCGCGAAGGCGGCGAGGCCAATGCCCCACGCTTCTGCGAGCGCGATGAGGCCCCCAAGAGGCTCCGCTCCCGATTCGATGCGGAGCACGAGCTCGCCCGCCGCCGCTGGTTCGCGCGCAGGGGCAAGCAGCCAGCCGATCATGTCCTGCGGCCGGCGGTGCGCCGCGGCGGAGGTGACGCGGCCGAGCCAGTTCCGCATCAGGAGATGCCCCGCAGGCCGCCAGGGAAGCTCGGCCCGTGCCTCGCGCGTGAGGCCGGCGGGAGGGAGCACAGGGAGGGCTGCTGCGCGGTCACGCAGGAACTCGCCGATCAGCGTCTCGCCGTCATACTCGAGATGGTCGAGCACCATGGTCACGCCCTTCGCTGCGTTGTCTGCGATCGAGACGCCTGCCGCGGGCGAGGATGCAAGCACGCAGGCCTCGGCGCCCTCGAACGCCTCCGGCCGCAGCGCGGCGTGACGCGAGACCGGAACGACGTAGCGCGGGCCGATGCCCTGCATCAGCGGTGCGGCACGGTCACGCACCGTCTGGGCGAACAGCCCGAACGCCTTGCGCGGCAGTGCCTGCTTGTCGATGCCGTGCCCGTGCCAGGCAGCGGCCATCGCCGCCCAGCACACGGCGAGCACCGGAACGCGTTCGGCGGCGGCATCGTCGAACAGGGACGCGAGGTCGCCCCACCAGCGCACGGCATCGAAGGCGATGGTCTCGAGCGGTGCGCCAGTGATGATGATGCCGTCGACCGCGGCGGCGCGCAGCCGGGTGAAGGGGGTATAGAAGCGCGCGAGATGCGCCTCGGCGGTGCGCCGTGCGCCGCCGCCGTCTGCGGCGAAGAGGGAGAGCGAAACGGTCCCGGGTGCGGCGCCGAGAAGGCGGGCGAACTGCACCTCCGTCGTCGGCTTGTCGGGCATGAGGTTGACGAGAGCGATGCGCAGCGAGCCTTGCGCGGCCGTGCCGGCATCCTCAGCTGCGATGCCCTCCTCGCGCAGCGCGGCGGCGGCGGGAAGCCCGGGGGGAAGCTGGATCGGCATCGCACCCTCCTTCTTGCCGGTGCGGGCGAGCGGGGGAGACGGGGGCGGGCGCCGGGCCCGCCCCCCGGGCCGCCTTCCTCAGGCGGCCACGGCCGCCGGCTGCGAGGCCGCCAGCGCCTGGTCGAGGTCGTCGATGATGTCCTCGATGTCCTCGAGGCCGAGCGAGAGGCGCACGTACCCCTCGGTCACGCCCGTCTTGAGCTGCGCCTCGGGGCTCAGCTGGCTGTGCGTTGTCGTTGCCGGGTGGATCGCGAGGCTCCGCGCGTCGCCGATGTTCGCGACGTGGTAGAAGAGCTTCAGCGCATCGATGAAGGCCCGCCCAGCCGCGCGGCCGCCCTTCAGCTCGAAGCCGACGAGCCCACCCATGCCGCCCTCGAGGTAGCGCTGCGCGCGCGCGGCCTGCATGCCTTCGAACAGGCCGGGATGGACGACGCGCGCGACGGCCGGGTGCCCATCGAGCCAGGCGGCGACCTTCGCGGCGTTCTCGCTGTGCCTTGCCATTCGCAGCGGCAGCGTCTCGAGGCCCTGCAGGAACATCCAGGCGTTGAACGGGCTCATCGCCGCGCCTGCGTCGCGCAGAAGCGTCACGCGCGCCTTGATGATGTAGGCGACGGGCCCGATCGGCTTCACCGCCTCGGTCCACACCGCGCCGTGGTAGGACGGGTCGGGCGTGTTCAGCATGGGGAAGCGGGCGGCATGCTTCTCCCAGTCGAACGTTCCACTGTCGACGATGATGCCGCCGATCGCCGTGCCGTGCCCGCCGATGTACTTGGTCGTCGAGTAGACGACGATATGGGCGCCGTGCGCGAACGGCTTGCAGATCAACGGCGCGGCCGTGTTGTCGACGATCAGCGGCACGCCGAGCTCGTTGCCGATGGAAGCGACCTCGCCGATGGGGAAGACGTGCAGCTTCGGGTTCGGCAGCGTCTCGGCGTAGTAGGCGCGGGTCCTCGCGTCCGTCGCGCGGCGGAAGTTCTCGGGGTCGGTCGGGTCGACGAAGCGGACCTCGATGCCCATCGTCTTCAGCGTGTTGGCGAGGAGGTTCCACGACCCGCCATAGAGGTCGGTCGAGGAGACGATGTTGTCGCCCGCCTGGGCAATGTTCTGGATCGCCATCATCGTCGCTGCCTGGCCGGAGGCCACGGCGAGCGCGGCCACGCCCCCCTCCATGGCGGCGATGCGCTTCTCGAGCACGTCCGTCGTCGGGTTCATCACCCGCGTGTAGATGTTGCCGAACTGCTTGAGCGCGAACAGGTCGGCCGCGTGCTCGGTGCTGTCGAACTGGTACGACGTCGTCATGTGGATCGGCACGGCGACGGCGTTGGTTCCGGCATCGGCCCGGTGCCCTGCGTGCAGGAGGGTGGTCGCGGTCTTCATGGCTTGGTCCTTTCCCAGGGCCGCCCGGGATGGCGCGGCCACGGGCAGGACCCTACGGGAGACGGAACCGCGAGACTTTCAGGCGGGGTTGGGAAGGGCTTGAGATTGTCTTGAGACTTGCCGCCCCGGCCCCGGCGGCGCGTGCCGATCAGGCCCGGGCGCGCGCCCGGGCGCCCATCGCTAGCCCGAGAAGGCCAACAGACAGCAGGAGCGCCGCGGCCGGTTCGGGGATCGCGACGGGGCGGGAGAGCGAGGTGATCGAGAGCGTTGCGATGTCGAACCCGTCGAGGTTGCGCCCGGTGGTGGGCGAGGCATCGACGAGGCGGAGCGAGTTGAACGACCCCTCGAGGACAGTGAGCCCGAAGCCCGTGGCAGGCCCGAAGGCGACCACCTCGAGGCTCGCGACCAGCGGGTTGAGGTTGATGACCTGGGAACCGAACTCCTGGTTTAGCAGCGTTCCGATCTCGACCCAGTCGCCAAGATCGTTGCCGAGGAACAGGCGCGCCCGCTCCTTGTGGCCGGAGCCTAGATTGGTGAGCTCGAACACCGTCGAGCCGATGATGGTGTTCTCCGTCGGCGCGATCAGGAACGAGATGCTGCCGCCGAGGCCGAGCGAGAGCAGCGTGGCATTCGAGCCGTCGAACATGTTGCCGATGACGCGCCTTTCAGCTGCAACCTGGCCGAGCGTGCTGTTGCTGCCAGGCGCGTAGGCGATCGAAACGAACGCCTCCGTGCTCGCGTGCATGACCGGGGAGGCCTTGGCGCCTGGGGAGGCGAGGGCTAGGGCGGCGATCGAACCAGCAACGAATCCGAGTGCGCGCATGGCCTTCAATGCTCCCAGGTTGGCCCCGTTTCCGGCCCTGCAATGCAGGGGTTGAGCCGTCAGACGGTTGTCGCACTCTACGTCAAATAACGCAAGAAGGTTTATTTTTTAGACGATGTTGCGCCGCTTGCCGCAAAGTCTCTGGTTGCACGATCGCACCGGACTTCGCCCTGCCCCTCGCTGGCGCACCCCTTGGTCGCCGCCCGGGCTTAAGCTAGAACGCTGGCTGAACGGGCTGCGAAGACCGGCCCGGAAACCATAGGGGAGATTTCACGATGCGCGCTGCCCTTCTGGCCGCCACGGCGGTCGTTGGCGTGCTCGCTGCCGCTGGTGCGGCCGATGCACGAACCGTTCGCTGGTCTGCGAGCGGCGATCCCAACACGATGGACCCGCACTCGCAGAACCTCGGTACCGTGACGATGGTCCTGCAGCAGATCTACGAGCCGCTGATCAAGCGCGACAAGGACCTCGCCCTCGAGCCCGGGCTTGCCACCGCCTGGCGCCAGGTCGAGCCGAACCGCTGGCGGTTCGAACTGCGCCGCGGCGTGAAGTTCCATGACGGGGCCGACTTCAACGCAGACGACGTGGTGTTCAGCATCACCCGCGCCCTGGCGCCGACCTCGAACTACGGCATCTTCGTCGACACCGTGGAGAAGGCCGAGAAGGTCGACGACAACACCGTCGACATCGTCACCAAGATCCCCGACCCGATCCTCCCCAACAAGATCGCCTCCGTCTACATGATGGACAAGGAGTGGTCGGAGAAGAACAACGTCACCGCGCCGCAGAACACCCGCGCGCGCGAGGAGACGCACACGGTGCGCAACACCAACGGCACCGGGCCGTTCCGCCTCTCGGTGCGCGAGCCCGACGTGCGCACCGTGATGCTGCGCAACGATGCCTGGTGGGGCTGGGCCGACACGGCGAAGAACACCTCCAACGTCACCGAGATCGTCTACCGGCCCATCAGCTCCGATGCCACGCGCATCGCCGCGCTGCTGTCGGGTGAGGTGGATTTCGTGCTCGACCCGCCGCTGCAGGACCTCGAGCGCCTGAAGCGCGCGCCGAACATCTCCGTGCTCGAGGGGCCGGAGATCCGCACCATCTTCTTCGCGATGGACGTCGCCCGCGACGAGCTTCTCTACTCGAGCGTGAAGGGCAAGAACCCGTTCAAGGAGCTGCGCGTCCGCCAGGCGCTCTACCATGCGATCGACATCGAGGCGATCCGCACCCGCGTGATGCGCGGCCAGGCGATCGTCACGGGAACGTTCTTCCCTGAGCAGGTGAACGGCTACGTGAAGGAGGAGGACGTGCGCCTTCCCTTCAACGCCGAGCGCGCGCGCCAGCTCCTCGCCGAGGCGGGCTACCCGCAGGGCTTCGAGGTGACGCTCGACTGCCCGAACAACCGCTACATCAACGACGAGGCGATCTGCCAGGCAGTGGCGGCGATGTGGACGCGCATCGGCGTCAAGACCAACCTCAACGCCATGCCGCTCGCCAACTTCTTCCCGAAGATCCAACGCGACGATACCTCCATCTACTTGCTCGGCTGGGGTGTGCCGACGCAGGATGCGCTCTACTCCTTCCAGTCGCTTCTCGCGACGCGGGATGGCGCCCAGGGCAACGGCATCTGGAACTACGGGCGGTACTCGAACCCGCGGATGGATCAGCTCGTCACCGCCATGAAGAACGAGCTCGACCCGGAGAAGCGCAACGCGGCGATCCGCGAGGCGCTGAAGATCTACCGCGAGGACGTTCCGCACATCCCGCTGCACCACCAGATGGTGCCCTGGGCCGTGCGGTCGAACATCGCCATGCCGCACCAGGCAAACAACCAGCCTCAGTTCCGTTTCGTGCGCGTGAACTGACGACGCAACCTCTCGAGCCCCGCGCACGGCGCTGAGCCGCGCGCGGGGCAGCAGGGCCTGGCATGTTCGCCTTCATCGTCTCCCGCCTCTTCCAGGCCTTGCCCGTGATGTTCACGGTGAGCCTGATCAGCTTCGCGATGTTCGCCTATGTCGGCGACCCGGTCGCGATTATGCTCGGCCAGGACTACACCGAGGCGCAGCGCCAGGCGCTGATCCGCGACCTCGGGCTCGACCAGCCCTTCTTCGTGCAGTTCTTCGAGTACCTGAAGAACGCGGTGCAGGGCGAGTTCGGCCTCTCCTATCGCCTCGCGCGGCCCGTGTCCGACCTCATCCTCGAGCGCGCGCCGGCGACGCTCGAGCTCTCCTTCACCGCCGCCTTCCTCGCGCTCGCCATCGGCGTGCCGATGGGCGTCTACACCGGGCTCTACCGCGAGAGCTGGCTGTCGCGCTTCTTCCTGACGATATCGCTGATCGGCGTGTCGCTGCCGACCTTCCTGATCGGCATCCTTCTCATCCTCGTCTTTGCCGTGATGCTCGGGGTGCTGCCCTCCTTCGGGCGCGGCGACACGGTGGCCATCGGCTGGTGGACGACGGGGTTCCTCACGGCCTCTGGGCTGAAGGCGCTGATCCTTCCCTCGATCACGCTCGGGCTGTTCCAGATGACGCTGATCATGCGGCTGGTGCGCGCGGAGATGCTCGAGGTGCTGCGGACCGACTACATCAAGTTCGCCCGCGCGCGCGGCCTCTCGAACCGGGCGGTGCATTTCGGGCACGCGCTGAAGAACACGCTCGTTCCCGTGATCACCATCACGGGGCTGCAGCTCGGCGCCATCATCGCCTTCGCGATCGTGACGGAGACGGTGTTCCAGTGGCCCGGTATGGGGCTTCTGTTCATCCAGGCCGTGTCGAACGCCGACATCCCGATCATGGCGGCCTACCTGATGATGATCGCGCTGCTGTTCGTCATCATCAACCTGGTCGTCGATCTCCTGTACTACCTTGTCGATCCACGGCTTCGCGGCTCGCTCGCCGGGAGCGCGCGCTGAGATGGCCGATAGCATCGCCGCCCGGAAGGGCCCGGTCTCCCGGTTCCTCGACAGCGACCTCTGGTTCAGCTTCTCACACTCGCCTCTCACCATCGTCTCGGCGATCGTTGCATTGGCTCTGATCGGCGCGGCCGTTCTCGCCCCGGTCATCGCCCCGCATGACCCGTTCAACCTCGCCACGCTGAACCTGATGGATGCGTTCAACCCCCCGGCCTGGGTGGAGGGGGGCAACCCGGACTTCCTTCTCGGCACGGACGACCAGGGCCGGGACATGCTGTCGACCATCATGTACGGCGCGCGCATTTCGCTGTTCGTCGGATTCTGCTCGGTGATCTTCGCGATGGTGCTCGGCGTCACGCTCGGCCTCGTCGCCGGCTTCGTCGGCGGCACGACCGATGCGGTGCTGATGCGCATCGCCGACATCAAGCTCACCTTCCCCGCCATCCTCGTCGCCCTCCTGGTCGACGGCCTCGTGCGCGCCGCCCTGCCGCGCGAACTGCATGACCGGATCGCGCTCTGGGTGGTGATCTTCGCGATCGGCATCTCCAACTGGGTGCAGTATGCCCGCACCGTGCGCGGCTCGACGCTCGTCGAGAAGAACAAGGAATACGTGATGGCCGCCCGCGTCATCGGGTTGTCCAGCACACGCATCATGACGAGCCACGTTCTGCCGAACGTGATGGGGCCGGTTCTCGTCATCGCCACGCTCAACCTCGGCTTCGCGATCCTTGCAGAGGCGACGCTGTCGTTCCTCGGCGTTGGCGTGCCGCCCACCCAGCCTTCGCTCGGCACGCTGATCCGCATCGGCAACGACTTCCTGTTCTCGGGCGAGTGGTGGATCACGGTGTTCCCCGGCATCACGCTCGCCCTGATGGTGCTGTCGGTGAACCTCCTGGGCGACTGGCTGCGCGACGCGCTGAACCCCAGGCTGCGCTGAGGGCGATCGATCCATGCCGCTTCTCGAAGTCCGCAATCTCCGTGTCGAGTTCCCCACCCGCCGCGGCGTGCTCACCGCGGTCGACGACGTGTCGTTCTCGATCGACGAGGGCGAGGTCCTCGGCGTCGTCGGCGAGAGCGGGGCTGGCAAGTCGATCACAGGCACGGCCATCATCCGGCTGATCGAGCCGCCGGGCCGCATCGCCGGCGGCGAGGTCCTGCTCGCCGGCCGCCGCATCGACAACATCGCGCCGGAGGAGATGCGCCATGTGCGCGGCAAGCAGATCGGCGCGATCTTCCAGGACCCGCTGACGACGCTGAACCCGCTCTATTCGATCGGCCGCCAGCTCGCAGAGACGATGCAGACGCATCTCGGCCTGTCCGACCGCGATGCCCGCGCCCGCGCGATCCGGTGGCTCGAGGATGTCGGCATTCCCGGTGCGGCGCAGCGCATCGACGCCTATCCGCACCAGTTCTCGGGCGGCATGCGCCAGCGCGTGGTGATCGCGCTCGCTCTCTGCGCCGAGCCCAAGCTCGTCATCGCCGATGAGCCGACGACGGCGCTCGACGTCTCGATCCAGGCACAGGTGATCGCGCTGCTCAAGCGCCTCTGCCGCGAGCACGGCACGGCGGTGATGCTCGTCACCCACGACATGGGCGTGATCGCCGAGACGGCGGACCGCGTGGCCGTGATGTATGCCGGGCGGATCGCCGAGATCGGCCCGGTGCGCGACGTGGTGAAGGGCGCCCGCCACCCCTACACGGAGGGGCTGATGGGCTCGATCCCCTCACTCACCCACAGGGTCGAGCGGCTCCGGCAGATCGACGGCTCGATGCCGCGGCTCACCGACATACCGCGCGGCTGCGCCTTCAACCCGCGCTGCACCAAGGTGTTCGACCGCTGCCGCATCGAACGCCCCGATCTGATGGCGACGGACGGGCCGACCCGTGCGGCGTGCTGGCTCTATGCCAAGGGGGAGGCGCGCGATGCCGCTTGACGCTGCCGCCGCTGCCACCGAGGCGCGCCCGCTCCTCGAGGTCGAGGACCTCGCGCGCGACTTCGACGTCTCGAAGCCGCTCCTGTTCCGCCTGTTGCAGGGTGAGAAGAAGCGCATCCTGCACGCGGTCGCCGGCGTCACCTTCGCCATTCCCAGGGGCACGACGCTCTCGCTCGTCGGCGAATCCGGCTGCGGCAAGACGACGGTCGCCCGCCTCGTCGTCGGCCTCTACACGCCGACGCGCGGCGCCATCCGCATCGACGGCACGGACATGGCGACGCTGACCTCGCGCGCCGCGCAGGCGCCCGTGCGGCGGCGCATGCAGATGATCTTCCAGGATCCGTACGCCAGCCTGAACCCGCGCTGGCGCGTCGGCGACATCATCGCCGAGCCGATCCGCGCCTTCGGCCTGATGCGGGACAGAGGCGAGATCGAGGCGCGGGTGGGCCAGCTTCTGCGCCAGGTCGGCCTGTCGGAGAAGGATTCCGAGAAGTTCCCGCACGAGTTTTCCGGCGGGCAGCGGCAGCGCATCTCGATCGCCCGCGCGCTGTCGTCGAACCCCGAGTTCCTCGTCTGCGACGAGCCGACCTCCGCGCTCGACGTCTCGGTGCAGGCGCAGATCCTGAACCTGATGAAGGACCTGCAGCAGCGCCTCGGCCTGACCTATCTCTTCATCAGCCACAACCTCGCCGTCGTCCGCCACATGTCGGACCGGATCGGCGTGATGTATCTCGGCAAGATCGTCGAGCTCGCTCCGGGCGAGACTCTGTTCGCGAGGCCGCTGCACCCTTACACGCGACTGCTTCTCGAGGCGATTCCCGACCTCGAGATGACCGGGCGGCAGCGCACGCCGGTCGGCGGCGAGGTGCCTTCGCCGATCAACCCGCCTTCAGGCTGCGCCTTCCACCCGCGCTGTCCCTTCGCCAATGACCGCTGCAAGGCGGAGGCGCCGGCGCTCGTGACGCGCGAGGGCGTGCAGGTGGCTTGCCACGCCGTCGAGGAGGGCCGGCTGGCGGCGTGAGGCCGGCCGGCTTCCGCCCGAGGCGCGCCGCATGCCGTTGTGCGTGCCGCGCCTGATTCGCTACCGTTGCGACTGTATCGTAGAGCACGATTGCAAGGAGGCATCATGCCCATCTGGCGGTCGAAGTCGAACAGTGCGCCCTCCGGCGACCCCGCCATCCACGTCAAGTACAGCGGACTCTGGCTCTCCGACGAGCGGAAGGCACAGGCCACGGAAGCGGTGACGCGGGCGCGCTACATGGTCGCCTATGTCGCCGCGCAGATCTCCTCGCTCTCCAGCGCGCAGCAATCCGAGGCGGTCCAGACATATGGCGGCTACTTCTTCCGCACCGGCGGCGGCCTCGGCCAGCCGGAGCTCGACATCATCCGTCCTAATCTCGTGCTGATCCAGAATGGGCTGACGCAGGGCGTGAGCATCAAGATCACGACGATGAAGGGTGCTGCGGGCTACGTGAAGACTCATCCAACAGCGCGGAAGCCCCGCTGGACGAAAGGAACCGTATCGTTGAACGATTCCGACGGCTCGGCCACGACGAAGGTCATGTATCGTGGCGACATCCATGTCGGTGCCGCCCGGCTCGATCAGGGCGTCAAGCTGGCGGCCAAGACCGTCGTCCACGAGGCCTCCCACAAGTTCGCCAGCACGGCCGATTTCGGCAAGCGCGGCTACACCTACGACAACGGGGTGTTCGTCGAGGAGGGGCTCACGCCCGAGGAAGCCCTCAACAACGCCGAGAGCTATGCCCGCTTCGTGCTGCACGTGTTCGACGACGAGTGCGCCTGGTAGGGGCGGCGACCACTGACCAGCCGCTAGCCGATCGCACGGACGGTCGAGGGCTCGGCCGAACCCGACGGACAGGGCTGGCGATGGCATTCGACGGTATCGCAGCGGGCAGCATGGCGACCGGTGGTTGCGCGACTGACGGCACGGCAACGGTCGTGGCGATCGCAGGCCACGTCGACGGGCTGTCGTGTGAGGTCGCCGACATCGCCTGCGCGGTGGCGCCGCAGCCCGCCATGACGCCGAGGCCGCCGTCGCCGCAGGCCGCGAGGTGTCACGCCGGATCGCCACGCTTGCCGAAGGCATAGACGGCACGACCGCAAGCCTTGCAGCACTCGACGAGGCGCTCTCCCGCGTTCGCCGGGTTGCCGGCGGCATCGCCGTGATTGCCGGCCAGATAACCTCCTCACGCTCAACGCCTCGAGCGTCTCCCCGCGATGCCGCGGAGGAGGCGATGGGCATCGCGCTCGGCGCCGGCGCGGCGACGGAGGATGCACCGATGATCCGCGCCGTCCAGCAGGGAACGGCGGAGATCGCGGCGCTGTTCGAGGCTGCGCTCGAGCGCGCATAGCCGAACATGCCGCCACAAACAGGGGAACGACTCGGTCTGGAACGCGGCGCACTGCCGCAACCGGCGCATCTTCAACGACCGCACCGGCCTCGCCGCGGGCCGGAACACGAAGCCCCACCCGCTTCAGACCTAGCGGCGCGACGGGCGGCGGCCAGTTCGTGATGAGGAAGGATTCCTCTGCACCCGTCACAGTGCGCGGCCGCCACTGGGGCGGATTGCGGCTCGCCTACCGCCCAGGCTGAGCGGTGGGGTTCCGGCAGGGAACGAAACGCAGCTCGCTGATGCGGGAATCGATCGCCGCGCCCGTGTCGTCGCCATCGGCGCTGACAACGACCTCGGTGACGAAGCCGGTCGGCGCGATGCCGAAGGCGGCGCGGAAATGGCCCCAGAGCGGCACACGGTGCTCGATCCATCCGCCCTCCGCGGTGCCGGCCCGCTCGAGCACGAGCGTGCGGCCGAGCAGCCCCGTCTGCGGTGCGCGGTGCCAGATCTCCTCCTCGCCCGTTCCGCCATGGACGTAGACGAGGAAGAAGCCCGGCACCAGCCTTCGGCCTGACATCAGCCGCGCCATGCCGAGCAGGTAGCGCTGCAGCATCGTCATCCTCTCGCCGTCGGCCTCGAAGCCGATCCAGAGGGCAAGCGCGCGGTCCGACGCGGTGCGGGAGAGGTCGGTCGCCGGCGGGCCGGAATCGACGCGCCAGCGCCAGGCGAGGCAGGTATTCGGCCCGACAGGCACGCGCATCGCCTGGTAGGCGATCGCCAAGCCTGCAGCGCCGCGCAGCCGGATCGTGGTTTCGCCGTCCTGCTCCACCGAGAGCGTCGGCACGCCGGGCGTGGCGAGCATGCGCCAGCCCTGTGTCGCGAGCGCGGGGTCGAGCCCCGCCGCGGCGGGCTTGCCCGCGGCGAGCGCGGCCAGCACGAGGGCGAGCGTCACGGCGCGCTTCATGGCCGCATCCTAGCCTGCCGTACCGTGCGCCGGTATGGTCTCGCGCACACCAAGCATGGAGGGGCGCGACCATGGCAGAGATCACGATCAAGGCGAGAGACGGCTCGGGCGGCTTCTTCGCCTATGTCGCCGAGCCGAAGACGAAGCCTGCCGGCGCGGTGGTGGTGATCCAGGAGATCTTCGGCGTCAGCGACTCCCTGAAGGCGATCGCCGATGGCGTGGCCGACCAGGGCTTCATCGCCGTGGCGCCCGACCTGTTCTGGCGCCTCGAGCCGCGCGTGAACCTGACCGACCGCACCCAGGGCGAGTGGGACAAGGCCTTCGCGCTGCTCAACGCCTTCGACCAGGAGAAGGGCGTCGACGACCTGAGGGCGACGCTCGCCGCGGCGCGGAAGCTGCCTGGCTGCAACGGGCGCGCCGGAACGATGGGGTTCTGCCTCGGCGGGAGGATGGCGGCGATGATGGCGCTGAAATCCGACGCAGACTGCAACGTCTCCTACTACGGCGTCGGCCTCGAGGGCCTGTTCGCAGAGGGCTCCTCCGGCGTGGCCAAGCCGTTCCTCGTCCACATCGCGGAGAACGACAAGTTCGTTCCGAAGGCCGCGCAGGGCACCGTGCTCGCCGCGCTCGCCCCCAACCCCGTCGTCGAGGCGCATGTCTATCCGGGCGTCGAGCACGCCTTCGCCCGTGTCGACGGCCAGCACTGGGACGGGCGCGCCGCGGCGATCGCAAACGGGCGCACGGCATCGTTCCTCGCACGCTGGCTCGGCTGAGCCTCAGTCGAGCGCGAAGAGCTCGGCGTCGGGGTCGGGCAGGCCCAGGATCGCGCGCTGCAGCATCTGCGCGGCGATCACGCTGAAGGTGATGCCGTTGCCGCCGTATCCCAGCACGGCATAGACCCCCTTCGCGCCGGGCAGCGGTCCGATCGCCGGCAGCCCCGTGCTGCTCTGGCCGAAGGCGCCGGCCCAGGCGAACTCGGCCTCCGGGTCGAGCCCGGGAAGCAGCGTGCCCAGCTTCTTCTCGATGCGGGAGGTCTTCCTTCCGATCAGCGCGTCGCGCCTGTCGCTGTCGGCGAACTCCTCGTCCTCGCCGCCAGCGATCACGCGCCCGTCCGGCGTCGTGCGGAGGTAGAGGTAGGGGTCTGCGGCCTGCCAGATCAGGCAGCGCGACGGCCAGAGCTTCCGCTTCTGCCGCTTCGTCGCGATCGCCCAGGTCGAGATGATCGAGTAGCCGCGCGGGCGGAGCATCGGGGCAAGCTCGTAGCCAGTCGCGAGGATCAGCGCCTTGGCGCGCACCGTTCGCCCCTCGCTGGTTCCGAGCGTCACGCCGCGCCGCCCGGCGTCGACGTCGGTGATGTCGACCGGCGCGTGAAGTCGCGCCCCCCGTTCGGCAGCCGAGCGCCAGAGGCCGCGCACGAGCTTCGCAGGGTCGAGCTCCGCCGAGCCGGACGACCAGATCGCGCCGGGCGCCTCGACCGTCGTCAGCTTCGCGAGCTCGTCGCGCCCGATGAACCGCGAGCGAAGCCCGATGGCCGCGCGCTCCTCCGCCTCGCGCCTGAGGTCGGCCAGGTTCAGCATATTGCCGGGGAGATAGGCGGTGTTGCGCTCGGAGAAGCCGCAGCGGAGCCCGAGATCCTCGATCCGGCCGCGGAGCACGTTCACCGCGGAGGCCGAGCGCCACCAGGCCCGCGCCGCCTTCGCCTTGCCGATGCGTTTGCCGAGGAGCGTCAGCGGCTGGTCGATCTCGAACTGGAGGAGCGCGGTGCTCGCGGGGGTCGAGCCCTTCACCAGGCCGCGCCGGTCGAACACCGCGATGCTGCGGCCCGTCTGCAGGATGGCATCGGCGATTAGCGCACCGCTCACGCCGCCGCCGATGATCGCGACATCGGCCACGAGGTCCTCGGTGAGCGGGCGGGCGGGGGTCCTGCCGTATCCGTTCCGGAGCCAGACCGGCACGCCCGTCCTGAGGTCGCGACGCGACGTCGCCTGCCCGTTCACGCCCATGCCGCACCCGTTCCTTTCCAGATCCTGCCGGTCAGCCGCAGGATGCGCCAATCCCGATTGCCGCGCCGCTCATTCCCCGCCGCGCGCGTCCGCCGCGCGCCCCTCTTCGATCTTCTCCTCGGCCTTGGCGGCATCCTCGGGCTTCGGCTCCGGCCTCCGCTGTTCGGCCGCCGCCTCGGGCGCATGGCAGAGCGAGACGAAGAAGGGGAAATGGTCCGACCCGACATGCGGCAGCACGGCCAGGTCGACGAGGCGGAAGCTCGCCTCGAAGAAGACGTGGTCGATCGGCCAGCGCAACAGCGGCCAGTTCGCGTTGAAGGTTGGATAGGGGCCGCGTCCCACCCGCGGGTCGAGCAGGCCGCTCACGTCCTGGAACAGCGTCGTCGTCTTCGACCAGGCGACGTCGTTCAGGTCGCCCGCGACGATGGCCGGCGTCGGGTCGCTCTCCACCTCGCGGCCGACGAGCATCAGCTCCGCATCGCGCCGTTCGGTGTCCTCGAGCGGCGGCGGGCGGGGGTGCACGCCGTAGAGCATGATCGTCGCCCCGGAACGGAGGCGGAGGCCGGTCCGGATCGACGGGACGTAGTTCTGCAACAGGAAGCGGACTTCCGGTCCGACGAGCTCCAACCGGCTGAACAGATGCATGCCGTAGCCGTCATCCTGCGGCTGGCGGACCTCATACGGATAGGCGGCGCGCAGCGGCCCGAGCGCGCGGTCCCACCATTCCCCGCTCTCCACGAGCAGGACGAGATCGGGCTGCAGCGCATCGATCTGGGCGAGCAGGGGGCCGGCCTCGCGGTTGGTCACGAGAACGTTGGCGACGAGGAGGCTGAGGCGGGAAGCGTCGTCGCACTCGGCGTCCTGCCTCGCCTCCACCGGATGGATTGGCGTGTAGGGCAGGATGCGCCCAACCTGCCAGGCGAGCGCGCCGGCCACGGCGGCGGCGAAGAAGGCGCGCCCCCGCGTGAACGGCCTCAGGACGAGCGGCAAGACAAGCAGCACGGCCGCGAGAAGCATCACCACCTGGACGCGCGGATAGTCCCAGACGCGGATGAAGGAATCGTCGGATGGGAGAAGGGGCAGAAGCGTGACGGCGACGCCTGCCGCCCCCAGCCCCAGCACGGTCCAATAGGCGACACCTCTGACCATCATCGACCCTCGTACCCTAACGGAACGACCCCGGGTGGGTTGCAGCTTCTGGCCCTCCCGGCCCGGCTGGGGCAGGATGCGTCGGGAGGACCTCGCCGATGATACCGCCGCCCCTGCTCGAGCTCGATGCGCTCGCCGCCCGCGTGCCCGATGGCGCGACGGTCGCGCTTCCGCCGGACAACTCGCTCTGTCCCGTCTCGCTCGTGCGCGCGCTCATCCGGCGCGGCGTGCGCGACCTGCATGTCATCGGCGTGCCCGTCTCCGGTTTCGCCACCGACCTCCTGATCGGGGCGGGTGCCGTGTCGCGGCTCACCACCGCAGCCGTCACGCTCGGCGAGGCGGGCTTCGCCCCGCGCTTCACCGTGGCTATGAAGTCGGGCGCGCTGCCGATCACCGATGCCACCTGCCCGGCGGTGCACACGGCACTTCAGGCGGCCGAGAAGGGCGTTCCCTTCATGCCGCTTCGCGGCATCCTCGGCTCCGACCTGCTTGCCTCGCGGCCTGACTGGCGGGTGATCGACAATCCGTTCTCCGAGGAGAAGGACCCGATCGTCCTCGTTCCCGCGCTCTCGCCCGATGTCGCGCTGATCCACGCGGTGGCGGCCGATCGCGCGGGCAATGTGTGGGTCGGCCGCCGGCGCGAGCTCGCCACCATCGCGCATGCGGCGAAGACGACGCTGGTGACGGTCGAGCGCATCGTCGACGGAGACCTGACGGAGGATGAGCGCATGGCGCCAGGCGTCATCGGCGCGCTCTACGTCTCGGCCGTCGCCGTGGCGGAGCGGGGCGCCTGGCCGCTCGGCGTGCTCGACCTCTACGGTGCCGACCAGAAGGCGCTCGACGCCTATGCCCGCGAGGCGAAGACCGAGGAGGGCTTCCGCGCCTGGCTCTCGGCGCATGTGTACGGGCCGGCGGCACGGGCGGCGGAATGAGCATGGCGACGCAGGAGGAGCGGCTGATCGCGGCGATCGCCGACCTGATCGCCGCGCCGCACCCGCACCCTGTCCGTCACGCCGCCGTCGGCGCGGCGAGCCCGATTCCCGCCCATGCGGTGATGCTCGCGCGCCACCGCGGCGCCGAGATCCGCCTGTCGCTTCTGCAGCGGCGCGTCGGCAACCCGTTCACCGAGGGAACGCGCGAGCTGTTCGACCTCGCCGGCCAAGGCCGGATCGACCTGTTCTTCCTCGGCGGCGTCCAGATCGACGGCGCGGCCAACATCAACCTTCTCGGCACGGGCGACCCGCCGGGCTCTGCCGCGCGGCTGCCGGGCAATTTCGGCGCGCCGTTCATGTACTTCACCGTTCCGCGCACGATCCTGTTCCGCGAGGAGCACAGCCCGCGCGTGCTGGTGCCGAAGGTGGACTATGTGTCCGCTCCGGGCGTCTCGCCGCGGGGAACGTTCCGCCGCGGCCATGCCCAGGCCCTTGTGACGGGCCGCTGCGTGTTCACCTTCGACCCCGAAGCGGCCCGCTTCACCCTTGCCTCGCTTCACCCGGGCGAGACGCGGCAGAGCGTTCGCGAGGCAACCGGTTTCGAGTATGACGAGGCGGCAGAGCTCGGCGAGACACGCGGCCCCTCGGCCGAGGACCTTGCGGCGCTTCGCGGGCCGATCCGTGCCGCGCTCGAGGACACCTACCCCAATTTCTGCGCCCGCGTGTTCGGCGCGAAGGCCGCCTGAGCGCGGCGTGCTGAAAGGAGAGGAGCATCATGCCGGGACCATCCAAGGGCGCGCTTGCCGGCCTGAAGGTGATCGACCTCACCCGCGTTCTCGGCGGCCCCTACTGCACCATGGTCCTGTCGGACCATGGCGCGGAGGTCATCAAGATCGAGCCGCCGCAGGGCGACGAGGTGCGCGACTGGGGCCCCCCGTTCCATGACCACGAGGAAGGCGGGCGCGACGCGAGCTACTTCATCGGCGTCAACCGCAACAAGAAGTCGCTCGCGCTCGACCTCGCTCGGCCCGAGGCGCGCGAGGTGCTGCTCAGGCTTCTCGATGGCGCCGATGTCGTCATCGAGAACTTCAAGCCTGGCACGATGGAGAAATGGGGGCTCGGCTACGCGACGCTCTCGGAACGGTTCCCGCGCCTGATCCATTGCCGCGTCTCCGGCTTCGGCGCGGAGGGCCCGCTCGGCGGCTTCCCGGGCTACGACGCCATCGTGCAGGCGATGGTCGGGCTCATGAGCATCAACGGCACGGAGACGAGCGGGCCGACGCGGCTTGCCACGCCCGTCGTCGATATCGGCACCGGCCTCTTCAGCGCGATCGCGATCCTGATGGCGGTGGTCGAGCGGCAGGGCTCGGGCAAGGGCCAGTACATCGACATGACGCTGCACGATTGCGGCATGGCGCTGCTGCACCCCCACGCGGCGAACTTCTTCCTCTCCGGCAAGCGGCCGGCGGCAACCGGCAACCCGCACCCGAACCTCGCACCGTACGACAAGTACCGCACGCGCACCTGCGAGATCTTCATCGGCACAGGCAACGACGCGACCTTCCGCCGCATGTGCGGGCTGCTCGGCCAGCCCGCGCTCGCGGACGATGCGCGCTTCCGCACCAATGCCGACAGGATGGCCAACCGCAAGGAGCTCTCCGAGATCGTTCAGGCGATCGTTGCGGAGGAGGACGGCCACGCGCTCTGCTCGCGGCTGCTCGCGAACGGCCTGCCGGCCGGGCCGGTTCTGTTCATCGACGAGGTGGCCGAGGCGCCGCACACCAAGGCGCGCGAGATGGTCGCCGAGATCGGCTGGTACAAGGGGCTGAACACGCCGATCAAGTTCGGCCGCACGCCAGGTGGGGCGCGGGCCGCACCGCCGCGCTTCGGCGCGGATGGCGAGGGCGTGCTCGCGGCGCATGGCTTCTCGGCGGAGGAGATCGAGGCGCTCAAGCGCACCGACGTTCTCGTCACCGAACGGCGCCGGGAAGCCCGCCCGGCACCGCAGCCGAAGGCGGCCGAATAGAGCGAGGCCGGCCGGGGCAACGCGTCCCGGCCGGCCTGTCCTCAGGCCGCGTTCGCGCCTGGGTCGCGGTCCCAGATGCGGCCTGCGGCGGCGCGCTCGGCGAAGGTCGCGGCGCGCTTGCCGTCCAGCGGCACGATGCCCTTGTCCGGCATCACGCCCGCCTTCTCGAGAA
This sequence comes from Elioraea rosea, assembly GCF_007644105.1. GTDB lineage: Bacteria > Pseudomonadota > Alphaproteobacteria > Acetobacterales > Acetobacteraceae > Elioraea_A > Elioraea_A rosea. The sequence goes on along the minus strand of NZ_VFAC01000008.1, from coordinate 12,497 downwards.
GCGGCTTGGCCTCCGCGCTGTGGCCGATGACCTTCAGATGCGCGTACGCGTCATGCACGAAGGCGACGGACCTCGGGTCGGAGAGAAGCTCCGTCACGCCCTTGCGCGACGTGACGAGCGCCACGGCATCGAAGAGCACCGAAGGCGCCCCGGCGAGCTGCGCATCGGCGGGGATGTGCGTGCCGTCGCCTGCCACGATGCCGCCGACCGCGGGGGCGATCAGCATGACGCTCGCACCCGCTGCCGTCACGCTGTCCCGCAGCGCCTCGATCACCGCGCGATCGGCGCCATCGGTCATGACGCAGCCGATCATCCGCCCCGCGAGCGTGGGCTTCGCCTTGGCGAGAATGCTCAGCGCCGGAGAGGCTTCAAGGTCGGTCCGCGTGGGCCGCGCAGCTTGGAGTGGTTCGACCGCTCCCCGGAAACCGAGCCCTTCGGCGACGCTGGCGCACAGCCCCTCGTCGATATTCGCGAGATGGCGCAGCATCCGTTCGCGCAACGCCATGGTCTCGACCTTGCTGAGCTCGAACACCAGCGCATCGGCGATGTGCTGCTGCTCGACCTCCGTCTGGCTCATGTAGAACAGGCGCGCCTGGCTGTAGTGATCGGCGAAGGTTTCCGCACGCTCGCGACCCTTCTCGCCCGAGAACGGCACTGCCGCGCTGCGGACGCCGGAGGGCGGATGCTCGCGCGGTCCGTCAGGGGCGAGCATGCTCGGCTCGTAGGCCACGCGACCCTTCGGCACGGCGATCTGCATGTGCCCGTCGCGATTGAAGTTCCGCACGGGGCAGCCCTTCGGCTGGTTCACCGGGATCTGAGTGAAATGCGGGCTGCCGAGGCGAGAGAGCTGCGTGTCGAGATAGGAGAAGTTCCGCCCCTGCAGCAGGGGGTCGTCGCTGAAATCGATGCCGGGCGGAACGTTCCCGGTACAGAACGCCACCTGCTCGGTCTCGGCGAAGAAGTTGTCGATGTTCCGGTCGAGCACCATCCGCCCGATGATGCGCAGCGGGATCTTCTCCTCGGGGATGATCTTCGTTGCGTCGAGATGGTCGAACTCGAGCGCCTCGGCCTCGGCCTCGTCGAACACCTGAACGCCGAGCTCCCATTCCGGGAAGTCGCCGCGGTCGATTGCCGTCCAGAGGTCGCGGCGATGGTAGTCTGGGTCGGCGCCGTTGATCTTCACCGCCTCGTCCCACAGGACGGACTGCATGCCGAGCTTCGGACGCCAGTGGAACTTCACGAAGCGCGAGCGGCCCTCGGCGTCGATCAGCCGGAAGCTGTGCACGCCGAAGCCCTCCATCATCCGGAACGATCGCGGAATGGCACGGTCCGACATCGTCCACATGATCATGTGCATCGCTTCGGGGGTCAGCGCGATGTAGTCCCAGAACGTGTCGTGCGCCGTCTGCGCCTGGGGGAATCCGCGGTCGGGCTCCGGCTTTGCCGCATGCACCAGGTCGGGGAACTTGATCGCGTCCTGGATGAAGAAGACGGGGATGTTGTTGCCCACGAGGTCCCAGTTGCCTTCGCGGGTGTAAAACTTCACCGCGAAGCCGCGCACGTCGCGTGCGAGGTCGGGCGAGCCCTTGCTTCCCGCAACCGTGGAGAAGCGCACGAAGACCTCCGTCCGCTTGCCGACCTCGGTGAGGATCGCGGCCGTCGTCAGGTCGGAAAGCGAATCGGTCAGCTCGAAATAGCCGTGCGCGCCCGTGCCGCGGGCGTGGACCACGCGCTCGGGGATGCGCTCGTGGTCGAAGCGCATCAGCTTCTCGCGCAGCACGAAGTCCTCGAGGAGCGTCGGGCCCCTCGGCCCCGCGCGCAGGGAGTTCTGGTTGTCGCCGACGGCGATGCCCTGGTCGGTCGTCAGCGCCGTCTCGCGGCTCCCGGCGCGCTGGTGGATCTCGCCGCCCATGCCTGACGTTTCGCTTTCGGTATGAGCGGGTTTGCGGGGGGCCTTGATGGCCATGGCTGCTCCTCCTGGTTCCGGCCGGAGCGACGCCGGCCAGCCGTCATGGGCGCGCGGGATGCACCGCGGCTCATGGAGACAACCAACGAGCGAGGCAGAAGTTCCATCGCGCCTCAGGCGGTCGTCCGGTCGTCGGTCACTCCCGCCAGCCCACGGTATCGGCGATCCACCCGAACACAGCCCCGGCCCAGACCTGCTGGCCGAGCCCGGCGCAGTGGCCGCCCGCGCCGCTGTCCGCGGACAGGCTGACTGGCGTCTTCAGGCAGGTGAGGGCGGCGAAGGGCTGGTCGGATCGCGAGGCGACGTCGACTTCGCAGACGGTCATCGGAGAGTGCGACTGGCCGGGCCTACTTCGCGTCGGCGGCGACGGCGCCTCTCCGTCTCGCGCGCAGGCCGCGCAGCAGTTCCTCCAGATAGGGAAGCAGCTCGAAGATGACGATCGCCGACATCAGGAAGATGACGTAGAGGACGGGAAGCGGCTCCTCCTTCCACCGCAAGGCAAACTCTGCCGCCTCCGAGCCAGCGCCGAAGAGGGCGAGGGCCTGGTCCCAGTGGCGCGAGACGACGACGAGGAGAGCCATGAGGGGCAGCACCTCGAGGAAGCTGTGGACGTGCTGCTCCACCGGTTTGATCTCCCGGTGCGCGGAGGCGTAGCTGACATCCCACCAGGATGTCGCTTCATGAGCGATGAACATCACGAGCATGAAGGCGATGATGCCTGCGTTGATCTCGAGGAAGAGCGCGGCGAGCACGGGCACGCCGACCTGCGCGAGCATCAGCAGATGGATGAGGGATTCCTTCGGCCCTGCGGTGGTCGCGATCGAGGTCGCCCTGTGGCAGAGCCAGTCGGCGAAGCCCGCCGCGAGCCACAGCGGCAGGACGACGTAGAGAAGCAGCAGGATTGCCGGGTCGTCCATCGTCCGGATCTCCTTCACCTCGCCTCGACCGCGCGCGTCTGTCCGGGGCGGATCGCCGCTCAGCCGTTCACGACGGAGCCGCCATTCGGGTGCAGCACCTGACCGGTGACGTAGCTCGCGTCACGATCCGAGGCGAGGAAGATGTAGCTTGGTGCCACCTCGTCCGGCTGTCCTGCACGGTTCATCGGCACGGAGCTGCCGTGGCGCGCGACACGCTCCGCGTCGAACGAGGCGGGAATGAGCGGCGTCCAGATCGGGCCGGGCGCGACGGCGTTCACCCTGATGCGCCGCTCGGGCCAGAGGCTCTGCGAGAGGCTTCGCGTGAAGGCGACGATCGCCCCTTTCGTCGCGGCATAGTCGACGAGCTGCGCGCTGCCGCGATAGGCGGTCACCGAGGTCGAATTGATGATGCTCGACCCTTTAGGCATGTGGGCGAGGGCAGGCCGGGTGATCCAGAACATCGACAGGATGTTGACACGGAAGGTGCGCTCGATGAGCTCGTCCTCGATGTCAGCAAAGTCCTCGACAGGATGCTGCACGGCGGCATTGTTCACGAGGATGTCGATGCGGTCTCCGAGGAACCGTGCGGCGGATCCAACGAGGTCGTTGCAGAAATCGCGATCCGCGATGTCGCCGCCGATGGCGAGGCATCGTCGACCCTCGCGCTCGACATGCGCGCAGGTGGCCTGCGCGTCCTCCTCCTCGTCGCGATAGGCGATGACCACGTCGGCGCCTTCCTTGGCAAAGCCGATGGCGACGGCGCGCCCGATCCCGGAATCCCCGCCGGTGACGAGTGCCGTTCTGCCGGCAAGCTTCCCGCTGCCGATCCAGTCGCGCGTGAAGGAGCGGGGCTGGGGATCCATCTCCCCCTCGAGCCCTGGCTGGACCGGCTGCGTTTGCGGCGGTTGGAGAGCGTCCTCGGTCATGCGGGCTCCTCCCTGATCACAGACTTGAGGAACGACCGGGTGGCGTGATCGTTCCGCCGCTCACGCGATTGGGTTCGGCGGATCGGGGGGCCGGTTACGGCGCGCGGACCCGAGCCGAGCTGTCCAACGTCGCTGCTGTCTAGGGTGTGCCCGCTGCGGGCAGGCGCCCGCGCGATCGGTCAGGCCGAGGAATCAGCTGAGGGAAGTGGTGCCCAGGGCCGGAATCGAACCAGCGACACTGCGATTTTCAGTCGCATGCTCTACCAACTGAGCTACCTGGGCACCGGCAGAGGCCGGGGGTGATACTAGAGGACGCGGCCTCTGTCCATAACCCGCCTGGGTCAGCGCTCGCCGTCGCGGTCGGCCGCGTCGGTACCAGGCGCCTCATCTGTCTCGACCTTGTAGGCGCCGGTGAGCCACCGGTGCAGGTCCACATCGGCGCAGCGGCGGCTGCAGAAGGGGCGGAAGCGTGCAGCCTCCGGCGCGGTCGGCAAGGGGCGGCGGCAGATCGGGCAGGTGGGCGCTTTCATGCTCCATCCTCCACGCGCCAGGCTGCGTCGGGCAAGGCGGCATCCTCGGCAAGCGCGAGGGGACGGCCGAGCTTAGCCGCTAGCGCTGCAAGCGCGTCTGCCTCCGCGCGGGCGGCGGCGATCACGGCGGGGGAGGCGACGAGGCGCGGCGCGCGTGGGTTCCGAAGCGCGGCGCGGAACGCCGCCAGCGCATGGCTGAGCGGAGAAAGCACCACCCCGTCTGCCGGCGCGCCCATCACCTCGGCAAGGGGTGGAAACACCCGGGGACGAACGACCTCGAGCAGGCCGAGCCGCGAGAAGCCGAGCACGCGCGCGTCGGGCGTCCAGCTCGCGAAGCCGGCCTCGGCCGCGGCGAGCAACCCCGCCCGCGCCCCCTTTCCTCCGGGCAGGCCCGCGAGGTCGATCACGATGTTTCCGGAGAGGGAGCGCAGCGCCACCTGGCGCGCGGCTTCCGACAGCGCCGCGCGGTTCGCTGCGTCCCGCTCCGCCCGCGCGCTGCCGCCCCCGGCACCGCCGGTGTCGACGTCGATCGTCTTTGCCGCAGGCGTGATGGCGATGCGAAGCCGCCCGCCGCGCGGCAGCCGGACGTCGGGGTCGAGAAGCCCCTCGATCTCCTCCTCGAGCGCGTCATCGAAGGCCGGCGTGCCGGGGCGGACGGTGATGCGCCCGGCAAGCGCGGGGAAGCCCTCGCGGAGGCGGCGTGCGAGGTCGGGGTCGTCGAGCAGCATGCCAGAGGGTGGATCGGCCAGGGCACGGGCGATGGGCCCGGGGCCGGGCGAGACGAGCGCGGGGGGCTGCACGCGTGCAGCCGCCGCGCGGTCCTCGGCAGGGATGCGGGCGGTCGCGCGCGCGCCCTTGCCGCCCATCGCCGCGCGGGTGATGCGCACCGCGATCGCCTGGCCGACATGCACGAGCGCGCCGATCGGCTTCGCCGCGGCGCCGTCGGGCCGGTCGGGCTCTGCCTCGGCAGCGGGAAGGAAGGCGCTCTCTCCGCCGCCGATGGCGAGGAAGGCACCAGCGAGGGCGGGTGCGAGCGCGGTGACGCGGGCATGGACCAGCGCGCCGACGCGCTCGGGCTGGGACGGGCGCTCGACCGCGTAGGCGACGAGGCTTCGTCCCCGGAGCCTGGCGAGCCGGTGCTCGCCCGGGCTCGAGGCGATCAGGAGGCGGTCGTCCGCCATGGCACGGGGAAACCGAGGCCCGAGAGCATCGCCGCCGTCTCGCCGAGCGCGAGGCCGACGACGTTGGAATGGCTGCCGCCGATGAAGGGGATGAAGGCAGCGGCGAGGCCCTGGATGGCGTAGCCGCCCGCCTTGCCGTGCCACTCGCCCGAGGCGAGATAGGCCTCGATCTCCGCGCGCTCGAGCCGCTTGAAGCGCACGACGGTCGCGGCGAGCCGCTCGGCCCGCCGTCCATCCGGCGCGATCAGGCAGATGCCACCGAGAACGCGGTGCCGGCGCCCCGACAGCCCCTCGAGGCAGCGATGTGCCTCCTCTTCCGTCTCGGCCTTCGGCAGGGCGCGCCGGCCGAGCGCCACCACCGTGTCGGCGGCCAGCACGAAGGCATCCGGATGGCGGGCGGCGACCGCTTCGGCCTTGGCGCGGCAGAGGCGCGCGGCGAGCGTGGCAGGCAACTCGCGCGGGCGCGGCGTCTCGTCGATCTCGGCTGGGTCGACGGCATCGGGAACGAGGCCGATCTGGCGCAGAAGCTCTAGCCGCCGCGGCGAGGCGGAGGCGAGCACGAGGCGAGGGCGCGCGGGCCCTGCCGGGCGGTCTACTTGAAGCGGAACGTGATGCGTCCCTTGGTCAGGTCATACGGCGTCATCTCGACCTTCACGCGGTCTCCCGCCAGCACGCGGATGCGGTTCTTGCGCATCTTGCCCGATGTGTGGGCGAGGATGACGTGGTCGTTGTCGAGCTTCACGCGGAACATGGCGTTGGGCAGAAGCTCCGTCACCATGCCGTCGAACTCGATCATGTCTTCTTTCGGCATCGAACCTCGGTTGTTCAGCGCCCCATCCCCCGGGGGCGCATGTTGGGGCCGGAACATGATCGCCGGAGCCGGCGCGGTCAAGCAGAGGGCCGTCAGCTGCGCCCTGCGGCAAGCCTGAGCGAGACCGAGCGCGCATGCGCGGGCAGCCCCTCGGCTTCGGCGAGCGCCACGGCGGCCGGGCCGATCGCTGCGAGCGCCGCGGCATCGGCGGAGACCCAGGTGGTGCGCTTGAGGAAGTCGAACACCGAAAGGCCGGACGCGAAGCGCGCGGTGCGCGAGGTCGGCAGCACATGGTTCGGGCCAGCGACGTAGTCCCCCAGCGCCTCGGGGCAGTGGCGGCCGAGGAACACCGCCCCTGCATGGCGGATGCGCGAGAAGAGCTTCGCGGGCTCGGCGACGGCGAGCTCGAGATGCTCCGGCGCGAGGCGGTTGACGAGCGCTGCCGCCTGCTCGAGGTCGCGCACGGCGATGATCGCCCCATGCGCCCGCCAGGAGGCGCCGGCGATCGCCCCGCGCGGGCTCGCGGCCAGCTCCTCCTCGACCGTGGCAGCCACCCGGTCGCCGAAGCCGGCATCGTCGGTGATCAGGATGGCCTGCGCCGCCTCGTCATGCTCCGCCTGGGCGAGCAGGTCGACGGCGATCCAGCGCGGGTCGTTCGCGCCGTCTGCCACCACCACCACTTCCGACGGGCCGGCGATCATGTCGATGCCGACGGCGCCGAACACCTGCCGCTTGGCGGCCGCGACATAGGCGTTGCCGGGGCCCACGATGCGGTCGACCGGCGGGACGGTGTCGGTGCCGTAGGCGAGCGCGGCGACGGCCTGCGCGCCGCCGATGCGGAAGATCTCCGTCACGCCGGCGCGGCGCGCGGCGGCGAGCACGAGAGGGTTCAGCACGCCGTCCGGCGAGGGCACGACCATGGCGATGCGCGGGACGCCCGCGACGCGCGCTGGAATCGCGTTCATGAGCACCGAGGACGGGTAGGCCGCCTTGCCGCCGGGCACGTAGATGCCGACGCTGTCGAGCGGGCCCCAGCGCATGCCGAGATGCACCCCCGCGGCATCCCGTGTCGCGAGGTCGGACGGCATCTGCGCGCGGTGGAAGGCGGCGATGCGCGCCGCGGCGATGTCGAGCGCCCCGGCGAGCGTCGGCGGCGTGGCGGCATCGGCCGCGGCGATCTCCTCCTCCGTCACGCGGAACCGTTCCGGCGTGAGCGTCAGCCTGTCGAACCGCGCGGTGTAGTCGACGATCGCTGCGTCGCCGCGCGCCCGCACCTCGGCGATGATCGCGGCGGCGGCCTTTTCCGCGTCGAGATTGGCCTCGTCGCGGTCGGCGAGCAGGGCGGCGAAGGCATCCTCGAACCCGGGCTCGCCCGCCGAGAGGCGGCGCGGCCCGCTCATGACGCCGCGGCGGCGGCGCGGAACCGCGCGATCCAGCCGCCGAGAAGCTCGGGCCGCGTCTTCAGCGCGGCGCGGTTCACGATCAGCCGCGTCGAGACATTCGCGACATGCTCGATCTCCACGAGCCCGTTGGCGCGGAGCGTCGAGCCTGTCTGGACGAGGTCGAGGATCAGCCGCGAGAGGCCGAGCGAGGGGGCGAGCTCCATGGCGCCGGAGAGCTCCACCACGTCGGCGGTGACGCCGCGCGCGGCGAAGTGCCGGCGGGCGATGCGCGGATACTTGGTCGCGACCCTTATCTGGCTCCAGCGCGCGGGGTCGTCCTCCGCGGCGAGGACGGCGGCCGGCGCGGCGATCGAGAGCCGGCAGAGGCCGAGGCGAAGGTCGAGCGGGGCGTAGAGCTCGGGGTAGTCGAACTCCATGAGCACGTCGGAGCCGACGACGCCGATCGCGGCCGCGCCGAAGGCTACGAAGGTCGCGACGTCGAACGGCCGCACGCGGACGACGTCGAGCCCGGGGTCGTTGGTGCGGAAGCGGAGCTTGCGGCTGTCCTCGTTCGCGTAGTCGGGATCGGGGGCGATGCCGGCGCGCTCGAGCACGGGGCCGAGCTCGGAGAGGATGCGCCCCTTGGGCAGGGCGAGGACGAGTGGCCCGGCATCGGGGCGGGCGAGCGCGGGGTGCGACAGGGAGGCGGGGATCGGCGCGTTCACGGCGCGGGTGGTAGCATCGGGGGGGCGGGGCAACAAGCCGAGCGGGCCGCGCGTCGGGCCCGGCGCGCGCCTCAGGGTCCGGCCTGGCGGATGCCGTCGCGGATCAGCTCGGTGAGCTTCTTGGCGATGCACGCGTGCAGCGCGTCGGCCTCGGCCGCCCATTTCGGCCTCGGCGCCCGCTCGACGTCGATCTGCCCCGCGGCGGCCCAGTAGCGCATCAGCTCGTAGCGGGGGAAGCTCAGCGCGCCATGCGCCAAGGCAGCCGTGTCGAGCGCCTGCCGGAAGGGGCCGTAGTTCACCGCGGCGCGGGAGAAGCGGCTGAACTGCATGTCCATCAGCACGACATCGGCGCGGCGCTGGAGAGCCTTCTCGATGCCTTCCGACACGGTCTCGCCATACCCGTCCGGGTCGAGGCCTCGGACGGCGTCGACGGTGCCGGACTGCCAGACCACGAGGTCGGGCCGGAACTGGTCGAGCGCCTCGACGAGCAGGGGAAGCATGTCGGCCGCCGTTAGCCCGCGTCCGCCGCGGGTCTGGAGCGTGACGGTGATGCCGGGGAAGGCAGCCGCGAGGTCGTTCTCCAGCCGCTGCGGGTAGGAGGCGGCCTGGTCGGAGGTGCCACCATTCGTCGAGGAGCCGGTGCCGAGGACAAGGACAGCGAGGCGCTTGCGCTGCTTCACCGCGGCGGCGGCATTCGGCAGCGCGCCGGAGGCGACGGAGAACTCCGCCGGTGCGGCGCACTTGTCCGCCGCCGCCGGGACCGCGGAGACGGGCGATGCCACGACACCAGCCAGAGCGGCCAGCGCGGCGATGAGCCTGCGGCAACCGATCATGACGCACCGCTATCAGGAGAGCCCACTTCCGCCAAGGGGGGCGATGCGGGGCGCTGCTTCGGCGGCCTGCCCTTGCCGTCGTACCAGGCCTGGAATGCCGAGACGGCAACGCACACGGCCCAGCCAAGTACGGCGATGGCAAGCTGCGTGGGCAGCGTGGCGTCCCATTCCTGCATCACGAGGCGGCCCAGGAAGGAGAGGAAGACGCCGAGCGTGAACACGACCAGCCCGTGCTGCCCGGCCAGGGTGAAGGGCAGTGCCGCCCAGGAGGTGAGCCAGCGCGCGCCTTCCGGCACGATCCGGGCCACGAGGTAGGCGAGCGCCAGGAAGTGCAGCAGCCGGAGCGGGTGAAGCCCCGACTTGTCGATGCTCGTGTAGATGAGCGCCGCGAAGGGCTCCGGCAGCGCCGCATAGACCGCCGGGATGCGCCAGACCGCGCTGATGAACAGGCCGACGAGGGCGAAGCCGATGGCAAGCGGCAGAAGCACCGGCCCCGCCCGGCGGAGCGCGGCGTGCGTCCGGTCCGGCATGACCACCACGGCCCCGCCCGCCATGAACAGGAACTGCCAGGCAAGCGGGTTGAAGAACCACTCCCCGCTCGCCGTCGGCAGGTTGAAGCGTGTCACGCGCACGAAGAGGTAGAGCGCGCCCGATACGGCCAGGAGCACGGCGGGGCGCCGCAGCAGCGGCAGCATCGCTGCGAAGACCAGCAGCACGACGATGTAGAGCGGCAGGATGTCCATGAACGCCGGCTGGAAGCGCAGGGAGAGCGCGTCGAGCACGGCAATGTGCGGTTCGTCAAGGAAGGCCCCGATGTTGATCTCGTCGATATAGGCCGGGTTGGCGAAGCGCGTGGCCGACCACGAGACCTGCGCGACGAAGGCGACGAACATGAAGATGTGGACGACATAGAGCGTCCAGACCCGGAGCAGCACCGCCGTCGCGGCATAGGTCCAGCCGAAGCGGTCGTACGAGCGGCCATAGGCGATGGCGGCCGAGTAGCCTGCAAGGAAGATGAAGGTCTCGGTGCTGTCGGACGGCCCGAGCACCTGCAGCGTGAGCACCCAGAGCACGTGGTCTGGGATGTGGCCGACGAAGATGCAGTAGAGCGCGAAGCCGCGGAAGAAATCGACGCGGAGGTCCCTGTTGGTACGGACGAGCGCGCGCATGCCCCGCCCCGCGCGCTGCCTAACCGGGGATGCGCTCGATGGCCGCGCCGCAGGCGGCGAGCTTCTCCTCCACCCGCTCGTAGCCGCGATCGAGATGGTAGACGCGGTTGACGATCGTCTCGCCCTTCGCCGCGAGGCCGGCGAGCACGAGCGAGACGGAGGCGCGAAGGTCGGTCGCCATCACCGGGGCGCCGGAGAGGGCTGGCACGCCGCGCACGATGGCCGACGCGCCATGGACGACGATGTGCGCCCCCATCCGCGCGAGCTCGGGCACGTGCATGAAGCGGTTCTCGAAGATCGTCTCGGTGACCATCGAGGCGCCCTCGGCGACGCTCATCAGCGCCATGAACTGGGCCTGCATGTCGGTCGGGAAGCCGGGATAGGGCTCGGTCATCGCGTCCGCGCCGTGCAGGCCGTTCAGGCGCTTCACCGACAGCCCGCCCTCGGCCTCGGCAACCTCGACGCCGGCCTCGCGCAGCGTGCGCACCACCGCGCCGAGATGCTCGAGCTTCGCCCCTTCGAGCAGCACCGCCCCACCGGTGATGGCGGCGGCACAGGCATAGGTGCCCGTCTCGATCCTGTCGGGGATGATCGCATGCGTCGCGGCCGAGAGGCTCGGCACGCCATGGACGGTCAGCCTGTCGGTGCCGACGCCCTCGATGCGGGCGCCCATCGCCGCGAGGCAGGCGGCAAGGTCGCCGATCTCAGGCTCGCGCGCGGCATTGGCGATCACCGTCGTGCCTTCGGCGAGCGAGGCGGCCATCAGCAGGTTCTCGGTCGCGCCGACCGAGACGAAGGGGAAGATCACCGTCGCCCCCTTCAGGCCCTGCTTCGCGGTTGCGGTGACGTAGCCGCCCTCGAGGCTGATCTCTGCGCCGAGCTGCTCGAGCGCCTTCAGGTGAAGGTCGATCGGCCGCGTGCCGATGGCGCAGCCGCCAGGCAGCGACACCCGCGCGAGCCCGGTGCGGGCGACGAGGGGGCCGAGCACCAGGACCGAGGCGCGCATCTTGCGCACGATGTCGTAGGGCGCCTCCGACGAGGCGATGGCCCCGCCGATTGCGAGCGTCCGCCCGTCATTGCCGACCGGCTCGACGGCGATGCCGAGCGTGCGCAGGAGCGAGCTCATGGTCGCGATGTCGGCGAGCGCGGGAACGTTGGTGAGCGTCAGCCGCTCGTCGGTCAGCAGGCCTGCGGCCATCAGAGGCAGGGCGGCGTTCTTCGCGCCCCCGATGCGGATTGTGCCCTCGAGCGGCCTGCCGCCACGGATGCGGATGCGGTCCATCCCTGCCCCTCAGAGTTTCGGCAGCGCGACGCCGCGCTGGCGCATGTACTTGCCCGCGCGGTCGGCGTAGCTCGTCTCGCAGACCTCGGTGCCCCTGAGGAACAGGAACTGGCAGATCCCCTCGTTGGCGTAGATGCGTGCCGGCAGCGGGGTGGTGTTGCTGATCTCGATGGTCACCTGGCCTTCCCATTCCGGCTCGAGCGGCGTCACGTTCACGATGATGCCGCACCGTGCGTAGGTGGACTTCCCGAGGCAGATCACGAGCACGTCGCGCGGGATCCGGAAATACTCGATCGTGTGAGCGAGCGCGAAGGAGTTCGGCGGGATGACGCAGACATCCGTCGTGCGGTCGACGAAGGAAGCGGGGGAGAAGTTCTTCGGGTCGACCACCGCGCTCTCCACGTTCGTGAAGATCTTGAAGTCGGGGCCGACGCGGGCATCGTAGCCGTAGGAGGAGAGGCCGTAGCTGATCACGCCTTCGCGCGTCTGCTTCTCGACGAAGGGGGAGATCATCCCGTGCTCCGTCGCCATGCGGCGGATCCAGTGGTCGGGCAGGATGCCCATGGGCGGGGCGACTCCGCTGTCTCGGGGGTGAAGGCCCGAGGGTGTAGCGGAGCGAGGGGGGCGGCTCAACCGCTGCCCTGGCCGCCGTCGCGAGGCGTGTCGGCGCCCGCCCGCGCGCGTGCCTGGGCCTTCCGCCGGCGGAGGTTCTCGCGCAGCGCGGCCGCGCTGCGGGCCTCCCGGGCAGCCTTGGCGGCGAGGCCCGCCTCCGTCA
>NZ_VFAC01000079.1 GCF_007644105.1 Elioraea rosea | reverse complement strand
GAGTTGCGCGCCCGCGGCGTCGGCGCGGCGAACGATGCCGAACGCGCCGCCTTCGCGGCCGAGCGTGCCCGCGCCGAGGCCGCCGGCGCGGTGTCCGAGGCGGAGGAGGCCGATGCGCTCGCCGCAGCCGCTGCGGCCGATCTCGAGGTCGCCGAGGCCCAGGTGCGTGCGGCTACCGCAACGGTCGAGCAGCGCGTCGCGCAACGGCGGCAGATCGAGGTCGACATCGAGCGAAGCGTGATCCGCTCTCCCATCGCGGGCGTCGTGGTGAACCGCCAGGTGAATGTCGGCCAGACGGTCGCTGCCTCGCTCTCCGCGCCGACGCTGTTCCTCATCGCCGGCGACCTCGCCGAGATGGAGCTCTGGGCCACCGTCGACGAGGCCGATATCGGTCGCGTGCGCGAGGGGCAGACGGTGCGTTTCTCCGTCGGAGCCTGGCCGGACGAGACCTTCGTCGGCGAGGTGCGAACCGTCCGCCTCGCCGCGACGGTGACGCAGAATGTCGTGACCTACACCGTCGTCGTCGCCGTTCGGAACGATCACGGCAGGCTGATGCCGGGAATGACGGCGACGATGCGGATCGAGACCGACCGGCGCGACGACGCGTTGCGCGTCCCCTCCGCCGCGCTGCGCTTCCGTCCACCGGGCAGCGGCCCAGCCCCGGCCGAGCCAGGGTTCGGTGTGGTCCACGTCCAGGGCGAGGGCGGGCGGCTCACCCCCATCCGCGTGCGCACCGGCGTGGCCGATGCCCGCTTCACCGAGATCGCCGGTGTGGAGGAGGAGGGCGAGGCCCTGCTTCCCGGCATGCCCGTCGTCATCGGCATCGCCGCCGAGACGGCGCCGCGCCGCAGCGCCGGGATCAGGCTCGGGTTCTGAGCCGTGCGGCCCCTCGATATCCTGCGCGCGGGAACCGACGCGCTGTCCGCGCACCGGCTCCGTGCGGCGCTCACCGCCTTCGGCATCGCCGTCGGCGTCGCTGCCGTTATCGCCATGGTCGCCGTCGGCAAGGGCGCGCGCGAGCGCATCCTCGATACCGTCAACACCATGGGGGTGAACGTCATCGCCGTCTGGAATGGCTCGGCGCGGGTGGCAGGCGCCCATGCCGGAACGGGTATGCGGCCGCGCCTTGTCTATGACGATGCCGAGCCGATCCGCGCCATCCCGGGCGTCGAGCGCGTCGCCGTGTCGCTGAGGGCCAACCAGCAGGTCGTCGCCGGGCCGCGGAACTGGAACGCGGTGGTGCAGGGTGCGACGCCGGAATGGCTCGAGATACGCCGCTGGGGGCATACCGATGGGCGGCTCTTCACCGAGGCCGAGCATGCGGCCGGGGCGAAGGTGGTGCTGCTCGGCGCCTCCGTCGCCCAGAGGCTATTCCCGAACGAGGACCCGATCGGCAAGCCCGTGCGCATCCGCCAGACGCCCTTCGAGGTCATTGGCGTGATGGAGCGAAAGGGCCAGAGCATCGACGGCGCCGACCAGGACGACATCGTGTTCGTGCCGTTCTGGGCGGCGCGGCGGAGCCTGTTCGGAGCCGATGGCGGCCATGCGCGGCTGATCGGCTCGCTCGTCATCCAGGCTGCCGAGACGACCGACAGGGCCGTCGTCGTCGAGGAGATCCGCCAGATCCTGCGTGCGCGGATGCGCGTGCCGCGCGACGGCGCAGACCCGTTCGTGGTGTTCGACGTCACCGCTGCCGCAGCCGCGCGCGACGAGGCGGCGGAGATGCTCGGCAGCTTCCTCGCAGCCGTCGCGCTCGTGGCGCTGTTCGTCGGTGGCATCGGCGTGATGAACGTGATGCTCGTCTCCGTCACCGAGCGCACGCGCGAGATCGGGCTCAGGATGGCGATCGGCGCACGGCCGAGGCATGTGCTTGCGCAGTTCGTCGTCGAGGCGTCGCTTCTCGCGCTGATCGGCGGGGCGGCGGGCGTGCTGCTCGGCGTCGCTTCTGCCGCCGCTCTGTCCGCGATGGCGGGCTTTCCCGTGGTGCTCGACCCGGCGGCGGGGCTACTCGCGCTCGGCGTGTCGGCTGCGGTGGGGCTCGCTGCCGGACTGTACCCCGCGATCCGCGCGTCGAGGCTCGATCCGGTGGTGGCGCTGCGCGAGGCGTAGTCGCCACCCGATAACGCGACTGCCGCGGCCTTCCGGCGCCGCCTTCCTGCAAAGGCGGGCCATCCGGCTCTGGGTAGCGCCGGATCCGCCGGTCTCCGACGTCCGGACCGATCGTATCGGTCATCCGTTCCGTCACTGAACGATCATCCCTCTGTCATGCCCCTGCAACGGCGAGGTGGGACACCGTCGGCACGCAACCGGACGGAGAAGACCCATGCGCCACGCACTCGGCCGCCGTGCCACGCTTGCTGCCCCGCTTCTTCTCCTCGGGCCTGCCGCGCGCGCGCAGGCCTGGCAGGGGCAGTTCCGCGAACTGCGGATGAGCCTCATCTCCTCGGAGAACGAGCGCGACGCCGTCGTGCGCTACCAGCCCTTCTCGGCCTACATGGAGAAGCAGCTCGGCGTTCCCTTCCGCGTCTACCGTGCGACAGACTATGCCGGCGCCGTTGAAGCGATGCGGTCGAACCAGGTCGAGTTCTCGCGGCTCGGGCCGGCGGCCTATGCGCTGGCGCGGAAGGTAATGGGCGAGCGTGTCGCCGCCATCGCACGAGAGCGCGACGACGCCGGGTCGGAGGGTTATTTCAGCGTCATCGTCGTCAGGGCCGACAGCCCGGCCCGGTCGCTCGCGGACCTGCGCGGCAAGAGCCTTGCCTGGGCCGACCCGAACAGCACCTCGGGCTTCGCCTTCCCGAGCTACTTCCTGCGCAAGGAAGGCATCGAGCCCGAGCGGTTCTTCTCCCGCACGGGCTTTGCCGGCAACCACGAGATGGGCGTGCTCGCCGTGGTCAATGGCAGCTACGACGCCGCGGCGACCTTCTGGAACAACGAGCGCCGTGGAAACGTTCCACGCATGGTGGAGAAGGGGATGGTTCCGGCCGGCGCCGCCCGCAATGTCTGGCAGAGCCCACTGATCCCCAACAGCCCCTTCGTGACGCGGACCGACCTTCCCGCCGCCCTGCAGGAGGCGTTCCGCGACGCCCTGCTTGCGATGCACGAGCGCGACCCCGCCGCTTTGCGGGCGCTCTCCTCCTCCACGCCGCAGATCGCCCCGGCCACGCACGCCGATTATCTCGACGTGATCGCGGTGACGGAGGAGAACGAGGCGAGGCGGCGACAGCGCCGGTCGTGACGGCAGCCGCCCTCTTCGAGCGCCGCTTCGCCGAGCACAGGGCAGCGAAGCGAAGGCTTGCCACGCTTTGGCTGCTGGCCTTTGCCGCCGCTCTCGCCCTGGCCACGCTCGTCGGCGAAGTCGATCCGGCACGGCTCGTCGCGGGATTGCCGAACATCGCGGCCTATGTCGGCCGCACGCTTCCGGTGCTGCGCGCAGACAGCCTTGCGGCCGATATCGGCGAATGGTTCTGGGCGCTCGATCTCTGGCTGATCCTGCTTGGCGACACGGTGCTCATGGCGCTGGTCGGCACGGTGTTCGGCGGCGCGCTCGCGTTGCTCCTGTGCTTCGAGGCCTCCGCGAACGTCGCGCGCGGACCGGTGAGCTACTTCCTTGCCCGCCGGCTGCTCGACATCCTGCGCGGCGTGCCCACGCTCGTGTTCGCCCTGATCTTCGTCTTCGCCTTCGGGCCAGGGCCGTTCGCCGGCGTGCTCGCGATCGTGCTGCATGTCGCAGGCGCTCTGGGAAAGCTTTTCGCCGAGGCGAACGAGAACGCCGAGGTCGGACCGCTCCAGGCCGTGCTCGCCTCGGGCGGAACCAGGGTCGAGGCGATCCGCTTCGGCGTGCTGCCGCAGGTCCTGCCGAATCACCTCAGCTACCTGCTGCTTCGCTTGGAGATCAATGTGCGCGAGGCCTCGATCCTCGGGATCGTCGGCGCGGGCGGCATCGGCGAGGAGCTCTACCTCGTCGTCCGGCAGTTCATCTATGCCGACATCAGCGCGCTCGTCCTTCTGATCGTCGCGACCGTCGCGATCGCCGACCTGGTCTCGAGCCAGCTGCGGCGACGCTTCATCGAGCCGACGCGGAGCGAGGCGCGCGCATGAGCGCCGCCTCGCTCGAGGCGTTGCGCGCCGCGCACCCGCGCGCGTTCGCACGGCCGCCGCGCGAGCGGCTGGCGCGCGC
>NZ_VFAC01000078.1 GCF_007644105.1 Elioraea rosea | reverse complement strand
CGCGCCCGTGCCGCCACCGCCCGCTGCGCCGAAGGGGCCGCCTGCCTTCGTTCCCCCCGGCGTGGCCGCGCCGCCCGCCGCGGCGAGGGCGCCGGCCGTCGCCGCGCCGCCCGACATGCCAGCCCGCGACAACGCCTGAAGAACAGCGATGCGCCCCGAAGAGGACATCATCGACGACAAGCCGATGCCGTTGCTCGACCATCTGATCGAGCTCCGCACGCGGCTTCTGCTCGCCTTCGGCGGGTTCGTGATCGCCTTCATCTTCTGCTACGTGTTCTCGAAGGAGATCTACGGCTTCCTCGCCGCCCCGCTTGCCAACATCCTGCAGGAGACGACGGGCCAGGAACGGCGGATGATCTTCACCGCCCTCTACGAGGCGTTCTTCACCTACCTCAAGGTGGCGCTCTGGGGCGCGATGATGATCAGCTTCCCGTGGTGGGCGACGCAGCTCTGGCTCTTCATCGCGCCCGGCCTCTACCGCAGCGAGAAGCGCGCCATCGCGCCGTTCCTGATCGCCACCCCCTTCTTCTTCGCCGCCGGCGCGGCCTTCTGCTACTACTTCGTCATCCCTGCGGCGTGGCGGTTCTTCCTCTCCTTCGAGAGCCCGGCCGGCCCGGGCGAGCTGCCGATCCAGCTCGAGGCGAAGGTCAACGAGTACCTCTCGCTGGTGATGCGGCTGATCTTCGCCTTCGGCTTCGCCTTCCTCATGCCCGTCGGCCTCGTGCTGATGTGCCGCGTCGGCATCATCACGCCGGAAGGCATGGCGGCGAAGCGGCGCTACGCCATTGTCGGCATGTTCGTTCTCGCTGCCGTCATCACCCCGCCGGACGTGATCAGCCAGGTTGGCCTCGCCGTGCCGCTGCTGCTGCTCTACGAAGGCTCGATCCTTGCGGCGCGGCTGCTTCGAAAGCGCGACCAGGCCGCCGCCGCGTCAAGCTGAGACGGGACGACCCCGATGCACGACATACGCCGGATCCGCGAGGACGCGGCCGCCTTCGACGCCGCTCTTGTTCGCCGCGGCCTGCCCCCGTCCGCCGAGACGCTTCTCGCGCTCGACCAGCGCCGCCGCGCGAGCCTGACCGCCTTCGAGCAGATGCAGGCCGCCCGCAACGCACTCTCCAAGCGAATCGGCCAGGCAAAGGGCAGGGGCGAGGATGCCGCGCCGCTTCTCGCCGAGGCCGCGCAGATGGGCGAGGCGATCGCACGCGAGGAGGCGGAGGCGCAGAGGCTCGGCGCCGAGCTCGACGCGGCGCTCGCGGGGCTGCCGAACGTGCTCGATGCCGCCGTGCCCGATGGCGCCTCGGAGGCGGACAATGTCGAGCTTCGCCGCTGGGGCACGCCGCGCGAGTTCGCCTGGCAGCCGCTGCAGCATTTCGAGATCGGCGAGCGCCTCGGCCTGATGGATTTCGAGGCGGCGGGGCGGATCGCGGGGAGCCGCTTCACCGTGCTGAAGGGCGCGCTCGCGCGGCTCGAACGCGCGCTCGGCCAGTTCATGCTCGATCGGCAAACGGGCGAAGGCGGCTACACGGAGGTCTCGCCGCCCCTCCTGGTTCGCGAGGCCGCGCTGTTCGGCACCAACCAGCTGCCGAAGTTCGCCGAGGACCAGTTCCGCACCACCGACGGCCGCTGGCTCATCCCGACGGCAGAGGTGCCGTTGACCAACCTGGTGCGCGAGATCGTGGTCGACGAGGCGACGCTGCCGATGCGCGTCACCGCGCTCACGCCTTGCTTCCGCTCCGAGGCGGGCGCTGCGGGACGCGACACGCGGGGGATGCTGCGCCAGCACCAGTTCATGAAGGTCGAGCTCGTCTCGATCACCCGGCCGGAGGACAGCGAGGCCGAGCACGAGCGCATGACCGCCTGCGCCGAGGCGGTGCTTCAGGCGCTCGAGATCCCCTATCGCGTCGTCGATCTCTGCTCTGCCGATGTCGGCTTCGGCGCGGCGCGGACCTTCGACATCGAGGCCTGGCTTCCCGGCCAGGGCGCGTATCGCGAGATCTCCTCGTGCTCCAACTGCCGCGACTTCCAGGCACGGCGGATGGATGCGCGCTGCCGTGCGGCGGGGCAGAAGGGCACGCGCTTCGTCCATACGCTGAACGGCTCGGGCATCGCCGTGGGCCGCGCGCTGATCGCCGTGCTCGAGAACCACCAGCAGGAGGACGGTTCCGTCGCCATCCCCGAGGTGCTGCGGCCCTACATGGGCGGGCTCGCGCGCATCGCCGCCGCATGAGCGCACGGCTTCCCCCGATCGCCGATCTTGCCGGGGCGCGCATCCTCGTCACCAACGATGACGGCATCCTCGCGCCGGGCATCCGCGTTCTCGAGCGCATCGCGCGCGGGCTGTCGCGGCATGTCTGGGTGGTCGCGCCCGAGACGCAGCAATCGGCCGTCAGCCATTCGCTGACCATCCGCCGCCCCTTGCGCGTCTCGCGCGCCGGGCCGCGGCGCTTCGCGGTCGACGGCACGCCGACCGACTGCGTGCTGATCGGCGTGCATGAGGTGATGGGCGGAAAGCCGCCCGACCTCGTCCTCTCCGGCATCAACATGGGCGCCAATCTCGGCGAGGACATCGGCTACTCGGGAACGGTCGCGGCGGCGATGGAGGCCTGCCTGCTGGGCTTCCGCGCCATCGCCTTCAGCCTGGACCTTCCGCGCAACGGATCGGTCTCGGAACGGCCGCGCTGGGAGACGTGCAGCCATTTCGCACCCGGCATCATCAACCGCCTCGCCGCGCTTCCCTGGCCGGACGCGACGCTGATGAACGTCAACGTCCCCGACCTCGCCGCCGAGGAGGTCAGCGGCATCCGCGTGGCGCACCAGGGCAAGCGCAAGCAGGGGCTCAGGCTGGAGAAGCGCGCCGACCCGGACGGGCGGCCCTACTGGTGGATCCTCGACTACAGCAAGGAGGAGGAGCAACCCCGCGGCTCGGACCTCTCCGCCATCAACGAGGGCGCGATCGCCATCACACCGGTCACGATCGACGCGACCGCGCGCGGCTTCCTGCTCGAGCTCCGCGCGGCCTTCGCCTGACATGCCGACGGACGCGAGCCGTATCCGCCTGATCCTCGGCCTCCGCCGCGCGGGCATCACCGATGCCTCGGTGCTGGCAGCAATCGAGAGCGTGCCGCGCGAGCGTTTCATCCCGGAAACGTTCCGCGACCAGGCGTGGGAGGATATCGCTCTGCCGATCGGCCTCGGCCAGACGATCAGCCAGCCGCGCGTGGTCGCGACGATGACCGAGGCGCTCAAGGTCAGCAAGCGCCACCGCGTCCTCGAGATCGGCACCGGCTCGGGCTACCAGGCGGCGGTGCTCGCGCGCCTCTGCCGCCGCCTCTATACGATCGAGCGGCACCCCGCGCTGCTCGAGCGGGCGGAGGGGATCCTGAAGGAGCTTGGCCTCACCAACATCGTTGCCCGCGCGGGAGACGGCATGGCCGGCTGGCCGGAGCTCGCGCCGTTCGACCGCATCATCGTCACCGCCGCGCCGAAGGAGGCGCCGCAGGCGCTGCTCGACCAGCTCTCCCCGGACGGCGGCATCATGGTGATTCCCATGGGAAGGACGGCGGACAGCCAGCATCTCTGGCGGCTGACGCGGAATGGAGAGGAGATCGCGCGGGAGAAGCTGATGGCGGTGCGCTTCGTGCCCCTTCTGCCCGGCGTGGCTGACGATACGAAGGCTTAACGGCTGCGGCGCGGCTGCAACACCTCGCGACCCATCGCATCGCCGCAGGCCCGCCGCCATTGCGCCACGACTCGGGGCGACGCTAAGTGCGACTCGGCATGAGAAGAGAGCATCGCATCCCCTCCGTGCTTGCCCCGCTCGCCCGCCTCGGCGCGGCGGCCGCAGCGCTTGCCCTGCTCGCCGCCTGTGGCGGACGCGGGCCGCCGCCTGCCTACGGGCCGTCGAGCGCGGAGCCGGTGACGGTGATCGTCCAGCGCGGCGACACGGTCTCGGCCATCGCGCGGCGGCATGGCGTGCCGGTGCAACCGGTGATCGCTGCGAACGGACTGCAGCCTCCGTACGTGATCCGGCCGGGGCAGGTTCTGCACGTGCCGGGCGTCCTGCCGCCGCCCCAGCCCGTCGTCGCCTCGCTGCCGCCGCCCGTTCCGGTCGTCGCGGCAGGGAGCGCCTCCTCGCTCGGGGCGATGGAGCCGCCGAGGGTGACCGCTTCGGCCGAACCCTTCGGCCCTCGGGCGGTGACCGAGGAAGCCCTGCCGCCCCCGCCAGGCGCGGCGCCACCCGCGGCGCCGCTCGCGACGCCCGCCGCGGCGGAGGAGGCCGAGCAGCTCGCATCGCTCCCCCTGCCGCCACCGCCACCTCCCGCACTGGCAG
>NZ_VFAC01000077.1 GCF_007644105.1 Elioraea rosea | reverse complement strand
ACCTCGGCGACGGCGACGAGGGCACCGACACGCTCCTCGGCGTCGCCTTCATCCGCGCCGGCGGCACGACCTACGCACTCGACGACCTCTTCGCCTGAGGGCATCGGAGGGGAGAGGCCGCCGCCGCCCTCCCCTCCGACGCCGCCTCCGCCGCGGCCAGCCTTGCCTCCCGCCATGGCCTGCGCGCAGGATCGTGGCCATGAGCGAGGCGGAGATCGTCGATCTGGGGGCCGATCCGGTCGAGCAGCGTCGGGCATCCCGCCGCCGCCTCCGCCGTGTCTTCGCCCCGGTCGGCGCCGCCACGCTGCTCATCCTCTCCGTCATCGGGCTCCTGATCGCTGGATATGAGAACAACCGGCGCGGCGCGCTCGCGCTCTCCGAGAACGTCCTGCTGAGCCTCGAGAGGCGGATCGCGCTGCGCGCCGAAAGCTGGCTCGCCCCGGCCTCGCGCGCGCTGAGGCTGCTCAGCGACCTCTACGCGGACGGGCCGCTCTCGGGGGTGACGCGCGAGCATGCCGAGCGGCTGGCCGTGAGCCTGATCCGCACCGTTCCTTCCATCGCGCTCGTCTCCCTCGCCGATACGCGCGGCAACTACGTCTATCAGCGACGGAACGAGCAGGGGGGGATCGACACCAAGACGATCAATGCCGACCCGGGCCCGAGGCGCGTCACCCTCGTCCAGCGCGATGCCCAGGGCAACGTCATCTCCGAGACGGAGGACCCGGCCGACACCTTCGATCCGCGCACGCGCCCCTGGTACATCGCGGCGGTCGAGGGAACCGGCGTGGTCTGGACCGAGCCCTATGTCTTCTTCACCGACAGGGTGCCAGGCGTGACCGCAGCGGTCGCGTTCCGCGACGGTGACCGCGTCCGCGGCGTGTTCGGCGCCGATATCCGGCTCGACGAGCTTTCCGCATTCCTCAACCGCCTCGAGGTCGGCGAGACAGGACGCGCCATCATCGTCGACAGCACTGGCCAGATCGTCGCTCATCCCGAGCTGGGGCTCGCGCTGAAGGAGGTCGACGGCGCGCTTGTGCGCGCGCGAATCGACGACCTCGGCGACCCGGTGCTGAGCCGCGCCTACAGCCTGCACCGCATCAACGGCCATGGCCGGTTCACCTTCGCGCTCGACGGCACCGACCACATCGCCATCTGGGCGCCCCTCCGCGCGGCAGGCGACGGGACGTGGTCGATCCTGATCACCGTGCCGGAGGGCGAGTTCACCAGCTTCGTCGCCAAGGCGAGCCGCCTGACGGGGGCGGTCGGGGCCGTCGTCGTCCTGGTCGCGCTCGGCCTTGCGGGGCTCCTGATCCAGCAGGGCCTGCGGGCGGACACGATGGAGCGCATGCTCGAGCGGCGGAGCCAGAGCATGGCCGCGCAGGCGCGCGTCCTCGCCCGCCTAGGCCGCGCGCCTTCAGTGTACGACCCGGCCCGCGACGAGGGGCTCGAGCTGCTCGGCGCGGCGCTTGCCGAGACGCTCGAGGCGAAGCGGGCGAGCATCTGGCGCATCGGCTCGGCAGGCGATTCGCTCCGCTGCGAGGAGATGTACGACGTCGTCTCGTCGCGGCATGTGCGCGGGCAGAGGCTCAAGCAAGCCGAGCATGCACGCCTGTTCGCCGCACTCGCGCGTGGCGAGGTGTTCGAGGTGGAGAACGCCTCGGCCGATCCGCGCACCGCGGAGCTCGCCACCTCCCTGCTCGGCGACATCGGCAGCAGAGGGGTGCTCTGCGTTCCGGCGATGCGCGGAACGGCGCTGATCGGCGCCATCCTGGTGGAGGACCGTGACCGCAGCCAGGTGCCCGCAAGCCAGGCGATCGCCTTCTCCCTGGCCATCGCCGGCATCGCCACGGGCCGGCTCGCCGCCGCGGAGCAGGCACGGCGCAGGGCGGTCTCGTTCGGCACGGCGGCGGCGCGACAGGTGGCATACGGTTCGTCGGGCGCGACGCGCCTTCCCCCTCCCCCCGCCTCGATCGATGCCGGGGCAGGGGTGCTCGCGGTAGAGACGGTGCCGCCCGCCCCTGCCGAGGCAGCAGAGCGGCCGACGGACAGCGCGACCGAGCGCCTCGCGGAACGCGGCCTCGCCGCGGAAGTGTTCCCGACCGTGACGGTAATGGAACTCCTTCTCGCCGACCCGCTCGCGCTGGCCGAGCCGGTCGCCGAAGCAGGCGGCTGCCCGCTCGCCGACCAGGTCGTGCGCATCGTGCAGCAGGCGGCGCACGAGAGCGGCATCGCCTATCAGCGCGTCGTCGGCTCCTCGATGATCCTCGCAGACGGCTTCGGCGACCGCGCGGCCGAGGCGCCGGGCGTGATCGCCGCGCTCGCGCTCGACATCGCCGAACGCTGCTCCGAGCTGTTCGCCTCGCTCGACCTGCCGTTGGGGTTCCGCATCGGCATCGCCACGGGGCCCGTCATCGGCAGCGGCGTAGGCCAGGGCGTGCGCACCTACAACATCTGGGGCGAGGCGGTGCGGGCGGCGGAGGCCCTCGCCGCGTCGGCGCCGCGCGGCACGGTGCAGGTGTCGGAGAGCGTGCAGGCGCGCCTCGGCGAGCACTTCGCGCTCCGCCCGCGCGGCCGCTACTGGGTTGGCGGCGCCGGCGAGGTGGCGACCTTCCTGCTCGCCGGCAAGGCATGAGCGAGGCCGTCCTGGCCGGGGCGGCGCCAGGCCGCGTAAGGATAGGCCGGTCCGTCAGGCGGGTTCTCGCCTCGGTCGGTGCGCCGACGATCGCCGCGGCGCGCTGGGTCGCCTTCGTCGCGGGGCTTGGCGCGGCAGTCGCCGCGCACGCGGCCAGGCCGCGCTCCTGGCGCAGGCCCGTGCGGACGGCGCTGATGCTCGCGATCCACGAAGCCGGCGTGCGCGCCCTTCCCGCCACGCTCGTCGCGGCAGTGCTCGTCGGCATCGGGATGGTGTTCCAGGCGCTGTACTGGCTTGGCTCCGTCGGGCAGGAAACGCTGATCGGCCCGCTCCTGACGACCATCCTGGTGCGCGAGGTCGCCCCCGTCGTGGTCGGGCTTCTGGTGCTGGGGCGCACGGGCACGGCGACGCTCATCATTCTCGGCGGGCATGTGCGCGAGGGCCGTGTCGCGGCGCTCGATGCGCAGGGCGTCGAGCCGCTCCTGCTTCTTGTGATGCCGCGTGTGATCGCCTCCGCGGTCGCGGGGCTGACGCTCACGATCATCTTCGTTGCCGCCGCCCTGCTCGCCGGCTGGGCGGTTGCCGCGCTGCTCAACCCCGTCGCGCTCAGCCTGCCCGATTTCCTGGGCAACGTGATGCGGTCGATGGGCGCGTCGAACTTCGTCCTGCTGCCCCTCAAGGGGGTGCTGATCGGGCTCGTCGTCTCGCTCGTCGCCTGCGGGCTTGTGTTCGGTTCGCCCCGGCTCTCCGCAAGCCCGACCCATCTCCTGCCGCAGGGCTTCGCGCTCATGGTGCTCGCCAGCCTCCTCGCCTCCGGCGTCGTGAGCATGGTTCTCTGAGCGGATGGACGGCCACACACCCGTTCTCGAGTTCCGCGACGCGCGACTTGCGATCGAGCCAGGCGGCGGCCTTACCGTGCCGGTCACGCTGTCGGTGGCGCAGGGCGCGCTCGTCACGGCCGATCTGCGCGGGCCGCGTCGGCGCCAGGCCTTCGCCGAGGCGGCGGCAGGGCTCAACGCGCCTGCCTCGGGCACCATCCAGTTCCAGGGGCGCGACTGGCAGGAGGTTCCGCCGGAGCACGCCGCGGCGATGCGGGGCCGCATCGGCCGCCATTTCGCGCGCGGCGCCTGGCTGCCCGAGCTGACGATCGAGGAGAACATCCTGCTCGCGCCGCTCTACCATACTGCCCGGAGCGTGGGCGGGCTGCGCGAGGAGGCAGCGAGGCTAGCCATCGCCTTCGGCCTTCCGGGCCTGCCGACCGGCGCGCCGGGCGGGCTCCCCGTGGCCGACCTCCACCGCGCCGGCCTCGTTCGCGCCTTCCTGAACGCGCCCGCGCTCGTCGTGCTCGAGGAGCCGACCGCGATCGACGGGCCAGACCTTCTTCCCGCGCTGATGGAGGCGGTGCGGGCGGTGCGCGACCGTGGCGGCGCGGTGCTGTGGCTCACGGAAAGCATCGCGGTCGCCCTCGACCGGACCGTGCCGGCAACGGCGCGCTATCGCCTAGTGCATGGCGCGCTCATTCCGCTCGGAAGGATCGCGGCGTGAACGGCCCCGCGCCGATGCGCCACGTCAACGAATGGGTCGGCGGGCTCGTTCTGGCCGCGGCCGCGCTTCTGGTCGCCGCGGTGCTGCAGGCAGGCGTGCTCGGCCCGCTGCTGACCCCGGCGTTGACGCTTCGCGTGCTGCTGCCTCCGGACGGCACGGGCGGGCTCTCGGCCGGAGCGCAGGTCGAGGTGCTCGGCACGCGCGCGGGCGAGGTGCGGCGCATCGTGATCGACCCAAGGCAGCAGCTCTATGCCGATGTGCGGTTGAGCGAGGGCATGGACACCTTCGTCCGCCGCGACAGCCGCGTGTTCATCCGTCGGCAGTTCGGCGTGGCCGGCGCGGCCTTCCTCGAGATCACGCGCGGCACCGGCGACCCGCTCGACTGGGACTATGCGGTGCTGGAGGTGACGCGCGAGCAGGGCACGAGCGAGAGCCTCGGCCAGCTCATCGAGGAGCTGCGCGCCAAGCTCGTGCCGATGATCGATGACGTTGGCCGCATCGCCCGCGCGACGGCCGAGACGGTCGAACGCGTGAACGAGGGCCAGGGCACGGTCGGGCGTCTTCTCGTCGACGACACGCTCGCGCGCGAGCTCGAGACCGCCGCCGCGCAGCTCGACCGGACGCTCGCGGAGGCGAATTCCGCCGTGCTCGATGTGCGCCGCGCGGTCGGCTCGGCAGGCACGGCGGCGGAGGGCCTGCCGCGGCTGATCGACCTTGCCGAGACCTCGCTGCAGAATGCACGGCGCATCACCGCAGACCTCGCCGCCGCCTCGCCGCAGGCGCCCCGCATCACGCGGGACGTCGCCTCCGCCACAGCCGTGCTGCCCGGGCTGCTCACCCAGGTTCAGCAGGCCTCGCTCGAGCTCGAGCGCCTTCTCGCAGCACTTCGCGCCAACCCGATCCTCGGCGGCGGGCGGGGGACCGTGGAGGAGGAGCGCGTGCCGCCGCGCGAGGTGCGGCCATGAGGCGGGCACCGATCCTCGCGCTGCTCGTGCTCTGCGCCTGCGGCGGCGCGGTGCCGCCCGACCCGCCGGACCCCGCGCTCGCCCGAACCTCCCGCGCAGCGCTTGCCGCCTGGCAGCAGGAGCGGCCCGAGCAGGCGGCAGAACTGTTCCAGCAGGCGCTGACGCGCTCCTACGCGCGCGACGACGCAGGCGCCATCGCCGACAACGCGACAGGCCTCGCCGCAGCGCAACTGCGCCTCGCGCGCAACGAGGCGGCGCGCGCGACCGCCGCACAGGCCCGCGCCGAC
>NZ_VFAC01000076.1 GCF_007644105.1 Elioraea rosea | reverse complement strand
CCCCGCGCCGCCTGCCTCCGGCCCGGTGCCGCCGCCCGCACCGCCACGTCCGGCCGGCTCGGCGCCTCCTCCGCCTGCACCCGCCCCATCACAGGTTGCCGCCGCGGCGTCGCCGCCGCCTCCGCCCGTGCCCTCCGGGCGCATCCAGGTGCAGCTCGCCGCCGTGCCGAGCGAGCAGGCAGCGACCGCGGAGTGGAACAGGCTTCGCCGCCGCATGCCCGAGCTCCTCGCCACCCAGAGCCTCGTCGTGTCCCGTGGCGAGCGCGAGGGGCAGCCCTTCTGGCGCGTCCGCACCGGCGCCTTCGAGGACAATGCGTCGGCGCGGGCCTTCTGCGAGCGCGTGAAGGCGGCCGGCGGCTCCTGCTTCGTCGCACCGTCCGGTTGAACGGCGTGGCAACCGGCCAGGCGCCCCGCGCCGCGATCGTCGGCGTCTCCGGACACGAGCTCACGGCGGAAGAGGAGAGGCTGTTCCGCCGACTTCGCCCGCTCGGGCTCATCGTGTTCGCACGCAACATCGACACGCCAGCGCAGGTGTTTGACCTGACGGCAGCTTTCCGCCGCGCAATCGGGCGCGAGGACGCGCCTGTGCTGATCGACCAGGAGGGCGGGCGCGTCGCCAGGCTGAAGGCGCCGCACTGGCGCCACCCGCCTGCGGCCTCGGTGTTTTCCCGCCTTGCCGCGACCGACCCCGCCGCCGCCCGCCGCGCCGCCTTCCTCAACGCGAGGCTCATGGCCGACGACCTCGCCGATCTCGGCATCGACGTCGATTGCGCGCCCGTGCTCGACCTGCCGGTTCCCGG
The DNA here is from genome assembly GCF_007644105.1 of Elioraea rosea. Lineage (GTDB taxonomy): Bacteria > Pseudomonadota > Alphaproteobacteria > Acetobacterales > Acetobacteraceae > Elioraea_A > Elioraea_A rosea. The sequence goes on along the minus strand of NZ_VFAC01000076.1, from coordinate 4,774 downwards.
CGCGCATGACGTGATCGGCGACCGCGCGCATGGCGACACGCCGCGGATGGCGGCGAGCCTCGGCCGGGCCGTTGCCCGCGGCCTTCTCGCCGGCGGGGTGCTGCCGGTGATGAAGCACATCCCCGGCCATGGGCGGGCGACGGCGGACAGCCATCACGCGCTTCCTGTGGTCGAGGCCTCGCTCGCCGAACTCCGCGCCCGGGACGCCAGGCCCTTCGCCGCGCTCGCCGAGACCTGCCCCTGGGCGATGACCGCGCATATCGTCTACCGCGCGCTCGACCCCGACCGCCCTGCCACGCTCTCGCCGAAGGTCGTACGCTTCATCCGCCGCGAGATCGGCTTCGGCGGCGTGCTGGTCACCGACGATCTGGCGATGAAGGCGCTGGCAGGCGAGCCGGGCCGGCGCGCGAAGGAGGCGATCGAGGCGGGCTGCGACCTCGTTCTCGAATGCCCGGGCGAGCTTGCCCGCACCGAGGCCGTCCTGAAGGCGGTGCCGGAGCTTTCCGGTACCGCGGCGCGCCGGGTGAGGGCGGGGGCGAAGCTGGGTGCGGCCTCGCGCACGCGCTTCGAACGCGCCAGGGCCGAGGCGGCGCTCGCTGCCCTGCTCGGATGATCGAGGCCTTCCTCTGGGGCTTCCTGGTGATCGCGCCGGGAGCCGTGATCGCCATCGTTCTGCACGAGGTCGCGCACGGGTGGGCCGCCAACGCGCTCGGCGACCCGACGGCGCGGCTGATGGGCCGGCTGTCGCTCAACCCCATCCGGCACGCCGACCCTGTGGGCACGGTGGCGCTGCCGCTCTTCCTGTTCGCCATGCAGATGCTGACGATCGGGCGGGTGGAGTTCATGTTCGGCTGGGCAAAGCCCGTGCCTGTCGACCCGCGCTACTTCCCCAACCCCCGCGTCGGCATGGCCTGGGTTGCGGCGGCGGGGCCTGCGATGAACCTCCTGCTCGCCTTCCTGTTCGCGCTCGCGGGCCACAGCGTCGACCTGATGCCGCGCGAGATCGGGCTCTACGTGGTGGAGCTCATCCTCTTCGCGGTGCAGATCAACCTGCTTCTGATGCTGTTCAACCTTCTCCCAATCCCGCCGCTCGACGGCGGGCGGATCCTCGTGGGCGTGCTGCCTCTTGGCCCCGCGCGGGCGGTGGCGCGTCTCGAGCCGATGGGGTTTGCGATCATCATCCTCGGCTTCTTCCTTCTGCCCGCGCTGCTTCGCCAGGCCGGCATCGCGGCAGACCCGCTCGGCTCCATCCTCTGGCCGCCGCTCGACTTCTTCAGGCGGCTGGTCTTCACCGCAGCCGGGCTGTAGAGCGGTCCTCCATGACCGAGCCCGAGCCCTTCGCCGAGGACGCGCCCCGGGTCCCTGAGGCTCCCGGAACCCTCGCCGTCGCCGTGGAGGGGTTCGAGGGGCCGCTCGACCTGCTTCTCGCGCTCGCGCGGGAGCAGAAGGTCGACCTCGCGCGCATCTCCGTTCTCGCTCTCGCCGAGCAGTATCTCGCCTGGATCGCCCGCGCCCGCGCGCTCGACCTCGACCTCGCGGCCGACATGCTGGTGATGGCCGCCTGGCTCGCCTACCTGAAGTCCCGCCTGCTGATCCCGCCGTCGGAGCGGCCGGAGGACGAGCCTTCCCCCGAAGAGGCAGCCGAGGCGCTCGCCTTCCAGCTCCGTCGCCTCGAGGCGATGCGCGAGGTGGGCGCGAGCCTGATGGCGCGGCATCGCCTGGGCCTCGATGTCTGGCCCCGGGGGGCGCCGGAGGCGATGGTCGAGCGCGTGCCGGGGGGCGTCAGGCTCACCATGCACGAGATGATCGCGGCCTACGCCGCGGCCCGCCGACGCTCGCTCGGCAAGCGCACCTACACGCCGCCGCCGCTCGATCTCCTCTCGGTCGAGGAGGCGATCGCCCGGCTGAACAGGCTGATCGGCAATGTTCCGGGCTGGGCGGTGCTGTCGCAGTTCCTGCCGCCCGGGCTCGCGCGAGGCCTGCCGACGCGGGCGGCCATGGCGGCCATGCTGGTCGCCGGGCTCGAGATGGCCAAGACAGGCAGCGTCGATCTGCGGCAGGAACAGGCCTTCGGCCCCATCTATGTGAAGCCGGCCGAGCAGAAGCCAGCGACCGAGACATGAACGAGACAGACGAACCCATTGATCCTGCGGCAGAAGCGGAAGTCGCGCCTGGCGCGGCTGAGATCACCGCGGAGCACGTGCGGCTTGCCGAGGCGCTTCTCTTCGCGGCCGCCGAACCAGTTACGGAGAAGGCGCTCGCCGCCATCCTGCCCGAAGGGTTGGCCCCGGCCGCCGTGGTCGCGGTGCTCGGCGATGGCCTTGCCGGCCGTGGCGTCGAGGTGGTCGCTGTCGCGGGCGGCTGGATGATGCGCACCGCGCCCGATCTCGCCCCGCTTCTGCGCAAGCGCTTCGAGGTGCCGCGGCGGCTGTCTCGCGCCGCCGTCGAGGCGCTCGCCATCGTCGCCTACCACCAGCCCGTGACGCGCGCGGAGATCGAGGACATCCGCGGCGTTGCGCTTGCCCAGGGCACGCTCGACACGCTTGTCGAGGCTGGTTTCGTCGAGCCGAAGGGCAGGCGCGAGACGCCCGGGCGCCCGGCGACCTGGGGAACCACGGCGCAGTTCCTCGCGCATTTCGGCCTCGCCTCGATCAAGGACCTGCCGAAGCTCGACGAGCTGAAGGCAGCGGGGCTCCTCGAGCCCCTGCCGCCGTCTTCCTCCAGCGCGGGTTCCCCGGGCGCCGAGCCTTCCCCGCCAGGCGGGGTGGCTGAGGCCGAGGAGGAGGCGCCCCCGCCTCTCGACCCAGAGCCGGAGGAGCCTCAAGCGCGCGGAGAGGACAAGCCGGTCTGATGGCGCTCCGGCTCGAGGACATCCATCACCGCTTCGGCGAGGCGGAGATCCTGAAGGGGATCACGCTGGCCGTCGCGCCGGGCGAGATCGTCTGCCTGCTCGGGCCTTCGGGCGACGGCAAGACGACGCTCCTGCGCATCGCCGCGGGCCTGACGCCGCTGCAGCGCGGCCGCGTCGTCGTGGGCGGAAGGGTGGTCGCAGAGCCGGGGCGGGAGGTGCCGCCCGAGCAGCGCGGCGTGGGCCTGCTGTTCCAGGATTTCGCCCTGTTTCCCCATCTCTCCGTGCTCGACAACGTCGCCTTCGGGCTGACCGCGCTTCGCGGCACGGCGCGGCGCGATCGGGCCATGGCGATGCTCGCCCGCGTCGGGATGGACCGGTTCGCCTCCACCATGCCGCACACCCTCTCCGGCGGGCAGCAGCAGCGCGTCGCGCTCGCCCGCGCGCTCGCCCCGCAGCCGAAGGTGCTGCTGCTCGACGAGCCCTTCTCCGGCCTCGATGCGAGGCTTCGCGACCGCGTGCGCGACGACACGCTGCACGTGCTGCAGGAGGAAGGCATCGCCGTGCTGATGGTCACGCACGATGCCGAGGAGGCCATGTTCATGGCCGACCGCATGGCCATCCTCCATCGCGGGCTGATCGCGCAATCCGGCCCGCCGGCCGAGATCTATCTCCACCCCGCCACGCCCTTCGTCGCCTCCTTCCTCGGCGAGGTGAACCGGCTCTCCGGCCAGGTGCGGCTCGGCATGGTCGCGACCCCTTTCGGCCCGGTCCCCGCCGGCGGGCGGCAGGAGGGCGAGCGCGTCGAGGTGCTGATCCGTCCCGAGGCGATCCGCCTGCTTCCCGCTTCCGAGGGCGAGGCCTGCCACGCGCGCGCACGCGTCGAGGCGGCGCGGCTGCTCGGCCGCACCTCGATGGTGCATCTCTCGGTCGAGGACGGGGTTGGCGAGGTGCATCACGTGCACGCGCGCATCCCAGGAGAGTTCCTTCCCGCTCGCGATGCCGTGGTGGCGGTCGCGCTCGACCCGACGCGTGCCTATGTATTTCCCGACAGCGAGGCGGCATGACGATCCTGCGCCGCCGCGCTCCCCGCCGCTCCGGCTGCGTTGCCGGTGGGGGGGCAACCTGCCAATATCCGCGACCGCTCATGCCGGCGGGGCGGGCAGCGGCATCGCGCGTCCCGGGACGTGACGGGGGAGAGGGATGAGCATCGGCATCTGGCAGATCGCGATCGTGGGGCTCGTGCTTGCGCTGCTCTTCGGCAGCCGCAAGCTTCCCGCACTCGGCGCCGAACTCGGCCGCGGCATCCGCGACCTGCGTGGGCATCTCTCGCAGAAGGCCGCGCCGGTGTCGGAGGACGCACCGTTCGAGGAGCCGCAAGCCCCCCCCAAGGCGCACGGCCCGCTCGGCGGCGTGCGGTAGCGAGGGGGTCGCCGCCGCGCCAGCGTCGGCCGAGAGAAGCGCATGTTCGATTTCGCCTGGTCGGAAATTGCCCTGATCCTCCTGGTCGCCCTCGTGGTGATCGGGCCGAAGGAACTGCCCAATGCCGTGCGCGGCCTTGCCGAGTTCATCCGCAAGGCGAGGCGGATGGCCGGCGAGTTCCAGGTGCATGTCGACGAGATGATGCGGGAGACCAAGCTCGACGAGGTCAAGCGTCAGATCGACGAGGTGAGGACGGGCGTCTACGAGATGAAGCGCGACGTCGAGCGTCAGATCGACGAGAACGGCATCCGCGACGCGTTCAAGGACCCCTTCGCCGAGACGTCGTCCTCGACCGGCACGGCCGCGCCGGCGAGCCCGACGCCCGCGCCCGAGACGCCGCCCGTTCCTCCACCGGCACCGGTTGCCGCGCCCGTGCCGCCACCGCCCGCTGCGCCGAAGGGGCCGCCTGCCTTCGTTCCCCCCGGCGTGGCCGCGCCGCCCGCC
>NZ_VFAC01000075.1 GCF_007644105.1 Elioraea rosea | reverse complement strand
GGCCGCGCGCAGCGGCGCGAAGGGCGGCGAAGGACGCGGCGGCGGCGGCCGCCGTGCTGCCGCCGAGAAGCGCGCCCTCCGCTGCGGCCGATGCGGCCGGAACGGCAGGAGGCGGCGGGGGAGAAGCGGCCTCGGCAGGAGGCGCAGGCTGCGGTGCCGGCGCTGCCTGGGCGGGAGCGTCGAACATCGCGTCGATGTCGGCGGCGCTCATCGCCTCCGCAGGCTTCTGCGGCGCCGCCGGCGCCTTCGATGCCGCGAACAGCGCATCGATGTCGGCTGCGCTCATGCCTGCCTGGGAGTCAGGCTTCGCTGCCTCGGGCTTCGTCATGTCCTGGCTCGCTCCCTTCTCCTGGCTGCGGGCGGCAGGCTCGGAGGCGAGCATCTGCTCGGTGAGGTCGAGAACGTCCTCGCCCGGTTTCGCCGCGTCGGGCGCGGCCGGCATCGGTGCGGCCTGGTCCTCGGCGAGGATGCGCCGGATCGAGGCGAGGATGTCCTCCATCGAGCCATCCTGCCCCGCATCAGGCTCCGTGCCGGCAGGGCGCTTGTCGGCCGGGGCGTTCATCGGCTGCTGAGCGGCATGGTGCTGGCAGGCGGCACATCGGTGCCGACCCAGCGGTCGCGCACGGCCTTGTAGTAGTCGAGCGGGTCGTAGATCTGCACCGGCAGCGAGAGGTCGCGTGCCGTGAGCCGCCCCGCCGAGGAGGCGAGGCCGTAGGTGGCGACGAGATACTGTGCCGTCGCGCGCACCAGCGCCACGCGGGCATCGAGCAGTTCCTGCTCCGCATTCAGCACGTCGAGCGTGGTGCGGCTGCCGACCAGCGCCTCGCGCTGCACGCCGTCGAGCGCGATCTCGTTGGCGCGGATCTGCGCGCTGCGCGCCGCCACCTCCGCGCGGGCGCTCTCGAGCGTCTCCCACGCGCGGCGGGCGTTCTCCGTCACCTGCCTGCGCACCTCATCGAACGCCTCGCGGGCCCGCTGCGCCTCCTGCTTGGCCTGGCGCACGCGCGCATGCTCCTGCCCGCCCTGGTAGAGCGGCACGGAGAGCACGCCGAGCACCTGGCTGCCCGTGGACCGCGTGTCGCGCAGCGAGCTGTCGTCGTTGCGGAACGTCGAGCCCTGCAGCGAGGCGGTCGGCAGAAGCTCGCCGAAGATCAGGTCGACATTGTGGATCGCCGCCTGCTCGTCGAACCGCGCGCGCAGAACGTTGGGGTTGTTCGATTCGGCGAGCGTCGCGGCCTGCGCCGAGGAGTTCGCCACGGGGCGGATCGGCGGTGGCGGCACGAGCGAACGCGGCGCCTCGCCGATCAGCCTCTGGAACACCGCGCGGCTGATCTGCAGCGTGCCGTCCGCCGTCGCACGCTCCGACCGCGCGCGCTCGAGGCGCGCCTCCGCCTGGGCCACGTCCGTGCGGGTGATCTCGCCGACGCGGAACCGGTCACGCGCCGCCTGGAGCTGGCGCTCCAGCACGCGCACGTTGTTCTGCGTCAGCCGCAGCACCTCCTGGTCGCGGATCACGCTGGCATAGGCGTTGATGCTCTCGAGCAGGACGATCTGCTCGGTCGCGAGGAGGTTGGCCCGCTCGGCCAGGACCTGGCTCTCCGCGCGGCGCGTGGCGGCGACGGTGCGGCCGCCGCGATACAGCGGCTGGCTGACGGTGGCGCTGCCGGAAAGCGGGTTGCGCTCGGTGTTGGACACGATCCGGGAGCCGTTGTTCTGGAGAGCGCCCGTAGCCGTTCCGTCGGCGTAGCCGAACTGGCCCTGCACCGTCACGGTCGGCCGCCAGCCCGAGAGCGCCTGCGGCACGTTCTCGTCCGTCGCCCGCAGGCGCGCGCGCGCGGCCTGCAATGTCGGGTTGTTGGAATAGGCCATCGCCAGCGCTTCGCGCAGCGTCTGGGCGCCGGCCTCCGGCGCTGCGAGCAGCATCGCCCCCGCAAGCAGGAGGGGGCGTAGCGCGGCGAGCCCCGCACGCCAGGCCCGCGCCTCCACCGTCGCGGCTACCGGCCGATCGAAACCTCTCGGACCCATCGATCTTCCCTTCTCCGGCCCGGCCCGTCGGGCCAGGCCCCTGACAGTCGAAGCCTGACTACCGCGCCGGTGACTGTGGTTGCCAGCGCTCTGTTCCGCAAGCCTTCAATAGGTCGGCACCGAGGCGTCGACGAGGCGTGACCACGCATCGATGCCGCCGCCGAGATTGGTCGCCCCGCCGATGCCCTGCGCACGCAGCCAGGCCGTGACCCGCGCGCTGCGACCGCCGTGATGGCAGAGCACGACGAGCGGACGATCGCGCGGAAGCTCCTCGAGCCGTGCCGGGATCTCGGCCATCGGCACGGCGAGAACATCCGGCAGCGAGGCGATGGCAAGCTCCCACGGTTCGCGCACATCAAGCACCGCATGCGCCTGCCCCGCCTCGCGCCACGCCGCGAGCGTCTCTGGCGTGATCTCGAACGGCAGGGGCGCGGCGTCCGCCATCAGAAGACGAATTCCGGCGCCCTGCGGAACTCCGGTAACACGGGCGTGCCGGCATCGAACAGCGGCACCTCCGTCACCGCCCCGCCCGTCCTGACCCGACGCACCGCGAGGCCGAGCACCCCGCGCCGGCCCGACGCGATCACGGTAAGGAGCCGCCCACCCTCGGCAAGCTGTGCCTCGAGCCCTGCCGGAACGACCTCCACCGCGCCTTCGATGAGGATCACATCGTAGGGCGACTGGCCGGGCCAGCCCTCGGCGAGCGGGCCGGTGACGACCATCGCACCCGTCTTGCGGGCAGCCAGCGCCTCGGCGAATGGCCCCGGCGCCTCGAGCGCGATCACGCGCGCACCGAGCCGGGCGATCACCGCCGCGCCGTAGCCGCAACCCGCGCCGACGAGAAGAACCCGCGTGCCCTCGCCGATCTCCGCCTCCTGCACGAGGCGGGCAAACACCATCGGCTCCATCAGGGCCCGGCCCGAGCCGAGGCGCACATCCTCGTCGAGATAGGCGAGTGCGCGCTGCCCCGGCGGGAGAAACGCCTCGCGCGGCACCGCGCCCATCGCGGCGAGAAGCAGCGGGTCCGTCACCTTGTTGGGGCGGAGCTGGCATTCGACCATGTTGAGGCGGGCCTTGGCGAAATCCATGGAATGTCGGCAGTCCTGTGCTGCGGGCCTCGGGCGAACCGCCGCGTTATAGGCCGCCACGTCGCGCTGCAACAAGCACCACCGCTGCAGCCATGACGCCAGCCCCGCTTGACCGCATCACGGTGTGGCGCCTACGAAACACGCGTTCGCCGGAGCCTTCGGCGGCCCGGTGGCAGAGTGGCCATGCAGGGGACTGCAAATCCCCGTACGTCGGTTCGATTCCGGCCCGGGCCTCCAGCACCGGCGGCGCTTCCGTCCCGTGCCACGGGGTTCGATTCCGGCCCGGGCCTCCAGCACCGGCGGCGCTTCCGTCCCGTGCCGCGGGGTTCGATTGCGGCCCGGGCCTCGCCGCAGGGCGGCAGCGGTCAGTGGGGCTGACGGTGAGGCTTACAACTGATCTGGGACGCTTGAGCCGGGCAGAGGTGCCGCCGTGCCGCTTGATCACGGAGCGCCGCTGCGCTAGAGCCTGCCCGCAGCGAGCGATCCCCGATAGCTCAGTTGGTAGAGCAGCGGACTGTTAATCCGCGTGTCGCTGGTTCGAGTCCAGCTCGGGGAGCCACGCTCGAGGTCACTCCCCCATTCTCGATATCGTTCGGCGGAGCCCGTCTTCCGCGAGGGCGGGCCTCGCCTCAGCGACCCTCTCGGCGCGGCTGGACCCGCCGCAGCGCGGCAAGCGCCGCTTCGGCGATGTGCTCGAGGCTCGTCCGGTCGGCTCCCGCGCGACCGAGCGTCATGATCGCCACCACCGCGCCGACCAGCGCGTCGGCGTGCGTCGCAACCGACAGGCCTTCCGGCACCTCGCCCATCGCCACCGCCTCAGTGAGCGCAGCGACAAAGAAATCCCTGATCTCCTGGAGCCTGCCGCGCGCGAGCGCCTGCGTGGCGGGCGGATGGACGTCCCGCTCCGCCACCGTGTTGACGATCAGGCACCCCGCGCGATCCGGATCCTCGGCCGCGAGACGCACCTGCGTCGCGAGCCAGGCCTCGATCGCCGCGAGGCCGGCGACACCCTTCGGCAGCGTGGCGCGGAACCGCGCCGCATAGGCCTCGAAGGCGCGGCGGAAAAGGCCGTCCTTGTCGGCGAACGCACCATACAGGCTGCCGGGGCGAAGCCCCGTCTCGGCATAGATGTCGGACATCGCCGTGCCCGCGTAGCCGCGACGCCAGAACAGGCGCATCGCCTTCTCGACAACCTCATCCTCATCGAACGCGCGCGGCCGGGGCATGGGCAAACAGTATAGATCGAACGATCATATATCAACAAAAACTTCGGTCTTTTGGCCGGCTTGAATATTTGATCGTTCGATCCATTTCGACGGCATGCCGAGGCGCTCGGCCCGCCGGCACCGCCGGCTCCCACCGGCCGGCGACGCCGGCCGATCGAAGGAGACCTTCCATGCACGCAACCCGTCGCGCGGCGTTGACCGCGCTCGCCACGCTCGCCGCCGCGCCATCGCTGGCGCGCGCGCCGCTCGATCCGCCGGCCCCGCCCGGCACGGTCGCCTACAATGTCTGGCTGGGCAGGACCTTCTCCGAGGTCATGCTGAACGAGCGCTCGCAGGAGCGCCGCGTCGCCATCCTCGAGCGGATCGTCGCGACCGACTACATCCAGCACAATCCGCTGGTGCCCCAGGGCAGGCAGGGGCTCATCGACTTCATTCCCGTCATCTTCCAGGCGATGCCCGATGCACGCTTCATCCTGCATGACGTGTTCGCCACGGAGGATCGCGTCGTCACGCGCTGGACCTGGACGGGAACGTTGACCGGCGAGGGGTTCCTCGGCATCGCGCCGCGTGGCCAGAAGGTCGAGTTCGACGTGATCGATGTCTGGCGTGTCGCCGGCGGTATGCTCGTCGAGCACTGGGACCAGTTCGACTGGCCCCGCGCACTCGTCCAGCTCGGCGTCCAGGGCCTGCCCCAGCCCTTCGTCGAGATCGCCAGCCGCCCCGTGCGGCGTTGACGCAGCGACGGGGAACGGGACGATGACCCTCACCATCCATGGCTGGGCGTTCAGCCCACATGTCCGCGCCGCGCGGATCGCCGCCGCCGAGAAGGGGGTGGCCGCGATCCACGTGCTACTCGATCCCGGCGCTCTCGCCGCCGCAGGACGGAGCTTCGCGCCGTTCGGGCGGGTTCCCGTGCTCGAGCACGGCGCGCTCCGCCTGGCCGAGACCCAGGCGATCCTGCGCTACATCGACGAGGCCTTTCCCGGCCCTGCCTTGCAGCCGCCGGACGCAGCCGCACGGGCGGAAGCCGACATGGCCGCACTGGCAGCCTCCGCCTATTTCTACCCCTCGGGCATCATGGGCGTGTTCTTCAACGAGGCCTATGTCGCAGCGAATGGCGGCACGCCCGATCGCGCGGCGGTCGTCGAGGCGGCCGGGCGCGCCACGCCCTACCTTGCATTCCTGGAGGCACGGCTGGCCGCCGCACCGTTCCTCGGCGGCGAGACCTTCTCGCTCGCCGATGCAGCGGTCGGTGCGCAGATCGATGTGTTCGCGAAGGCGCCAACCGGGCGCTCGGTGATCGACCGACATGCGGCGATCGATGGCTGGCATCGCGCGCTGCTCGCCCGCCCGGCCTTCGTCGCCACCGCGGCGCCTATCCCGCGCTTCGGCCTGTGAGTTCGGTGGGCCACGGAGGTCAGCCTCCGTGGCTCATCGGCGCCGGAAGCAGCCCCCCTCGTGGTCGTCGACGATGCCCACGGCCTGCATCCAGGCGTACACGATGGTCGGGCCGACAAACTTGAAGCCCTCTCGCTTCAGCGCCTTCGAGATACGCTCGGACAGCGCGGTGCTCGCCGGAAGGCTCCGCCCGTCGCCGACCAGCGGCCGGCCATCGGTGAACGACCAGCACCAGGCGGCGAAATCGTCGCCGCGGTCCTGCATGTCGCACCAGATGCGCGCCCCGGCGATCGTCGCCTCGATCTTGGCGCGCGACCGCACGATGCCCGGGTCGGCCAGGAGGCGCGCGATGTCGGCCTCGCCGAACCCAGCGACCACGCGCGGCTCGAACCCGGCGAAGGCCGCGCGGAAGGCCTCGCGCTTGCGCAGGATGGTGATCCAGGAGAGACCCGCCTGGAACCCTTCGAGCATCAGCGTTTCCCAGAGCATCCGCGCATCGCGCTCCGGCACGCCCCATTCCGTATCGTGATAGGCGCGCATCAACGGGTCGTTCTGCGCCCAGCGGCAGCGGCACGGCTCGGCCATCGCTCTCTCCTCTCGGCCCGGCAGGCTGCCCGCCAGAAGCAGCGGCAGCAAGACGGGCGCTGCGAAGCGGCGTTGCGCCGGCGCCATCCGCCCGCGACGATGCGGTGGCTTGAAGACGACGCCCTCCAGGGCGCATGCTGCACCGCAGCACGGAGGCGCGCGCTGATCCACTCGCCCTCACCCCTCGAACGCGTTCTCAGGCCGCGCAGCGTCGCCGTCGTGGGCGATGCCGCCGAGGGCGCGCCGGCGCGCGCGCTTCTGGCGAACCTGCTCGCGGGCGGGTTCGGTGGCCCCGTCCTGCCGGTCTGCCCCGGGCCAGGCTCTGTCGCGGGCGTGCTCGCCTATCCCGACATCGCTTCCCTCCCCCTCGTGCCGGACCTCGCGCTCGTCTCCCTTCCGGCTGACCAGGCCGGGGTTGCCCTCGCCGCCTTGGCCGCCAGGGGAGCAGGCGGGGCGGTGCTCACCGGCCCGCTTCCGCCCGCGGTCCCGGACAGGTTCGGGTTCCTGGGTGCCGGGTCCTTCGGCCTCGTCGTGCCTGCGCTGAAGTTGAACGCCTCCTTCGCCCCGCGCCTGCCGCGCGCGGGGGGGTGCGCGCTCGTCTGCCACGATGGCGGCATCGCCCGTGCGGTGCTCGACCATGCGGGCGCTGCGGCGTTCGGCTTCAGCCATGTCGTGTCGCTCGGCCGCAACGACGGGCTCGGCTTCGCCGCGGTGCTCGACTGGCTCTCGCGTGATTCGGCAACCCGCGTCGTGCTCATCGAGGTCGCGCGCATCCGGGACCGCCGGCGCTTCCTTTCCGCCGCGCGCGCCGTCTCGCGCGGCCGGGCGGTGATCGCGCTCCGCACCGCCCCCGAGGCGCCCCCCGATCCGGAGGCGGAATTCGCGCTCGGCGCCGGGGCGGTATTCTCGGCCGCGCTGCGGCGTGCCGGCATCGTCGATGTCGCGAGCCTGGAGGAGATGCTCGACGCCGCCGCGGTCCTCTCGCGACGCCAGCGCATGCAGGGAGAGCGCGTGTTCATCGCCGCCTCCGCCCCCTCGCTCGCCGCGCTCGCAGGCCGGGCCGTCACCCAGGCCGGCGGCATCGTCGCCGCGCCGGGAGAGGCGGAGGCGAAGGCGCTTGGCCTGCTCGCCTCGGAGGCGCCCTGCTCCAACCCGGCCATCGCGGCCGAGGGTGCGCCGGCGACGCGGCTCGGCGAGCTCGCCGCCTGCGCA
>NZ_VFAC01000074.1 GCF_007644105.1 Elioraea rosea | reverse complement strand
CTCGCCGCAGCGCTCGTCCCCGCCGTCGGCTTCGCCGCGCTCGGGCCGGCCGCTGCCGCCACCCTCGCGGCACGGAGCGGCACGCCGCAGGAAATCGCGCCACGCCTTGCCGCGCCGCCGGGCTGCACGGCCGCGCCCGATGGGGCAAGCCTCGTCTGCGAGGGGATGCGCGTCACCGCGACCATGGTCGTCTTCTCGCCCAGCACGAACTGGAGCGAGGTGTCGGCCGCACGCTGGCGGCTCGGCAAGGGTGGCTCGGATACCGAGCTCACCTTCACCGTCCCGATCGGCCAAGGAAGCGGCGGGGCCTGGCAGGCACGGCAGAGGATCGAGGACCCGCCGGGGCTGACCGCGACGGCCGCCTGGCTCGGCGGCAGGTCGGTGGGCGACGGGCTGACCAACCGCGCGGCGCAGGCGCGCAACAGCCTGGTCGGCGGCGCAGGCGTGCCGGTTCTCGTCGGCCTCCAGGCAGCGGACCCGCCGGGGGCTCCGCCGACGCCGTCGGCCCGGGCGCGGAACATCCTGCAGGCCGTGCTGTCGGCGCAGGCCGAGGGCGGCGTGGCCGCCGAGGCGGCGGAGCGGTCGCGCGGCCGCTGAGGCGTCGGAGAACCTGACAGTCGTTTCGGGAGAGTCCCGGATCTCTGTCGGAATTCTTGACAAAGTATGAACGCACGCCGCTAGGGACCAGCTATCGCATTGAATTCGTTGATCACGCTGTCCCGGCACGGTGATTGCTATTACCTCTCCGAACGACCCCATTCACTCTCTTGGAGAGGATTTCGACCATGAAGACTGCTCTTCTCGCTGGCATCGCCGCCGTCGCCCTCTCGGCCGGCACCGCGCTTGCCTCCATGTCGCTGGTGGACTCGTCTGCCGGTACCGTGAATGCCGGCACGATCCCGTCGGCCGGCGTGAACAACGCCCTGGTGCCGATCTTCGGCCCCGGCACCACCACGGGCTACGGCTACTTCGGCTCCTCGGTCCAGGGCTCGGCCGGCAGCTACCTGATCGAGTACTTCGGCGCAGAGGCGAGCAACCAGAACCAGTTCGCCGCGAACGGCTCGGTCCTGTTCACGACGCCGGGCACGGCGGGCAGCGGCGTGTTCGGCAACCCGATCAGCTCGACGACCGTCGACTTCGCCGGCGGCATCCTCGACTTCGCGTTCGTGATCAACAGCAACGCGGGCAACACGCTCACCAACGCGGCGAACCCGAACGACCTCGCCCCGGGTGCCGGCCCGAACTTCCTCGCGAGCTTCGCGCCGACGGTCGATCCCGGCCCCGGCGGCGGCCCCACCTCGGGCGACGTCGTGTGGCTGTTCCTCGATGACGGCAACCAGGTCGACGACAACCACGACGACATGGTGATCCGCATCACCTACCAGGCGGTTCCGGAGCCCGCGACGCTCGGCCTGCTCGGCGCCGGCCTGCTCGGCCTCGGCTTCGCTGCCCGCCGTCGCAAGTCGGCCTGAGCTGATCTCTAGACGTCTGAGCGACTGTCGGAATTCTTGACAGTCCTCAATGCTGATCGGGGCGGTGTCGGAAACGGCACCGCCCCGTCGCTTTCCGCGCCCACGACTGACCGGCGGCATTGAATCAGGCATCATATGATGCGATTTTCGATGCTATGCGCACCACCCTCGCCATCGATGACACCCTTCTCGCCAAGGCCCAGGCCTGCACGGGGCTGACGGAGAAATCCGCCCTCGTGCGCGAGGCGCTGAAGGCACTGATCGAACGCGAGAGCGCCCGCCGCCTCGCGCGTCTCGGAGGCACCGAACCGGATCTCGCCGCCCCGCCGCGCCGCCAGCCCGACCCGGCTTGAACGGCCCGACCTGAATACCCCGGGCTCGACCCTGGTCCTCGTCGATACCTCCGTCTGGGTCGATCATCTCCGCCATGGGGAGGCCGCGCTCGCGGCTCTGCTCGAGGCCGGCCGCGTGCTCGGCCACCCTTTCGTTCTGGGCGAGCTCTCCCTCGGCGGGCTGCGCGATCCCGACACGGTGCTCGGCGCGCTCGCCGCCCTCCCGCAGGCAATCGTCGCCACCGATGCAGAGGTTCTCGGCTTCATCGCCCGGCACGGGCTCGCGGGAAGCGGCATAGGCTATCTCGACGCCCATCTCCTCGCCGCGACCCGCCTCACCCGGGATGCGCGGCTCTGGACGCGCGACCGCCGGCTCGCCCGCGCCGCCGAACGCCTCTCTCTCGCATGAGAGGCCTGATGCTCCTCTTCCTTGCCCTTGTTTTCTCTCTATCCCTGGCTTTTTCTGCCGCCTCAACGACCTTGCGCGTTGGGCCGGGCGAGCGCTTCCCCACGCCAAGCGCCGCCGCTGCTGCCGCACGGGCAGGCGACCGCATCGTCATCCGTGCCGGCACCTACCGCGACTGTGCCGTCTGGGGTGTGCCCGATCTCACTATCGAGGCCGCAGCCGAGCCGGTCGTAATCACCGGCCCTGTCTGCCAAGGCAAGGCACTCTTCGTCGCCGGCGCCCCGCGCCTGACCATCACCGGCCTTACTTTTCGGGGGGCGATCGCCCCACCCGGTAATGGCGCCGGGATCCGGGCCGAGGGCGGTGACCTCACTATCCGCCGTACGCGCTTCGAAGATAACCAGAACGGTATTCTGACGGCCGTAAACATTCCTACGGCCACGCTCGTGATCGAGGAGAGCGTATTTCTTCAGAACGGTGCGCTGATCGGCGAGTGTGCCCACGGGCTCTATGCCAACACTCTTGCTCTCCTCGCGATCCGCCGCTCCCGCTTTGAGGCGACGCGCATCTGCCACCACATCAAATCACGGGCCGTGCGCACCGAGATCATCGACACCGAGATCCTCGACGGCCCGGAGGAGACGGCGAGCTACCAAGTGGACATCCCAAACGGCGGCGATCTGGTGCTCGCGCGTAATACTGTCCGGAAGGGACCGCGCGCAGGCAATATGCGCGCCGCGGTAGTGATTGGCGCCGAGGGCATTCGTCACCCGACGACGACCCTGTGGATCGAAGCAAACCGCTTTGAGAACTTGATGCCGCGCGGCACGGTGTTTGTCCGGAACCTCACCGCCGCGCCAGCCGTGCTCTCAGGCAACCGATTTTTGGGCAGTGTCACGCCGCTGGAAGGGCCCGGAACGGTACGGTGATGTCGCCGCGGGCGAGTGCCGCGCCGCGCCGGGTATTTCCCGCCCAAGTGAGGTCGCGCGTCAGGACCTCCCTTCGCGCCGCCATGACGAGCCGCCGCCGCAGGCCCGGTCCTCGAGAAGCCGCAGGACCGCCGGCCACATCGCCCCCTCCTCCGTGCGGTCAAACAGCAGCGCCGTCTCGCCGTCGCGCAGCACCTCACGCAGATTCGGCTGGTCCGGCGTGATGATCGCCCGGCCGGCAGCCATATACTCGATGTCGAACGCACCGACATGGCCCGGAATGGCCTCGTGCGCGGCCAGCCCCGTGAATCGCACTCGATCGGCCCCACCGAGCCCCCCCCCCGGCGAGCCGCTCGAGCCGCGGCCGCGCCGGACCCTTGCCGACGACCTGAAGCACGAGCCTCAGCAGCCCCGGATAGGCAGCGATTGCGCGCACCACAGCATCGTGCTCATGCCAGTTGCGCACAAAGCCGACGAAGGCGAACACGAGTTCCTCCGCCCCCGCAGGCATCTCGCGGGTGGCAAGGGTCTCAGGGAACTCGCGAGGTCGATCCCGTTCGGCACGATGCGGCTGCGCTCCTCCTCAACGCCTGCAGCGTGCGCATGCCCTGCGAGCACATCCGTGACCGGCAGCACCCACGTGACACGGCGCCCAGACGAACCGCTCCGCCCAGCGGGCGAGGCTCTCGAGCTGCAGCCCGCTGAACCTCACTCGCTCCTCGGCAAGCGGCGCGTTCACCTCGAGCAAAAGCGGCAGGGACCGTCGCTTGGCCACCAGTGCGCCCGCGAGATAGAAGAAGTTGTACTGCTCGTAGATCACGTCGGGGGGAAGAGCGCGGTGGCGCGGGCGGTCGAGCCTCAGCATAGTGGGCAGGGTATAGAGAAGCTCGAGCAGCTCGGTCGCGAAGCCGGGCAACATCTGGCGGATCGTCGCGACTAGCCGCCTCTCGCCGCTAGCCAACCTAGTCATAGGCAGGGCCAATCATAAGCACCTCGTGTCCGTCCGCTCGCAGCGCGGCGACTAAGCTGTCGAGTTGCACACCCTCCTTGTCGCGCGACTGGATGCGGCGGCTGTATAAGATCCTCATCGACTATGCAGACGGCGCAGGAGTGGGCCAGCCCATTGTCGTGCCAGAGCGGTAAGGCCCGCGGGAGAGAGCGGGTCGCCGACCACGAGGCCGATGCGCTGGCGCCGCCTGGTGGCCCAGAGTTGCTTGTAGGGATCGTCGCCGCGGCCGAAATCGAGGACCCGCACGCCGTCCTCCCCGATCAGGTGGCGGATGGCGAAGGCGGTCAGCACCGTGCCGGGCGAGGTCGCCTTCGCCGCCTCGTCATGCGAGAGCTTCAGCACGGTCGCGCGCCTCCGCCCGCCCTCGCGGTCGAGCACCCAGTACTGGGCGGCGACCGCACGTCCGTCATCCCGCCCGCGCAGCACCGCGAGCCGCAGCAGCCCGGCGGCTGCGGTTGCGCGAAGCAGCGCGTCGTCGAAGCGGGGGAAGGGTTCCTCGGGCTTCCAGCTCCGCGCGCGCACGTCCTCGTAGTCGGCGATCGCGGCATCGAGGGCGGGCCCGGGCGCGGGGACGAGCTCGAACCGGTGGGTTCTCTCCGCCCGGGCGAGCTTGCGCCCGATCGTGGTGCGCAGCGTCGGCGGGCGGGCGGCGAGATAGGCCTCCCACCCCATGTCTTCGGCGAGCGGCTCGTGCCAGTTGCCGACATGGTCGAACCGCCCGGCAAGGGCCCGGCCGGCCCGGAGACCGGCGAGGAACGCCGCGAGATGGGGACGGTCGGGGTCGAGGAGCAGGAAGGTCATCGGCCGTGACAGCCGCACCAGGGCGGCGAGTGCGCGACCGGCCTCATGCCGCGCCGCATCCTCCGCGCCGGCGGAGAAGAGCGGCCGCCAGGCGAGGCTGTAGGGGCCCGCGAGGCTTTCGAGCCGGCCTTCGCGCCGCCAGAGCGGCAGCACGGCGCGGCGCCCGGCATCCGCGGCAAGCAGAGGCTCTGCGCCCTCAGGGAGGGCGTGCCGCAGCAGCGTGTCGAACCAGAGGCGGGAGGCGAAGAACTCCCCCTCGCCGGGATCGTCGAGGACGCCGTCCACCCAGCCCGGAAGGGCGCGGGCATCGAGCGGAGTCAGGTCGAGGGAAGCAGAACGGGAGGGCACGGAGAGGGACTTAGCACGGGCCGCCGCGCCGCGCCGCTGTGTCGGCAGATGTTACAACCCCGCCGATCTCGGGAAGTTGACCAAGAATATCAGAGTTTTATCGAGTGGCATTCAGCTTGCTTTGGTCCTCTCCAGGCCGGACAAGAAGAAGACGGCTTGAGTTACTCGACGTCGGCTGCTGCCCGACTTTCTGACCCGGACGATTAGGCCGCGTCGGACGGGGCAGTGGCCCTGCCACGCGGCCCGACCCCCACTCGGCGCCGCGCGGGAGAATCGGGCGGCCTTCGCATTGGGCAAGGCCGCCCGCCTTTTCCCCTCGCCCTCTCTGCCGGCTCAGCCGAACACGAGGTCGCCCTCGGCGAGCTTCGTCACCCCGCCGAGGAACACGCTGTCGCTGCCGGACGTGACCATCAGTCCCGACACGCCCGAGACGGTCGCGGCGGAAGCCTTCGCCGCCTCAGCCGCGATGCCCACAAAGAACAGCCTGTCAGCGCCGGAGGCGAAGTCGGTGATCCGGTCCTGGCCGTCGCCGGCGGCGAACACGAACGTGTCGCTTCCTGCCCCACCAGTCAGCACGTCGTTGCCGGCGCGTCCGCGCAGGATGTCGTTGCCCGCCCCGCCCGTCAGCGTATCCGCCGCGGACGTGCCTTCGAGCAGCTTGGCGAAGACCCGATCGGGCGCGGCGATCTCCGGCGTGAGGATGAAGTTCTTCGTTCCGTTGGTGCCGAACGTCGTGCTGATGCCGAGATCGGTACCGTTCAGCGACACACCGGTCAGCAGAAGATTCCGGTCGGTCGCCGCAGTGCCGCCCCAGCCGTCGTTGATGAAGCTCATCGACAGCGTCGGGGCTGCACCCCAGTCACCCTTCAGCGTGATCGTGTCCGGCGTCGCGGAACCGCGCAGCGCCTCAGCCGTCAGCGTTCCACCGATCGCCTTACCGTCCACCGCAACCGTATAGGCCGCGTTCTCCTTCCAGAAATCCTGCGCCACCTTCAGCACGATCGTGTCCGGGCCGGAACCGAAGCTCAACTCCTTCCCGACCGCATTCGGAGGCGTGACCGGCCC
Organism: Elioraea rosea; assembly: GCF_007644105.1. GTDB lineage: Bacteria > Pseudomonadota > Alphaproteobacteria > Acetobacterales > Acetobacteraceae > Elioraea_A > Elioraea_A rosea. Next base: position 1,241 of record NZ_VFAC01000074.1, on the reverse strand, counting down.
GGCCAGGGAGAAGCTCTTCGTGCCGTTCACGCCAAAGGTCGTGCTGATGCCGAGATCGGTACCGTTCAGCGACACACCGGTCAGCAGAAGATTCCGGTCGGTCGCCGCAGTGCCGCCCCAGCCGTCGTTGATGAAGCTCATCGACAGCGTCGGGGCTGCACCCCAGTCACCCTTCAGCGTGATCGTGTCCGGCGTCGCGGAACCGCGCAGCGCCTCAGCCGTCAGCGTTCCACCGATCGCCTTACCGTCCACCGCAACCGTATAGGCCGCGTTCTCCTTCCAGAAATCCTGCGCCACCTTCAGCACGATCGTGTCCGGGCCGGAACCGAAGCTCAACTCCTTCCCGACCGCATTCGGAGGCGTGACCGGCCCGGCCAGGGAGAAGCTCTTCGTGCCGTTCACGCCAAAGGTCGTGCTGATGCCGAGATCGGTACCGTTCAGCGACACACCGGTCAGCAGAAGATTCCGGTCGGTCGCCGCAGTGCCGCCCCAGCCGTCGTTGATGAAGCTCATCGACAGCGTCGGGGCTGCACCCCAGTCACCCTTCAGCGTGATCGTGTCCGGCGTCGCGGAACCGCGCAGCGCCTCAGCCGTCAGCGTTCCACCGATCGCCTTACCGTCCACCGCAACCGTATAGGCCGCGTTCTCCTTCCAGAAATCCTGCGTCACCTTCAACACGATCGTGTCCAGGCCAGTGCCGAACGTCACCGACTTGCCCGCAACAGCGGTCGTTGTCGCAGCAGCGGTTGCGGCGGCGGGCACGGGCGCATCGGTCGTGAAGACGAGATCGCCCGCCTTCAGGCTCTTCACGCCCTGCAGAAACACGCTGTCGCCGCTCGTGCCGTAGGCGATCTTCAGCCCGGACACGTCACCCTGCTTCTCGGTGCGGATGACGAGCGAGGCCGGGTCGACCTTGTCGAACAGGATGCGGTCCTGCCCCGAGGTGAAGTCGGTGATCGCATCCGCCCCTGCGCCGGGGCCGACGATGAAGGTGTCGGCACCGGCGCCACCGGTCATCCTGTCGGCACCGCCGTGGCCGATGAGGATGTCTGCACCGGCGCTGCCCATGAGCGTGTCGGCGCCCGAACCCCCCTCGAGCAACTTGGCCGAGACGGACTTGGGCAGCGTGCTCGTGGGCACCTCCGGCGTCGGGGTCGGCTGGGGCGGAGGAGGAACCGGGTTCGGCGTCGCGCCGGGAGGATTGAAGACGTCGTAGATGTCGGGGATGGTGATGCCGTAGG
>NZ_VFAC01000073.1 GCF_007644105.1 Elioraea rosea | reverse complement strand
CTGCCCTCGCTGCCGCCCACCCCGAGGCGCGCGTCCTCGCCGCCGCGCTCGACCGCGGGCTCGACCACAGGGGCTACATCGTGCCGGGCCTCGGCGATGGCCGGGCCGTGGCCGGGCAGGAAGGTCGCGTCGTCGCGGTCGAGCAGGCGGCGGAGGGAGGCAATGTAGGCACCCATGTCGCCGTCTGGCGGCGAGACCATTGAGGTCGACCAGCCCATCACGTGGTCGCCCGAGAACAGTAGGCCCGTCTCCTCGAGAGCGAAGCAGAGATGGTCCGACGCGTGCCCGGGGGTGTGGATCGCCGTCAGCCGCCAGCCGGGCCCCTCGATCGCCACGCCGTCGGCGACATGCTCGTCGGGAAGGAAGGGTGGGTGGCCGGCGCCCACCGCAACGGTCCGGGCAGGGTCGGGCCGGCCGAAGCCGTACACGGCCGCGCCGGCAGCAGCGGCGAAGCCTGGCGCACCGGCGGAATGGTCGTGATGCCCGTGGGTGACGAGAACGTGGCTCACCGTCTCGCCGGCAAGCGCATCGAGCAGAGCGCGGCGATGCGCCGGGTCGTCAGGCCCGGGGTCGATCACCGCGACACGGCCGCGCCCGACGATCCAGGTCGAGGTGCCGTGGCAGGTCATCGGCCCCGGGTTCTGCGCGACGATCCGCCGCACAAGGGGGTGCACCTCGAACACCGCGCCGTAGGCGGGCACGGGCTCGGTCAAGACGGGGGGAGACGCCATGGCGTCACTCTACGGCCGTTTCGTTCCGGCTGGAAACAAGGGTGTGGGCTCCGATACCGATACGGCCGGACCAGCGAGCGCGGCTGGAGCGGGGCCTCTGTCCCTTTGTGGCCTCGGAGCATGGCCTTCCGATTGATTCCGGTCGATCGGAAGGTGGTCTAGCAGTAGGCATGACAGGCCTATTCAGATCGTCAGGAGGTTCTGGGTGGTTTCGCTGAATCATACGATCGTTCACGCCCGCGATACCGAGGCCACTGCCCGTTTCCTGACCGAGGTGCTGGGCTTGCCACCACACCGGCGGCTTGGTCACTTCGTCGTCGTGCAGATCGGCGAGGTTTCGTTCGACCTCATTCAAACCGACGCCGCAATCTCGTCACGGCACTTCGCATTCCTTGTTTCGGAAGCGGAGTTCGATGCGATCTTCCAGCGCGTCAAGGACCGCGAGATACCGTTCTGGGCCGATCCGTTCCGCAAGCATTCTGGCGACGTGAACCAATGGGACGACGGACGCGGAGTCTACTTCGACGATCCCAACGGCCATTTGCTCGAGGTCATCACCCGACCGTATGGCAGCGGTGGCCTGGACGCCAAACGCCCCAATCCACTTCTCACGCGCTGACACCGGTGCACGGACTTGTCGTCAGGGACGCCGCTGCCAACGACATCGGGGCGCTGGCCAAACTCTGGTTCGACGGCTGGCAGTACGCTCACGGCAGCATCCTCCCTGCCGAACTGAGGCGACTGCGCACGCTGTCGAGCTTCCGCGACCGCCTGGCCGAGGGGCTCGCGAATGTGCGCGTCGTGGAGCAGTCCGGCGCGCCCAGCGGCTTGGCGATGCTGAAGGCTGACGAGCTCTATCAGTTCTACGTCGCGGGCCACGCGCGTGGCACCGATGCGGCCCCCGCTCTGATGGCCGACGTGCTCGCACGCCTTCGCGAAGCCGGCGTCGTCTCGGCCTGGCTTGCGTGCTCGATCGGCAATGACCGCGCTGCACGCTCCTATGAGAAGACCGATTGGCGGCGCGTCGGTACGATGACGAGCCGACTGCGGACGCGGCAGGGTATCTTCCCGCTGGAGGTCTGGCGCTACGAGATCGAGCTTCGCCTCGGCGGCATGCTTCCCGCAGACGCGCGCTGACACTCGGCCATGATGGCGACGAAAGCGGAAGCGCCGAGCAATCCTCGCGTAACGCCCTACCGCGCAGGCCTCAGCTTCTGAAGGGCGATCATCACCACGCCGAGCGCGATACCTGCCCAGTGCGGCGCCGGAACGGAGAGGCCGCTCACCGCGTCGAGCAGGCCATCCACAGCCGAGGGGAACACGAGAAGCGTTCCCGCAAGCGCGGTGATCCAGCGCTCCCAACCGGCCATGCGGCGGAAGCCCATGCCCTGCGCGGCCGCAGCGAGCAGGCCGAGGCCGAGCGTGGCGAGCGTGGTGATCCACGCGACGTCGCCCCAGGTCATCTCCGGCGTGCGCTGCAGGAGAAGCCCGACGCCGAGCGGGTCGGTCACGAACATGAAGGGCAGCACGAAGGCGGGAAGCGTGTACTTCCATGCCATCAGCGTGGTCCGATACGGCCCCGCACCGGTGATCGCGGCCGCGGCAAAGGGGGAGAGCGCGGTTGGCGGCGACACTTCCGACAGCACCGCGTAGTAGAAGATGAACATGTGCGCGGCGAAGTCCGGCACGCCGAGCTTGATGAGCGCGGGGGCCGCGATCACCGCGGAGATGATGTAGGAGGCCGTCACCGGAACGGCGAGGCCGATCACCCACACGATCAGGCCGGTATAGACGGCCGTCAGCGCGAGCGAGCCGCCTGCGTAACGAATCGCGATCTCGGAGAACTTGAGGCCTAGGCCGGTCAGCGTGACGACGCCGACGATGATGCCCGCGCACGCACAGGTGGCCGCGACGTTCAGCACCTGCACCGCTCCGCCCTCGAGCGCCGCGATCGCCTTCCTCGGCGTCATCGCGCATTCGCGGCGGAGATAGGAGAGCAGCGCCGCGACTCCGGTCGCGTAGACGACCGAGAGTGTCGCCGAGTAGCCCATCAGCAGGAAGGCGACGATGGAGACAAGCGAGGTGAGGTGGAACCAGTACTTCCGGAACAGCGCGCCCGTGCTTTCCGAGAAGCCCTCCTTCTCGGTCTCCTTCACGCCGAGCGCGCGCTGGTCGAGCTCGACCATGAACAGCAGCCCGGCGTAGTAGAGCACCGTCGGGATGATCGCCATCTCGATGACCTGGAGATACGAGATCTTCAGGAACTCGGCGATCAGGAAGGCGGCGGCGCCGAGCACCGGCGGCGAGATGATCGCGCCGAGGCCGCCCGCGGCGAGAAGCCCGCCGGCATCGTGCGGCGAATACCCCACGCGCTTCATCATCGGCCAGGCGACGGATCCGAGCGTCACGGTCGTCGCGACGCCGGAGCCGGAAGGCCCGCCGAGCAGGAAGGACGACAGGACCACGGTGCGTCCGGCGCTCGAGGCCTTGCCGCCCATCAGCGCGAAGGAGAAGTCGACGAAGAACTTCCCCGCGCCGGTGACCTGCAGAACCGCTCCGAAGATGGTGAAGAGGATGATCAGCGACGACGACACATCGACGGCGGTGCCGAAGATGCCGTCGAGCGTGATGGTCAGGTGCGGGATCAGCCGCTCTGCGTCGTAGCCCTGGTGCGTCCAGGGCGCGGGCAGGTGGTTGCCGAAGAAGGCGTAGAGCAGGAAGGCGATCGAGATGCCGGGCATGATCGGCCCGGTCGTCCGCCGCGTCGCTTCCAGGGTGAGGATGATCAGCGCCCACCCGACCCAGATGTCCATCGGCTCGGGGAATACGTAGCGGTCGGTCAGCTCGTCGCCGCCGGTGATGATGTAGTGCATCACCCAGAGCGCCGCCCCGACGAGAACGATGTCCCATGGCATCAGGCGGTCGCGGAAGCGGCGGGAGGCGGGAAACAGCAGGAAGGTCAGGACCAGCACGAAGCCGACATGGATGTAGCGCATGTACATCGTCGGCACGATGTCGATGGCGGCGTAGAGGTGGAACGAGCTCATCGCGATGGCGATCAGCGTGACGAAGATGGCGAGCGCCCCGCGATAGCGGTTCTGCACGCCCTCTTCCTGCTCGATCAGCGCCTCGACCTCGGCGGCCGTGCGGTCATCGAGCTCGGCCGCCTCGGGCGGGAGGTGATGGTCCTGGTTCGTCATGCGAATGCGGGCCGGGGCATCGCTGCCCCGGCCCTTTCCCCCGGACGCCGCGCGCTCAGGTCAGCGAGGCGCCGCGCGCCTTCCAGAAGGCCTCCGCCGCCTTGTGCCAGGGAATGCCGGCCGCCGCGGTCTTCTGGTTCTCGATCTTGAAATTCCGCGCTTCCGCGTGGACCCGGTGGAGCTCCTCGAGATTGTCCCAGATCGCGGCGAGAAGCTGCCCGACCAGCGCGTCGGGCATGTCCTCGCGCACCGCGATGATGTTGGCGACCGACATCTGCTTGTTCGGCTTGTCCTGGCCGGGATAGGTGCCGGCCGGGATCTCCTCGGCGAAGTACACCGGGCCGTTCTTCTCGACGATCTTCGGCACGAACTCGGCGTGGTCGATCAGCACGAGCCTCTGTCCGGGCGTCGCGCCGAGATCGGTGATCGCCGAGGTGGGCACGCCGGAGACGAAGAAGTAGGCGTCGAGCTTGCCGTCCTTGATCGCGTTGGTGCTCTCCGCAGGCGAGAGGCGCTCGCGGGCGCGGAAATCCTTGTCGCGATCGACCCCTGCCGCCTCGATCAGACGGAAGGCCATGACCTCGGTGGCAGAGCCGGGGGCACCGGTGGAGACGCGCTTGCCCTTCAGGTCGGCCATCGAGGTGATGCCGGTCGAGGCGACGGTCACCACCTGCATGCGGTTGGTGTACATCACGAGGATCGCGCGCGCGGGAACGGGCCGGTTGGTGAAGCGCTCCTTGCCCGCCACCGCATCCACCGCGGCGTCGACCTGCGTCAGGATCATGCCCACGCGGTTCGCGCCGAGAAGCTGGAGGTTGGCGACCGACCCGCCCGTGACCTCGACCGTGGCGCTCATCCCCGGGATGGTGCGGCTGAAGACGGAAGCCATGCCGCCGCCGAGCGGGTAGTAGACGCCGCCCGTCGTGCCAGTGGCGATGGCAAGCTGTTGCGCGCCCTGCGCGACGGCCGGTCGTGCCAGCCCCGACCCGACGACCGTGGCACCGGCGCCCGCGGCGAGCAGGGCGCGCCTGTTCAACGTGATCGTCATGATTTCAGTCCTCCCCTTTGGCCTGCCGGTCCCGATCGCCGGCGCCTTCTGGGGCGAAGATACGCAGCCGCGGCTGCGTGCGCAAACCGGGAGCGCCACGGCAGCGGTTGACGCATATCAAGGCAACCAGGGGGCGGGAGTGCTGATATCCCCCCATGACACGGGGCGGGACGGATGTATTCTCCCCGCGCAACGCAACGGGACTGAGGAGAGGACGCCATGAAGGCACGCGACCTGATGACGCCGGATGTCGTGACGGTAGCGCCGAACACGCCGGTGATGGGGGTCGCGCGGCTGCTCGCCGAGCGCCACATCAGCGCCGTTCCGGTGACCGACGCCGACCGCAAGGTTCTGGGCATCGTCTCGGAGAGCGACCTCCTGAGCCAGGTCGCCGGCCGGGAGCATGACGCGCCGGGCTTCTTCAAGAGCCTGTTCGCCGACCCCGCCCGCATGGCCGAGCAGTACGTGAAGTCGCACGGCCGCACCGCGCGCGACATCATGACGACGCACATGGTGACGGTGACCGAGGACACCCCCGTCGGCGAGATTGCCGAGCAGCTGGAGAAGTCGAACATCCGCCGCGTGGTGGTGCTGCGTGACGGCCGGCTCGCCGGCATCGTCAGCCGCGCTGACCTGCTTCGCGCGCTCGTCTCGCCGCAGACGACGACGCCGTCCGACACCTCGGACGAGGGCATCTACCGCGCCGTCGTCAACGAGATGAAGAAGCAGCCCTGGGCCAGCACCTTCTACACCACGGTGGTGGTGAAGGACGGCATCGTCGAGTTCTACGGCTACTGCGGCTCGGACGATTACCGCCGCGCGCTGCGCGTTCTCGCCGAAGGCGTGGCGGGCGTCAAAGGTGTCGAGGACCATCTCGTCGTCGGCCCGCTCTACGTCTATTCCTGAGCGTCACCGCGACGGCGCCCGATAGACGCTGACCGACACGGGCAGGCAGCCCAGGCTGCCTGCCCTTCCCGCGTTCCCTTCCTGCATCCGAGCGCCCGGACCTTCCGCGACGCGGCGCGCATGCGCTAGCCAGACGGGATGGCCCGGGCAAAGGCACAGACCGGCCGCGCGCGCACGCCGATCGCGGCACGAAGCGGTACGCCGAGGCGCAAGGCGGCGAAGGCAGCGCGGGCACGGCCGGCCCGGCGCTGGTTCCTGCGCGGCCTCGTCCTTGCCGCGCTCTGGTCGACCATCCTCGGTGCGGGCGTTCTCGTCTGGCTCGCCTGGGACCTCCCCCGCCCGGAAGCCGCGCTCGCGGCCACGCGCCGGCCCTCCGTCACCATGCTCGACGCGCAAGGCGGCGTGATCGCCCAGAGCGGCGACCTCTACGGCGAGACGGTGACCCCGCGCACGCTGCCGCGCCACGTCGTCGACGCGATGCTCGCGACGGAGGACCGCCGGTTCCGGAGCCATGTCGGCATCGACCCGATCGGCATCGCTCGGGCCGCGTTCGTCAACCTCGTGGAGGGGCGCGTCGTCCAGGGCGGCTCGACCATCACGCAGCAGGTCGCGAAGAACCTGTTCCTGACGCCCGACCGAAGCTTCCGCCGCAAGGGACAGGAGGCGCTTCTCGCGCTCTGGCTCGAACGCGCCTTCAGCAAGGACGAGATCCTCGCGATCTGGCTCAACCGCATCTATCTCGGCTCCGGCGCCTACGGCATCGATGCCGCGGCGCGGCTCTATTTCGGCGTGCCGGCGCGCAGCCTCTCGGTGTGGCAGGCGTCGGTGATCGCGGGGCTGCCGAAGGCACCCTCTCGGCTGAACCCGCGCGCCGATCCCCAAGCCGCCGTCGCACGCGGGCGGGAGGCGGTCGACAACATGGTCGCCGCAGGCTGGCTCACCGAGGCCGAGGCTGCGCGCGCCAAGGCCGAGGCCGCACGCGGCTTCGCCTCCGGCCCGCCCCGGGGGCGGAGCGCCTTCGCCGAATGGGCGGAGGGCCGCCTCGGCCCGGTGCCGACCACGGGCGGGGCGGTGATGCTCCGGGCGACCCTCGACCCCGCCCTGCAGGAAGCCGCCGAACGCGCGCTCGCCGCAGCGCTTTCGTCGGACGGCGCGCGGCTCGGCATCGGCCAGGGTGCGGTGGTCGCGGTGCGGGCGGAAACGGGCGCGGTGCTCGCCATGGTCGGCGGGCGGGCGGCGACGGTGGGCGGGTTCAACCGCGCCGTCGCGGCAGAGCGGCAGCCGGGAAGCGCGTTCAAGCCCTTCGTGTGGCTCGCTGCGCTCGAGGCGGGGCTGACGCCCGGGACGGTGATGGAGGATGCGCCGCTCGCCGTCGGGCGCTGGCGGCCGGAGAATATCGACGGTAGGTATCGCGGGCCCGTCACGCTCACCGAAGCGCTGGCGCAGTCGGTCAACACAGTGGCGGTGCGGCTCGCGATGCAGGTGGGGCTCCCCCGCGCCGCAGCCGCCGCCCGCCGCGCGGGGCTCACCGGGACGATCCCCAACGACGCGACGGCAGCGCTCGGCTCGGGTTCGGTCGGGCTGCTCGAGCTCGCCGTCGCCTACGCCACCTTCGCCAACGGGGGCTGGCTCGTCGTGCCGCACGGCATCGTCGCGGCGGAGACCGATGGCGAAACGGTCTGGCGACGCGAGGGAGACAGGCTGCGCGCGATCGATGCCACGCGGGCAGACGCGATGGCGGCGATGCTGCGCGAGGCGGTGGCGCGCGGCACGGGGCGCGCGGCCGCGCTCCCCGGCCGGGCCGTCGCGGGCAAGACGGGAACGACGAGCGAGTTCCGCGATGCCTGGTTCATCGGCTGGGTGGAGACGCCCGCCTCCGGCACGGTCGTCATCGGCGTGTGGCTCGGCAACGACGATGCGGCGCCGATGCGCGGCGTCACCGGCGGGTCTGTGCCCGCGCGCATCTTCCGCGGCGTGGCCGCCGCCGTGCGCTGATCAGTCGAGCAGCGCCGAGGCGAGGATCGCCGATCCGGGGCGGAGGATGGGGATGCGCTTGAGGATCGGGTAGGCGAGCCCGGTGTCGCGCGAGAACCAGACATTCTCGACGCATTCGAGCGGCAGGTCGGTTCCCGGCACCGAGAATGCCCCTTCGCGCCCGACGCGCGCCCCACGCACGGCAGAGGGAGGCGGGGTGATCACGGTGCAGACGGTCGGGTTCAGCGGGTTGCGGATGTTCCGGATCGGGATCGTCTCGACAACGGTTCCGCCGAGCTGACGCACCACGCCCTCGAGGTCACGGATGTAGCCGAGCCGGTCCATCCGCGCCCTGGCCTCCTCGCTCGCATGCTCGTAGGAGGGTTCGAACAGGATGAGCCTGTCGCGCGTGACGCGGAACAGCTCCTCGATCAGCGCCGGGAGGTTCCCGCCGTTCGGCTCGAGCGCATGGCTCGATGTCGTTATGCTGACGGACGAGGTCCTGAGCGGGATCGCGCCGATCTCCGCGACGAAGGCGGAGAGGCGCGAGAACCCCACGCCCATCGTCGCGCCGGCGAAGCCAAGCCCCTTCCGCACGCGAGACCAGGAGATGTCGAAGGCGAGGATGCTCTCCGGCAGGCGCGCGAGACGCCGCGCGATCAGGCTGAGCGTGGTGACCTCGCCCGTTCCGATGTCGAGGAGGCTCGTGCCGGGCTCGATATGGCGGTCGAGGATGCCGGCAACCTCCTCGGCGTAGAGGATGGCGCGGTCGCGGTTCTCCTCGATGTCGCGGATGTAGGAGCCGGCCTGCATGTCGTAGGCGAGCTCGATGATCTCGGGCGTGTTGTCCTCGACGCCGAGCTGCCGGCGAAGCGCGTCAGTGACGTTCTCGCCTGCCTCCCAGGCCTGCCGAGCCTTCAGTATGTTAGCCAGTCTCGGTCTGTCGTGCGGCATGCGGCTCCTCCCAGGGGGCCGCGATGGTTCCGCGCGCCGGGTTCCCTGGCAAGGCTCGGCGGAGGGCTCAGCCGTGCCGCGGCTTTCCTGCCGAGGAGGACGTCAGATGCCCGAGCGCGGCGAGGGAGCGCACGCCGCCGC
>NZ_VFAC01000072.1 GCF_007644105.1 Elioraea rosea | reverse complement strand
GCCGACGCGCCCCCCCCGCGCGCAGCGTCCCGCACGCTCGCGCCGCAGGCCCCTGCTCCCGCCGTGCCGCGCCAGGCAACCCCCGCGGGCCCCTCGGCGGAGGCGGAAGCGCTCGCCGCGGCGGCAAGCGACCTCCCCGCCCTGCGTGCAGCGATCGCCGGATTCTCAGGCCTCGCGCTGCGCGAGACCGCGACCAACCTCGTCTTCGCCGACGGCAACCCGGAAGCCCCGCTGATGCTGATCGGCGAGGCGCCAGGCGCGGAGGAGGATCGCGAGGGCAAGCCCTTCGTCGGCGCCTCGGGGCGGCTACTCGACCGCATGCTCGCCTCGATCGGGCTCGACCGGCACGGTACCGGGGACGGATCGTTCTACATCACCAACATCGTCACCTGGCGGCCGCCTGGGAACCGCAACCCGACCGACAGCGAGATCGCGCTGTCGCTTCCCTTCATCCGAAGGCATGTCGCACTCGTACGGCCGAGGCTCGTTCTGCTTCTCGGGGCCGTGGCCGTGCGGTCGCTGACCGGCGCGCGGGAGGGCATCACCCGGCTGCGCGGGCGGTGGATGACGCTCGAGGTGGAGGGGATGGAGGTTCCGGCGCTGGCGACGCTCCACCCGGCCTACCTGCTCCGCAACCCTGGCGCGAAAAAGGATGCGTGGTCTGATCTTCTCGCGCTGCGGCAGCGGCTCGACGATATGCGGCAGCATTAAGGCACGCCAGAAAAGCCCCGGAACCTGCTGGCGGCACTAGACCCGTCTCCAGGGTTGAGAATTGTCTCGCACATTGGCATTGCGCAACCGGTTACCCGTCGGTTAACCGCGACGGACCATGCGAAGCAAAACGGGGGCATGGGCTCGCACTGTATCCACCGCGGGCCTGATCTGGATTTCATCATGTTTTCCCGCCCTGGCCGAAGCGGCCAGCCGGGACGACACATCGGAAGGGGCCGGGGGCTGGACTGAGCTTGCCCTCTCGGTACCCAGGCCACCGCCTCGAGGCGGTGCCATCGGCATACCTCAGGTGCTGCTGCCCTCCGATGCCGCGCTCTATCGCCGCATCTTCCAGCTCCAGGCGCGCGGCAACATCGCCGAGGCCGCCGCAGAGACCGAACGGCTGACGGACACGCTGCTGGTCGGGCACATCCTCGCGGACCGTCTGCTCGGCCCCCACACCCGCGCCACCGTGCCCGAGCTCACCGACTGGCTTGACCGCTTCGCGGACGAGCCCGATGCGGCCCAGATCCACAGGCTTCTGCTCGCCCGCCTGCCGCGTGGCGCCAGGCGCCCTCCCGCGCCCGAAGGCACGACGCTTCCCGCGGCAGACATGATCGACGACGAGGAGCGTTTTGTCGTCCTGCCGCCGGGCGCGCGCAACCCGGGCCTCGCGCGCACGGTTTCCTCTAACATCGGGCTCGAGGATTTCGACGCGGCGGAGAAGGCGATCGCCACGGCACGGGACGTCGATCCCGCGCAGGCGGGGCTCCTCCGCGCCCAGATCGCCCGCGGCCTGTTCCTGCGCAACCGCGACGCCGAGGCGCTTGCCGCGGCCAATGCCGGCATCCGCCGCGGCGGCGCGGAGGTCGGCGAGCTTCACTGGATCGCGGGGCTTTCGGCGTGGCGTCTCGGCCGGCACGACGCCGCACGGCGGCATTTCGAGGCGACGGCGCGCGCGCCGGTCGCGACCTCCGCGCGCCGTGCCGCCGGCGCCTATTGGGCCGCCCGGGCTGCCCTGCGCACGCGCGACCACCGTGCCTACATCCCGTGGCTGACCGAGGCAGCGCGCGACCAGAGGAGCCTCTACGGCCTGCTCGCGCGCCGCAATCTCGGCCTCTCCGGCGGCTTCGCCTGGGAGCGCGACGTGCTCGGCGAGGCCGAGGCGGCGCTCCTCGTTTCCCACCCCGCTGGCCTGCGTGCCCTCGCGCTGCTCCAGGTCGGGCAGCGCGCGCGGGCGGAGAGCGAGTTCGTCGCGATGGGCGAGGCGGCCGCGTCGGACCCGTCGCTTGCCCGCGCCATGCTCGTCGTCGCGAGCCAGGCCGGCATGTCGGACACGGCGATGCGGCTCGCGACATTGGCCGAAAGCGGCGACGGGCGGCCGCGCGACTATGCCCGCTTCCCCGTGCCCCGCTGGGCCCCCTCCGGCGGCTATCGGATCGACCCCGCTCTTCTGCTCGCGCTCGCCCGGCTCGAGAGCAATTTCGAGCCAGGCGCGGTGAGCCCGGCCGGCGCGCGCGGCATCATGCAGATCATGCCGGTGACGGCGAGCTACGTGACCGGCCAGCGCTCGCTCGCCGGGCGCGACCGCCACAGGCTGCACGAGCCGGAGTTCAACCTCGAGGTCGGCCAGCGCTATGTCGAGTATCTCGCCCGCCACCCGGTGGTGGAGGGCGACCTGATCAGCCTGATCGCCTCCTACAACGCAGGGCCGGGCAATTTCGGCCGCTGGGCGCCGAACGTGGTGCACCGCAACGACCCGCTTCTCTTCCTCGAGGCGATCCCGGTCCATGAGACGCGGCGGCATGTCCAGGCGGTGCTGACTTATTCCTGGATCTACGCGAGCCGTCTCGGGCGGAGCGCGGCCTCGCTCGATGCGCTCGCGGCAGGCCGCTGGCCGCGCTATGTTGACGCCGACGGCGGCTCGCTTCCGGGAGCGGAAGCCTCCGCCCGGCAGCGCTGAGGCGCACGCCGCGACACCACGACAGGGCAACAGGGACAGGGCAACAGGGACAGGCCGATGGCAGGCATCGACGAGACGCGGCGTTTCCTTCCCGTGAACATCGCCGTGCTCACCATCTCCGACACCCGCACGCTCGCGACCGACAAGTCAGGCGACGTGCTCGCCGAACGCATTGCGACGTCAGGCCACAGGCTGGTGGCGCGCGCGATCGTCCGCGACGAGGCCGATGCCATCGCCGCCCAGCTCCGCGACTGGATCGCCGACCCGTCCATCGATTGCGTGCTCACCACGGGCGGCACCGGCATCACCGGGCGCGACGTCACGCCCGAGGCGTTCGACCGGGTTCTCGAGAAGCGCATCGAGGGCTTCGGCGAGCTGTTCCGGATGCTGAGCTACCAAAAGATCGGCACGTCCACGATGCAGTCGCGCGCCATCGGCGGCGTGGCTAAGGGAACCTATCTCTTCGCGCTTCCCGGCAGCCCCGGTGCCTGCCGCGACGGGTGGGACGACATCCTCCGCTTCCAGCTCGACAGCCGCCACCGGCCCTGCAACCTCGTCGAGCTGATGCCGCGGCTCCAGGAACACCTGAAGACAGAGGCCGCCTGAGTCTCCTTCGATCTGGCCCCGCTCAGCCGAGGCGCACGAGCACCCGCGGCGGCACGCCGAGGAACCAGAGCGAGAGCAGCCCGACGTTGCGCACGCTGCGGCGCAGGTAGCCGTCGCGGCGGAACTTCGCCGCTGAGGTGACCGCTTCCGCCGCGATCGGCCGAAGCCGGCGACGGCCGAGGCGGCGGACGAGCGCGACATCCTCCATCATCGGCTCCTCCGGCACGCCGCCGACGCGCCCGAGCAGGCCGCGATGGATGAGCAGCCCCTGGTCGCCATAGGGCAGCCCGAGCCAGCGGCAGCGCCAAGCAACCGCGGTCTCGAGCCGCCGCGCCTCCTTCGCATCGTCATCGAGGCGGAAGCGGAAATAGCCTGCGACACGCGCGGCATCCGGCGCCGCGGCGAAGGCGGTGACGGCGTTCTGCCAGCCAGGCGAGAGCACCGTGTCGGCGTGCAGAAGCAGGACCCATGGCTCGGCGCAGGCAGCGACCCCCATGGCGAGCTGGATGCCCCGCCCCTCCGGCGCGGGCACGACGCGCGCGCCGAGCTCCGCCGCCACCACCGCCGTGCCGTCCGCCGAGCCGCAATCGGCCACGACCACCGTCCGCGGCGCGTCGCCGAGCGAGGCGAGCGTCGCGGGAAGTGTCGCCGCGGCGTTGCGCGCGGGGATCACCACGGCGAGGTCTGGAAATGCGATCGGGCGGGGCTGCATGCGCCGGCGAGAGTGCCGCAGATTCCCGCCGGTTGAGCGAACGCAATGGCGTGAGGCCTCCTCGGGCGACCCGGCTCGCATGCATGTTCCTGTTTTGTTCTTGACCGCACCGCGCCGATGCGCGAGCCTCTGCGAAGCCACTCGGGGAGAGGGACGATGGACGATCAGCATGTCGCGAACGCTCATCACGACGCGCCCGGCGCGGCCTGGGACGATGGCTGGTCCCTGCCCGGCCCGCCTGCCGCGCCGGCCCGCAAGGGCCGTGGCGCGACCCTCTCCCCACCCTGCCGCTTCGACCACCTCGCGGGCGAGCGCGCCGACGATGGCTGGGGCACCCTCGAGGAGGAACTCGCAGAGCCCCCGCGCCTCGAAACGACGCTGACGCGCGATGCGACGCGCAGCATCATCGCCCGCAACGAGAGCCCCGACATCGGCTTCGACCGGTCGATCAACCCCTACAGGGGCTGCGAGCATGGCTGCATCTACTGCTATGCCCGGCCCTCGCACGCCCATCTCGGCCTCTCGCCCGGGCTCGACTTCGAGACCAAGCTCCTGTTCAAGCCCGAGGCGGCGACGCTCCTGGCCCGCGAGCTCTCGCGCCCGGGCTACCGCCCCGCGCCGATCGCGCTCGGCTCGAACACCGACCCCTACCAGCCGGTGGAGCGCCAGCTGAAGCTGACCCGCGCCGTGCTCGAGGTGCTGGCCGAGTTCAACCACCCCTGCACGATCGTCACCAAATCGGCCCTCGTCGCGCGCGACATCGACATCCTCGCGCCGATGGCGGAACGGCGGCTCGTGCGCGTCTGCCTCTCCGTCACCACGCTCGACCGCAGCCTCGCCAACGTCATGGAGCCGCGTGCGGCGACGCCCTCGCGCAGGCTCCAGGCGATCGAGGCGCTCTCGGCCGCGGGCATCCCGACGGCGGTGCTCGCCGCACCGATGATCCCCGGGCTCAACGATGCCGAGATGGAACGGATCCTCGAGGCCGGCGCGCGCGCGGGGGCGACGGCTGCGGGCTACATCCTGCTCAGGCTGCCGCACGAGCTGCGCGAGATGTTCACCGCCTGGCTCGAGGCGCACTACCCGGGCCGGGCTGCGCGCGTTCTCGCCCTGATCCGCCAGACGCGCGCGGGCGCGCTGAACGACGCCCGATTCGGCAGCCGCTTCACCGGAAGCGGCGTCTACGCCGACATGCTGGCACGGCGCTTCGCCGCCTGCACCACGCGCCTCGGCCTGTCGAATCCCTCAGGCGGGCTGGACAGCACCGGCTTCCGCGTGCCGCAGCGCCACGCCGGGAAGGAGGATGCCCGCCAGCTTGCGCTGCTGTGACGGGCAGAAGGCTTGAACTTCCGCGCGCGGCAGGGAAACACTGCGCGCATGATCGACCCGAAGGCTCTTCTCGACCAGTTCCTCGGCGCCGGCGCGGGTGACCGCGCACGCCAGACCCTCGGCCAGGCAGACCGGAAGCTGTCCGGTATGGGCATGCCAGGCGGCCTTGCCGGCGGCGCGGCAGCGGCCGGCATCATCGGCCTCCTGCTCGGGGGCAAGAAGGCGCGGAAGCTCGCCGGTGGCGCGGTCGGCTATGGCGGCGCGGCCGCGCTCGGCGCCCTCGCCTACCGGGCCTGGCAGACCTACCAGGCTGGCAAGCAGGCCCCCGCCTCGCTTCCGCCGCCAACCCAGGCCGAGATGGCCTCGACCGACGCGCGCTTCCTCCCTTCCAGCCTCGCGGCGGATGGAAGACCCTTCGGCATCGCACTCGTCCGCGCCATGGTCGCCGCCGGCAAGGCGGACGGGCATCTCGACGGCACCGAGCAGAAGGCGATCTTCGACGCGGTCGATCGCGCCGGGCTGGACGCCGAGGCGAAGGCCGCGCTGTTCGATGCGATGAACGCTCCGTCCGACCCCGCAGCCATCGCCGCGTTGGCGGCCACGCCCGAACAGGCGGCCGAGCTCTGGCTGACCGCGCGCCTGGCCATCGAGCCCGACCAGCCCTCCGAGCGCGCCTTCCTCGATGCGCTCGGGCAGCGGCTCGGGCTCGACCCGATGCTTCGCACCAATCTCGAGCGCGAGGCCGTCGCCGCCCTCGCCGGCACGTGAGCCTGCCAACCCTCATGCTGGAGACGGCATCGGGGGAAGGCATCGTCGCGGGCATCGACGAGGCAGGCTGCGGCCCCCTCGCCGGCCCGGTGGTCGCCGCGGCCTTCGTGTTCCTCGCTCACCCCGCCGAACCGCTTGCCGAGCTGATCGACGACAGCAAGCGGCTGAGCCCGGAACGGCGTGATGTCGCCTACGCCGCGCTCGTCGATGCGGCCCGGGGCGGCCTCGTCGCCTACGCCGCCGCGGCGGCGAGCGCGGCAGAGATCGGACGGCTGAACATCCGCCGCGCGACGCATCTCGCCATGGCCCGCGCGCTCGCCCGCCTCGCCATCCGCCCAGATCTCGTGCTGGTCGACGGCAACGCCGTGCCGCAGCTTCCCGTGCCGGCCCGCTGCGTCGTGGGCGGTGACCGCACCTGCCTCTCCATCGCCGCGGCCTCGATCATCGCCAAGGTGCTGCGCGACAGGGCGATGCGCCGTCTCGCCTGCCGTCATCCGCACTATGGCTGGGAAGCGAACATGGGCTACCCCACCGCCTCGCACCGCGCGGCGCTGGCCGCCTTCGGGGCAACCCGCCATCATCGGTCGGGGTTCGGGCCGGTCGATCTCGCCCCCGCACCCGCTTCTCCCCCGATCGCCTCCACCGAAAGTCTTGCAAGCGCCGGTTGACGCCCGAGTCGCTGGGGAGCGAGAATCGGCCCCTCGCGCGCTACCGCGCGGACACGCGGGGGCGCATGGGGCGGGAACTCGATCTGCCGCTGGATACGGTGCTGGTCGGAGACTGCATCACGGCGATGGCCGCGATGCCGCCGGCTTCCGTGCACGCCGTCTTCGCCGACCCGCCCTACAACCTGCAGCTCTCCGGCGCGCTGCACCGGCCCGACAACTCCGAGGTCGACGGCGTGGATGCGGAGTGGGACCGCTTCCCGGACCTCGCGGCCTATGACGCCTTCACCCGCGCCTGGCTCACCGAAGCGCGCCGCGTGCTTCGCCGCGACGGCACGCTCTGGGTGATCGGCAGCTACCACAACATCTTCCGCGTGGGTGCGATCCTGCAGGATCTCGGCTTCTGGATTCTCAACGACATCGTCTGGCGCAAGTCGAACCCGATGCCGAACTTCCGCGGCCGCCGCTTCACCAACGCGCACGAGACGCTGATCTGGGCGGCGCGCGGCAAGGAGGCGAAGTATCGTTTCAACTACGAAGCGATGAAGTCGCTGAACGACGAGCTGCAGATGCGCAGCGACTGGACCTTCCCGCTCTGCACCGGGCAGGAGCGGCTGCGGGGCGAGGATGGCGGCAAGCTTCACCCGACGCAGAAGCCCGAGGCGCTTCTCCACCGCGTGATCCTCTCCTGCACCCAGCCGGGCGAGGTTGTGCTCGACCCCTTCTTCGGCACAGGCACGACTGGTGCGGTCGCGAAACGCCTCGGCAGGCGCTACATCGGCATCGAACGCGAGGACCAGTACGCCCACGCCGCGCGGGCGCGCATCGCGGCGGTGGCGCCCGTCGCCGACGAGCGCCTTGCGGCGACGCCTTCGAAGCGCGAGGCCCCGCGCGTCGCCTTCGGCGCGCTCGTCGAGGCCGGGCTGATCGCTCCCGGAACGATGGTGTGGGACCGGGCGCGCCGCCTCTCCGCCACCGTGGCGGCCGACGGCTCCCTCCGTTCCGGCACCGAGCGCGGCTCGATCCACCGCGTCGGTGCGGCGCTGACCAACGCGCCCTCCTGCAACGGCTGGACCTTCTGGCACTACGAGGACCGCGGCCGGCTGCTGCCTCTCGACGTGCTCCGCGCCAGGCTGCGGCCGATCGAGTGATCGGCGAGCGCAAGCCGCGCCGCCTTCGCCATTACAGCCGGAAGCCCCGCACCAAGCACCGCCTCCCGCGGCACGCCCTCGCCCGGCAACGCATCGACGCGGCCTGCGAGCACGGCAAGGTCGAGCGCGAAATGCGTGAAGACGTGGCGCACGAGCCCTGCCTCCCGCCACTCGGCGTTCCCAGGAGCATGGGCGAGAGCGTCGGGGCCCTCCCACGCCGCCCCGCGCCAGGGCGTGCCGGGCAGTTCGAGCATCCCGCCCAGCAGCCCCTCGGGCGGGCGGCGGCGGAGAAGCACATGGCCCGCGCGGTCCTCAAGCCAGAAAACGATGCCGTATCGTTGCGGCTTCGCACGTTTCTCCGCCTTCGCAGGCAGCGTCTCGGCGATGCCTTCGCGCCGTGCAGCGCAGGCTGACACCAGCGGGCAGAGCGCGCAGGCAGGCCGCCGCGGCGTGCACACCGTCGCACCAAGATCGAACAGCGCCTGGGCGAAGTCGCCGGGCCGCGCCCGCGCTGGTTCCTGCGCGCCGAGGCTGCGGGCGAGCTCGGCCAGCCTGCGCTTTGCGCCAGGCAAGGGCTCGCGCACGGCGAAGAGCCGGGCCGTCACCCGCTCGACATTGCCGTCGACCGGCACCGCGGCCTCCCCGAACGCGATGGCGGCGACCGCGGCGGCCGTGTAGCCGCCGATGCCCGGGAGCGCGCGCAGCCCCGCCTCGTCGCGGGGGAAGCCGCCACGCTCGGCCACCGCCTTGGCAGCGGCGTGCAGGTTCCGGGCCCGGGCGTAGTAGCCAAGGCCGGCCCACTCCTTCGCCACCTCCTCCCACGGTGCGGCGGCGAGCGCCTCGACGTTCGGAAAGCGCGCGAGGAAGCTGATGAAGCGCGGCCCGACGGCGGCGACCGTCGTCTGCTGCAGCATCACCTCCGAGAGCCACACGCGGTAGGGATCGGCACGCTCGCCGGGAAGCGCGCGCCAGGGCAGCACGCGGCGATGGCGGTCGTACCAGCCCAGAAGAGCGGCCGCCGCCCCGTCGAGCGCCGCCCCGTCGACCGCCCCCCCGTCGAGTGCCGCCCCGTCCATGCTAATCTCTGCGTCCATGCGCGCAGGGTGGTGATGGACGAGGGACCCGACAAGCAGCACGACAGGCGGGGCGGCGGGCCGGTGGCGCTCGCGAGCCTCGTCGCGGCCGTGACGCGTCCGATGATGCGCGGCCGCCAGGCGACGGTCGCGCGGCTTGCGCTCGACTGGCCGCAGGTCGTCGGGCCCGCCCTCGCCGCCGTCACCGCGCCCGAGCGCCTCGCCGGC
>NZ_VFAC01000071.1 GCF_007644105.1 Elioraea rosea | reverse complement strand
ACCCTGCGCGCGCCGCACCAGGCCGCGCGCGGCGAGCGCCTCGAGCGCCTGGCGCGCCGGGCCGCGGCTCGTGCCGAGCGTCGCGGCGATGCGGCTTTCGAGAAGCGGCGTTCCGGGCGGCAGCGAACCATCGGCGATCCGGGCTGCGACGAGCTCCTCTGTGCGTGCGTTGAGCCGCGGCTCGGCACCGAGCCTGCGTGCGGCGTGGTCATGGCGTGGCGGGCGGGAGGTCATCGCAGCGTCGGTCCGATCCTTGTGCCGGTTGTGGGGCCGGGGGTGCTTGTGGCAAGTGTACACAAATGACATTCTCCGGTCCGCACGGATCGGATGGCAAGGCGGCGCACGCCGTGGTCATGGCAGGGGGCTTGGCGGTCGGACATGGGTGGGCGGGTTGCCGGGAAACGGGCGTTCGTCACCGGTGCTGGGCAGGGCATGGGCCGTGCGGTGGCCATCGCCCTTGCCGAGGACGGCGCGCGCGTTGTCGCAGCGAGCCGCACCGGCGCCAAGCTCGCCGCGCTCGTGCCCTTCGGCATCGAGACGGCTCCCCTCGACGTGACGGATGGTGCGGCCGTGGCGCGCGAGATCGCCGCTGCCGGCCCGTTCGACATCCTCGTCAACTGCGCCGGCTGGGTGCATGCCGGCGGCCTCCTCGAGACGACCGACGAGGATTGGCGCGCGAGCCTCGAGCAGAACGTCACCTCGATGTTCTTCACCATCCGCGCCGCCCTTCCCGCGATGCTCGAGCGCCGCGCGGGCGCGATCGTCAACGTCGCCTCCGTCGCCTCGTCGATCACGGGCGTTGCCGGCCGCGCGGCCTATGGCGCGAGCAAGGCTGCGGTGATCGGGCTGACGAAGGCCGTCGCGCGCGAAGGCATCGCGCACGGCGTGCGCTGCAATGCGCTCGCGCCGGGCACCACCCATTCCCCCTCGCTGGTCGAGCGCGCAGAGGCGACGGGGGACCGCGAGGCGGCGATGGCCGCCTTCACCGCGCGCCAGCCGATGGGTCGCCTCGGCACGGTCGAGGCGATGGCCGCCTCCGTTCTCTACCTCGCCTCGGACGAAGGCGCCTTCATGACCGGGCAGATCCTGGTCGTGGACGGAGGCCAGACGCTCTAGACGTGCGTTGACGTAACGAACCGTGTTCACAACAAAAGCGGGAGGAAAGCAACCCATGATCGCATCGCTCATCCGGCTCGGCGCCGTCGCCGCGGCCATCGCCGTCGCCGCCGCGCCAGTCTCCGCGCCGGCTTCCGCGCAGGAGCGGTTCACGCTCCGCTTCAACCACGTGCTCGGCCCGACCGAGCCGTATCACGAAGGCTTCCAGGCCTGGGCGCGCCGGGTGCAGGAGCGCACCAATGGCGGGCTCACCATGAGGGTGTTCCATTCGGCGCAGCTCGGCGTCGAGGAGGACATCATCGAGCAGATGCGCCAGGGCGCGAATATCGGCCAGAACACCGATGCCGCGCGCCTCGGCACCTACGTCAAGGGCATGGCCGTGCTGAACGGCCCCTACTTCGCGAACACGATCGAGGAGGTCGCCAGGCTCGCCGACGCGCCGACGATCAAGCGCTGGCAGGACGAGCTCGCCGCGCAGCATGGGCTGCAGGTCCTCTGCTTCGACTGGGTGCAGGGCCACCGGCACTTCTACACCAACCGCCCGGTGCGCAAGCCGGAGGACCTCGCCGGCCAGCGAATCCGCACGCCACCGGCGCCGATCTGGCAGGAGAGCGTGCGTGCCCTCGGCGCGGCACCCGTGGCGATGGCCTTCGGCGAGATGTATCCGGCGCTGCAGCAGCGGGCGATCGACGGCGTCGAGCTCGTCTGGAACAACATCCCCGGCGGGCGGTTCAACGAGGTGCTCCGCTACGCGTCCGAAACGGGCCACATCCTGCTCATCAACTTCCAGGTCGTCGGTTCGCGCTTCTTCCAGTCCCTGCCGGCGGAGTACCGCACGGCGCTGATCGAGGAATGCCGCGCGGCCGGGCAGGCGACGTCCCGCGTCATCGCCGAGCGCGAGCAGCAGGTACGGCAGCAGATGATCGGGCGTGGCATGCATATCGTCGACAATGTCGACATGGAGGCGTTCCGCCGTGCCGGGGCCAAGGCCTACGAGGTGCTCGGCATCGCCGCGGAGCGTGACGCTGTGCTGCGCGAGGTGGGCCGCTAGAGAAGGGCTGGGCGGACGCAGGACAGGCGGCGATGGCGGCCTTCTACCGCATCCTCTGCCGGGCAGAGGCCGTCATCGCCGGTGCCTTCCTGCTGGCGATGGTGGTGCTGATCTTCACGGGCGGCGTGGCGCGCATGCTGGCCATGCCGCTTAACTGGACGACCGACATCGCCACCTGCCTCTTTGCCTGGGCCTGCTTCCTGTGCGCCGACATCGCCTGGCGCAACAACGGGCTGATGGCGATCGAGCTCGTCACCGCACGGCTTCCTGCGGCGGCCTCGGCGATGCTCGCGCGGGTGAACCTGCTTCTGATCGCCGCGTTCCTCGTCTACGCCATCATCGCCGGAGCGGAGCTCGCCTGGGTCAGCCGCGCGCGCACTTTCCAGGGCATCCCGGGCGTGTCCTACTCCTGGGTCACGGCCTCGATGCCGGCCGGCGCGGCGCTGCTCCTGATCACCACGCTGCTCAAGCTGCGCGATACGTTCCGCGCCCCGCGCGCGGCATGATCCTCGTCGCGACTGCCTTCCTCGTCCTGATGCTGATGGGCATGCCCGTCGCCTTCGCGATCGCCATCTCGGGCATGCTGTTCTTCCTGCAGAACCCCGATCTGCCGATCACCATCCCCGTGCAGATCACGGTGTCGCAGACGCAGAACTTCGCGCTTCTGGCCGTGCCGCTCTTCATCATTGCGGGCAACTTCCTCAACCACGCGGGAATCACGCGGCGGCTCCTCGCGCTTGCGTCCGTGCTGACGGGCCGGCTGCGCGGCGGGTTGGCGCAGGTCTCGCTCACCCTCTCCGCGCTGATGGGTGGGGTGTCGGGCTCGGCGATCGCCGATGCGGCGATGCAGGCGCGCATGCTCGGCCACGAGATGATCAAGCGTGGCATGTCGCGCGGCTTCACCGCCGGCATCCTCTCCTTCGGCTCGATCCTGACGCCGATCATTCCGCCCGGCATCGGCATGATCCTCTACGGCTCGATCGGCCAGGTCTCGATCGGGCGGATGTTCGCGGCGGGTTTCGTGCCCGCGGCCCTTCTGTGGATCGCGCTTGGCCTCGCCGTCGCCGTCACGGCGCGCCGCCGCGGCTACCCGCCAGAGCGTACCCAGCGGCCGGGCGCGGGCGAGGTGGTGCGTGCCTTCCGCGGCGGCATCTGGGCGCTTCTCTTTCCGATCTTCCTGCTCGTCGGGCTCCGCATGGGCGTGTTCACCCCATCGGAGATCGGCGCCTTCGCTGTCGTCTACGCCGTGTTCATCGGCCTCGTCGTGCATGGCGAGCTCGGCCGCAAGCCGTTCCTCGCCGCGCTCGAGGGAAGCCTCTCCGACATCGGCTCGGTGATGTTCCTGATCGCCGTCTCGGCGATCTTCACCTACGGCGTGGTGTACGACCAGGTGCCCGACACGGTCTCGCAGGTGCTGATGGGGGTGACGGAGAACGCCACCGCGGCGATGACGCTGATCGCCCTGTTCGTCCTTGCCTGCGGCTTCTTCATCGATGCGACCGTGCTGATCATCATGCTGACGCCGATCTTCCTGCCGCTGATGCGCCAGCTCGGCGCCGATCCGATCCATTTCGGCATCGTCTTCATCGTCGCCGCCACGATCGGCAACTTCACCCCACCTGTCGGCGCGGCGATGTATGCGGTGTGCTCGATCCTGCGCGTGCCGCTCGGCGAGTACACCCGGGAATCGGTGCCGCTGTTCCTCGCGGTCGGCGCGGTGACGCTCGGCCTCGTGCTGATCCCCGAGGCGGTGCTGTTCCTGCCCAACCTGATCTTCGGGCGGTTCTGAGGTCTGGCCGTCACGAAAGCTTCACTGTCCTGAAACGGTCGAGCCGGCCGAGGCTTTCCAATGGAGAGGCATATTGGTGCCATCTCCGAAGCTGGAGTTTCTCCCCATGCATCGTCGCACCCTCGTCACCGCGCTCGCCGGCGGCACCGTCGCGCTGTCCGTCACCGTTCCGGCCCTGGCGCAGCCGGCGCCCGAGATCCTCGCCCGATTCCCCAACGGTACGTTTCTCGAGAACCTCGTCGTCGCGTCGGACGGACGCGTGATCTTCACGAACTACTTCGCGCGCACGCTCGAAGCCTGGTCGCCCGCGGCGGGACATGCGCGCTTCGCGGAGGTGCCGCAGCATCCCGTGAGCCTCACCGCGCTCGTGGGCGGGCGGCATGCGCTCGTCGTGCACGGCGTTGCGTTCAACCGCGGGCCGGAGGCGATGCGCGGCGAAGCGGCCGTGCTGATCGTCGAGGCGGATGGCCGCGTCGCGCGCCGCATCGCGCTGGCGGAGGCGATCTTTCCGAATGGCGCGCTCCTGCTCGCGCCGCAGAGGCTTCTCGTTGCCGACAGCGCGCTCGGCCTGGTCTGGGCCGTCGATCTCGGCACGGGCGAGGCGTCACGTTGGCTCGCCGATCCGATGCTCGCCCCGGTGCAGGGCCAACCCTATCCTGGCGTGAATGGGATCAAGCGCTCCGGCAATGCGCTTCTTCTCTCCAACTCCGCGCAGCGACTGCTTCTGCGCCAGGTCCTGTCCAGCGAGCGGCCCGAGGGCACGCCGGCACTTCTGGCGCGCATGGGCTCGGGCGTCGACGATTTCGACATCGCGCCGGGCGGCACGGTGTTCGCGGCGACCCATGCGGTGGGCATCGCAAGGCTCCTGCCGGGCGCATCGGAACCGGGCGTGATCCCTGCACCCGGCGTGGAGGGGAACACGGCGGTCGCCCTCACGCCTGACGGGCGCGGCCTCTATGCACTCGGCACGGGCGGGCTGTTCTCCGGTGGCAAGGGTGAGGCGGTGCTCGCGCGCATCGCGCTGCCGGCGTGAACGGGCGCGGTGGGCACCTGAGGCGGCGCGCCCGCCCTCGCCCAGACTGAGGATGGGGGCGGCGCTGACCGTGCGTGCTGCGAGCCGATCGGCGAGGTTCAAACCAGTCGTAAGGATCACGACGGCGGAGAAGACTACACCGACCGATACGTGTGCATCCGCTGCCATGTGCAGATACCCGCCACTGGCGTTGAGGTCATGCATGCCGTGACCGCGGAACAGCAGGGCAGTGGCCAGGCGATCAGCAGCCCCGCGACGTCGGTGAGATTATGCGCGGCGTCGGCGAGCAGCGCTCAGCCGCTGATCCAGCGCGCCAGGTCGTCCGGCTTCGGCAGCCCGCCCGCATGCACGACCTTGCCGTCGATCACGATGCCCGGCGTCGATGCGATGCCGTAGCCGGCGATCGCTGCATAGTCCGTCACCTTCTCGACGGTGACGTCCACCCCGGCCTTGGCAGCCGCGTCCTTGACCATCGTGACGGCCCTGTCGCAACGCGCGCATCCGGGGCCAAGCACCTTCACGTCCTTCATCATGCCTCTCCTCACGCGAACAGGATGTTGAACAGGAAGCCCACGGCGAGGATCCCCGTGCCGACGACGCCGACGAACACCGCGATCAGCTTCAGCGAGAGCACCTTCCGCAGGATGATCATCTCCGGCAGCGACAGGGCGATCACGCTCATCATGAAGGCGAGAACGGTGCCGAGCGCCGCGCCCTTGCCGAGCAGGGCTTCCACGACCGGGATGATGCCTGCCGCGTTCGAGTACATCGGGATGCCGATCACGACGGCCGCCGGAACGGACCACCAGGCCTCCCTGCCCATGATCGAGGCCAGAAGCTCCTCCGGTGCGTAGCCGTGGATCATGGCGCCTGCGGCAATGCCGGCGATGATCCAGTACCAGACACGGCCGACGATCTCGCGAACCGCCTCGAGCCCGGCGCGAATGCGATCGGGCCAGGTCTGGGTCCGATCTGGCAGCGTGGCCACGCCGGCATGGATCGTGAGCACCCATGGTTCGAGCCAGGCTTCGAGCTTGAGGCGCCCGATCACCCAGCCTGCCATGATCGCGATGCCGAGCCCGAAGCCGAGATAGGTGAGCGCGACCTTCCAGCCGAGAAGCGCGAAGAGAAGCCCAAGCGCGATCTCGTTGACCATGGGGGCGGCGATCAGGAAGGAGAAGGTGACGCCGAGCGGCACGCCTGCCGACACGAAGCCGATGAAGAGCGGCACCGCCGAGCAGGAGCAGAACGGGGTGACGATGCCGAGGCATGCCGCCATGACATTGCCGACACCCTCACGGCGGCCGGCGAGAAGTGCGCGCGTGCGCTCAGGCGAGAAGAAGGTTCGAACCACCCCCATCGCGAACACGACAAGGGTCAGCAGCAGCAGGACCTTCGGTACGTCATAGAAGAAGAACGCGATCGCTTCGCCGAGACGGCTTTCGCGCGCCAGCGGCAGGAGCGAGACGAGCCATTGCGAGAACGGCACGAGCTGGCTGTAGAGCGCTGCCCAGATCGCCAGCCCTGCGGCGGCCGCAGCGAGCCAGGGGGCGGGCGAGGGATGGCCGATCGCCTTGACGTCGGTCGTCATGCCGGGAGCCTGGACAAGGACAAGACGGACAGCGCTCTCCGGGCGAGAAGGAGAGGAGCTGTCGGCATGCAGCGACCGAAGAGGCGGACGCACCTGCGCATGGCAGGTCTCTACGCCCCGATGCGCGCGAACGCCTTGCGACAGGTCAAGAACTGCGGCGAATGCTGCCGCTCAGGCCGGGCGCGCACCGTCGGCGAGGCGGAAGATGCTGTCGCGGCCGAGCGAGGCGGGCTCGTCGATGCCGAGGAGCGCGAGGTCGCGGTCGAGCTCGCCCTTCATCAGGTTGATCGCGTGGCCCGCGCCATCGGCGCCGCCGACCGCTGCGGCGTAGAGGAGCGGGCGGCCGACGAACACGAAGCGCGCACCGAGTGCCATCGCCTTCAGCACGTCCGTCCCCCGCCGGATGCCTCCGTCGAACAGCACCGGCATGTCGCCCGACGCCGCCACCACGGCCTCGAGAACGCGAAGAGGCGACACCGAGCCGTCGAGCTGCCGCCCGCCATGGTTCGAGACGATCACGCCATCGGCGCCATGCTCGCGCGCGAGGCGGGCGTCGTCAGGGTGCAGGATGCCCTTCACCAGAAGCCGCCCCTTCCAGCGGCGGCGGATCAGTGCGAGATGCTCCCAGTTGAGATGATCGCGCGCGGTGAAGTCACGCAGCACGTTCCGGGCGAGGATGGGCACGCCACGCTCTGCGAAGCTGTTCTCGAAATGCGGCATGCCGTGGCGCGCGAGCGTGCGGAACCACGTGCCGAGCAGCCAGCGCGGCTTGATCGCCCCGTCCCAGGCAAGTCGGAGCGAGGGACGGAGAGGCGTGGAGAACCCGTTGCGCACGTTGTTCTCGCGCGAGGGCAGCACGGCGGTATCGACCGTCACCATGAACGTGCCGAAACCGGCGGCGGCCACGCGGTCGACGAGCTTCTCGACGCGCTCTGCGGCACCGGGGAGATAGGCCTGGAACCAGGCCTCCGGGTTGGCCGCGATCACCTCCTCGAGGCGGATCAGCGAGGAGCCCGAGAGGATGTAGGGGATGTCCGCCTTCCGTGCGGCTTCGGCCAGCACGACGTCGCCGCGATAGGCGACGAGCGCGGCCATGCCCATCGGCGCGATGCCGAAGGGCGCGCTCCAGCGCCGGCCGAACAGCTCGACCGAGGGGTCGCGCTTCGACACGTCGCGCAGGATGCGGGGAACGAAGCCCCATTCCTTGAAGGCACGCTCGTTGTCGTCGAGCGAGGCGTTGCGCTCGGCGGCACCCGCGACATAGCCGAAGATCGGCCGCGGCAGGTGCGCCCTGGCCATCGCCTCGAAATCGTCGAGGCAGAGGGCGCGCGTCAGGCGGCGCGGCAGGTTCGTTGCGGTCGGCTTGGCTCCGGCGTGGGCCGGCAGGGCTCCGTGCATGGATGGCGCTCGATTGTCCCGGTCGGATCGTCGGCGATGCTTGTCGGCTCCGGCGGCGCTCGGCGCAAGGGGGCGCGGGCGTGACCCTGCTTCCCCCTGGGCCGTTGCCCGATGAGGCAGCCGCGCTGCCGGTCGCCGATGCCCTGCCTGCCCTGCTCGCCACGCTCGAGGCCGGGCAGAACGCCGTGCTCGTCGCCCCGCCAGGCGCGGGCAAGACCACTGTGGTTCCGCTCGCGCTTCTCGGCGCGCCATGGCGTGCGGAAGGGCGCATCGTGATGCTTGAGCCGCGCCGCCTCGCCACCCGTGCCGCTGCGCGAAGAATGGCTGCCCTGCTCGGCGAGGAGGTGGGCGGCACGGTCGGCTTCCGCACGCGCCTCGAGAGTGCGGTCTCGCGCGCCACCCGCATCGAGGTGGTGACGGAGGGGCTGCTCGTCCGCCGCCTCCAATCCGACCCCGGGCTCGAGGGCGTGGCGGCCGTGCTGTTCGACGAGGTGCACGAGAGGAGCCTCGACGGTGATGTCGCGCTCGCCCTCTGCCGGGACCTTCAGGCAGGCCTGCGGCCCGAGCTCCGCCTCGTCGCGATGAGCGCGACGCTCGACGGCGCGGCCTTCTCGCGCCTGCTCGGCGACGCACCCGTCATCGAGAGCGCGGGGCGGATGTTCCCGGTGCGGATCGAGCATGCCCTGGTCGATCTCGCCCATCCGCGCGAGCTTGCCGAGGCGGCCGCGAGGGCCGCGCGGCGGGCGCTCGCGCAGTCCGAGCGCGACGTGCTCGTGTTCCTTCCCGGCATGGCCGAGATCCGCCGTGCCGAGGCGGCGCTCGAAGGCGTGGCCGCCGTCGTGCGCGTTCTGCACGGCGAGACCGACCCCGCGGCGCAGGACCTGGCGCTGCGGCCCGACGCGGCGGGGCGGCGGAAGATCATCCTCTCGACCTCCATCGCCGAAACCTCTCTCACCGTCGAGGGCGTGGATGCGGTGGTCGATGGCGGGTATCGCCGCAGCCCCCGCTTCGATGCCGGAACGGGGCTGACGTCGCTTGGCACGCGCCGGATCAGCCGAGCGGCGGCCGAGCAGCGTGCCGGCCGCGCCGGGCGCCTTCGCCCCGGCATCGCGCTCCGGCTCTGGACGGAAGCCGCGCATCGCGGCCTCGCGGCGCAGGAGACGCCGGAGATCCTGGAGGCCGATCTCGCGCCGCTGGCGCTCGACCTCGCCGCCTGGGGTGCCGACCCCGCGACGCTTCCCTTCCTCGACCCGCCTCCCGCCGGCGCTCTTGCCGCAGCCCGCGCGCTGCTTGCCGAGCTCGGCGCGCTCGACGGCGCGGGGGCGATCACCCAGCACGGGAGGGCGATGGCGCGACTGTCCGCGCATCCCCGCCTCGCCTCGATGATGGCGCGGGCGGGCGGGGACGCAGCGCTTGCGGCAGACCTCGCCGCGCTCCTCGAGGAGCGTGACCCGCTTCGCGCAGAGGCGCGCGAGCCGCCTGCCGACATCCGGCTCCGTCTCGGCCGGCTCGGCGGGGCGGCGGCGCGGGCCGCCGCACAGCACCGGCGCAGGCTCGGCCTCG
>NZ_VFAC01000070.1 GCF_007644105.1 Elioraea rosea | reverse complement strand
GACCCAGGCCTCGACATGCGCCACGCCGCGCTCGCCGCACTCGCCGCGCCCGACCCGCGCGCGGTGGGCGGGACGCTGACGGCGCTCGCCTGCGCGCCGGAGCGCGCGCCCTATGTCGCGCGCGGCATCCTCGGGCAGATCTGGTCCGACGATAGGACGACCGCGCGCGACCTGCCGCGCGAGACCCGTGCGGCGATCGCGCACGCGATGCTCGACGACAAGTCGTGCCCGGGCGCGGTGGGGTTGATGCCAGCCGAACGCGCGCGGCTTCTCGCGATCAGCGAGGGGGTGGAGTAGGGGCCGCGATAACGGGCGTGCCGGCCAACGCCGATACGCCCGTTGTAGGTCAGGCCATCGCGATGCGTCGCGCTGCGAACAGGCCGAGCAGACCAACACCTAGGAGGCCCAGCGAGACCGGCTCCGGAACGCCGATTGGTGGTTCGGCCACATCGAGCACGCCGACGGTGAACCCGTGCCAATTCTCGCTGGTATCGGTGAAGTTGATCTCGGTGAAGGTTCCTGGCAGGCGGATCACCGCATGCACTTCGCCGGAACCGAAGAAGCCGGTGCCAGTTGCGTTGAGGATCGGCGTGCCATTGCCCCAGAAGCCCTGCCCGAAGCTGATGATCTCGATCGGCGTACCGAAGTCGACCGTGTTGTTGTTCCAGGAGACGAGCGCCAGCAACGGATCGATCACGGCCTGCGAGAACGTGATCTTCTTCGCGCCACCCGTGCTCAGCGCGATGATGTCGGAATCCGGCGGCGCGTTCTCGACCGTCGCGCTGATGTACGGCGCGGAGGGAAGCCAATAGTTCGTCCCGCCTCCTGTAACCTGGGCAAAGCTGTACGGACCCTTGTAGATGACGTTGACGGACGTCGCGCCGACCTGGAGGAAGCCACCAACCTCCTCGGCGCCGGCGGCCACCCAATTCGCCCAACTCGCCATCGCAGCCGTGGCTGGCGACGCAGCCATAGGCGCGGCGACGCAACCCACGGTCAGCATGACGGTCAGCAAGGAACGTGTGCGCATGACGAACTCCCCCAAGACACGGTTCGGCCCGGTGGAATCTTCGAAGCAAGAAATATGCCGCCTGTCTTAAGGCTTTGAGCCGGATGTTTTTTCGCCAGCGCTCAACCGTATCGCCCGCAGAACCGTAAAGATTTCCGACTCGGTTCCGAGCCGTGGCTCCAATGACGAGGCGGTTGTCGGTGCGCGGGTGTCGCACGCTCCGCCTTCCCAAGGCGGGAACTAAGCCCAGGAATAAACTCGAGGCTGGTCATCGCCCGCATGCGCGAAGCGAACAGCGGCAACACCGTTGTTCGGTACGCCTTATCCACCCCCGTCCGCGGAGCGGACGACCTCAACCCCGATGGCTGAACACCCCTCAGGTGTTCATCGCCCCGGTCCGCGGAGCGGACAAACTCAACGCCGATGCGGTGAACACGCCTTATGTGTTCATCGCATCAAAGAAGTCCTGGTTGGTCTTCGAGTACTTCAGCTTGTCGAGCAGGAAGTCCATCGCGTCCTGCGGGCCCATCGGCATCAGGATGCGGCGGAGAACCCACATCTTCGACAGCGTGCCGCGCTCGACCAGCAGCTCCTCCTTGCGGGTGCCGGATTTGGTGATGTCGAGTGAGGGGAAGGTGCGCTTGTCGGACAGCTTCCGGTCGAGAATGATCTCGCTGTTGCCGGTGCCCTTGAACTCCTCGAAGATCACCTCGTCCATGCGGCTGCCGGTGTCGATCAGCGCGGTCGCGATGATGGTGAGAGAGCCCCCCTCCTCAATGTTGCGCGCGGCACCGAAGAAGCGCTTCGGGCGCTGCAGCGCGTTCGCATCCACGCCACCCGTCAGCACCTTGCCCGAGGAGGGCACGACGGTGTTGTAGGCGCGGGCGAGGCGCGTGATCGAGTCGAGCAGGATCACCACGTCCTTCTTGTGCTCGACCAGGCGCTTGGCCTTCTCGATCACCATCTCTGCCACCGCCACGTGGCGCGTCGCAGGCTCGTCGAAGGTGGAGGACACCACCTCGCCGCGCACCGTGCGCGCCATGTCGGTCACTTCCTCGGGGCGCTCGTCGATGAGTAGAACGATGAGGTAGACCTCGGGGTGGTTCGCTGCGATCGAGGAGGCGATGTTCTGCAGCATCACCGTCTTGCCGGTGCGCGGCGGGGCGACGATCAGGCCGCGCTGGCCTTTGCCGATCGGGCAGATCAGGTCGAGGATGCGGGGCGTGTAGTCCTTCTGGACGCCCTTCTGCACGCCCTCCTTGTTCTCGACCTCCATCTTGAGCCGCGCCTCGGGGTAGAGCGGCGTGAGGTTGTCGAAGTTGATGCGGTGGCGCACCGCGTCGGGGTTGTCGAAGTTGATCTGGTTCACCTTCACGAGCGCGAAGTAGCGCTCGCCGTCCTTCGGACTGCGGATCTGGCCTTCCACCGTGTCGCCGGTGCGGAGGCCGAAGCGGCGCACCTGCGAGGGGCTGACATAGATGTCATCCGGCCCGGGCAGGTAGTTGGCCTGGAAGGAGCGCAGGAACCCGAACCCGTCGGGCAGGATCTCGAGCACGCCGTCGCCGTGGATCGCCTGGTCGTTGTCGGCCAGCGACTTCAGGATGGCGAACATCATGTCCTGCTTGCGCAGCGTCGAGGCGTTCTCGACGGAGAGGCTCTCGGCCAGCGCCAGGAGGTCCGCGGGGCTCTTTGCCTTGAGTTCGGCGAGGTGCATGGGTGCAGTGGGCCTGGAAATGGCGCGCCGTGGCGCGCGGTGGCTTTGGGGGTGCAGCACGGTGGCCGGCGGATGGAACCGCCACGCGCGGTGCGCGGGAGAGGTGGTCGCTCCGGCGCGCCTCGGACCTGGTCGCTTCCCGGGAAAGGTGACACCCGCGCTCGCTGCAGAGGGCCTTTGCCCTGGTGCCCCGGCCGATCCTGGGCCGGAAGCGAGACGCCGCGTTGCGTGAAACCTTCCCTCGGGGATCGTGGCGGCCTGCCGTTCGGCCGCGCCGGGAATGAGCGTTACTTAGGCAAAGCGAGGGGCTGCGTCAACGTCCGTCACGGCGCAGCGAGCGGAATCGGAGCCACCCGGCGATCACGATTGCCTCGTCGAGGCTGCGACCCGCGGGCGCCGGACGCGGCACTCACACGGGATCGGCCTCGATCACCGACAGAGGGCAGGGGATCGGTACCGTCCGCGCAAGCCTGAACCCCGCGCTGTCGAGAAGCACCCGAAACTCGGCCTCCGTCCGCTCCCGTCCGCCCGGGTTGAGCATCATGTTGATGTCGTGAATGAACCGCCCCGGCGTGAGGATGTCGGAGGGATCGATACGCTCGGGCAGGATGCGCTCGATCACTAGAAGCCGCGCGCCCTCGCCCATCGCGACACGGACCGTGCGCAGTATGGCCAGAGCTTCGGCGTCTTCCCAGTCGTGGATCACGCCTTTCAAGACGTACGCATCGGCGCCCGCAGGCACCGAGGCGAATGCATCGCCGCCGACCGCGTCATAGCGATCGGACAGCCCGGCCTCCGCGATGTGGGCGCGGGCGGCGTCGGCGACGTGCGGCAGGTCAAACACGGTGGCGCGCATGTCCGGATGGCGCGCAAGCACGGGCATGAGCAGCGAGCCGTTCCCGCCGCCCACATCCACGATCCAGCGAAACCTGTCGAACGGATAGTGCTCGATCAGCGCGCCGTTGGCCCCTTCGGTGAGGCTCTGCATCGCCGCGTCGAACAGTCGGGCCGCTTCAGGGCGCTGCGCGAGGTGGGTCCACTTGTCCATGCCGAAGATGTGCCGATAGGCCTGCTCGCCAGTCCGCACCGCGTGGGTCAGCGCCTCCCAGGCCTTGCCCTGGTCGTCGCTGAAGCAAAGGAGCACCCACGGCCGCATGGATCCCGGCGCGTCGCTCTGCAAGGTCGCCCCAAGCGGGGTGAGCGCGTAGCGGCGATCGTCATCCTCCCGCAGCACGCCGAGCGCGGCGAGCGCGCGGAGCAGGCGTGCGAGCGAGGGCGCGTGCGCTGCGGTTGCAGCGGCGAGGGCGCCCGCGTCGCGCGGGCCCTCGACCAGATGGTCCGCGATGCGGAGCTCGGCCGCCGTATGCACGATGCGCGCTGCCCAGGCCGCGGTGATGAGGCGCATCATGGCGCCGGAGGAGGCCAGGTCCGGCCCGCCAGCCAACACTGCCTGCTGCATCGTGCATCCCCCAGTTCCGTATCGACAACGAAACTATACCGCGCGCGGGGTGCTGTTCAAGGAAAGCGCGTCATGTCTTGACCGGCATCAACCCGCTAGAAGGGCCGGGCGATCACCATCACGACGATCACGACCATCGCGACCGTCGGCACCTCGTTGAGGATGCGGAAATAGCGCTGCGGCTTGCGGTTGCGGTCGTTCAGGAAGTCGCGCCGGCGGGCGAGCATCACGTGGTGCACGCCCGTCAGCGCGAGGATGCCGGCCATCTTCAGGTGCCACCAGCCCGAGGCCCAGTCGACCACGCCCGGCGTGAGCACGAGCAGGATGCCGAACAGCCAGCTGGCGATGGAGGCCGGCGAGGCGATGTAGCGGGAGAGCCGGTACTCCATCACCTTGAAGCGCTCGCTCTCCGCCGAGCCCGGCTTCACCTCGCAGTGATAGACGAATAGGCGGGGCAGATAGAGGAGTGCCGCCATCCACGCGATCACCGAG
This sequence comes from Elioraea rosea, assembly GCF_007644105.1. GTDB lineage: Bacteria > Pseudomonadota > Alphaproteobacteria > Acetobacterales > Acetobacteraceae > Elioraea_A > Elioraea_A rosea. The sequence continues at coordinate 6,194 of NZ_VFAC01000070.1, read as the reverse complement.
ATCACGTGCAGCGACTTCACCCAGGGGTAGGCATAGGCCAGCACGTCGATCGTCATTCCCCGCGAAGCTCCTCGATCAGGGCCGGCAGCGCCGCCATGCGGGCGAACGGCCTCGCGCCCTCGCGCGCGAGCGCCTCGGCCGTGCCGCCAGGGGAGGAGCCTGGCGGCGCGTAGCCGAGAACGCGCATCCCCGCGGCCCGCCCTGCGCGCACGCCGGCGATGCTGTCCTCCACCACCACGCAGGCCTCCGGCCCCGCGCCGACGAGCGTGGCGCAGCGGAGCCAGATGTCCGGCGCGGGCTTGCCGGCTGAGACGTCCTGGTAGCTGACCACGCGCCCGCCGAACGCCTCGGCGAGGCCGAGCCGCGCGAGCTTGGCCTCGAGCTCCGCGCGCGACGAGTTGGAGCCGACGGCATGGCCGAGCCCCATCGCCCGGACCGAGGCAACCGCCTCGAGCGCGCCCTCTATGGCGATGACGCGCCGTCCCATCTCCTCGGCGATGCGCTCGCTCAGCGCCTCCGCCCAGCCCGGCGGCATCGTGCCAAGCGCTGCCTCGATCAGCGGCATCATCTGCGGCAGGGAGAGGCCGAGGAACCGCCGCTCCGCCTCGTGCGGCGACATCGCCCAGCCGCGCGCCGTCAGGTCATCCGCCACGAGCGTGTTGGCGATCGCCTCGCTGTCGGCGAGCACGCCGTCGCAATCGAACAGGACGGCCGCGACCACAGCCGCCTCAGTCCTCGTCCGCCGCTGCGGCGACGCGGCCCGCGGTGGCGAAGCCGCGGCTCGCATGCGGGCAGTCCTTCGAGGCGCGCGGGCAGGTGCGCGGGCCGCGGAAGGAGCAGAGGCTGCGCTCCTCCGCGCGCGCGTGGCGCACGAGGTCGGCCAGCGCGGCGATGAACCCCTTGTCGCTGTTCTGCGCGGGCGTGCGGAAATAGCCCGGCACGCCGAACTCCTCCGCCTCCTCGCGATACTCCACATCGAGCTCGACGAGCGTCTCGGAATGCTCGGACACGAAGGCGATGGGCACGACGAGCACGGCCGTCTTGTCGGCCCCGGCGCGCTTCAGCTCCTCCTCGGTGGAGGGGCCGATCCATTTCTGCGGCGTCACGCGCGACTGGTAGCAGACGACATGGTCGAGTCCGTCGATCGCCAGCGCCTCGACGACGCCCTCGACCGTCCTCTCCACCTGCCACTGGTACGGATCGCCCCGCGTGACGATGCTCTCGGGCAGGCCGTGGGCGGAGAACAGAACGCGCAGCGGAGCCTCGGGCGCGAGCTCGGCGCGGGCCTTCTCGTAGCTCTCGCGCACCATCGCGGCGGTGGCGGAGATGAAGCCCGGGTCAGAGTGGTAGCAGCAGAGCGTCCGCGTCGGCGCGACGAGGCCCGCGCGGGCGGCGGCGTCGCGCCAGGCGTCCAGGGAGGAGCCGGTCGTCGTCGTCGAGAACTGGGGATAGAGCGGCACGAGCACGACCTCGTCCGGGCCCCAGGCGCGCACGGCGCGGGCAGTCTCGTCCGACATCGGGTGCCAGTAGCGCATGCAGACGAAGGCGCGGACGTCGAGCTCGCCAGAGAGCTCGCGCGCGAGCGCGCCGGCCTGCTCCTCCGTGAGCTCGAGGAGCGGGCTCTTGCCGCCGAGCACGGCGTAGTTCTCTGCAGCGATCGGCGTGCGCCGCCAGGTGATGATCCAGGCGAGAAGCTGGCGGAAGGGCGCGGGCACGCGGATGATCGCCGGGTCGGCGAAGAGATTGTAGAGGAAGGGCTTGACGCTCTCGGGCTTGTCCGGCCCGCCGAGGTTGAACAGCACGATGGCCACGCGCGGCTTGCGCGGGGCGGCCTTGCGGCGGCCTTCGCGGGCCCTCTCGGGTGTCGTGCCCTCTGCCTCGGCCAGCGCCCTCGGCGCCGTCATCGCATCCATCTCCGGCGGGTCCTCTCTCGCAGCGTACCTCCCGAAGGTGGGAACGCGACGTTCCGATGCCAGCCTTTCGCGGGGAACGTCAATTGGGGAGCATGTCGGCGATCGGCAAAGCGCGGTGCCAGAGGACTGGGGAGCGGACGTTGACACGACCGCTCCCCACCGACGTGGCGCTATGCCGATGGGCCCGCCTGTCGGCGCCGCATCAGCAGAAGCGTGGCGAGCGGCAGGCCGAGAAGCGCGAGGCCCGCCGGCTCAGGCAGGTCGAGGTAAAGCGCCTCCCCGTATCCCAATGTGGTCGCGTAGGCCGAGAACCGATCGTCTATCGCACTGATGTAGAAGCCGGTCGACAGCTCCGGGATCAGCGTCATCCAGACCTGTTCGGAGCCGAGCTCGAAGATGCCGATGGGTCCCCGGCCGCCGAACAGCGGGTTGCGCGCGGTCCCTCGCTCGAGCAGCGGGTCGCCCGCCTTCCCATCACCGACGCCGACCTTCGGTAGGAAGATGTTCGCGCCAGGATCGCGCAGGCTCATGACGTAGAGAGCGTCGAAGCCGACGAAGTCGGGCAGGTCGATGCCGACATCGAGCTTGACCAGGGCCATCTCGTAGTTGATGCCGGCCGCGGTCGGGCCGCGATTATTGTAGATGTCCAGAAAATCGACGCTGGCCTTGAGATCCGTGAGCCCATAGATCTCCGCGCCGCCGTCAAGGCCGGGAATGAACGGCGTCGCTGCTGCGTTCGCGAGGAAGGGGTTGGTTTCCGTCGGGCCTGAGCCGAGCTCGATCCCGTCTTCGATCATTGGAATCCCGGCGAAGGAGGCCAAGGTGTTCCTGCCGAAGAGAAGCCGGCCATCCGCGCCCCTCTGAGCGCCGGTCCCGCCAGCAGCATCCACGAACGTACCGGAAGATGTCGCGACGTCCGTGCCGACGAGCTTCACCGATCCGCCTGCACCACCTCCGCCTATGCCGCCGGCGCCACCGTCGCCACCGAAGTTGCCGGTCGCACCGCGAGAGCCGCCACCGCCCACGCCGCCGTCCTGCCCGGCATTCGTACCGCCGTCACTACCAGCGCCATTGCTGCCGCCAGCGGCGCCCTTGCCTTCGTTTGTTTGCGCCGGACCCGTAGCAAATCCAACGCCACCTGCTCCGCCCGCACCGCCGTCGCCGCCAGCCGTGCCAGGGCGATTGAACTCGTCAGACGTCTTCTTGTCCGTACCGTCGTACCCATCGAAGCCCTTTCCACCAGAGGCTCCGTCACGGCCGAGGGTGGAAAGCCGGCCGGCACTCCCTCGGACATCAATGCGTACGCCCGCAGCATCTATGCGGCCGAACGCGAAGATCTCGAAGGCGCCGCCGCCGTTTCCGCCGGCTCCGCCCGTAGCGCCCTCGCCACCCGCACCACCGCCGCCGGCTCCGCCACCGCCGCCGCCTCCGGCGCCACCATAGCCGACGAGGGTCCCGAAGCCGCCCTGCTCTCCGCCGCCGCCGCCGCCGCCACCGCCAGCACCACCGCCAGAGCCGCCACCACCACCCTGCCCACCCGCTCCGCCACCGCCACCGCCGCCGCCGGTCAACGTTCCGAAGCCACCATCCCGTAGGTTGGCGCCGCCGCCGCCACCACCGCCCGCCGCACCTGTCCCGCCAGCACTGCCTTGAGTGGCAAGACCGCCGCTGCCGCCATTGTCGCCATCAATCCCGTAGCAGAACGGCGCGGAACAGCTTCCGCCATCGCCGCCAGAACCGCCAGAACCGCCGCCGCCAGTCGTCAGCGAGCCGTTGCTTCGGAACCCAGCAGACCCCGCCGCACCACCTGACGTGGGCGCACCGAACCCAGCGCTGCCTGCGCCAGCCGGCCCAGCAGGGGAGCCGCTCAGCCCTGCAGACCCGCCCCCGCCAATGCTCCCGCTGCTGCCGTTGTTGCCGCTTCCGCCGCCACCAACGCCGCCGCGTCCTCCGGCTCCGCCTGTCCCGCCTGTCCCGCCTGCGCCGCCCGCACCTCCGGCTCCACCTACTCCGCCACGGCCGCCAGCGCCCCCGCCCAAAGTGCCGGCGGATGCCGTGAAGACAGCGCCGGCAAGCAGCGCATCGTTGCCTACGATGAAGCGCGCCGGGCTCTCACCGGTGAGCGTCACCTGCGCCCCCTGAAGGTTCAACGTGCCCTCGAACAGGAACTCAACGACTCCGCCCGTGACACGCGAGGTCCACGGGACACCGTTCACTGCCCCGCTTGGGGCGCCGTTGATGGTGCGGCTGGTCGTGTCGATCGTGTAGGTGCCCTGCGCGGACGCAGCGATCGGACTCAGAAAGGTTGTCCCAAGCAATACGGCCGACCAGAGCCCGTGGCCCATGCCGTTCAATCCGTTGCGCATCTTCCCCTCCTCGGTGCGGGATTGGGTCAAGATGGCCGGTTCATTTCTTGTTTGGCCCGTCGCGTCAGCGCACCGTGCCCTGGGCGAACGCGACCCAATCGCGCGGGAAGATTAGCCGTTGTCTTGCAAGCACTGATTGATGTGACGCAAACCCGTTCTACTCCAGCCTGAAGCCCCGCGCGCGTACGAACGCCCCGAACCCCGGCCGCTGCGGGCTCGCGTACTGGCGCGCCTTGTCCTCGGACCAGCCATAAGGCTGCACCTCGCCGAAGCGGGCGACGTCGCGCTGCTTGGGGAAGGGGCGGATGGCCTCGCGGCGCGTGTCATACGCCGCGATCCCCTCGGCCACCTCCGCCCCGGAATGGGTGTTCTCGTGCACCGTCAGCGACAGAGGCAGGCGCGGGCTCATCGGCGCCTTTCCGTCGGGCCAGCCCATCGCGAGCGCGGCGACGGGGAAGACGTAGGGCGGCAGGCCGAGCAGGTCGGACACCTTCTGGGCCTCGTCGCGGATCGCGCTGATCGGGCAGGTGGCGAGGCCGGCGGCCTCGGCGGCGAGGATCAGCGCCGACAGGACGATTCCGGCGTCGAGGGTCGCGTTGAAGAACGGGTCGAGATGATCGTTCGCATAGGCGTGGCCGCGGAGCGCGTGGATCGCCCGCTGCCGCGCATTGTTGGCGCAGATCACAATCAGAACCGGCGCGCCCTTGACCCAGGGGTTCTCGGGCAGCCACCCCTCGATGGCCGCGCGCTTGGCCGGGTCGGTCACGACGACGATGTCAGCCTGCTGGAGGTCCGACTTCGAAGGGGCCGACAGCGCCACCGCGCAGAGAAGCCGCACCAGGGCGGGGTCGACCGCGCGGGGCTGGTAGCGACGGTTCGAGGACCGCCCGGCGATGCGGCCGAGCGTCGCAAGCGCCTGGGGGTGGAGCCCCTCTGGCACCGCGACCTCCTCGCCGAAGCGCAGCGCCAGGTCGGCCGCCAGCGTCGACCCATCGGTTGCCGCCGTGCCGGTGTCGGCCATGCCCGTTTCCCCCGCGTGATCCTGCGCCCATCGGTATGTCCCGGGCATGCTGCGCCGCCGCGTGCCGGGCCGCAACCTCCCGCCACCGCAACAAATTTCAGGGACGCGGCGCAACAACAGGTCGAGACGGCCGGAATCGGAGGCCAGTCAACACGTTCCCGCCATATTTTAGCCACAAGTCATGCTCGGAGTACTGCGGAAGTACACGAACACGGCAACCCCGGAGGTGAGCCGGCGTTTCTGCCTATACATGGTTTGTGCAAAAGGCTAGGGCAGAACTATGAGCAGGAACCGCAAACGCGCCCCGACAATGCTTGCAGCAGCTGCGCTCGCTGCGGGATTGTCCTACGCAGCGGTCGCGAACGGCGATGCCGCGGGCACGGTCTCGAGCACCGAGCCAGGCCACGCGCGTGCCTGCCTCGCCGCTGCCGGCGAGGCGGAAGCGCGGCTCGGCCTGCCGACGGGGCTTCTCGCCGCGGTGACGATGACGGAAAGCGCCGCCCACCCCTTCGCGATCGGCACGCCTGCGCGCTCGGTCTACGCAGAGACGCGGGACGAGGCGGTGCGCATCGCCCGGCAGTCCCCCGCCGGCGCCTCCGGCGGCTGCTTCCAGATCAACATTGGCGTGCATGCGCGCCGCAATCCGGCTTGGGTGTTCGACCCCTGGCGCTCGGCGCTGTTCGCCGGCCAGCTGCTTGCCCGCCACAGCGCCGAGCGGGGCGAGGACTGGGGCCATGCGGTCGCCCGCTATGCCGGGGCGAGGCCAGGCACGGCCGCGGCGCGTCAGCATCGCTGCCGGATCGCCGCGAGCCTCGCCGGGCTCGGCCACCCCCAGCCGCGCGGCCTCTCCACCGAGGGGTGCCGCCCGGGCGAGGCGCGGGTGGCGCGCGAGAA
>NZ_VFAC01000007.1 GCF_007644105.1 Elioraea rosea | reverse complement strand
GGCGCGGCGACGGGTGCGGCGGCCGGCGCGGGCGTTGGCGCGCTTGCGGGCCCGGCGGGCGTAGTGGTGGGCGGCGTCGTCGGCGGCGCAGCCGGCGCGGTGACCGGTGCGACGACCGATCCGAGCGACGTGAACCTCGGCAGGCCTGTGTGGTCGAACCCCGAGACGCGGCTGAACCCGCCGGACAACAACCCGGTTCGCTGACCGCGCCCGGTGTGGGGCGCCCTCCGCGGCCCCACACACGCGGCGGCGACCACTCGGAGACAGATGATGCGCGCCGCCGAGCGGCGCCCAAGCGGCACCGCGCAGGACACGAGCATCGCCACCTACGCGGCGAAGCGCAGGTTCAGCGAGACGCCCGAGCCGGCCCCGGGACGCAGTTCCGAGGCCGGACGATCGCGTCCCTTGTTCGTCGTGCAGAAGCACCACGCGCGCCGCCTGCACTGGGACTTTCGCCTTCAGCACGGCGACGTTCTGTGGAGCTGGGCGGTGCCGAAGGGCCCGGCGATGACGGCAGGCCTCAAGCGCCTCGCCGTCCGCACCGAAGACCATCCCCTTTCCTATGCGACGTTCGAAGGAACCATTCCGGAGGGGAACTATGGCGCCGGTGTCGTCGAACGGTGGGACGGCGGTCTGTGGGAGCCCGTCGACGACGCCGAAGCGGGGCTCGCACAGGGCGAGCTGAAGTTTCGCCTGTTCGGCGAGCGACTGCAGGGTGGCTTCGTTCTCGTGCGGCTCAAGCCGCGCCCGCGAGAGCGGGGAGAGAACTGGCTGCTCATCAAGGAGCGCGAAGGGGGTGAGCGCAAGGCCAAGACGCCATCGCCGGACGCTGCGCCCGCGCTTCCGCGCGCCGCGCGCCGTGCTGCCTTGCCCTCCCGCCCAAAGCCGCAGCTCGCCACCGCCGTGGAGGTTCCGCCGACGGGGGCGGAGTGGCTGCACGAGATCAAGTTCGACGGATACCGGCTCCTCGCCGTCTCCACCGGTACCGCCACGAGACTGCTGACGCGCTCGGGCCTCGATTGGACAGCGAAGCTCCCCAGGCTCGCCGCCTCCGTCACCGCGCTCGGCCGCAAGCTGGTATTTGACGGCGAGCTTGTGGCGCTCGATGAAAGCGGCCTCAGCCGGTTCGGCACCCTGCAGCAACGCATCGCCGACGGCCGGCCGGAAGGGCTCGCCTACAAGGTGTTCGACCTTCTGCACGTCGATGGACACAGCCTCGCGTCCTGTCGGCTCGATGAAAGGAAGCGGGTGCTGAAGTCGGTGCTGCCTCGCTCCGGGCCGCTGCACTTCTCCGATCATCTCGAGGCCGATGCGGAGGCGGCCCGGCGCGAGGCCTGCGCGCTCGGCCTCGAGGGCATCATCAGCAAGCGCGCCGATGCGCCTTCCACAGCCGGGCGGACGCAGACCTGGCTGAAGCTGAAATGCGTCGGCCGGGACGAGTTCGTTGTGGTCGGGTGGACGCCGCCTGCCGGCTCGCGCGTCGGGCTCGGCGCGCTCCACCTCGCCTACAACGACCCCGAGCGGCGGTTGCGCTACGCGGGCGGCGTCGGCACGGGTTTCGATGACGCAGCGCTGCAGCGCCTCGCCGCGGCGCTTCGCAAGACGCGCGCGACACGCCCCAAGGACCTCGTCGTCGACGGGCCGCAGCCGGAGCAGAAGATCCGGTGGGTCGACCCTCGCCTCGTCGTCGAGATCCGCTACGGTGGATGGACCGAGGCCGGCAGGCTGAGGCATGCCGTGTTCCTTGGAGAGCGCCTCGACAAGGAGACAAGCGAGGTCGTGATGACCCCTCCCGCGACAGCGACAAGCAGGACTGGCGCCCGCACATCCCGCGCCGCCTCACCCGCGGCGAAGCAGCCCAAGGCGGCCGCATCGTCGTTCATCGTTGCGCGCGCGCCGCGTGGCCGCGAGACACGCATCGAAGGCGTGCGCATGACGCACCCGAACCGGGTCCTCTGGCCCGGCATCACCAAGCAGGACCTCGCGAGATACTGGCTCGCCGTCGCCGATCGTGCGTTGCCGGAGCTTGCCGGTCGGCCGCTTGCGATGACGCGGTTTCCGGAAGGCATCGACGGCGAGAGCTTCTTCCAGAAGCACGCCATGCCAGGCCAGCCGCGGCAGATCCGCGCGGCAAAGACGAAGGGCGACCCCTATCTCGCGATAGACGATGCCTCCGGCCTCGTTGCTTGTGCGCAGCTGTCCGCGATCGAACTGCACGCCTGGGGCGCCACCGAGGCAGACCCCGACAGGCCCGACCGCCTGGTGTTCGACCTTGACCCGGGCGAAGGCGTGGCCTTCAAGGAGGTCGTTGCCGCCGCGCAGCACCTGCGCAAGCACCTTGCCGCGCTGAAGCTTGAGCCATTCTGCCGTACGACAGGAGGCAAGGGGCTGCACCTTGTGGTGCCTCTTGCCCCCGACGCCGAGTGGGAGCGGGCCAAGCATTTCGCAAGGATGTTCGCGACGACGCTCGTCGATGCAGAGCCAGAACGCTTCGTCGCGACCGTCTCCAAGGCGAAGCGCAAGGGCCGGATCCTGATCGACTGGCTGCGCAACGGCCGCGGCGCGACGGCGATCGCGAGCTACTCGCCGCGCGGCCGTCCCGGCGCAACCGTCGCCACGCCGCTTGCCTGGCGCGAAGTCACCGCACGGCTCGACCCACAGCGCTTCACGATCGAAACGGTACCGGCTCGGATCGCTGCGCAGCGGAAGGATCCCTGGGCCGGGTTCGAGGCGGCACGAACGAAGCTGCCGAAAGACAGGCGAAGGAGAGGCTGATGGCACCGAGGCCAATCTGGCGGGGCCACCTGCGCCTCGCCCTCGTATCCTGCCCCGTGGCGCTGCTCGCCGCGCGGCACGAGCGCAACAACATCCACTTCAACCTGATCAACCCGGAGACGAACAATCGCGTCCGGATGGTCACGCTCGACGCAGAGACCGGCGAGGAGGTCGAGCGTGGCGAGCTCGTGCGTGGCTACGAGTTCAAGAAGGACCACTACATCCTGATGACGGAGGAGGATTTCGACAGCGCACGCATCGAGAGCTCGAGCACGCTCGCGATCGGCAAGTTCGTTCCGTCCGGGTCGATTGACGCGCTCCACTTCGACACGGCCTACCTCATCGTGCCTGACGGCGACACGGGCGAGGATGTCTATGCCGTGCTTCGGGAGGCGATCGCGCGGTCGGGAACGATCGCCCTGTCGCGCATCGTGCTCTCGCGGCGAGAGAGGACGGTTGCGATCGTCGCCCATGAGCGCGGGCTCGTCCTGCACACGCTGCATGAGGCGGACGACATCGCCGACATCGACGAGGCCTTCTCCGCCGTGCCTGCCGGCAAGCCCGACGCCGCGATGGTGAAGCTCGCGACGGAGCTCATCGAGCGCCAGACGAGCAAGTACGAACCGGCCGACCTCGAGGATCGCTACGAGGCGCGGCTGCGCGAGATCATCGAGGCGAAGATCGAGGGCACCGGCATCGACCCCGATGATCCCGAGCCGGAGGAAAGGGGCAACGTCGTCGACCTCATGGACGCGCTGAAGCGAAGCCTCGCCGGAGCAGGCGGGAAGCCGCAGGCGGGCAAGGCGCCGGTGCGGAAGGCGTCGCCCAACGCCGCCAAGTCCAAGCCCAAGCCGGCCCCGAGGCAGCCGGCCAAGGCGCGGGGCGCGGCCCGCCCGAAGCGTGCGGCGGGAGGCCGCGGCCGAAGCCGGTGAATACCCGGCGTGCTCGTTGACAGCGGTACCGGCATGCCTCCAGAACATGCCGGAAACCCCAAGGAGCATCACGATGTCCCCTCGCCTCGGCAAGCGCGCCCTGATCCTGACGGGCGGTGCCGCCCTCGGTTCCGCCGCCCTGCCCCTGACGCGGGCCGCGGCCCAGACGCCGCGCACGGCACTGGTGATCGCCGCGCAGATCGACGACCTCGTCGCGCTCGACCCGCACCAGTCCTTCGAGGTGACGGGGAGCGACCTTCTCAAGAACGTCTATGACCAGCTTTTCGCGCTCGACCCCACCGCACCGAGCGCCTCGCTCCAGCCCGGGCTCTGCGAAGGCTTCACGGTCTCCGACGACGGCCGCACCTTCACCCTGCGCATTCGCCAGGGCGTCCGCTTCCACTCCGGCAACACGCTGACGGCCGATGACGTCGTCTTCTCGCTCCGCCGGCCGCTTCTGATCAACCGCACGCCTGCCTTCATGTACCGAAGTGTCGGCCTGACACGGGAGAACGCCGAAGCGACGATCCGCAAGAGCGGCGATTTCGAGGTGCAGGTCACCTTCGACAAGGCCTATGCGCCGACGCTGATCCAGAACCTCTTCACCGCGACCATCGCCTCGGTCGTCGACCAGAAGCTCGTGCAGCAGAATGCCGGCGAGGATCTGGGCAATGCCTGGCTGAATCGCAACAGCGCCGCCTCCGGCGCGTTCCGGCTGACGCGCTACCAGCCGAACGAGAGCTACATGCTCGAACGGAACGACGCTTGGTGGCGCGGCCGCGCGGTGATGCAGCGCGTGATCGTCCGCCACGTTCCGGAAGCGGCGACGCAGCGGCTGCTGCTCGAGCGGGGCGACGTCGATGTCGCGCGCAACCTCACCCCCACCGATATCGCAGCGCTGCGGGGCCGGTCGGGCATCACCATCGGCGAGTTCCCGCGCGGCACGATCCAGTATGTCTGCGCCAACATGAGCGACCCCACGCTCTCGAACCCGAAGGTGATCGAGGCGCTCAAGTCCTTGATCGACTACGACGCGATCGCCAACAACCTGCTTCCCGGCCAGGTTTTCCCGCACCAGACCTTCATCCCCCGCGCCATCCTCGGCGAGCTCGACAGCCGCCCCTACCGCTTCGACCCCGAGCGCGCGAAGCGGCTGCTCGCGGAAGCCGGGCACGCGAACGGGATCTCGCTCACGATCGACACCGCGAACTCCTTCCCCTCGCTCGACTGCGCCCAGGCGATGCAGGCGAGCTTCGCGCAAGGCGGCGTGCGGCTCGAGGTGCTGCCGGCAACGGGCGCGCAGGTGCTCGCGAAATACCGCGCGCGCAACCACCAGCTCTTCATCGGAATCTGGGGCCTGGGCTACCCCGATCCGCACTACAACGCCGACAGCTTCACGAGCAACCCGCCTGGCCAAGCGAACCCGGGCAAGCTCGCCTGGCGCAACGCGTGGGACATCCCCGGGCTGACGCAGCAGACCGATGCCGCGATGCTCGAGCGTGACGGCAATGCGCGCGCGGCCCTCTACCGGCGCATCCAGGAGGAGTTCCTGGGCTCCTCGCCGTTCCTCGTCTTCGCGCAGCAGCAGGTGCAGGTGGCGGCGCGCGCCAACCTCAGCGGCTACATGGCGAGCTCTCCGGGACTTTCGGCAATCTACTGGCTGGCCGCGAAAACCTAGCGATGGCGCTCGCCGCCGGCGGGCTGGGAGACGGCCGCGCAGCCCGCGGAGCCTCCCGCCTCGCGTCCTTCGCCCTGCAGGTCACGCTGACGCTTCTCGGCCTGCTCGCGGTCACCTTCTTCATCGGCCGCGTCGTGCCGATCGACCCCGTTCTCGCGGTGGTCGGGGACCAGGCGCCCCGCGACGTCTACGAGGCGGTGCGGCGCGAGCTCGGGCTCGACCAGCCGCTCTGGACGCAGTTCGCGATCTATGTCGGCCAGGTCCTGCGCGGCGATTTCGGAACCTCCCTCGTCACCAACCGGCCGGTGACGGAGGATATCGCACGCGTCTTTCCCGCAACGCTCGAGCTCGCGACGCTCGCAACCATCATCGGCGTCGCGCTCGGCGTTCCGATGGGCATCGCCGGTGCGGTCTGGCAGGACCGCTGGCCGGACCAGATCGTTCGCGTCATCGGGCTCGTCGGCTATTCGGTGCCGATCTTCTGGCTCGGCATCGTCGGCCTCCTGGTGTTCTACGGAATCCTCGGCTGGGTTGAGGGGCCTGGGCGGCTCGGCGTGTTCTTCGAGGGCATCGTCGACGACGTCACCGGCGTGATCCTGATCGATTCGGCGCTCGCGGGAGAATGGGAGGTGTTCCGCAACGCGCTTGGCCACGTGATCCTGCCCTCCGCCGTGCTCGGGTATTTCTCCGTCGCCTATATCGCGCGCATGACGCGCTCCTTCATGCTCGAGCAGCTGTCGCAGGAATACGTGGTGACCGCGCGCGCCAAGGGCATGTCGGAGGCGCGCGTCGTGTGGGTGCATGCGATGCGCAACATCGCCGTGCAGCTCGTCACCGTGATCGCGCTTTCCTACGCCCGGCTGCTCGAAGGCGCGGTGCTGACCGAAACGGTCTTCGCCTGGCCTGGCCTCGGCCGCTACCTGACGACGGCGCTTCTCGCCGCGGACATGAACGCCGTGCTCGGCGGCACGATCGTTGTCGGGCTCGTCTTCGTCGGCATCAACCTTCTGTCTGACCTTCTCTACAAGCTGCTCGACCCGAGGGCGCGATGAGCGGCGTGGTGGGCTGGCGCGCGCGGCTTCTCTCCGACACGCCTGCCTCGGGGCGGGAGGCCGCGCTTGGCCGCCTCTATCGCGGCTGGCTTCAGTTCAAGGCCAACCGCCTCGCGCTGGTCGGGCTGGTCATTGTGCTCGGCCTCGTTGTGGTCGCGCTGCTCGCGCCTTGGCTGGTCACGCACGATCCCTATCGGCAGAACCTCGCGCAGAGGCTTCTGCCTCCCGGCGCGATGGGCCATCTCCTCGGCACCGACGAGTTCGGACGCGACATCCTCTCGCGCGTCATCATCGGCGCGCGCGTCACCCTCTACATCGTCGCGCTTGTCGCGCTCATCGCCGCGCCGATCGGCCTCATCGTCGGCACGGCAGCGGGCTATCTCGGCGGCGCGGTCGATGCCGTGCTGATGCGCCTGACCGATGTGTTCCTCGCCTTCCCGAGTCTCATCCTCGCGCTCGCCTTCGTCGCCGCGCTCGGGCCCGGGATCGAGAACGCGGTGATCGCGATCGCGCTGACCTCCTGGCCGCCCTATGCGCGGATCGCGCGCGCAGAGACGCTCACCGTCCGCAAGAGCGACTTCATCGCCGCCGCCCAGATCCAGGGTGCGGGCACCGCGCGCATCCTGTTCCGGCACGTGATGCCGCTCTGCATCTCCTCGCTCACCGTGCGCGTCACGCTCGACATGGCCGGCATCATCCTCACCGCCGCGGGCCTGGGCTTCCTCGGCCTCGGTGCGCAGCCACCCATGGCCGAATGGGGCGCGATGGTCTCGGCCGGGCGCCGCTACATCCTCGACCAGTGGTGGGTCGCCACCATCCCGGGCCTTGCGATCTTCGTCGTCTCGCTTGCCTTCAACCTGCTCGGCGATGGGCTGCGCGACGTGCTCGACCCGAGGCAGGCGCGATGACCCCGCTTCTCGAGATCGAGGACCTGCGCGTCTCCTTCCCCACCCCGACAGGGCCGTTCGACGCGGTGCGCGGCGTGTCATTCAGCCTCGGCCGTGAACGTCTCGGAATCGTCGGGGAAAGCGGCTCGGGCAAGTCGCTCACCGGCCGGTCGATCCTGCGGCTGCTTCCGGCGAACGCTGCGCTCTCCGCCCGCCGCCTCACCTTCGACGGCACCGACCTCCTGTCGGCGCCGACGCGCACGCTTCGTGCGCTTCGAGGCAGCCGGATCGGGCTCGTGCTGCAGGACCCGAAATACTCCCTCAATCCGGTCATGCGCGTCGGCGAGCAGATCGCAGAGGCAGCCCGCATCCATGGCGGCGTCTCGGCCGCAGAGGCACGGCGGCGGGCGCTCGCGATGCTCGAGGCGGTGCGCATCCGCGACCCGGAGCGCGTGTTCGGCCTCTATCCGCACGAGGTCTCGGGCGGGATGGGCCAGCGCATCATGATCGCGATGATGCTCGTGCCCGAGCCCGACCTCCTGATCGCGGACGAGCCGACCTCAGCGCTCGACGTGACGGTGCAGATGCAGGTCCTCGCGATCCTCGACGATCTCGTGGCCCGCCGCGGCATGGGGCTGATCTTCATCAGCCACGATCTCGATCTCGTCTCGAGCTTCTGCGACCGCGTGCTGGTGATGTATGCCGGGCGCGTCGTCGAGGAGCGCAACGCGCGCGACCTCGCCGGCGCGACGCACCCCTACACGCGCGGCCTGCTGCAGAGCCTGCCGCGCATCGACGATGAGCGCGCCGAGCTGCCGACCCTCTCGCGCGATCCCGCCTGGCGCGACGGATGAGCGGCGACGGTTCCGTCACGGTGCGCGACCTCTCCGTCCGGTTCGGTCGGGGATCGCAGGCGGTGCACGCGGTGCGCGGCGTGTCCTTCTCTGTGGCGCCCGGCGAGAGCTTCGGGCTTGTTGGGGAAAGCGGCTCGGGCAAGTCGACCGTCCTGCGCGTGCTCGCGGGGCTGAACCAGGACTGGCAAGGAACCGCGACCATCTCCGGCCTCGACGTCGCCTCCGGCGACCGGCGGCTGCCGCGGATCGCGCAGATGGTGTTCCAGGACCCCTACGCCTCGCTGCATCCACGCCACACGGTTGACCGCACGCTCGCCGAGCCGCTCGCAATCCATGGGATCGGCGATGCGTCGCGGCGGGTGGAGCAGGCGCTGATGGCAGTCGGGCTCGGGCCCGGCTTCCGGTTCCGCTATCCGAACCAGCTCTCGGGCGGCCAGCGCCAGCGCGTGGCGATCGCGCGCGCCCTGATGCTCGAACCCTCTGTGCTGCTGCTCGACGAGCCGACCTCGGCGCTGGATGTCAGCGTGCAGGCCGAGATCCTCAACCTGCTCCATCGCCTGAGGCGCGAGCGGGGGCTGACGATGCTCCTCGTCAGCCACAACCTCGCGGTGATCGCCCATATGTGCGACAGGCTGGCGGTGATGAACCGCGGCGCGATCGTCGAGGAGATGGCGGTGGCCGCACTGCGCCGCGGAGAGCCGCGCGAGGCGTATACGCGGCAGCTGCTGCTCGCGAGCCTTGGCTATGACCGTGCCGTCGCGGCCTCGATGGTGTCCTACGACTGATCCCGCGAGCCGTGGCATCGATGTTGCTGGGCCGGATGCGGAGAATGGTTCGATGACGACATCCGACAATCCGCTTTCGCGGCGCGTCTCGCCTGTGACACGTGTGTTTGCGCTCGTCTGTGGTGCCTGGCTGCTCGGCTACAGCCTGCTCGTCTGCGCAGACATCGTGGCGCGGCGCTATCTCGGCGTGTCGTTGCAGGGGACGGACGAGATCGGCGGCTACACCTGCGCCGCCCTTGCCGCGTTCGGCTTCGCTCATGCGCTCGCCACGCGCCGCCACACGCGCATCGAGCTGTTCCTGCAGGCGTTGCCCGGTCCGCTCCGCGCGCTCGCCAATGCCGGCGCGGCGCTCGGCATGGCAGCGCTTGCAGCCTTCGCGGCCTGGCGCGGCTGGCACGAGCTCGCCGACAGCATCGACTTCATGTCGGTCTCCAACAGCCCGCTCCAGGTTCCGCTCTGGATTCCCCAGGGCGCGTGGATGGCTGGGCTCGCCCTCTTCGCCGCGGTCGCTGCGCTGCTCGCGCTTCACGCGCTCCTGCTTCTCCTGTCGGGTTCGTTCGCCAAAGTGAACCGGTGGTACGGGCCGCCGACCGTTGCAGAGGAAATCGCCGCGGAAACGGGCAGGACGCTGCCCACGCGCGCGCCATGACCGGGTTCGGCATCAGCGAGGCCGCGGTCGGCTTCGCGATCATGCTCGGCCTGCTCGCCGCCGGCGTGCATGTCGCCGTCGCCATGGCGCTCGTTGGGCTCCTCGGCGCCGGGCTCTATCTCGGCTGGCCCTCGATCAACGCCTTCGGCATCCAGCTCTGGGGCGCGACGGACAGCTTCACCCTTCTCGCCGTCCCGCTGTTCGTGCTGATGGGCGAGTTGCTGGTGAAGGGCGGCGTGACGGAGCGGATGTACCGCGCCCTCGCCGTCTGGCTCGGGCCTCTGCCGGGAGGGCTTCTGCACACCAATATCGGCGCCTCTGCCCTATTCGCCGCCGTGTCCGGCTCCTCGGTCGCGACGGCGGCGACGATCGGCACCGTCGCCCTGCCCGCCTTCGCTGACCGGCGCTACGACCAGCGCCTCGTGCTCGGAACCATTGCCGGCGGCGCGACGCTCGGCATCCTCATCCCGCCGTCGATCAACATGATTATCTACGGCGCGATGACGAACACCTCCGTCGGACGCCTCTATGCCGCGGGGGTGGTTCCCGGCCTCGTGCTGACGGGGCTGTTCATGGCCGTCACCGCCGCCCTCTGCATCCTCCGCCCCGCCTTGGCAGGCGGGCGGGAAGCGACACGGCCGCTCGGCGAGAGGCTTCGCGCCCTGGCCGACCTCGCCCCGCCCGTCGCGCTCTTCGTCGTCGTCATGGGCAGCATCTATGCCGGCTGGGCGACGCCGACCGAAAGCGCGGCCGTCGGCGTGATCGCCGCCCTCTGCCTCGCGCTCGCCTATCGTCGCCTCACCCTCTCCGCGCTGCTCGACTGCTTCGAGACGACGGTAACGGTGACCTCGATGATCCTTCTCATCGTCGCCGCGGCCTTCTACCTCAACTTCGTCCTCGGCATCCTCGGCGTGCCGCAGGCGCTGACGAGCTTCGTCACCTCCCTCGGCCTCGGGCAGACCGAGTTCCTCTTCGCCCTGTTCGCGTTCTACCTGGTGCTCGGCTGCTTCCTCGAGACGCTCTCAATGATGGTCGGCACCATCCCGATCGTGTTCCCGATCGTCTCGGCCTACGGCATCGATCCGGTGTGGTTCGGCATCTTCCTCGTGATGATGTGCGAGCTCGCGCTCATCACCCCTCCGGTCGGGATGAACCTCTACGTCGTCCAGGGCGTGCGCAGCGGCGGGTCGATCAAGAACGTCATCGTCGGAACGCTTCCGTTCCTCGCCATGCTCGTCGCACTCACGCTCGCCCTGATCGCCTTTCCGGGCATCGCCCTTTGGCTGCCGAACCGGGCGTTCAACTGATCTTCTGCCGCGGTTGCCGTGCCGCTTCGTTGAGCAGGCTGCCCAGCTCCTCGCCAAGGCCGCGAAATCAAGGGGCGGCAGGCCTGCTGACCTGCCGCCCGACTGAGGCGCGCCGAACCGGAGCGAGAAGCGGACCGCGTCAGTTGATCGTGAAGCCGCGCGCGGCGCCCACCGTGCTGTTCCACACCTGGGTGCACTGGTTCCAGACGCGGTTGCAGGTGTCACGCCAGCTCGGCAGGATGACCGCGCTGACGGCCGCGTTCACCTTCTGCTGGTCGGCCGCGCTCACGGTGACGAGCGTGTTGGTGAAGCGCTTGTGGTCGCGGCAGTCCCCGCCCGTCGAGCAGGAGAGCGCATCGCCGTTCGCGTTGGCAGCAAGCTCCCACATCTGGTCTTCCATCCGCTTGAACTCACGGGTGAGCGCGGCCTGCTGCTCGGGGCTGAACCGCCGCCAGGCGGCGAGCGTGATGAAGTGCCCCTGCACCGAGCCGGATAGGCCGAGCGGCAGGATATGCGTCGTCACTTCCGGCCAGTTGCCTGTGTTGCCCGAGGTGGCCGAGGTAATCGCGCAGGTCGCTACGCCACGCTGCAGCGCGGAGTAGACCTCGGAGAACTGGAGCGTCACCGGCGTCGCGCCGAGATGCTGCAGCAGGGCCGACATGGTTGGCGTGAAGGAGCGGACCTTCTGCCCGCGCAGGTCATCGACCGAGCGGATGGGCGCGGCGCAGTAGATGATCTGCGGCCCGAACGGCCAGAGCGTGACCACCTTCGCGCCAAAACGCTCCTGGAGCCGCCGGTCGAACGCCTCGCGATACGCGTCGACCGCCTTGCGCAGGTCGTCCATGTTCGTCGAGACGCCGATGAGGTCGAGCCCCTCGAAGAACGGATCGTCGCGCGCGACCATGCCGATCTGGACGCTCATGACGTCGAACGCGCCGGAGCGGAGGTGGCGCAACGCGTCCGCCGCCTGGATGCCGAGCACGTCCATCGGGTTGTAGGTGACGGCGAGCGGCACGCCGGAGGCCGCAGAGAGCCCCGTGAAGAACGGCCGCTCGATACCGTCGACATGCTTCACGTTCTGGCTGAAATTGCCTGTCACGCGAAGCGGGATCGGCGCCTGGGCGAAGGACGGCGAAGCGACCGCGGTTGCAGCCGCAAGCGCCAGGAACGTTCGGAACGGCGTCAGCATGGCTCCCCCATGACACTGGTTTCGCTGCCGACAGCGTAGCAATCACCGTGCCGCCGCCACAGGCGAACTCGTGGGGCCGGCGCGGCGGCCGGCCCCACGATGGATCAGGTATTCACGACGGCAACCGGCAGGGACGGGACGATATGGACCCAGACCGGATCGTAGAACCAGTCGGCCTCGAACCCGCCATCGCCACCAGAGGGATTGAAGGCGCGGGTGGCGACATCGAGCGAGAACGAGAACGCTCCCTGCACGGGCACAGGAACCGGCGGTGACCCGCGGAGCTCCGTTCCGGCCAGGCGGAACACCGCCGTGCGCACCACCGCGTTGTCGAGCGGCGTGGTGTGCCAGCGTTCGGCCGTATCCTCCGCCGAAACGAGCACGGGCGCGGTGCCGGAACCGCACCCGCCGCCGCGAAGGAACGCGGAGCGGAGATGCGTCGCCGAGGCCATCCACCCGACCTCGATCTCGATATCGGCGCCGGCCGGGCGCCGGATCACGGGGCAGACGAGTTCCATCGGCGGGCTCCAGGCGCCGCCGATCGTCCGCCAGCGCAGCGACAGGAACTGCGCGCTCGGCGCACTGTTGTCGATGCGGAACCCCACGGGGCTTGCCGTCTGCAGCACCGCCTTGGCGGCGTCGCCCGTCTGCAGCGTCACCTCGTAGAGCCCGTTGGCGAAGCCGGTCGTCGGCCAGTTGAGCAGAAGCCGCGCGGGATGCCAGCCATCTGCCACGCGGCGGATGGGATACCAGCCGGCTGCATCGGCCGCCTGCCATACCGTCTGCAGAGCCCCGCCGACAATGCGATGGAGCGGCCAGGTGAGCCCCGTGAACGGCACCTGCGGCCCACCATTCTGGCGATAGAGCAGCCGGTAGTTCTCGACGTTGGCGAGCTCGATGCACCCGTAGAGCTGCAGCGTGCGGCAATAGGGCGCATCGCCCGGCTCCTGCGGCACGTCGCCCGGCCGCAACGGATCGAGGCCAGAATTGCGTGGCCGGTTCGGACGCTTGGCATATCCCGTCACCGCATCGTGGTAGGGCGTGGCGGGCGCCGCCGGGTCGAGCACAGGCATCAGCCCGGCGAAGGTGACGGCCGGCACGTTGCCGCAGACGATGTCCGGCGCATCGCACGACACGCCCGCGACGGCGATGGAACTCGCCTCCAGCGTCACGTCGGGGATCGCGCCGGCGTTCCACCGCACATCGAAGAACCCCTCGCTGTAGATCACCTCCTCCGAGCCGTCATTGTCGACATCCTGCGTCACGCGGAAGGTGATGTCGGGCACGTCGATGACAGGAACCCATTCCGGCAGCAGCACGGTATGGCACCGGCGGAACGGCCCGATCCAGCGATCAGGCCGGAACTGCTTGATCAGCTCGTCGGAGAGACCGAGCGTCGCCGGTGGCCTGAACGACGCCGACCGCAACGCCTTCGCCTCCTCGTGCGGATCGCCCGACGCCTGCGGCATCGGCGGGGCGGCATTGACACGCATTGCCGAGAGCGACTGGGTGATCTTCGCAATGGGTGCGCCGGCCGTCTTCGCCCGCTCGGCCTGTGCGAGCAGCTCGGCTGTTTCCCGCCCGAGAAGCTGCTCGGCACGGCGCATGGCGAACCCGCCATCGCGCAGGAGCGGTGGCGGATCGGGGATCGGCCCGGGAATGCGCTCGGGGATCCGTTCCGGCGGGCGTATGCCAGAGAGATCGTCGAGCAGGTCGGCGAGAGATGGCCGCTCGAAGATCACGTCGAAGCAGACCCGCTGGGCGCGCCAGCGCAAAAGCCAGTCGATGTCGAAGCGCGGAACCCAGACGCAGAAGCGACCGCAGGCATCGGTCTTGACGGTCGCGATCACCTCGCGCCTGCACCGCAGCGGAAAGTACCAGCCCCAGGGAAATCCTTTCGGGAACCATCCGAGCAGCGAGCAGTCGGTGTCTTCGACATGGACGGTGGCGAACGGAACGGGAAGCATCGTGCCGTCCGGCCCGCGCTTGACGACGCGGCCGCACACGCGCCGGAACAGGAGAAGCTGCGAGTCGAGCCGGAAGCGCAACGCATCGGAGAGCTCAGCGAGGGGGCGCTTGATCAGCTCCTTCGCAGGGACACCCGAAAGCCTGGCGAGCCGCGTCGCGGCGATCTCGCCCAGGGGAACCTTGTCCGGATCCACTGACTTGGTGACGGCCGGAATCCGCTCGAGCGCGGGATTGGCGTTGGACAGCGTGGCGGTGGGCGGCCTGGTCGTGGCAGCGGTCGCGCCTATTGCAGGCGTCGTCGGCTTGCGCGCCATGGTGTTCTCCCTTCGTTGGTCGTGTCGTTCCCGGAAGACACGCCAGAAGGTAGCACCGCACGCAACCGACGCGAGTGACACAGATCATTGAGGTCAAGAAAAGAACCGGAACCCACTACTCATGCCGCGGCGCAGCACGCCGCCCATCAGCGGCCCCAGCGAAGCACCAGCGGGTCGAGCCGCCGCGCGGCATCGAGCAGCCCGGCCCTCACCTCCGGCGTCAGCGGCGCGAGCGGGTGGCGGGGTGCGTCGCAGGCGATCACGCCGCCCTCCTTCATCAGCGCCTTGGCCGCGAGAAGCCCGCACTGGCGGTTCTCGACATTGATCAGGGGCAGCCAGCGCGCATAGGCGGCGACCGCTCCCTCGCGGTCTCCGGCGTGGAACGGGTCGAAGATCGTGCGCATTCCGTCGGGGAAGCCGCCGCCGGTCATCGAGCCGGTCGCGCCCGCATCGAGATCGGCGAGCAGGGTGATGCCTTCCTCGCCGTCCCACGGCCCCTCGATCGCCTCGCCGCCGAGGCGGATCAGGTCGCGCAGCTTCGTCGCCGCGCCACGCACCTCGATCTTGAAGTAGGCTACCTGCGCGATCTCGCGCGCCATCTGGGCCAGGAAGGGCGCGGGCAGAGGCGTGCCGGCAACAGGCGCGTCCTGGATCATGATGGGGATCGAGATCGCATCCGACACGGTCTGGAAGAAGCCGCGGATGGCGCTCTCGCCTGCGCGGATCGTCGCGCCATGATAGGGCGGCATCACCATGACCATCGCCGCCCCCTCGCCCTCGGCGCGGCGGCTTCGCTCGGCGCAGACGCGGGAGGAGAAGTGCGTCGTCGTCACGATCACCGGAACGCGGCCGGCGACGTGCTTCATAATCGCGCGCGTCAGCACCTCGCGCTCCTCATCCGACAGCACGAACTGCTCGGAGAAGTTGGCGAGGATGGCAAGCCCGTTCGAGCCTGCATCGATCATGAAGTCGACCGCGCGCATCTGGCTTTCGAGGTCAAGCGCGCCATTGTCGGTGAAGGTGGTGGGAACGACGGGGAAGATGCCCG
Organism: Elioraea rosea; assembly: GCF_007644105.1. Classification (GTDB taxonomy): domain Bacteria; phylum Pseudomonadota; class Alphaproteobacteria; order Acetobacterales; family Acetobacteraceae; genus Elioraea_A; species Elioraea_A rosea. The sequence goes on along the minus strand of NZ_VFAC01000007.1, from coordinate 133,470 downwards.
TGTAGCGTCGTGACGGCATTGGTGCCTCAGTGGTTGTCGCGCGCGACGGGCGCGCCGGAGGAGCCCTGCAGGAAGTCGAAATCCGCGCCCTTGTCGGCCTGCAGGACATGGTCGATGTAGAGCTTCGTATAGCCGCGGGAGGCTGCCTCGGGCGGCGGCACCCAGGCGGCGCGGCGCGAAGCGAGCTCGGCCTCCTCGACGTGCAGATGCAGCGACCGCGCGGGCACGTCGAGCGTGATCAGGTCGCCGTTCCTGACGAGCGCGAGCGGCCCGCCCGCCGCCGCCTCCGGCACGACGTGCAGCACGACGGTGCCATAGGCCGTTCCCGACATGCGCGCATCGGAGATGCGGATCATGTCCTTCACGCCGGCGCGCAGAAGCTTCGGCGGAAGCGGCATGTTGCCGACCTCAGCCATGCCCGGATACCCCTTCGGCCCGCAATTCTTCAGCACCATGACGTTGTCGGCGTCGATGTCGAGCGCCTCGTCGTTGATGCGCTCGTGCAGGTCCTCGATGCTCTCGAACACGACAGCCCGGCCGGTGTGCTTCATCAGGTGCGGCGAGGCAGCCGACGGCTTGATGACCGCGCCGCCCGGGCAGAGATTGCCGCGGAGGATCGCGATGCCCGCCTCGGGCTTGAAGGGCGCGTCGTAGGTGCGGATGACATCCCGGTTGTAGCACTCGGCCTTCGCCACGTTCTCCGCGATCGTGCGGCCGTTCGCCGTCATCGCATCGCCGTGGATCAACCCGCGCTCGACGAGCTCGCGCAGCACCACCGGCAATCCACCGGCGTAGTAGAAATCCTCCATCAGGTGCTCGCCCGATGGGCGGAGATTGACGAGGCAGTGCACGCCGCTCGCCAGCTTGTCGAAATCCTCGAGCGTGAGCTCGACGCCGATGCGCCCGGCGATGGCGAGGAGGTGCACCACGGCATTGGTGCTGCCGCCGATCGCAGCCAGCGTGCGGATCGCATTCTCGATCGCCTTCCGCGTGAGGATCGAGGAGAGGCGGATATCGTCCTTCACCATCTGGACGATGCGCCGGCCTGCGAGGCGCGCGAGCTCGTTCCTGCGCGCGTCAGCCGCCGGGATCGCGGCGTTCTGCGGCAGGCCGATACCGAGCGCCTCGACCATCGAGGCCATGGTGGAGGCCGTGCCCATGGTCATGCAGTGCCCAGCCGACCGCGACATCGCCCCCTCGGCCTCGTAGAACTCCTCGAGCGTGATCTCGCCGGCCCGGAGCTGCTCGCTCATCGAGATCGTGTTGGTGCCCGAGCCGATCTTCTGGCCGCGATACCACCCGTTCAGCATCGGGCCGCCGGAGACGCCGATCGTCGGCAGGTCGACGCTCGAGGCGCCCATAAGGAGCGCGGGCGTGGTCTTGTCGCAGCCCATCAGCAGCACCACGCCGTCGAGCGGGTTTGCGCGAAGCGCCTCCTCCACATCCATCGAGGCGAGGTTGCGGTAGAGCATCGCGGTCGGGCGAAGCTGGGTCTCGCCGAGCGAGAACACCGGGAACTCGAGCGGGTAGCCGCCGGCCTCGAGGATGCCGTGGCGCACATGCTCGGCGATCACCCGGAAATGCCCGTTGCAGGGCGTGAGCTCCGACCAGGTGTTGCAGATGCCGATGACGGGGCGGCCGTCGAATTGGTCATTCGGCAGGCCGCGGTTACGCAGCCAGGAGCGATAGTAGAAGCCCATCTTGTCGTTGCGCGCGAACCAGGCTCGGCTGCGCAGCGTTCCCTTCGGCGGCGTGTGGTCGCTCACGGTCGTGTCTCTCCTCTGGGCCTCGCCGCCTCCGCCGCGAGCGGCAGGGCGAGGCGGTAGATCCTGATGGCGTTGTCGTGGAACAGGGCGAGCCTGTCGGCGACCGGCAGGTCGGCCGTCGCCTCCTTGAACCCGCGATAGATCGTGTCGAAGGTGCCGCACAGGCCGTCGACCGGGAAGTTGGAGGCGAAGAGGCAGCGCCTCGCGCCGAATATCCCGATCGTCTCGCGGATGATCGCGCGGTTGTCCTCGATGCGCCAAGGCCGGCCGCGAAGCCCGAGGCCCGAGATCTTCACGCTCGCCTGCGTTGCCGAGGCGAAACGGCGCATCGCCGCGCGCCAGCCGGCGAGCCCTTCGTCGCTTCGGTCAGCCGGAAGGCCGGTGTGGTTCAGCACGACGGGCACGTCGGGGTGGGCTTCGATCAGCGCGAGCGCCTCGTCGAGATGCCACCAGGGCGTCTGCAGCTCGAAATGCAGGTCGCGCTTCGCCAGCAGTGCATAGCCTCGCCGCCAACGCGGGTCTCCCATGCTTCCCGCCGCACCACGCTCGACCCTGTCAGGAGTTGGCGCTGCGCGCGGCTTGTGGCGCACGGCCCGGACGAGCGGGATCGCCGCGCTCGCCGCGAGCACCGCCTCGACGTCGTCACGGTCGAGCCAGGCCTGTGCGACATGCGCCGCCGGCCGGCCGGTGCGCGCCGCGAGGTCGGCCATCCAGCGGCCCTCGCCCAGCGCGTCGGCGGGGTCCCATTCGCCTTCCATCGTCACCGTCGCCACCACGCGGTGACCGGAGGCCACGGCATCGTATTCGGGGGGCAGGAAGTTCCGGCCACGCAGTGCCGAATAGTCGCCGTAGCGGAACGGAATGGGCGGCTCGTCGCGGAGCCACGGGTGCGGGTTATGTTGGAGGTCCCAGAAATGGTGATGCGCGTCGATGATCGGCAGCTCGTCGTCGCGCATCACCGTCATCCTGGGGAGACTGCCTCAGCTGCGCGCAAGGCCGAGCTCGCGCAGCAGCCCGCCGGCGGTGTCAGACACCCGCGAGGCGAAGGTGGCGAACTGCTCGGATGTTTCCCAGATCGGCACGATGCCGCGGTCGGCCATCGCGCGGCGCACCTCCGGCCGCGCATGCGCCTTCTGCAGCGCCTCGACAAGCTGCGCGCGCACGGGGGCGGGAATGTTCCTCGGCGCAAGGAAGGCGAACCAGTTCTCGAACGTCCAGTCGATGCCGAGCTCCTTCAGGGTCGGCGCGTCGGGGTAGGCCGCCATCCGCTCGCTTCCCATCACGGCGACGACGCGGACCTGGCCCGCATCGGCGAGCGCCTTCGCCTCGACCGGCGAGCCGGTGAAGACGCTCACCCCGCCAGCGACGAGGTCCTGCAGCGCGGGCGCGCCGCCCTGGCTCGGGATCCAGCGGATCTGGTCGGCCGGAAGGCCCATCGCCTTCGTCATGCCGGCCGCGGCGAGATGCCACGCACCGCCCGTGCCGACGCCGGAGCCCGTGTACTGCCCCTTGCGGCCTTCCTTCAGCGCCGCAGCAAAGGCAGCGAAGTCGCGCCACGGCCCGTCCGCCTTCACCGTCACACCGGCGGGGATCAAGGAAATGCGCGAGATCAGGTCGAAGCTGTTCGGCCCGAGATCGGCCTGGCCGAGCAGGCGGAAATTTACGAACTCGGATGTGCCCGTGCCGATCGTGTAGCCATCGGCCGGCGCGGTCGCGATCGCGGAATGGCCGACCACGCCGTTTCCGCCCGTGCGGTTGACGACGTTCACCGTCTGGCGAAGTTCCTGCTCGATGCCGGCGGCGATGATGCGCGTGACCGTATCGGCCCCGCCGCCGGCGGCCCACGGCACGATGACGGTCAGCGGCCTATTAGGCCAGCCCTGCGCATGCGCGATGGCGGGCATCGCAAGCCCGGCGGCGAGAACGGCTCGGCGGTTCAGCATTGTGTTCGTTCCTCCTCGGTTGTCCGGCATTGCTTTGCCGTGCTTGGGCCGGAGCGGAGCCCGGCCGTTGGAGCCTCGCATCATTCCCTGGCCGCGTGCAGAGCCTTCCTCGCCCGCATCGACGTGATCCAGGCCGTCACGAAGGGCGAGGCGAGCAGCAGCAGCGCCAGGGTCGAGATCGTGCCGACCAGCGCGTTCGACCAAAGCACTGTGATCGAGCCCTGCGACATGATCATCGACTGGCGGAACGCATCCTCCGCCCGGTCGCCGATCACCATGGCGAGGATGAGCGGCGCGATCGGGTATTCGAGCTTCTTCATCGCCCAGCCCGCGATGCCGAAGACGACGGCAAGCCAGAGGTCGAACGGCGCGCCGGCAACGGTCCAGGCACCGACGATGCAGACGGTGACGATGATCGGGCCGATGATGGTGAAGGGAACCGACAGCATCGCGGCGAACAGAGGAACGGTCGCGAGCACGAGGATCACGCCGACGACGTTGCCGACGTACATCGAGGCGATCATCCCCCAGACGAAATCGGCGCGCTCGACGAACAGCATCGGCCCCGGGTTGAGCCCCCATATCATCAGCCCGCCAAGCATGACCGCGGCTGTCGCGGACCCAGGAATGCCGAGGGCGAGCATCGGCAGCATCGCCGCGGTGCCAGCGGAATGATCCGCCGTCTCCGGCGCGATGACCCCTTCGGGTTCACCCTTGCCGAAATGCGCGCCGCGCTTGGACATGCGCTTGGCAAGCCCGTAGGACATGAAGGAGGCTGCCGTCGGCCCGCCCGGCGTGATGCCCATCCAGATTCCGACGGCCGAGCCTCGCAGCATCGTCACCCAGTAGCGCGGCAGGCGGCGGATGGCGGCAAGCACGGCGCGCGGGCGAAGCCGGGCATCGGCTCCCTTGAACTCGAGCCCTTCCTCGAGCGTCAGCAGCATCTCGCCGATGCCGAACAGGCCTATGACGACGACGAGGAAGGAGATGCCGCGGATCAGGTCATTGAAGTCGAAGGTCAGCCGCATCGCGCCCGAGACGCTGTCCATCCCGACCGTCGCGAAGCCGAAACCGAGCGCGATGGAGACGATGGTCTTGAGCGGCGACCCGCTGCCGAAGGCAATGAAGGAGCAGAACGCGAGGAGATAGACGGCGAAGTACTCTGCCGGCCCGAACTTCAGCGCGAAGGACGTCACGAACCCCGACAGAAGCGTGATCACCACCACGCCGAGCAACGCGCCAAACCCGGCCGACATGAAGGCGAAGGTCAGCGCCTCGGAGGCGCGCCCGTCGCGCGCCATCGGGTAGCCGTCGAAGGTGGTCGCAACCGAGGATGGCTCACCCGGTATGTTGAACAGGATCGATGTGGTCGAGCCGCCGAACAGCGCGCCCCAGTACGTGCTGGTCAGCAGGATGATCGCAGAGACGGGGTCCATCGAGAAGGTGATAGGGAGAAGCAGCGTCACCCCGTTCGGCGCGCCGAGCCCGGGCAGGACGCCGACGAGGATGCCGAGCAGCACGCCGAGGATCATCAGCAGGATGTGCTCGAACGTGAGCGCGATGGCGAAGCCCTGCAGCAACGCGTCGAGATTGCCCATGCTCAGGCGAGCCCCAGCCAGACCTCGACCGGCCCCTTGAGCAGCGGCACGGTGAACCAGACCTCGAACAGGACCCACGACACCGCCGGCACGGCGAGCGCGACGGCGATCGAGGTGCGCCAGGGGTGGCTGCCCATGGTGCGCAGGACGAACGCGAGATAGAGCGCGGTTGCAATGTAGAGGCCGAGTACCTGGGCGATCCCTACATAGGCGACGAGGGGGAGGAAGAAGCCGAGCATGCGGCGGGCGCTTTCGCGCGAAAGAACAAGCTGTCGCCGACGTTCGCCCATCATCAGCGCCTGCGCGGCAATCGCGAGGCTGACGACAACGAGGATGATGCCGAGGCGGAACGGGAAGTATCCTGCCTGCGGCCCATCCGCCGCCCAGCCGACCTCATGCTCGAGAGCGCCGAGGATGGAGAGGGAGCCGAGCACGAACACCACGGCACAGGCCGCAAGCTCGAGCTGCAAGCGTGTCAGCATCGCTCCCTCTCCCCGGTCGGCAGCGACGTCAGTTCACAAGCCAGCCTTCGGCCTGGAAGATCTCGCGCGAGGCTTCGACATCCTTGCGGATGTGCTCGGAGAAGGCGTCACCGGTCGTGAACCGGGTGCTCTGGCTGGTGCGGGTGATGTAGTCCTTCCACTCCGGCGTCTCGACGACGCGGCGCATCACGTCGACCCAGTAGGCCTGCTGCGCCGGGGTGGTGCCGGGCGGCAGGAAGGTCGTGCGCGGCATCGAGAACTCCTCGATGGGGATACCCTGGCTCGAGCAGGTCGGGATGTCGTGCCAGCCCTGGGTCTGCGTCACCAGCTCACCACGGGCCATCGGCTCGCGGCGGAACACGCAGACCGGCCTTACCTGGCTGCCGCGCCAGCCGCCGATGCTCTCGGAGGGGTTGTTCGTGTTGGCATCGATATGGCCGCCGGCAAGCTGCGTGCCCGCCTCGCCGCCCCCGCGGAACGGAACGTAGGTGAACCGGACATTCGCGGCGCGCTGGATGAGGCTCGTCAGCGTCTGGTCGGTGTCCTTCGGCTGGCTGCCGCCCATCTTCAACGGCGGGTTTGCCGACCGCGCAGCAGCGAGGAAGTCGGCCGCCGTCCTGTGCGGGCTGTCGTACTTCACCCACAGCATGAACTCGTCGAAGGCGAGGATCGCGACGGGGCGGAAATCCTCGGCCTTGAAGGCAACCCGCGACACCATCGGCAACAGCCACGTGTTGTTCGTCGCAAACACCACCTTGTGGGCATCGCCCTGCGCGCCGCGGGCGTAGACGAACCCTTCCGCGCCCGAGCCCGCGCCCTTGTTGGTCACGATGATCGAGGTCGGCACCAGGTTGTGCTTGGTGATCGCGCCCTGAACGGTGCGCGCGAACACGTCCGTTCCGCCGCCGGCGCCGGAGGTGACGACGAACTCGATCGGACGCGTCGGTCGCCACTCGCCCTGCGCGGCCGCGGGAAGCGCCCCCGGCAGGGTGAGAACGGCGGCGGCCAGGGCCGCTCGTGTGAAGCTGCGTCGTGACATGGCTGGCTATCCTCCTCGCCAATGGATGATCGTTTCGGCCGGCCCTTGTGCCCGGGCCGTTCTTGCGGAGCCCGTCGTCAGGCGGCCTTGCGCGGCGCCCTAACGGCGGAGACCGAAAGCGGAGCCGGCGGTCGCACACGTGGCGCGGCCGCCGCCATGCGCGCGGCGAGCAGAAGTGCCGCGCGCGTCGCACCGGTGTTCGCCTTGCCGGTTCCGGCGATGTCATGCGCCGTGCCGTGCGCGGGCGTGCAGATGGGGAACGGGAAGCCGCCGAGCATGGTCACGCCGCGATCGAAGCCGATCAGCTTCATCGCGATCTGGCCCTGGTCGTGGTACATCGTCAGTACGGCATCGAAATCGCCGCGCTGGGCGCGGAGGAACACCGTGTCGGCCGGGAACGGGCCGTCGCAGGCGATGCCGCGCGACTTCGCAGTCTCGACCGCAGGTCCGATCACGTCGATCTCCTCGCGGCCGAAATTCCCGCCATCACCGGCATGCGGGTTGAGGCCGGCCACGGCGATGCGCGGCGAGGCGATGCCCGATGTACGCAAGGCATCCGCCGTCAGCACGAGATTGTCGATGATTTCATCCGGTGTGATCAGCGCGGCGACGTCCTTCAGCGGCACGTGGGAGGTGACGCGCGCGTTCCACAGCCCCTCGAGGATGTTGAACTCCTTGGCCTTGCCGTCGAACCCGAGCACGCCCGCAGTGAAGCCGATCTCGTCCTCGTAGGGCGGGTGGGCGAGGCGCATCGCCGCCTTGTTGAACGGCGTGAAGGCAACCGCATCGGCCTCGCCTGCGAGGCCGAGGAGCAGCGCGGTGCGAAAGTTCTCAAGCGCGAAACGGCCGCTTGCGAGGTTCACCGTGCCGAAAGGCGCGTCCTTCGGGTCGAGATGGCCGAGATCGACGAACACGGAACGATCGCGCGGCAGCGTGGCGTCGGGTCCCACGACGGGAAGGGTGACGGGCAGGCCGACGATGCTCGCGCCGCGTGCGAGAACCCGGGAATCGCCGATGACGATGTAGCGGGCCGCTGCGGCGATGTCGGCATCGGCGAGGACCTTGGCCATCAGTTCCGATCCGATGCCGGATGCGTCGCCCATGGCGAAGGCGATCGTCGGCGTGTGCTTGGCGTCGGCCATGGCGGCACGGTCCCCGGATGTTTCCTCAGCAGTCCTTAACATCGTCAATCGCGTTACGCAACACACTGTGCACTGCATACAGCATTGTCCCGACTCCGTCGGCAGGCTAGGCTCCCAGCATGGAGACACCAGGATTGACGGGCCCGCGCGCAGGCACATCGCCCTCCTCGGGCAACGATGCGCCCGTGCTGCCGATCGCGCGGCGGACGCTGCATGACGAGGTGGCGAGCCGCGTGCGCGACATGATCATCGAGGGCCACCTCGCGCCTGGTCGCCGCGTGAACGAGGTCGCGCTCGGGCAGCTTCTCGGGGTCTCGCGCACGCCATTGCGCGAGGCGATCAAGACGCTTGCGAGCGAAGGCCTCGTCGAGATCGTCCCGGCCCGCGGTGCCGTCGTCCGCACGCTCACGCTGAAGGACCTCTGCGACAGCCTCGCGGTCGTCAAGGCGCTCGAGCAGCTCGCTGCCCGCCAGATCTGCGCCGAGGGCTCCTCCGCAGCCATCGCCGAGATCGGCGCGCTGCATGCGGCGATGATGGACCGCTACGCAGCGCGCGACCGCCTCGCCTACTTCAAGCTCAACCAGGAAATCCATTCGGCGATCGCGCGCCTCTCGGGCAATGCCGTCCTTGCGACGCTGCATACCCAGCTCCAGTCGCGCATGCGGCGCATCCGGTTCATCGGGCATGAGGGGCCGGAGAAATGGGCCGCCGCCGTCGCCGAACACGAGGAGATGGCTGCCGCCATCGCGCGGCGCGACGGTGAGGCCGCCGCGGAGGTGATCGGCCGCCATCTCGACATGGCGATCGAACGGGTGCGCGACAGCCTCTGATACCGACGGGCCGCAACGCCTTACCGCAGCCACCGCAGCGGGACCGTGACGAGCTCGGGCACGAATACGAGCGCGAACAGGACAGCGACCTGCGACGCAAGGAACGGCAGCACCGCGACCGTGACACGCCCGAGCGGCACACGGCCGACGGCGGAGGCGACGTTCAGCACCGTGCCGACAGGCGGCGTGATTAGCCCGATCGAGGTGTTCATCACGAAAAGCACGCCGAAATAGACCGGGTCGATCCCGGCCGAACGGACGATCGGCATCAGCACCGGCGTCAGGATCAGGATGGTCGGGATCAGGTCGAGCGCCGTACCGGCGACGAGCACGAGCACCATCATCGCCACGAGCAGCGTGGTGCGGCTGCCCTCGAACGGCGCGAGGAGCGCGCGCATCTCCGCAGGGATGTCGGCGATCGCGATCAGGTAGGCGGAGACGGACGCGGCGGCGACGAGCAGCATCACCGAGGCAGTGGTTCGGATGGCCGAGACGAGGACATGCGGCACGGCGGAGAGCGCAAGCTCGCGATAGCCGAAGATGCCGACCGCGAGCGCGTAGACCGCCGCCACCACGCCCGCTTCTGTCGGCGTGAAGATGCCGAACTTGAGGCCGAGGACGATGATCACCGGAAGGCCGAGCGCGAGCAGCCCGTCGCGTAGCGCCGCGGCGGTTTCGCGCCAGGTCGCACGCGGCAGCATCTCGACCTTCTCCTTGCGCGCGACGAATGACCAGGTGACGGCAAGTGCGGCGCCCATCAACAGGCCTGGCGCGACGCCGGCGAGGAACAGCGAGGTGATGGAGACATTGCCCGCGACGCCGAACACGATGAACGCGATCGATGGCGGGATCACCGGCCCGATGATGCCGCCCGCCGCCATCAGCCCCGCCGCACGCCCCGTGTCGTAGCCTGCTCGGCGCATCATCGGCATCAGCACCGAGGCGAGCGCCGCGGTGTCGGCCACGGCAGAGCCGCTGAGGCTCGAGAGCAGCACGGCGGCGATGATCGCGACGTAGCCGAGACCGCCGCGCCTGTGGCCAACGAGCGCCAGGGCGAAGGCGACCAGGCGGCGCGACAGCCCGCCCGCGCTCATCGCCTCGCCCGCGAGGAGGAAGAACGGAATCGCCAGCAGCGCGAAGCTGTCGGCGGCGTTGATCATCTGCAGCGCCACCGTCTGCGGATCGATGCCGCCGGTGAACTGCATCATCACCAGGGACGAGACGAGCAGCGCGAACGCCACCGGCATGCCGAGCGCCATCGCGCCAAGCAGCGAGGCAACGAAGACGAGGAGCGTCATGCGCCCGGTTCCGCCTCGTGCGTCGGAAGCGGCGGCTCGCGGCCCCTCAGCGCCTCGACCAGGTCGGCGAGCGCAAAAAGGGCGAGGCCCGCGGCGCCGACCACCGCTGCCGCATAGGCGTAGCCCATCGGAAGGCCGGAGACGGGCGCGGCATTGGTCATGTTCATCGCCGTCTGCGTCCAGGCACCGCGGAGGAAGACGAGGCAGCAGAGAAGCGTCAGCGCCGCAGCGAGCGCACGGCATACGACGCGGCCGCGCCGCGGCAGCAGGCGCACCGCGAGGTCGAAGCCGAGATGGCCCCGCCTGCGCGCGACAGCCACGGCGCCGAGGAAGGTGATCCAAACGAACAGGACGCGCGAGATCTCCTCCGTCACCGTGATGCCTGAATTGAAGCCGTAGCGCAGCACCACGTTGCCGAAGACCATGCCGAGCATTGCGAGCAGCGCCAGTGCCAGAAGCCACTCCGCCGCCGTCAGCACGAGGCCGGCAAGGCGCGCGAGCATCAGACCGACAGGCCCTCGATGGCGTAGACGCGGGCGGGCGCGCCATCCGCCCCCGGGATCTTCAGCGGCGCGGCGGAGAGCAGCACGCGCCGTTCGGACAGCGCGGTCGTGTTCACGAGATACTCGATCAGTGTCACCCCGCCGCGAAGCAGCGTGTCATGCGTCACGTGCTGGTCGAACGGAACCGTCACGCCGTCGAGCAGAAGCCGGATCGGGTAGTCCTGCGGGAAATCGAACGCAACAGCAGAGGGCCTCCGCGAGACGAGCCACTCGGCGGCTGCGCGGTTCAGCCACGGCGCGCGCTTCCAGAAGCCTGCCGTGTTCCAGTCCTCATGCCTGTCCCACCCGCTCGAGAGAAGCAGGATCTCCCCCTCCGCGCCGCCCGGGTCTGCGGCGGCGAGACGCTCGGGCCCGATCTCCTCCTCCGCGCGCACGTCGCGCAGGTCGAGAACCCGGCAGGCGCCGACGACGCGCTCGAGCGGTGTGGCCTCGATCGTCGGCGCATCGGCGAGGATGTGCGCCTGCGCGTCGACATGCGAGAAGCCATGACAGGCGGCATCGAGGCGGGAGATGCGGAACTGGTCACCCGCCTTGATGTTGCCGGTGACCGAGAGAACCGTCTTCCAGCGGAAATGGTCCGCGATCGGCATCGTCAGGTCGACGATGCGCATGCCGGATGCACCCATGCTCAGGCAGTCGGGCCGGCAGCGACGATGCGGTCGAGCACGGCGGAGCCGAACCGGCCGACATAATCCTGCCGCGTCTCTGCCATGACGATCTTCGCCATCGCGTCGCGATCAGGCTGCTCGACGACGGCCATGCCCTTCGCCTTCAGCTCCGCCACTGCGGTGCCCTCGCCCTCCTCGTTCATCCGCCTCTGCCGCGGCGTGATCGAGGCGGCGACGCCGCGCAGCACCTCCTGCTGGGCGGCAGGAAGTGCGGCGAGCCTCTGCGAGGACATCGCGAGGATGCCGGCGGTGTAGGCGTGCCGCGTCAGGCTCAGGTGGCGCTGAACCTCGAAGAACCGGGCATTGAGGATGAGCGTCGTCGGGTTCTCCTGGCCGTCGACCGCGCGGGTCTCGAGCGCGGTGAAGAGCTCGGTGAACGGCATCGGTGCGGGCGTGGCGCCGAGAAGCTGGAAGGCCTTGATATGCGCTGGGTTCGGCGTGGTGCGGATCTTCAGCCCCCGGATGTCGGCCGGGCCCTGCACCGCGCGGCGCGAGTTCGTCAGGTTGCGGAAGCCGATGTCCCAGAAGCCGAGCACGGCGAGGTTGGCGGGCTCGAGCTCCTTGGCGAGCTCGTTGCCGATCTCGCCGTCGAGTACGCGCGCCACATGCACCCGGTCACTGAACAGGAAGGGCAGGTCGAGCACGTTCAGCTTCGGTGCGAGGCCGGTGAAGAACGGGTTGCCTGTCAGAACGATGTCGAGCGTGCCGCCACGCGCGGCGTTGATCGTCGTCGGGTCGCTGCCGGCCGCGCCGCCCGAGATGACCTGGACGGTGAGTGCGCCGCCGCTCTTGGCGCGCACCTCCTCGGCGAAGAGCAGAGCGGCCTTGTGCCAGCTGTCGCTCTCCGGATGCGGGTGGGCGAAGCGGAGCCGCGTCGCCTGGGCTCGGGCCGTGCCACCGATCCACGGTGCGGCGAGGCTGGTGGCGGCAAGGCTGGCAGCGACGAGGCTGCGGCGGCGGAGCTTGGTCATGGCGTTTCTCCCCATTTGCCCTTTCCGGCATTGTGTGCACTGTATGCAGAACACCATCGCAAATGCAATGAGCCGAGAGAAACGCCCGCCATGCAGTTCCAGACCCTGTTCCGCGCAGCCGCAGAACGGCCCGTCCGCGCAGCCCTGCTAGGCGCGGGGGAGTTCGGCCTCTCGCTGATCGCGCAGGCGCGGCGCACTGCTGGGCTCCGCATCGTCGCGGCGCTGGACCGCGACCTCGAGCGCGTCGCCTCCAAGCTCGCAGCCGTGGACACGCCGCATCGCCGCTGCGCCAGCGCCGCCGAGGCACGCTCTGCGCTCGATGCCGGAGAGATCGCGCTCTGCGAACGGATCGACGACCTCCTCTCCCTCCCGCTCGATCATGTCGTCGAGGCAACGGGCCATGCCGAGGCCGCGGTGCGCCACGCGCTCGCCGCGCTGGAGGCAGGCATCGGCGTCACGATGGTCTCGAAGGAGGCGGAATGCGTGGTCGGCCCCGCGCTCGCGGCGCGGGCGCGCAAGGCCGGCCTCGCCTGGACGCTGGTGGACGGGGACCAGCCCTCGCTTCTCATCGGGCTCGTCTCCTGGGCGCGCACGCTCGGGCTGCCCATCGTCGCGGCGGGCAAGAGCAGCGAGTATGATTTCGTCTTCGATCCGGCCACCGGCGTGACGCGCTGGCTGTCCGAAAGTGTCGCGGCTCCGCAGCTCGCAGAGCACTGGCACCTCGGCAAGGGCGAGGTGGCAGGGACGATGGCCGCACGCGCCAAGGCTCTGGCTGCCCTGCCGCAGCGGACGGTGCCGGACGCCTGCGAGATGTCGCTCGTGAGCAACGCGACCGGGCTGATGCCGGACAGGGACGTCTTCCATGCGCCGATGGCGCGGACGATCGAGCTGCCCGACCTATACGCCACGCGCGCCGAGGGCGGCGTGCTCGACCGCGAGGGCGTGGTCGATGTGTTCAACTGCCTCCGCCGTCCCGACGAGGCGAGCTTCGCCGGCGGCGTCTTCGTCGTCGTTTCGCTTGCCGACCGCGCCACCGGAGAGCTGTTCGCCGGCAAGGGCATCCCCGTGTCGCGCGACCGCTCGCGGGCGCTGATCTATAACCCCTCGCACCTGCTCGGCGTCGAGGCGCCGATCACAGTCATGGCGGCGGCACGGCTCGGCCATTCGATGGTCGATGCCGAGTACCGCCAGCGCGTCGACCTCGTCGCGCGGGCGGATCGCGACCTGCCGGCTGGCCACGCGCTCGAGATCGTCGGCACACGCCATGCCGTGCCGGGGCTCGACGCCGCACTCCTGCCCGCGAAGCCCGTGCGCGGCGGCAATCCGCTTCCCTACTACATGGCGGTGGGGCTGACGCTGGCACGACCGGTGGCGAAGGACGCGCTGGTGACGGCGGACGATGTCGTCGCACCGGAGGGAAGCGCGCTGTGGGCGCTCAGGCGCGAGGCGGACGCGGCGCTGGGCTGAGCGTCGCGCCCGCGGCTCTGTGGGCCGCGATCAGTCGGGGTCCTTGTCGTAGGTCCGGATGCCTTCCGGCAGCTGCACCCAGGAATGCCGCCTGCACTCGTAGACGGACACGGTCGGCGGCGGAAACCCCGGATCGGCGAAGGCGCCGACGGCGACCGCGACGGATCGCGCCTCGCGTCCCTCCTCCGTGTGAAAGAGGGTCGTTCCGCACACAGGACAGAACCGGAAGGTGAAGCGCGCCCCGCCGTCTCCCTGCCGCACGTATTCGGTGGCCTTGCCGTGCACCAGCCAGGGTGGGGCGAAGCTCGCGAGCGCGGCGAACACGCTGCCTGTGCGGCGCTGGCAGGCGAGGCAGTGGCACACCCCGACGCCCCGCGGCTCACCCTCGACCTCGATGCGGAGCTGGCCGCAGCTGCACGATGCGGTTCGGGTCACCAGGCCACACCTCATGAGCCGTGACGGCGGCAGGGTGGCGTCCCCGAGAGGATTCGAACCTCCGGCCCCAGGATTAGGAATCCTGTGCTCTATCCTGCTGAGCTACGGGGACGTGACCATCCATCTAGCATGACGGGCGCTAGGCGTCAGCCCAGGGCGATCTCGGCCGCCAGAGGGCGGATGCGCTCGACGGCCGCAAGCAGGGCCGAGCGGATCCCGGGCTCGAGCGCCGAGTGCCCGGCATCGGCCACGATCGTCAGCCGCGCGCGCGGCCAGGCCTCGGCCAGCGCGAAGGCGCTCTCGGGCGGGCAGATCATGTCGTACCGCCCCTGGATGATCTCTGCAGGAAGGTGGGCGATGCGATGCATGTGCGCGAGCAGCCCGCCCTGGGGCAGGAACAGGCGGTTGGCGAAGTAGTGCGCCTCGATGCGCGCAAGCCCCAGCGCCGTCCTGTCCTCCGCGAAGGACGCGACCGTCTCGGGGCTCGGCAGAAGCGTGCTGCACGAGCCCTCGTAGATGCTCCACGCCCTTGCCGCGGGGAGATGGACGCGCGGGTCAGGGTCGTCGAGCAGGCGGCGATAGGCGTCGAGAAGCGCCTGGCCGCTCCTGGCCCCCACCTGGTCGGCGAACGGGCCCCACACATCGGGGAAGAAGCGCGCGAGCCCATCGAGGAACCAGTCGAGCTCTCGGTCGCGGCCGAGGAAGATGCCACGCAGGACGAAGCCCGCAACACGCTCGGGGTACGCCTGGCCATAGGCAAGCGCCAGGGTCGAGCCCCAGCTTCCGCCGAACACGAGCCAGCGCTTCACCCCGAGATGCTGGCGGAGCCTCTCGATGTCGGCCACGAGGTGCGGCGTGTCGTTGGCGACGAGGCTGCCGAGCGGGCGGGAGCGGCCGGCGCCGCGCTGGTCGAAGATCACCACCTTGAAGCGGCCGGGGTCGAAGAAGCGGCGATGCACCGCCCCCGCGCCCGCGCCAGGCCCACCGTGCAGGAACAGAACGGGCTGGCCTGACGCGTTGCCCACCTGCTCCCAGTACATCGTGTGGCCGTTGTCGAGGGGCAGGTAGCCGCTGTCGAAGGGCGCGATGTCCGGATAGAGGTCGCTGCGAGGCATCTGCACTCCCGATCGGCGCGCGGCCGCGAGGCCGACGCAGGCACCGCCCTATCTAGCCGAAGCCTCCGCCGCGCGCACAGCCCCTGCCCGGGCGTGGGTATTTTCCGTGCCGCCCCGCCGCGTTACCCTTCGTCCACCATGGGGAAGAATGACACGGCACCGGCCTGCTGCGCCGTCTGCGGAAGGGAGAGTCCGCAGCGTACGCTCCGCTCGGTTGCCCAGCACGGGCCGCCCGATCTCGATCTCCGCCCTGCGGAGATGGCCCGCAGCACCATGCCGCACTGGCTGCAGCAATGCCCGAACTGCGGCTATGTCTCGCCCCGCATCGACGAGGCCGACGAAGCCGCCTCTGCCATCGTCGCCGGCGGCCCCTACCGCGCGCTGCTTGCCGAGGCCGGCTACCCGCCGCTTGCGCGCCGCTTCCTGTGCCGGGCGATGCTTCTCGAGGAGACGGGTGACCTGCATGGGGCGGCCGAAGCGACGCTGCATGCCGCCTGGGTGGCGGACGATTCCCGCAAGCCCGACCTCGCCCGCGCCTGGCGCCTCGATGCGGTGGCGCTGTTCCGCCAGGGGCCGCGGCCGGATCTCGAGCAGCGCGTGCGGATCGTCGATATCCTCAGGCGGGCCGGCGATTTCGGCGGTGCGGCTGCGCAGGCGGGAGAGCTGGAGCGTGCCGGCCTCCCCGACCCGGTGGATCGCGTCGTCGCCTTCGAGCGGCGGCTGATCGCTGCGGGCGATGTGCGGGCCTATACGGTGGCATCCGCCATGCCGCCGCCTTCGGCACGTCCGCATGTGACGCATCGCGGCGGCGCTGCGCCGCGGCCCGGAAGCGGCGGCCTCCTCGCCGCGCTCAGGCGGCTGTTCCGCCGGCGCTAGGCCTCGGCCTTCCGACCCTCCGGTGCGGACACATCCCACCTTTCCGCTTCGGCCAGGCGCGGCGGGTGGGCGAGCGCGGCCTGCGCATGCAGGGCGATGCCGATGCGGGCCGACAGCGCCACCCGCGCCTCGAGCAGGAGCAGGTGCGGCGGCATCAGCACCCGTCCCGCCCCCTCGCGTTGGTCGAGCGCGGGGACGGATGCGGCGGCGATGGTGCCGGCGAAGAGCTGCAGCGCCGCGCGCTGCAACGGCAGCCCAAGCTGCCTGACCGGAAGCCACACGAGGCGGAACGGCGCGAGGTCGTCGGGAACGAGGCCGATCTCCTCTATCAGCTCCCGCCGCATCGCCTCCTCGGGCGCCTCGCCGTCCTCGATGCCGCCGCCGAACAGACCGAACGCGCCAGGGTGGAGGATCTCCGGCTTGTCGTCGCGAATCTGCAGGAGGTAGCGGCCCCACTCGTCCGTCAGCAGCGCGCCGGCGAAGCGCCGATCTGCCAGCGAAGGGTTGGGCAGCCAGTGGTCAGCCACTACGCCGTCGCCGGCCGTCATGACAGAGCCCGCCTCGGGCCGAAGGCTGCGAGGAAGGTCACGACCGCCGCGTCGACGGAAGCCTCGATCGCCGCTGCCTCGCTTGCCGCATCGTCCGCCGCAGGCAGGCCGAGCATGCGGCGCATGAAGGCCGAGGTGCGAAGCAGGGCGAGGAACTGCTCCGCCATCACCATCGGCTCGCCTTGCCCGAGCGCGCCCGCCTCCTGCCGACGCCGCACCCAACCCGAGAACCAGCCCAGAAGCCGCATCGGCCCGCTCTCGAAGAAGGCGCGGCCGAGCTCTGGGAAGCGCGGCCCCTCCGCCATCACCACGCGCCAGATCGCGAGCACGTCCTGCCGGAACAGGAAGGAGAGATAGCCCCGCCCGATTTCGCGCAGCGCCTCGGTGACATCCGACGCTTCCTCGGCATGGCCCGCCTCCCCGGCTTCGGCATGGCGCGAGCAGGCTTCGCCGACGATCGCTGCGAAGAGCGCATCCTTGCCGGAGAAATAGGCGTAGAGCGTCGCCTTCGAGACGCCTGCCTCGCGCGCGACGGCATCCATGCTTGTCGCGCCATAGCCCTGCGCCATGAAGAGCGAGGAGGCCGCGTCGAGCACCTGGCGCCGCTTGCGTTGCGGTGCGGAGGGAGACGAGACCAGGGCATGGCCTGCATTCGGCATCACTCGACAAATTGAACTGCACCGTTCAGTTTCGTCAAGTCGCAGGGGAGTCTGGCTGCATGGAACGCATCTGGCTGGTGCTCGGGTCGCTCTCGGGAGGCACCGCGGTCGGGCTCTCGGCGCTACGCGCGCACGCCCTGCCGCAGCGCCTCGATGCCGCTGCGCTCGCCATGGTCGACAGTGCGCTGACGATGCAGGGCTGGCACGCCCTCGCCCTTCTCGCCGCGGCGCTGATCGCGGCGCGGACGCGGATTGCCCATGGTGCTGGAGCCTGCTTCGCGGCGGGTCTGATTCTGTTCTGCGGAGCGGTCTATGCGACCGCCTTCGCGGGCCTCCGCCTCGGCCCTGTCGCGCCGCTCGGCGGCGCGCTTCTCATGGCGGGGTGGCTCCTCCTCGCCATCGCCGGGCTCGCTCGCTGGCGCGGAGCATGATCGCCTCCGCCTATCTCGCGGCAGAGGGGTTCGAGGCGCCGCTCGAGGAGGAGCTTGCCCGGCGTGGCGCGCGCATCGCCGCATGGCACGGCCGCCTCGCACTCAGCCCCGACGCGCCGGTGCCCGCCGCCTGGGCGCTCAATGCATGGACCGAGCCGGACACGATCCCGATCGCCTCGATCGGTGATGCGGCGAACCGGCTGCGCGCGATCCAGCGGAACTGGGCCGCCTATGCACCGCTGCACCATCGCCGTGCTGCGCTGATCGTCGACAGGCTGCCGCATGTCTCGGCCAAGCCGCTCGTATTTCCTGCCGCCGCGCCGGCCGCGCCGCTCGGAAGCTGGACCCTTCTCGAGCCCGGTACGCTGCTCGCGAGCGCGGCCTGCACGAGCCCCTTCCCCAACGGCGAGGCACACTTCGTCGAGGATCGCGAAGGTCCGCCGAGCCGGGCCTACCTGAAGCTCTGGGAAGCGTTCGCGCTCCTCCGACGATGGCCGGCGCCGGGCGAGATCGGCCTCGACCTCGGCGCCGCGCCCGGTGGGTGGACCTGGGTGCTCGCGAAGCTCGGCGCGCGCGTCACCGCGATCGACAAGGCGCCGCTCGATCCCGCCATCGCAGCCTTGGACGGGGTGGGCGCGCTGCGCGAAAGCGCCTTCGCGATCGACCCCCCGGCCTGGGTGTCCGGGCACGGCATCGTCGACTGGCTCGTCTGCGACGTGATCGCCTATCCGCAGCGCTCCCTCCGGATGATCCGCGCGTGGATCGAGGCGAACGCAGTACGCAACATCGTCTGCACGCTGAAGTTCCAGGGCGAGACCGACCATGATGCCGCGGAGGGCTTCGCAGCGATCGCACACGGCAGGCTGCTTCACCTGTTCCACAACAAGCACGAGCTCACCTTCCTCTGGCCGTGCGACGCGAAAAAGGAGCACCAAGCATGTCCGACAAGGGCACCGCCCTGATCATCGGCGCGGGAGAAGGCATCAGCGCCTCCTTCGCCCGACGCCTCGCCGCCGCCGGCTACCGCGTCGCGCTCGCCGCGCGTGATACCACCAAGCTCGCCGCCCTGTGCACCGAAACGGCAGCGACGGCCCATGCGGTCGACGCGGCCGATCACGCCTCCGTCGAGCGCCTCTTCTCGGCGATCGACGCGACCATGCCGCCGCTGTCGGCGCTGCACTACAACCCCTCCTTCCGCGTGCGCGGCCCGATCGTCGACCTCGCGCCCGAGGACGTCGCGCGCTCGCTCGCCGTCACCGCCTTCGGCGGCTTCCTCGCCGGACAGCAGGCGGCGCGGCGCATGCTCGCGCGGAGCGGCGGAACGATCCTGTTCACCGGAGCGTCGGCGAGCGTGAAGGGCTACGCGCAGTCGGCCCCGTTCGCGATGGGCAAGTTCGCGCTGCGCGGCCTCGCCCAGGCGATGGCGCGCGAGCTGCAGCCGAAGGGAATCCACGTCGTCCATATCGTGATCGATGGCGGCGTGCGCAGCCAACGCCGCCCGGCGGACCCGGCGCGCCCCGATGCGCTGCTCGACCCCGATGCCATCGCCGACACGATGATGGCGGTGCTCTCCCAGCCGCGCAGCGCCTGGAGCCTCGAGGTCGAGCTTCGGCCCTGGGTCGAGCCGTTCTGAGCCATCTTCAGCGCGGGCGCGGCGTCGCGCGGTCGAGCTCGGCGACGGCTTTCGCGATCGCATCCGACGCGGCCTTGCCGGCCGTCTCGCCCGGCACGCGCAGGGCCGAGGCCCAGGCGCGCTCGAGCGCCCGCAGGGCAATCTCGTCGATGCGCTTGCGGAACGCATTGGCGAGCACGCGCAGCGGCCAGGCCTGCTCGGCGATCTTCTCGCCCACCATGCGTCCGACGAAGGCTTCCGCGCCCTTGCGGAAGCGCGGGGTGAGGATCGTCGCATCGACCTGGGCCGTCACGGCGGCGACGCGTTCCTCGATCCGCGTCTTCACATCCGCGGCCCTGAAGGCTCCCGCTGGCCAGGTTGGCTCGGGCGCGGCCTCGGGTGCGCCGAGGTCGAGCCCCTCGGCAGAAGAGCACAGCGGAACGATCGGCAGATGCCGGCGCGTATCGCCGCGCGGCAGGATGCCGAACCGCACCCTCGCCTCCTCCGTCCAGCCAGGCGTCGAGAACAGCGGGTTTCCTTCCGGCAGGACGAAGTACTTGCGGAGGAAGCTCTGGCAGTTGCGCCTGCCGAGCAGGAAATCATGGGCCCGGTAGGCACGCGAGAAGAACCCCATGAAGCCGCCGAGATAGCCGCCCGCGATCGCCGACTTCCCCGACCAGTCTCCCCCCCGGCTCGGTGCGATCAGGAAACGGCTATAGACGTCCGGGTCGGCCGCGAGCGCAAGGTCCTCCGGCTTGAACCGTGCCTCGCGCACGAGCGCATCGAAGAGCGGCAGCAGCGTCGCGTGCAGGCCGGTTTCATGGTCAGGGCCCGGCAGGCCGGGCTCGACGAAGGGATCGACCATCAGCACCGCGCGGTTCGCACGCTCGCCCTCTCGGAGGTTCCGCCCGCCCCATCCCGCCAGCGCACGGCGCACGAGATCAAGCGGCTCGTTGTTCATCGCGCCGCCGTCGAGCACCAGCATGCGGTAGCGCTCGTCCATCTCCGCCGGCCAGTCGGGCAGGCCGAGTGCGGGGTTCTCAGGCGGGGCATCGCCGAATGCGCCCGCAGGGGTGAGCAGGGCGCGATAGGCGTAGTCGTCGCGCAGCCGCGTCACCTCGCGCGGGCGAAGCGCCACCGGGAAGGCGCCGGTGCCGAGCGCCGCGGCGCGGAAGAGATCGCCCACGAAGGCGCCCTGCGCAAGGTCCCCACGCTCGACCGCCACCTCGCCAGGCCGCGTGGCCGGCGCGGCGGTCGCCGATGCCGCCGCATCGGCGGCAACGGTGAAGCACACGCTGTCCGCGTGCGACCACATGAAGTGCGAGGTCGCGCCCTCGCGGCCTGAGAAGCGAAGCGCGTAGGGCACGCCGCGGAGATTGGCGAGGGTGAGGATCACGCGCACGGGGTCGGCGAGCCAGGGCCGCCGCACCGGGGGAAGCGTCGCGACGCGCGCGATCGTGGTGTCGACGATGCGGTCGAGCACCGTGCAGTCGAGCGCCGAGCGGATCGGCGCGCCCTCGGGCAGGTCATCGGCCCGCAGGAGCTGGTCGATGTCGATCATCTCGACCCAGGCCTGCCAGAGCGGGTTCTCGCGCTGCGCCTCGGCATCGGCGAGCGATCGCACGGGCCGGAAGCGGCGGTCGAGGAACAGGCCCGCGATCGCCGCGCACATGCCCCCTGCCGATGCCCCGCCGAGTACCTTGACCGTGACGTGATGCAGCGGTCCGGAGGCGCCGAGGCGCGCATTCTCGGCCTCGAACCCGTCGAGCGCCTCGATCAGGAAGTCGAGCACGCCGGCGGTGTAGGCGCCCGCGGAGATCGCGCCGGCCATGCAGAGGCCGAGCTCGAACCGCCCGGGGTCAGGCTCCGCCTCCTCGCGAGGATAGGCCCGCCACCACTGCGCTGCGAGCGTGTCTGCCATCTCGTCCTCCCCCTGCTCATTGCCAGGATGATCCTAGCGCAACCCTTGGCCGCCGTTGGGCCTTGACGCGTCATGCAGCAACCGCGCACACGCAAGGCCGTGGACACACCCGCCCCCTCATCCCGCACCCGGCTCGACCTCCTGCTGCATGGCCTGCGCGTTCCGGTGCGTCGGGAGGACATCGCGGCCGGTCTCGCCGCCATCGCCGCCGACCCCGAGCTCGACGACATCGCGCTGATCTCGGTTCTGGCCGAGGCGATCCGCGGCAGGCTGCGCCGAGCCGAGAACGACGGGGCGATGGTGCATGCCGAGCGTGCGCGCGCCGAAGCCCGCCTCGAGGAATGGCGTCGCGAACGGCTCGGCACGCTGCATGCGAAGGCGAGGCACCGGCACGAGCAGGAGGTCGTCGGCGCGCTCACGCTCGGCCGCTGGGTCGCCTCCTTCCAGCAAGCCCGCGCGATCCGCCGCGAGATCGTCGCGCTGCTCGGGCCGACCAATAGCGGCAAGAGCCACGCGGCGTTCGACATGCTCGCTGAGGCCCATCGCGGCGCCTATCTCGCCCCGCTCCGCCTGCTCGCCTGGGAAGGCACTGAGCGCCTCGCCGAACGCGGAATCGCTGCCAGCCTGATGACGGGAGAGGAGAGGCGGATCGTTCCGGGGGCGCGCCATCTCTGTGCAACCGTCGAGATGGCCGACCTGTCCTCGGAGGTTGATGTCGCGGTCATCGACGAGATCCAGATGCTCGCAGACGAGGATCGGGGCTGGGCCTGGACGCAGGCGGTGATCGGCATGCCGGCTCGGCGAATCGTGCTCGCCGGCGCGGCCGAGGCGGAGCCGATGATCCGGCGGCTGGCGTCCCTCACCGGCGAGAGCATCACGGTCAGACGATTCGAGCGCATGGTGCCGCTGACCCTGCTCGATCGCCCCGTGCCGCTTGCCAAGGCAGAGCCCGGAGACGCGATCGTCTGCTTCTCGCGACGCGATGCCTTCGCGCTCCGCGAGGCGTTGATCGCCAGGAACAAGCCTCCCGCGATGGTCTATGGCGCGCTCGGCCCCGATGTCCGCAGGGCGGAGGCGGAACGGTTCCGCAGCGGCACCGCGCCCGTCCTGGTCGCGACGGACGCGATCGGGATGGGACTGAACCTGCCCATCCGGCGCATCCTGTTCGCCGCAACGACGAAATACGGCGGCCTCGGGCCCCATCTCATCCGACAGATCTCCGGCCGGGCGGGGCGGTATGGCCACTACGCCGAAGGTTTCGTCGGCGTGCTCGCGGGCGAGGACGAGACGCCGATCCGCGCAGCGATCGAGCACCCGCCCCCGCCGCTCGAGGGGCCGATGCGCGTTCTGCCGCGCGAGCAGCAGCTTCTCGACATCGGCCGGCGCCTCGGAGCGCCGAGCCTCATCCGCGTTCTCACGGTGGTGGCGGAGCGTTTCCGCTGGCCCGCGAGCGGCATCGAGCTCGGCCGGCTCGACGATGCGATGGCGATGGCCGAGATCACCGCCGCCGCGAGGCTGCCGCTGAAGGACGCGCTCGGCTATCTCGGCTGCCCGGCCGATCTCCGCGACAAGCGCACCTCGATGCAGCTCATCGCCTGGGCGCGGCGGCATGCGCATGGCGTGGAGGTGACCGCCCCGCCGCCTCCGCCGCGGCGGCTCGACCAGTCCGTCGCCGGCGACCCGGGCGACCTTGCCGACGCGGAGCGCGCGGCAAAGCTTCTCACCGCCTATCTCTGGCTCGCGCAGAAATGGCCGGGCATCTACATCGAGGAGGAGGAAGCGCGCGCAAGCCAGGCGAGGCTCAACGCGCATATCGAACGTTCGCTCCGCCAAGGCGCGAGCGCGCGGTTGCGCAAGCGCTGGGCAAAGGGCGACTTCGCCTGAACCGCTCGCCTGTGCCGTCGCTCAGTCGAGGAAGATGTCAGCTGGGCTGTCGCGCTTGAGGCTCTCGCCGAGTGCCGTGCCGATTCGCGCAGCATCCGAGGCCGCGCCGATCATCACCCGTCGCAGCATGAACGTCCCGTCCTCGCTCGCGACAAGTCCGGTAAGGCGGATGTCGCCGTCGGGCTGCAGAACGGCATAGCTGCCGACGGGCGTGCGGCAGGAGCCGTCGAGCGCATCGAGCAACGCCCGCTCGGCCGTCGAGACGATCCTCGCCTCGCGGTCCTCAATGGCGGAGAGAAGCTCGCACAGCTCCTCGTCCTCCTCGCGCACGGTGATGCCGACGATGCCCTGCCCTGCGGCGGGAACCATGATCTCCGGGGAAAGGGCGATGTCGGCCATGTGCTCGAGGCCGAGGCGGCGGAGGCCGGCGACGGCAAGAAGCGTCGCATCCACCGTTCCGTCATGCGCCTTGGAGAGGCGCCTCGCGACGTTGCCGCGCAGCATCGTCACCTTGAGGTCCGGCCGCGCGGCGAGAAGCTGCGACTGACGGCGCACCGAGGAGGTGCCGACGAGCGCCCCATGCGGGATCGCGCCATAGGGGTCGGCGCTGTCGGCCGGGCCGCAGCGGGGACCG
Source organism: Elioraea rosea (assembly GCF_007644105.1). Classification (GTDB taxonomy): domain Bacteria; phylum Pseudomonadota; class Alphaproteobacteria; order Acetobacterales; family Acetobacteraceae; genus Elioraea_A; species Elioraea_A rosea. Next base: position 109,588 of record NZ_VFAC01000007.1, on the reverse strand, counting down.
AGGATGAGCGCATCGCGCTCGTCCTCGCGGGCGAGGCAGCAGGCGAGTACGATGCCGGGGGGAAGCTTCGTCTCGAGATCCTTCATGCTGTGCACGGCGAAGTCGACGCGGCGCTCGCAGAGCGCCTCGTGGATCTCCTTTGCGAACAGCCCCTTGCCGCCGATCTCGGCAAGCCGCCTGTCCTGGATGATGTCGCCCGAGGTGGCGATCGTGTGCTCTTCGAACGCCTTGGCCGCGTTGAGCACCGGGCAGAAGCCCGAGATCATGCCGAGGAACATGCGCGTCTGCCAGAGCGCGAGCGGGCTGCCGCGCGTGCCGACACGAAGCGGCAACGATCTCGCATGGGAACGGACACGCCGTCCACCGCCAGGCAGTTCGGAGATGACGCGACGGCCGCCGCCATCACCCTGACCGAACCCGCCTTCCGACAAAGTGCTCAACGCCCTCTCCCCATACCCTGCCTGGCCTTGTTCCCCGCTCCGCTCCGGTGCCGTCTCATGCCGAGGCGAGCCCCGTGAGATGGGCGAGGTTCTTGAAGAAGATCCGCACATGCGCGAGCGGCCGCGCCTTGACGAGTTCCTTGTTCATGTACGCGTCCCACGTCAGCGTCTGCACGTCCTTGTCCCTGCAGATTCTGACGAAGCGCTCGCGCCGCTCGTCGGTGCCGTACCAGTAGGTCTGCATCACGCCGAGGATCCAGAACACCGGGCCGTGCACGCGCATGAAGCGCCGACGCGCAGTGCGCAGCGCGCGCGCATCGCCGGTGCGGCAGAATTCGCCGACCGCGTCGGCCGCGAGGCGGCCGCCGAGCATCGCGTAGTAGATGCCCTCGCCCGAGGCCGGCGCGACGACGCCCGCGGCATCGCCCGCGAGCAGAACGTTCCGCCCGTCATCCCACCGCTTCAGAGGCTTCAGCGGGATCGGTGCGCCCTCGCGGCGGATGGTCTCCGCTCCGGCGAGGCCCGTCAGCCCCCGCAGGTCGCCCACCGCACCCTTAAGGGAGAAGCCCTTGTGCGCCGAGCCTGTGCCGATGCTCATGGTCTGCCCGTGCGGGAAGATCCAGGAGTAGAAATCGGGCGACATCGCGCCGTTGTAGTAAACGTCGCAGCGCGCCGGGTCGTAGGCGGCGGTGCCCTCCTCCGGCGTGCGGACGATCTCGTGGTAGGCGAAGACGAAGGGCACCTTTTCGGCCCCCGGAACGCATTGCCGGGCAACCGCGGAGAGTGCGCCATCTGCGCCGATCACCGCGCGCGCGCGAACCGCCTCGAGCGGCGCATCGGGCGCAGCGCCCTTGGCACGATAGGTGATCGTGCTCGTGCCGTCGTCGCCGCGGTTGAGCGTCTCGAAGGTGCCGCTCACCCGTTCGGCGCCGTTCGCCGCGGCACGGCAACGAAGCCACTCGTCGAACACGTCGCGGTCGACCATGCCGACGAAGCCGCCATCGATCGGCATGTCGACCGAACGGCTCTTCGGGGAAACGATCCGCGCCGAGCGGATCCGCGCGACGAGAAGGTGCTCGGGGATGCCGAAATCATCGACCAACTTCGGCGGGATCGCCCCGCCGCACGGCTTGATGCGCCCCGCCTTGTCGAGCAGCAGGACTGACAGCCCCGACCTCGCGAGGTCGTTCGCCGCGGTCGCGCCCGAGGGCCCGCCGCCGATCACCGCAACGTCGAATGTTTCGCCGCGCGCCATGCAGCCTCCCTCAGCTTCCGACCGCAGCGGTGGGCACGGCGCCATAGCCGGGCGCGCTCCGCTGTCCGTAGGTTCCGATGCGCAGCGCGAGAAGCGCCGCCGCGATGAACAGGATGGCATCGGCCACGAAGACGGCCCCGTAGGCGGTCGCCTCGTCTGCGAAGGCCATGCGGGCTCCATCGAGCGCCATCGCGCCGGCAAGGCTGCCGAGGCCGAAGGCAATGGCCTGCGCCGCGCCCCAGAGCCCCATCCGCACGCCCTCGCGCCGCTCCCGCCCCTTGCCGACCATCAGCATCATCGAGGCAATTGCGGCGGCGGCGAAGGCGCCGTTGGCGAGGCCAAGCAGGAAGTAGGACGGCCCGAGCGGCCAGCCCGGGCCGACCTGGCCCGCGACGATCAGCATCGAGACGGCAACGGCGGCGGCAAGGCATCCGCCCACGGTCCAGGCGCGCATGTTGCCGAGCCTCGTTCCGGAAGCGAAGCTGCCGACGAGCGCGATGACGACCATGCCTGCGAGCACGCCGCCGTGCTGCATCGAGGCAAGCCGCGTCGTCTCGCCGAGCGTCATGCCGAAGACCTGCCCGGCGAAGGGCTCGAGAATGAGGTCCTGCGCGCTGTAGGCGAGCATGGACAGGAACACGAACACGGTGAAGCGCCGTGCATCCTGCTCGGCCCACACCTCGGCGAGCGCCTGGCGGAAGGCCGGCTTCGGCGCACGCTCGGCCGTCACGGGCGCCTGCACCGGCGCGTGCCGCTTCTCGATTCCCCACACCGCGACGAGCGCGAGCAGGAAGGCAAGCACGGAGACACCGGCAGAGACCGAGATGAGCCGAGGGCCGGAATAGGGGTCGAGGAGCCTGCCGGCGATCGCCGTCGTCAGGACAAAGCCCGCGATCATCATGATCCAGACGATCGACGCCGCGGCCGGGCGGCGCCGCTCGACGACGAGCGCGGCAAGGAGGACGAGAAGCGACGTGCCCGCCGCGCCGACGCCGAGCCCGATCATGACGAAGGCGACGAGCGCAAGCGCAAGCCCGGCCACGGGCGCCTCACCCATCATCGCCGTTGCCGCGGCCGCGACCACGCCGCCAACAGCGAGCACGGCCATGCCGCCGATGATCCAGGGCGTACGCTGCCCGCCCATGTCGCTGCCATAGCCCATGCGCGGGCGCAGCATCTGCACCGCGTAGTGGACGGCAACGAGAACCCCGGGAAGCGTCGCCGGCAGGGCGAGTTCGACGACCATCACGCGGTTGATCGCCGACGTCGTCAGCACCACGATCGCGCCGAGTGCCGTCTGCACGAGGCCGAGCCGCAGGATTCCCGGCCAGGAGAGCCCTGATCCGGCACCCATGCTCCTCATGCGACCGGCCTGATGGCGAAGGCCGTCACCAGCATGCCGATCACGTAGAGCGTCGTTCCGGTTGCGTTGTACCAGGGTGCGAGCTTGCGCGGGTCTGACAGCAGCTTCCGCATGAGCACGACCTGTACGCCGAGCACGGCCGCGACGGCAGCCGCATGCAGCGGCGCATCGCGCGCCAGGAGCAAGGCGACGACGGCGACCTGCGGCAGCGCCATCACCCAGCAGGCGAGCCGCGCGGCCGGCGCGACGCCGAGGCGGACCGGCAGCGAGCCGATGCCCATGCGCCGGTCGCCCTCCACCGCCTTGAAGTCGTTCAGCGTCATGATGCCGTGCGCGCCGATGCTGTAGAGCGCGGCGACCAGGAGCACGACCGGCGCCGGCGCGCCGCCTGCCATCACCGCCGCTCCCGTGATCCAGGGCAGGCCCTCGTAGCAGGCGCCGCACACCGCGCTCGACCACCAGCCATTCTGCTTCAACCGGATGGGCGGGGCGCTGTAGGCCCAAGCCAGAACGAGGCCGACGACGGTGGCCCAGAAGCCCCACGTGCCGAGCTGCGAAGCGACGGCAAGCGATAGAAGGCTCATGCCGATCGCGATCCAGAGCCCCCAGCGTCCGGGGATGCGGCCGGACGGTATGGGGCGGTTCGGCTCGTTGATCGCATCGACGTGCCGGTCGAACCAGTCGTTCACAGCCTGACTCGTTCCGCACACGAGAGGGCCAGCGAGCAGCACGCCGAGGGCGAACAGGCCCAGGCGCTCCGTTGGGGCGACGCCGCTCGAGACGACGCCGCAGCCGAACGCCCACATCGGCGCGAACCAGGTGATCGGCTTGAGAAGCTCTAGCGCTGCGAGCGGCGAGGCAGGGCGGCGGCCGACGAGCGGTGCGGGGATGTTCGCCGCCAGTCCGCCGCCCTCGCTCATGGCTGGTCCGAGCTCGAGGCGAGGTCGCCGAGGCCGTAGCGGCGGAGCTTCACGTAGAGGCTCTGTCGCGAGAGGCCCAGCATCTCCGCAGCCGAGGCGCGGTTGTCGTTGGTGAGCTCGAGCGCGGCCTCGATGCAGAGCCGCTCGATCACGTCGGTCGCCTCGCGGACAAGGTCCTTCAGCGGCACGCGGCCGATCAGCTCCGAGAGCTGCTGCACCGAGCGCGGCATCTCCCGCTGCGAGTTCGGCTGCGTGGCAAGGCGCGTGCCGACGTCGCGGATCGCGAAGCCGTAGCAGGGCACGCCGCCGTTCGTCGTCGACACCGCGGAGATCTCGACCTGCGCCTGTGCGCCGTACTCGCCGCGCAACGTGCTCGGGAACAGCCGGACCGGCCCGCGCTCCCGCAGGTTGGCCAGCAGAACCTCGAGGTCGACACCAGGCCGGCCGAGCCAGCGCTCGAGCGCCTCGCCCCGCGCCTGCTCCTCCGTCGCGAGCTGCGCCATCTCGAGGAAGGCGGCGTTCGCGGTGAGGATCCGGCCATCCTCGCCGGTCACGACGAAGCCGTCCGGCGCGCTCTCGACGAGCTTGAGCAGCTTCGATTTCGGCCGCCCTGGCGTGACCAGCTCGTCGGTCACCGCGACCGCGAGGAGGCGGACAAGATAGAAGGAGCTGTTGTCCTGCCGGAACAGCGTCGCCGACACATCGACCGGGCGAGCGCTGCCGCCGAGCATGGCGCGCACGTCGTCCCCGCGGCCTGCGGCCCGCACCCCGGCAAGCAGGAGTTCGATGGGCCGTCGCGCCGGTTCTGCGAAGATCGACAGGAAATCCTGCCCGACCTGGGGCCGGGACTCGGCGCCGAACAGCTCCTCGGCCGCCGGGTTCACCTCGACGATCCGCCGCGAGTCGGCATCGAGCACGAGCACGGGATCGGACGACATCTGGAACAGCAGGCGATACCGCGTCTCGGCGTAGCGCAGCCGGGTGTAGTCGCGCTCGAGCGAGGCCTGGGCATCGACGAGTCGCTGCTGCAGCGCCGCGATGGGGCGCAGGTCACGGCCAAAGGCGACGATGTGCTTCCTCGGCCCGGTCCGAACGGCGGAATAGAGAATGGGCAAGGTGGTGCCGCGCGGGGTGATCTGGTTCACGTGGCGCCAGGTCGGCGCCCGGCCGTCGGTGGCGGAGGCAATGATCTCTGCTGTCTTGGTGCGGCTGTCGGGCGCGACGATGTCGGCCCAGGGCCTTCCCCGCCAGGCGCTGCCATCGCCGACTTCGCGGGCGATGTCATCGGTATTGCAGGCCACGTCCAGCACCGTTCCTTCAGGCGACACGACAAGGGCGATATCTGCTGCCGCCGAGACGAGCGCTGCCGCCGCCTCTGCGTCGAGATCTCCCAGCGCGACCCGTGGGGTCATGAATGTCATGTCGTCCTGCCTTGTCCTTCATGTCGGCGCCCTCGCCGACAACCCGCCTCCCATGCCGTCACCACCAATCGCCATGCCGTGATCTCAGTTGCCCTGCCGGGCGTGAGCGAGCAGGCCTTCCGCCTGCTCCACGGCGTGGCGCGCATCCCGGGCCATCGCATCAGCTCCGGTCCGGGTTACGCGATCCGGGTCGACAGCGAAGGCAGGCCCGCCGACCATGACCCGAAGGCCACGGTTGAGCGAGGCGCGCCTCGCGGCATGGATCGCGGAGGCAAGCGCATCCCGCGAGTCGCCGCAACTGTCAGAGATCCCGAGCACCGCATACCAGCCCCGGCGGATGGCCCCCGATAGGTCACCCTGGCTCTTCGGGGCGATGGTTTCGACCATCCAGCCGGCGCGCCTGAGAAAAGCGCCAACGATATCAAGGGCGAAAGCGTGCGCCTCGCCGGGCCGCGTCGAGAGGAGGATGCGCTTCCCGGGGTCGCGCCGAGTCGGCTCCGCATTGCAGCAAAACGCATGGTCCAGGGCATGCAGCAGCCGCTGCAGCGCCAGGATCCCGATCGTGACGTCGGCGAAGCTCGCCCGGTCGTCATGCCAGAGCTGGCCGAGATGGCGCGCCGCGGCGGCCACGACATCGATATAGATCGTCTCGAGCGCATGGCCCCCGGCCTGCAACGCCTCGACGAAGCGGACCGCGCCGGCGACGTCGCTCTCGAGCGCAAGATCGGCCAGCACAACGATCGGCTCGGCGAAGCGGGTGCTCCCGGCTCCGTTCGCGCCGCCCGGGCTCGGCGCCCGCAGCGCGAGCACAAGGCGCGGGAGGATGTCGGCCGAGACGGCGCTCGCGAGACCATTGCAGCGGGGCGTGGCAGGACGCCTTCGGGCGAGAAGGGCTCGTGTCAGCTCATCCACGAGAGGGGATGCGCCGGTCCCGTAGGACACGCCGGAACCGTCCTCGTCGGCGTCCCGCGCGCCAAGGGCGGTGACGTTGGAAAGCAGTGAGCCCTGGTGCAGCGAGTCCAAGCCGGTGATGTCCATCGCCCGTCCTCCGAGTGAGAGTCTATCCCGCCGCACCAGGCCAACTGTCAAGCTTCATTTACGTCAATCCTGCTTGACACCCGATCCGCCCGAACACTAGCCTTCCACTGCGCGCTTTGGAGCGGGCGGCATGGGCGTCAAGCGGCAGATCAGGACGAGTTTCCAAGAGATCGTCTCCTTCCGCAGGGCGCCCCGTCGAAGCCGTGATGATCCGCCGGAGCCGCGGCGAGAACCGTGACGACAGCGGACCTTTTCGGGAGGGGGCTTGTCAAGAAATGCTTACACCTAGGCCGGTGCAGAAGCTGATTGACTCCATCGACTGCAGCCCCTGGGGCATCGCCTGCGGGCGCGCCACGCTGCATGGCAAGACAGCGCCGAGGCGCCCCCTTCGCCAGCCCCTCTACACGCCGGAAGAGCGCGCCCGGCGCGACGCCTCGCGCTGGACGCTGGTCCAGGGTGTGCTGGCGCCACTGCAGTTCGTCGTTTTCCTGGTCAGCCTCGGTCTCGTGCTGACCTACCTCTCCACGGGCGAGGGGCTCGCGGCCGCAACGGCATCGATCGTGGTCAAGACGCTGCTGCTCTACACGATCATGGTGACGGGCTCTCTCTGGGAGCACGACGTCTACGGCAAGTACCTCTTCGCCAGGCCCTTCTTCTGGGAAGACGTGTTCAGCATGCTCGTGCTCGCGCTGCACACGCTCTACCTCATCGTGGCGGCCGCAGCCCTCGTCTCTCCCCGTACCCAGATGCTGATCGCACTCGCGGCCTACGCGGCCTACGTCGTCAACGCCGCGCAGTTCGTGATGAAGCTGCGGGCGGCGCGGCGCGACGGAGCGCTTGCCTCCGCAGGGCCAGGCGGCAGGCCAGGCTTCGCGCAGTGAACCATCCCTCCCCCCTCTCGCGGCTCGCCCCCCGTGCGGGGGCACTCTCCGGGTGCGCCGAGGGCGAGGTCATCCACGAGCGCGGCCAGCGCGAGGTCTTCTGCGGCCTGACAGGCATCATCTGGCTGCACCGCAAGATCCAGGACGCGTTCTTCCTGATCGTCGGCTCGCGCACCTGCGCGCATCTCATGCAGTCCGCCGCCGGCGTCATGATCTTCGCGGAGCCCCGCTTCGCGACAGCGATCATCGACGAACGGGATCTCGCGGGGCTCGCGGATGCCAACGAGGAACTCGACAGGCTGGTGACGAAGCTTATCGCCCGTCGCCCCGACATCCGGCTGCTCTTCCTTGTCGGCTCCTGCCCCTCCGAGGTCATCAAGCTCGATCTCTCCCGCGCCGCGCAGCGACTCGACAGCGTGCTCTCGCCCGGCGTGCGCGTGCTGAACTATTCCGGCAGCGGCATCGAGACGACCTTCACGCAGGGCGAGGATGCCTGCCTTGCCGCACTCGTGCCCGAGATGGCTGAGGCAAAGGCGGAGGATCGTTCGCTCCTGATCGTCGGCGCGCTCGCCGAAACGGTGGAGGACCAGTTCCGCCGGCTGTTCGCCGAGATGGGCGTCGGCCCCGTGACGTTCCTGCCGCCCCGCCGCGCCGCCGAGCTTCCCGCCGTGGGCCCTGGCACGCGCATGCTCCTCGCGCAGCCCTTCCTCGCAGACACAGCGCGCTCGCTCGAGACGCGCGGAGCGAAGCGACTCGCCGCCCCCTTCCCGCTCGGTATGGAGGGAACGACGGGCTGGCTCGCCGCGGCGGCTGAGGAATGGGGCGTGCCGCGCCAGCGCTTCGACGACGCGGTCGCCGCGCCGCGCCGGCGTGCAGCGATCGCGCTCGCCGCCCATCGCGAGCGACTCGAGGGCAGCAGGATCTTCTTCTTTCCCGACAGCCAGCTCGAGATCCCGCTTGCGCGGTTCTGCGCCGCCGAGCTCGGCATGACGCCGCTCGAGATCGGCACGCCCTACCTCCACCGCGAGCATCTCGCGGAGGAGCTCGCGCTCCTCCCCGCCGGCTCCCGGATCGTCGAGGGCCAGCATGTCGAGCGGCAGCTCGACCGCTGCCGCGAGGCCCGCCCCGACATCGCTGTGTGCGGCCTCGGCCTGGCCAATCCGCTCGAGGCCGAGGGCATCACCACCAAATGGTCGATCGAGCTCGTGTTCACGCCGATCCAGGGCTTCGACCAGGCCGGTGACCTCGCGGGACTGTTCGCGCGCCCGCTGTCGCGGCGCGACAGGCTGGAGGTGTAGCGATGCACCTCGCCGTCTGGACCTATGAGGGGCCGCCGCATGTCGGAGCGATGCGCATCGCCGCCTCGATGCGCGACGTGCACTACGTGCTGCATGCCCCGCAGGGCGACACCTACGCTGATCTTCTCTTCACGATGATCGCGCGGCAGAAGGCGCGGCCGCCCGTCACCTACACCACGTTCCAGGCGCGCGATCTCGGCGGCGACACGGCGGGGCTGTTCAAGGCCGCCTGCGCCGATGCCTATGACCGCTTCCGCCCCGCGGCACTTCTCGTCGGCTCCTCCTGCACCGCCGAGCTGATCCAGGACGACCCGGGCGGACTCGCCGAGGGGATGGACCTTCCCATTCCGGTCGTTCCCCTCGAGCTGCCTGCCTATCAGCGCAAGGAGAACTGGGGCGCGGCGGAGACGTTCTACCGCCTCGTCCGCGCCTTCGCAGGCCCCTCGGCGCCGCCGCCTGGCACGGCGCGCGCGCCGCGCGCCGCCGGCCATCGCCCGCGCTGCAACATCCTCGGCCCCACCGCCCTCGGCTTCCGCCACCGCGACGACGTGACCGAGATCGTGAGCCTGCTCGGCCGCATCGGGGTCGACGTGAACGTCGTCGCGCCGCTGGGCGCGTCGGTCGCGGATCTCGCGAGGCTTGGCGAGGCGGAGATGAACGTCGTCCTCTACCCGGAGGTCGCGGGCGTGGCGGCGGCGTGGCTCGGGCGCACCTTCGGACAGAGGACGATCCGCGCCATCCCGATCGGCGTTCTCGGGACGCGCGGCTTCATCGCCGAGATCGCCGAGGCCGCAGGGCTCGACGCGGACGTGCTGCTCGCGGCGGAGGAGAGCCGGCTTCCCTGGTACTCCCGGTCCGTCGACAGCACCTACCTCACCGGCAAGCGCGTGTTCATCTTCGGCGATGCGACGCACGCGATCGCCGCCGCCCGCGTCGCCGCGAAGGAGCTCGGCTTCGCCGTCGTGGGCTTGGGCACCTACGCGCGCGAGTTCGGGCGCGAGGTCCGCGAGGCGGCTGCCGAATACGGCGTCGAGCCGCTCATCACCGACGACTATCTCGAGGTCGAGGCCAAGGTGGCAGAACTGCAGCCCGAGCTCGTTCTCGGCACGCAGATGGAACGCCACATCGCCAAGCGGCTGGGCATTCCCTGCGCGGTGATCTCCGCGCCCGTGCATGTGCAGGACTTCCCTGCCCGCTACTCGCCGCAGATGGGGTTCGAAGGCGCCAACGTTCTCTTCGACACCTGGGTGCACCCGCTGATGATGGGCCTCGAGGAGCATCTCCTCGGCATGTTCCGCGACGATTTCGAATTCCACGACGGCGCCGCTCCCTCGCATCTCGGCCACGCGCCGACGCCGCGCACCGAGCCTGCGCCCGAGCCCGCGCTGGCCGTGTCCACGGCGGCACCGGCTGTCGCGCCGGCCGCGCCCGAGCCGCCCGGGCAGCCTGGCTGGACACCGGAGGCCGAGAAGGAACTCGGCCGCATCCCCTTCTTCGTGCGCGGGAAGGCGCGCCGCAACACCGAACGCTTCGCATCTGAACGCGGACTCGTCCGCATCACCGTCGAGACGCTGTATGACGCGAAAGCCCACTTCTCGCGCTGACGGGCCCGCCGTGCGGGTCGCGATCGTCACCATGGACAGCCATTTCGGCGGTGCCGTTGCGGCTGCGCGCGAGATGCTGGCACGCGACCTTCCCGGGCTCGAGCTCGTGCTGCACGCCGCCGACGAGTTCGCCTCCGACGAGGCCGCGCTCGCCGACTGCCTCGACGACATCGCCCGCGCCGACATCGTCATTGCCGGCATGCTGTTCCTCGAGGACCACATCAAGCTCGTCGAGCCCGCGCTCGCGGCACGCCGTGCGGCCTGCGATGCGCTCGTCTGCTGCCTTTCCGCTCCCGAGGTGGTGAGGCTCACCCGGCTCGGCCGGTTCGACATGTCGGTCGAAGCGAGCGGCATCGTCGGCCTCCTGAAGCGCCTCCGCGGCAAGCGCACCGCGCAGGGCCATCCGGCGAGCGGCAAGGGCCAGATGAAGATGCTGCGCGAGCTGCCGCGGCTGCTTCGCTTCATTCCCGGAACGGCGCAGGACGTTCGCGCCTACTTCCTCACGCTGCAGTACTGGCTCGCCGGCTCGGCAGAGAACATCGCCGGCATGGTGGCGATGCTGGTGAACCGCTACGCGACCGGGCCGCGCAAGGCGCTCGCGGGCTCGCTGCGGGTCGCGCCACCCGTCCACTACCCGGATGTCGGCCTTTATCACCCGCGTACAAAGGGCCGCATCACGGAGCGGCTCGATGCGCTGCCGCGCGAGGGGGCACGCGGCACGGTCGGTGTTCTCGTGCTTCGGTCCTACGTCCTGGCCAACAATGCACGCCACTACGACGGAGTGATCGCCGCACTCGAAGCGCAAGGGATGAACGTCGTCCCGGCCTTCTCGTCCGGGCTCGATGCCCGCCCGGCGGTCGAGCAGTACTTCATGCGCAACGGCACCCCGGTCGTCGATGCCGTCGTCTCCCTCACCGGCTTCTCTCTCGTCGGCGGACCGGCCTACAACGACGCGCGCGCGGCGGAGGACATCCTCGCAAAGCTCGACGTGCCCTATGTCACCGCCCACCCGCTCGAGTTCCAGACGATGCGGCAGTGGAACGCCGACCAGCGCGGCCTGCTGCCGGTCGAAGCGACCATGATGGTCGCTATCCCGGAGCTCGATGGCGGCATCTGGCCGATGACCTTCGGCGGCCGCTGCGGCGCATCCGAGACGGGAGAGAAGTGCGCGGGCTGCGATGGCGTCTCCTGTGCACGCAACATGGTTCCCCACCCGGAGCGCGCAACGACCCTTGCCGGCCGCGTCGCTCGTCTGGTGGCGCTGCGCCGTGCCGAGCGTGCCCGGCGCAAGGTCGCGATCGTCCTCTTCAACTTCCCACCCAACGCGGGAACGACCGGCACGGCTGCTTTCCTCGGTGTGTTCGCCTCGCTCAGGAACACGCTTCGGGCGATGCGCGATGAAGGCTATGCGGTCGATGTCCCCGAGAGCGTCGATGCGCTCCGCACAATGATCCTCGAAGGCAACCGCGACCGGTTCGGCACGGTCGCCAATGTCGGCGCGCGGATCTCCGCCGATGACCATGTTCGCCGCACGCCGTGGCTCGCGGAGATCGAGAAGCAGTGGGGGCCTGCACCAGGCCGCGCCAACAGCGATGGGCGTGACATCTTCGTGCTCGGCGTCCAGCTCGGCAACGTGTTCGTCGGCGTCCAGCCAGGCTTCGGCTACGAGGGCGATCCGATGCGCCTTCTGTTCGAACACGGGTTTGCGCCGACCCATGCCTTCACCGCGTTCTACCGCTGGCTGCGCGAGGATTTCGGGGCCGATGCGGTGCTCCACTTCGGAACGCACGGGGCGCTCGAGTTCATGCCCGGCAAGCAGGTCGGCGTCTCCGCGCAGTGCTGGCCGGACAGGCTGATCGGCGATCTGCCGAACTTCTACCTCTACGCGTCCAACAATCCCTCCGAGGGCATGATCGCCAAGCGGCGGGCCGGCGCGACGCTGGTGAGCTACCTCACGCCCCCGGTCTCCGCTGCGGGTCTCTATCGGGGCCTGCTCGATCTCAAGGCCTCGCTCGACCGCTGGCGCGCCCTCGAGCCTGACGCCGACCCCGGTCAACGCGATGCGCTCGCCGGGATGATCCAGGCCCAGGCTGCCGCGGTCGACCTTGCGACCACCGAACCTGTCTGGGGCGAGGCGGCAACGGCGAAGATCATCGCTCTCGCCGCCGATCTCCTCGAACTCGAGTACGCGCTGATCCCGCACGGGCTTCACGTCGTCGGCGAACCCCCAGACGCCGCCCAGCGTTCCGAGCTGCTCGATGCGGCAGGCATCACCGATGCCGAAGACCGCACGCGCCTAGACGCGCTGCTCGCTGCCGACAACGAGCTTCCCGGCCTGCTCCGCGCGCTTGACGGACGCTACATCCGCCCTGCCCCGGGCGGCGATCTGCTCCGCAGCATGGACGTGCTGCCGACGGGCCGGAACATCCATGGCTTCGATCCGTTCAAGCTCCCCTCCGCCTTCGCTGTCGAGGATGGCGCGCGCCAGGCACAGCGCCTGCTCGAGAGGCACGCGCAGGAGGGCAATGCACTGCCCGAAACGGTGGCGATGGTTCTCTGGGGCACCGACAATCTCAAGACCGAGGGCGGACCGATCGCGCAGGCACTGGCGCTGATGGGGGCGAAGCCGAGGCTCGACAGCTATGGTCGCGTTACCGGCGCCGCCCTCGTCCCGCTTGCCGAGCTCGGTCGCCCGCGGGTCGATGTCGTGATCACCACCTCCGGCATTTTCCGCGACCTCCTGCCGCTGCAGATGAAGCTGCTCGCCGAAGCGGCGTTGCTGGCGGCAACCGCAGACGAGCCGGCCGACATGAATTTCGTCCGGCGCCATGCACTCGCGCATATCGCGCGGCACGGCGGCACGATCGAGGACGCCGCCCTGCGCGTGTTCGGCAATACCGACGGTGCCTACGGCGCCAACGTGAACTTCCTTGTCGGCGAAGGGGCGTGGAACGACGAGGACGAGCTCGCCGAGGCCTTCGTGAAGCGGAAGGGCTACGCCTTCGGCGTCGATGGCAAGCCCGCCCGCAACGACAAGGTGCTTGGCGACATCCTCGCGACGGTCGACATCACCTACCAGAACCTCGACAGCATCGAGGTCGGCGTCACCACGGTCGATCACTACTTCGACACGCTCGGCGGAATCAGCCGCGCGGTGCGCCGCGCGCGCGGCGGTACCGCGTCGGCCGTCTACATCGGCGACCAGACGCGCGGCGATGGTCGGGTGCGCACGATCGCCGAGCAGGTCGCGCTCGAGACGCGCACGCGGGTGCTGAACCCGAAATGGTACGAGGGCCTGCTCAAGCACGGGTTCGAAGGCGTGCGCGAGATCGAGGCGCATGTGACGAACACGATGGGCTGGTCTGCAACCACCGGCGAGGTCGCACCCTGGGTCTACCAGCACCTGGCGCAGACCTACATGCTCGACGACGCGATGCGCGAGCGCCTCGCCGCGCTGAACCCAACCGCTTCGGCCAAGATCGCCAACCGGCTGATCGAGGCCCATGAGCGGCGCTACTGGAGCCCTGATCCCGAGATGCTCGACGCGCTTCGCCGCGCCGGGGAAGACCTCGAGGACAGGATGGAAGGCATCACACAGGGAGTGCCCGCATGACTGTCGTGACGCCAACACGTCCGGCCGCGCCCGCGCTGTCGCGCAGCCACACCCGCGCACGCGGTGACGGAGACGGCAGCGTTCAGGTCCACCCCGACACGGCGTTCAAGATCGAGGGGGCGAAGGTGTTCGCCGTCTACGGCAAGGGCGGGATCGGCAAGAGCACGACGTCGTCGAACCTCTCCGTGGCCTTCTCCAAGCTCGGGCGGCGGGTGCTGCAGATCGGCTGCGACCCGAAGCATGACAGCACCTTCACGCTGACCAAGCGGCTGATCCCGACGGTGATCGACGTGCTCGAATCCGTCGAGTTCCATGCCGAGGAGCTTCGCGCTGAGGATTTCGTCGTCGAGGGCTACAACGGCGTGCTCTGCGTCGAGGCGGGCGGGCCGCCGGCTGGCACAGGCTGCGGCGGCTACGTGGTCGGGCAGACGGTGAAGCTGCTCAAGGAGCATCACCTGCTCGAGGAGACCGACGTCGTCATCTTCGACGTGCTCGGCGACGTCGTGTGCGGCGGGTTCGCCGCCCCCCTTCTGCACGCCGATCGCGGGCTGATCGTTGCGGCGAACGATTTCGACAGCATCTTCGCGATGAACCGCATCGTCGCGGCGATCGCCGCAAAGGCGAAGAACTATCCGGTGCGCCTCGGGGGGGTGATCGCGAACCGCTCCGACAGCACCGACCAGATCGAGAAGTACAACCAGGCGACGGGGCTTCGCACCCTCGCGCATTTCCCGTCTCTCGACGTCATCCGCCGGTCCCGGCTGAAGAAGACGACCCTGTTCGAGATGGAGCACTCGCCCGAACTCGAGGCGGTGCAGCAGGAATACATGCGGCTCGCCGCGGCTCTCTGGGCCGGCACCGACGCCATCGAGGCAGGCCCGCTGAAGGACCGCGAGATCTTCGACCTCCTGGGGTTCGACTGATGCACACGGCGACCTACCAGCAGCGGCGCGGCCAGCTCCTCACCTATTTCGACCGCACGGCGGTCGAAGCCTGGAAGCGGCTGACCTCGGATGCCCCGGTGGGCCGAATCCGCGCGACCGTTCGCGCGGGCCGCGACACGATGCGCGCGACGATGCTCTCGTGGCTTCCAGCCGATCTCACCGGCCTCCGCCTTCTCGATGCCGGGTGCGGAACGGGCGCGCTCGCGATCGCTGCGGCGGCACGGGGCGCAGACGTCGTCGCGATCGACCTCTCGCCGACGCTGGTCGGCCTCGCACGGGAACGCGCCGAGGCGACGCCGCTGCGCGGGCGGGTGACGTTCCGCTCCGGCGACATGCTCGATGCGAGCCTTGGCAGCTTCGACCATGTGGTCTGTATGGACAGCCTCATCCACTACCGGGCGCAGGACGTGACGCGCGCCCTCGCCGGGCTTGCCGCGCGGACACGATCGAGCGTTCTCTTCACCTATGCGCCGCGCACACCCGCCCTCGCCGCGATGCATGCGGTGGGCAGGCTGTTCCCGCGGAGCGACCGCGCGCCAGCGATCGAGCCGGTAGCCGGGGCGAAGCTCGCGCGGCTCATCGGCGAGGAGGCGGGGCTGTCTTCCTACGGGATCGGCCGGACGCTCCGGGTCTCGCGGGGCTTCTACACCTCGCAGGCGCTCGAGCTGCGGCGGGACGGCACTGCATGAAGGCACTCAACGCCTCGCTCCTGCGCGGCTGGCAGCGCCTCGGCACGCGCTTCCTGCCCTTCGCAGACGTCGCAACGCCCGACCTTCCGCTCGGCCGCCTGGTGCGGCTGTCGCTGTTCCAGGTCTCCGTCGGGATGTCGGCGGTTCTGCTGATCGGCACGCTGAACCGCGTGATGATCGTCGAGCTCGGCGTGCCCACCTCGCTCGTCGGTCTGATGGTCGCGCTTCCGATCGTGTTCGCACCCTTCCGCGCGCTGATCGGCTTCCGGTCCGACACGCATCGCTCAGCGCTCGGCTGGCGACGTGTTCCCTATATCTGGTTCGGCAGCCTGCTGCAGTTCGGCGGCCTCGCCATCATGCCCTTCGCCCTGCTGCTCCTCTCGGGCGACACCGAATGGCCGCCCATCTTCGGCCAGCTCGCGGCAGCGCTTGCCTTCCTCCTCGTCGGCGCAGGGCTGCACACGGTCCAGACCGTCGGCCTCGCCCTTGCGACCGACCTCGCGGCAGAGGAGACGCAGCCACGCGTCGTCGCCCTGATGTCGGTCGTGCTGCTTGCCGGCATGGTCGTCTCGGCGCTGATCTTCGGCGCCCTTCTGGCCGATTTCAGCCAGCTTCGCCTGATCCAGGTGATCCAGGGTGCGGCGGTCGTGACGATGGCGCTCAACTGCATCGCTCTCTGGAAGCAGGAGCCGCGCGACCCGGCCCGCACCGCACGGCACGTGCCGCAGCCGAGCTTCTCCGAGAGCTGGGCCCAGCTTCGCGAGGGCGGGCAGTGGAACCGCCGCCTGCTCGCCGTCGGCCTCGGCTCCGCAGCGTTCAGCATGCAGGACGTGCTGCTCGAGCCCTATGGCGGCCAGGTTCTCGGCATGAGCGTCGCCGGAACGACGATGCTCACCGCGCTGTTCGCCGCCGGCGGCATCGCGGGCTTCGCGCTCTCGGCGCGGGCGCTGAGCCGCCCGGTCGATCCGCACCGGCTCGCCGCCTACGGTGCGCTGATCGGCGCCTTCGCCTTCGCCGCCATCATCCTTGCCGCCCCGACCGGGTCGGTCGCGTTGTTCTTCGCCGGAACCGCGATGATCGGGCTCGGCAGCGGCTTCTTCGTCGCTGGCACCCTCACCGCCTGCATCCGCTTCGCCCGCAAGGGCCAGACCGGGCTCGCCCTCGGTGCCTGGGGGGCCGTTCAGGCAACCGCAGTCGGTGCGGCGATCGCCATGGGCTCCGTGCTGCGCGACGTGATCGGCGGCGCGGCAACGGCCGGCACGCTCGGCTCGACGCTGCAGACGACCGTGACCGGCTACGGCGCGGTGTACCTCATCGAGATCGTACTTCTTTTCCTCACGCTGGCCGTGATCGGCCCGCTTGTGCGCCATGCGGGCGCGCCACAACAGCCCGCGCCCCAGCTCGACCCGCGCACCGCTCGCGCTGTCGAGCCAACACCCAGCCTGGCGAGGTAAACGATGCCCTCCACCGGCATAACGGCCCACTTCGATATCGCCTTCATCAGCCTCTACGCGTTCTGGATCTTCTTCGCGGGGCTCGTCTTCTACCTGCACCGCGAAGGCAAGCGCGAAGGCTACCCGCTGGTCAGCGACCGCCCCTCTCGCATCCGCGTCGTCGGGTTCCCTGACCTGCCTTCGCCGAAGACCTTCATCACGCATGACGGTCACAGGATCACGGTGCCGCGGGTCGGCGAGGTCGAGCCGCCGATCGTGGGCGCGGTTCCGGCATCGGGAAGCTTCGGCTCCCCGCTCGTGCCGACCGGCAACCCGATGCTCGATGCCGTCGGCCCCGCCTCCTACGTACAGCGCGCTGACGTTCCGGACCTGACCTACGATGACGGCGTGCCCAAGATCGTGCCGCTGCGCATCGCGCCGGGCTGGAGCCTCGCCGAGGAGGATCCCGATCCGCGCGGCATGGCCGTGGTCGGCGCCGACGGCAAGGTCGCCGGGACCTGCACCGATGTCTGGATCGACCTGTCCGAGGTGATCGCACGCTTCGTCGAGGTCGATATCGGCGCACGCAGCGTGCTCGTGCCGATGACTCTCGTGCGCATCGATGCGACGCGGCGCCAGGTTCGCGTGGTGTCGGTTCTGGCGAAGCATTTCGCCGATGCTCCGGGACTTGCGAACCCGAACCAGGTTACGCTTCGCGAGGAAGACCGCATCGGCGCATACTTCGCGTCGGGTCACATGTACGCCACGCCGCAGAGGCAGGAACCGCTTGTCTGAGCGTGGCGCGAAAGGAGGGATCGCCGTGAGGGAGCATGACTTCGAGCCCGTTCCGGGACTGCCGGAGAGGCTGCCTCCCGGCGAGACCATCCTGTGGCAGGGAGCGCCGAGGCGAGACTCGCTCGCCCGTCGCGCCCTGCATGTGCGCACCATCGCCATCTACTTCGCGCTGCTCGCTGCCTGGCGGGGCATCGCGCTCGCCATGGATGGCGCCGCAGCGACCGAGATCGCGCTCGGTGTTGCGCTCCTCGTCGTGCTCGGCGGGGCGGCCATCCTGCCGCTCGCGCTCTACGCCTGGGCCTCGGCGCGTACGACGCTCTACACCGTGACGAACCGAAGGGTGGTGATCCGCGCCGGCGTGGCGCTGCCGACCACCGTCAACGTTCCCTACGCGTCCGTCGAAGCGGCCGGGCTCAAGCAGCATTCCGACGGAACCGGCGACATCGCCCTGCGGCTCGCGCCGAGCGAGAAGATCGCCTTCCTCTTCCTCTGGCCGCATGCCCGGCCCTGGCACTTCTCTCGCCCGCAGCCGACGCTCCGCTGCATCGCCGAGCCCGAGACGGTGGCGCAGATCATCGGACGCGCGCTCGCGGCATCCGCCGCCCTCCCCGTCCAGGCGGTTCCCGGCACCGAGCACCGAAGCCCCGCGCGCGGCGAAGCCGCGGCCGCAACGATCTAGCGGGGGGCGGGAGGAGACCATGCAGACACCTTCCTCTTCCACGCGACGCCGCCGGTTTCCGCGCGGCGCGCTCGCGGCTGCCGCCGTTGCCGTCGCCCTGTCGTTCGGCGCCGCACTTCTCTTCGAGCCCAACGACAGCGATCTCTCCCGCCCGAACGGCGCTCCACGCGTGACGCGAGACCTCCGCTTTGAGGATACGCCGACCGGCTCGATCCGCATCAGCGACGCGCGCACAGGCGAGACGGTGACGGACCTCGCACCGGGCACGGGCGGCTTCGTCCGCGCGACGCTGCGCGGCTTCGCCCGCGAGCGCCGCGCGGCCGATGGTCCAGGACCCGAGACCCCGTTCCGCCTGACGGCCTGGAGTGACGGGCGCCTCACCCTCGAGGACCCCGCGACTGGCCGCTTCGTTGACCTCGGCGCCTTCGGGCCGACGCAGGTCGAGAGCTTCACGACAATCCTCGTCGCAGAAGGAGGACAACGCCGATGATCGACTGGCTTCTGGGGAGACACACGGTCGAGATCGTCTGCGATCTCGATCTCGAGCAGACGGCGGAAAGCCTCCACGCCTACTCGATTCCGGTCGGAATCGACATCGGTCCCGGGGACGAGCTCGTGATGCACGGCGCGCCGGCGGGGGTTCCGTTCGGCGAGCGTGCGACGATGCAGGTGCGCGCCACGGTGCGGCGCGCCGGCTGGTATGACCGCGCGATGGTGCATCTCGGCGCGTTCTTCACGCTGACCGAGCTCTACAATGTCGGCTTCGAGGACATCGAGCTTCCAGAGGTGGCAGCATGAACGCGCTCACGCCGCACAAGACGACGAACGAGAGCACGCGCATCGCGCTGCAGGACACGGTGCTGACGCCACGCTTCTACACGACCGATTTCGACGCGATGGACAGGCTCGACATCTCCTCCGTCCGCGCCGACTGGGACGCGCTGATGGCGGAGTTCCGGGCGGACCTGAACAAGGGCCATTTCGTCCGCACGACCGCCTTTGACGAGTTCAAGCTCGAGGACCTGCCGCCGCCGCTGCGGAAGGAGTTCATGGAGTTCCTCGTCAGCTCCGTGACGGCCGAGTTCTCCGGCTGCGTGCTCTATGCCGAGATCAAGAAGCGCATCAAGAACCCCGATGTGCAGGAGCTCTTCGCCGTGATGGCGCGCGACGAGGCGCGGCATGCAGGCTTCATCAACGAGACGCTGAAGGGCCTCGGCATCGGCGTCGATCTCGGCTTCCTGACCAAGGCGAAGAAGTACACCTACTTCCAGCCGAAGTTCATCTTCTACGCGACCTATCTCTCGGAGAAGATCGGCTACGCCCGCTACATCACGATCTTCCGTCAGTTCGAACGGCACCCCGAGAACCGCTTCCACCCGATCTTCCAGTGGTTCGAGAAGTGGTGCAACGACGAGTTCCGCCACGGCGAGGCCTTCGCGCTGCTGATGCGTGCGAATCCTTCACTGCTCGAGGGGCTGAACAGGTACTGGGTGAAGTTCTTCCAGCTCGCCGTCTACGCAACGATGTACGTGCGCGACCATGCCCGGCCGGAGTTTCACAAGGCGCTCGGCATGGATGCGACCACCTATGACATGCAGGTGTTCCGCATCACCGCAGAGATCTCGAAGCAGGTCTTCCCCGTCACGCTCGACCTCGACCATCCAGCCTTCCATCGCGGGCTCGAGAAGCTGTTCGCGATCACGCAGGCGATGTCGGAGGCGAAGAACCAGAAGGGCATCGGCGGTGCGCTGAGGCGGCTCGGGCTGAAGGCGTCGGCGGCGAAGACCTTCCTTGGCCTCTATCTGCTTCCGGGCAAGCACGCGGCCCTTCCGGCCGAGATCCGCACCGCGGCGGCGTGGTAGCAGGCGGCATGGGAGCGAGGGTCGCGGCCGCATGACCGATCTGCTCCTCCCGGCTGTGTTCACGGCGTTCGCCTGGTGGTTCTCCACCGGCGCGATCCTCTGGCTCGACGGGCTGCCGCGGAACACGTTCCGGGTGAGCATCACGGTCGCGACCTCGCTCGCCGCACTCTCCCTGTGGGCGCTCTCGGCAACCGCCGATGACGGCTCGCTTTCGGGCGCGTATCTCGCCTTCCTTGCCGGGCTGATGATCTGGGCCTGGCAGGAGATGACCTTCCTGATGGGGTTCATCACCGGGCCGCGCCCGGCGGCGGCGACGCCCGGCGCGGGGCCGCTCCGCCGCTTCGCCGAGGCGACGGCGGCGATCCTGCATCACGAGCTCGCCATCCTCGCCGGCGCGGCAGCGATCGCGGCCGCGACCTGGGGCGGAGAGAACCTGGCCGGGCTCTGGACCTACCTTCTCCTCTGGGCGATGCGGCTGAGCGCGAAGCTCAACCTGTTCCTCGGCGTACCCAATTCAGGCGAGGAGCTGCTGCCCGACCATCTCGCCTTCCTCAAGAGCCATTTCCGCAGGCGGCCGATGAACCTGCTCTTCCCGTTCTCCATCACGGGCGGGACGATCGGCACGGTCCTTCTCGTCCAGGCCGCGCTCACGGCGACGTCGGCTGGCGAGGCCGCGGGCTACACCTTCCTCGCGAGCATGCTTGCGCTCGCGGTGCTCGAGCACTGGTTCCTCGTTCTGCCGATCCCCTCGATCCTGCTCTGGGCCTGGAGCCTGCGCGATGCGGCGCGGAAGCCCGAGAAGCGGGACTGGAGTACCTCGATCGACGCTCCTTGCGATCCCGAAGGCCTCCGCCATCTCCTCGATGCCGCGTCGCGCGGCGCCTTCGGCGAGGTCGAGACGCTGCGCGGAAGCGTGCGGGCCGGAGGCGGCTGGGTCGAGTTCTATGCCTCCGAGCGGGGAGCGACGATCACCGCCTGCCCTGCACCGCCGAGCGCTGAGGCCCGGGTCACGGCGACGGGCGCACGGATAGACCTCAAGCGCCTGCAGGCCGCGCTCCTCGCCTGCACCGCCGCGCCTCTGCCAGAGGCTGGATGAGACGATGACAAGGCATCGCACGACGCCGCGCCGTGCAGACGCCAGACCCGATGCAGCGCGGCACCGGCACGGTACGGAGGCGACATGAACTACGAGGCATTCTTCCGCCGCCATCTCGAGGGCCTGCGGAACGAAGGACGCTACCGTGTCTTCGCCGACATCGAGCGGCGAGCCGGTGCCTTCCCGCGGGCGACGCTGCACACGCCTGAGGGAACCCGCGAGGTCACCGTCTGGTGCAGCAACGACTATCTCGGCATGGGGCAGAACCCCGAGGTCCTTGCCGCGATGCACGAGGCGCTCGACCGCTGCGGCGCCGGCGCGGGCGGCACGCGCAACATCGGCGGAACCAACCACTACCATGTGCGCCTCGAAGCGACGCTTGCCGACCTGCACGGCAAGGAAGCGGCGCTGATCTTCAACTCGGGCTACATGTCAAACTGGGCGAGCCTGACCACGCTCGCCGCACGGGTTCCCGAATGCGTGGTGTTCTCCGACGAGGGCAACCATGCGTCGATGATCGAGGGCATCCGCCATTCGCGCGCAGAGCGCCGCATCTTCGCCCACAACGACCCTGAGGACCTTCGTCGCAAGCTCGCCGAGTTCCCGCGCGAGCGGCCGAAGCTCGTGGCGTTCGAGAGCGTCTACTCGATGGACGGCGACATCGCGCCCATCGCCGAGATCTGCGACGTGGCGGACGAGTTCGGCGCGATGACCTATCTCGACGAGGTGCACGCCGTCGGACTCTACGGGCCGCGCGGCGGCGGCGTGGCCGAGCGCGAGGGCCTGTCCGACAGGCTGACGGTCATCGAAGGAACGCTCGGCAAGGCGTTCGGCGTGCTCGGCGGCTACATCGCGGCCTCCACCGCGCTCTGCGACTTCGTGCGCTCGAACGCGTCGGGCTTCATCTTCACGACCGCCATCCCGCCCCATGTCGCGGCCGGCGCCATCGCCTCGATCGGCCATCTGAAGCGCAGCACGACGGAGCGGCAGAGGATGCACGAACGCGTCGCGACCGTGCGCCGCCGCCTCGACGCGATCGGGGTTCCGCATCTCGCCAACCCGAGCCACATCGTGCCCGTGATGGTGGGCGACCCCGTCGCCTGCAAGCGGATCAGCGACATCCTGCTCGAGGCCTACGGCATCTACGTGCAGCCGATCAACTACCCGACCGTGGCGCGCGGCACGGAGCGGCTGCGCATCACCCCCTCGCCGCTGCACTCCGATGCCGATATCGAGCATCTGATCGGCGCCCTTTCCGCCATCTGGTCGGAGCTGAGCCTGCGCCGTGCGGCATGACTCCGCTCTTGCCGCGAGCGGAGCGCGGGGTGATGCTCGCGGCGTGAACGCCAGGGTCCTTTTTCCGTTCTCCGCCATCGTCGGCCAGGAGGAAATGAAGCGCGCGCTGCTGATCGCGGCGGTTGACGCCACGCTCGGCGGCGTCCTCGTGTTCGGCGATCGGGGCACGGGCAAATCGACCGCCGTGCGCGCGCTCGCGGCGCTCCTGCCGCCGATGCGCGTCGTCGTCGGCTGCCCGTATTCCTGCTCGCCCGATGCGCCGGCCGGCCTCTGCGAGCAGTGCAGCCAGCCCGGCGCGAAGGCGAAGACGGCGCTTGTGCCGGTTCCCGTGGTCGACCTCCCTCTCGGCGCGACGGAGGACCGCGTGGTCGGCGCACTCGACATCGAGCGCGCGCTGGCCCAGGGCGTGAAGGCGTTCGAGCCAGGGCTGCTCGCCCGCGCCCATCGGGGCTTCCTCTACATCGACGAAGTAAACCTACTCGAGGACCACATCGTCGATCTCCTGCTCGACGTCGCCGCGTCCGGCGAGAACGTGGTGGAGCGCGAGGGGCTGTCGATACGCCACCCCGCGCGCTTCGTTCTCGTCGGCTCTGGCAACCCCGAGGAGGGGGAGCTTCGCCCCCAGCTGCTCGACCGCTTCGGCCTTTCCGTCGAGGTCACGACGCCCAGCGACATCGCCACGCGCATCGAGGTCGTCCGCCGTCGCGACGCGTTCGAGCGCGACCAGGCGGGCTTCGCCGTGTCCTGGGCGGCCGAGGAGGCGAAGCTTCGCCGGCGCCTCGTCGCCGCCCGCAAGCGCCTTCCCGAGATCGTCGTGCCGGACGAGTCGATCGGCCATGCCGCGAGGCTGTGCATAGCGCTCGGAACGGACGGTCTCCGCGGCGAGCTCACGCTGATCCGCGCCGCGCGCGCGCTCGCTGCGTATGACGGTGAGCGTGAGGTCGGCCTCGCGCAGCTTCGCGCGGTCGCCCCGGCGGCGCTGCGCCACAGGCTTCGGCGCAACCCGCTCGACGATACCGTGGCGACCACGCGCGTCGAACGCGCCATCGCCGAGGTTCTTGCCGCATGAGCGAGGCCGCGCGGGCCTGGGACGATGCCCTTCTCGCCGCGCAGCTTCTCGCGATCGACCCTGCCGGGCTCAAGGGCCTCGTGCTTCGCGCGCGGCCAGGCCCGGTGCTCGACCGTTGGCTCGGCTTCCTGCGCCGCGTGCTTCCGGAAGGGATGCCGCTGCGCAAGCTGCCCCCCGGCATCGGCGATTCGCGATTGCTCGGCGGCATCGATCTCGCAGCAACGCTGAAGAGCGGCCGGCCTGTCGGCGCGCGCGGCCTGCTCGCCGAAGCCGATGGCGGCCTCGTTCTGGTGCCGATGGCGGAACGTCTTGCGCCCGGGCTCGCTGCGCGCCTCGGCGCTGCGCTCGACCGCGGCGAGGTCGTCGCCGAGCGCGAGGGGATGACGATCCGGGCTCCCGCGCGCGTCGGGCTCGTGCTTCTCGATGAAGGTGCCACGGAGGATGAGGCGCCGCCGCCCGAGCTCGCCGAGCGCATCGGCCTCGCCGCGCGGCTCGAGGGCATCCCGCTTGCCGACACAGCCATGGCCGAGACGGGTCGCGATGCGATCCTCCGCGCCCGTACCGCCTTGGCGAAGGTTTCGGTGGATGCCCGAACGTTGGAGGCGCTCTGCGCCACGGCCGCGGCCTTCGGCATCGGCTCGCTCCGCGCCCCGCTGCTTGCGCTTGCGGCCGCGCGCGCCTCCGCCGCCCTCGCGGGACGGCCCGCCGTCGAGGAGGCGGATGCGATCGCTGCGACCCGGCTGGTGCTTGCCCCGCGCGCGACCTGCATGCCGAGCCCGCCCGAGCCGGAGACACCGCCTGAGCAGGACACTCCGCCGCCGCCCGAGCAGACGGAGAACCGCTCGGAGGAAGGCGAGACAAGCGATGCGCTCTCCGACGTCCTGCTTGCCGCCGCCGCAGCCGCCGTGCCGAAGGACCTACTCGCGGCGCTCGCGCAGCGAGGCCTCTCCCGCGGTGCCGCGAGCACGGGCAAGGAAGGGGCCGCGCGCCTCTCCGCACTTCGCGGCGCGCCGCTTGCCGCGCGGCCTGGCATGCCTGGCGGAGGCAAGCGGCTCGCGCTGCTCGAGACGCTTCGCGCCGCTGCCCCCTGGCAGGGCATGCGCCGTCGCCAAGGCGGGCCACGCATCGCCGTGCGGCGCGAGGATTTCCACATCCGCCGCTACCGCGAGCGGAGCGAGACGACGACGATCTTCGCCGTCGATGCCTCCGGCTCCTCTGCGCTGAACCGCATGGCCGAAGCGAAGGGGGCGGTCGAGCTCCTGCTCGCCGATTGCTATGTGCGGCGCGACCGCGTTGCGCTGATCGCCTTTCGCGGCCGGCAGGCAGAACTTCTTCTTCCGCCGACGACATCGCTCGTCCGCGCCAAGCGAAGCCTCGCGGCCCTTCCGGGCGGTGGCGGCACGCCCGTCGCCTCTGCGCTCGACGGTGCGCGCGCGCTCGCCGAAGCGGTGCTTCGCCGCGGCGGTACGCCGGTTGTCGTCCTGTTTACCGATGGGCGCGCCAATGTCGCGCGCGATGGCACGGGTGGGCGCGAGGCCGCCGAGCGGGACGCGCTTGCCGCCGCCCGTGTACTGGCTTCGCTTCGCATCGCCTCGGTCCTGCTCGACACCTCGCCGCGGCCGCAGAAGCAGGGCGAGACGCTCGCCGCAGCGATGGGCGCGCGCTACCTCCCGCTTCCCTATGCGGATGCGGCGGCCGTGTCGCGCGCGGTGAAGGCGATGGCGCCGGCGCACACCGCGCGGGCTGCCTGAGCGCGCGGACGCCGCCCTTTGTCCAGCCGGCCGGCCTGGGATCGTGACGGCCGCGACTGGCCGAACCGGAAGGCAAGCCGCTTCGTCCGTGCAGGCGGTTTCCGCTGGCACGTGCAGATCACCGGCACGGGCCCTGCCCTCCTCCTGGTGCACGGAACCGGCGCGGCGACGCATTCCTGGCGCGGCCTCCTGCCGCTTCTCGCAGAGCGCTTCACCGTCGTCGCCCCCGACCTTCCGGGCCACGGCTTCACCGATGCGCCGCCGAAACGCGCCCTGTCGTTGCCGGGCATGGCGGAGGCCGTGCACGCCCTGCTGCGCGAGCTCGGCGCCGTGCCCGAGCTCGTCGCCGGCCATTCCGCCGGCGCGGCGGTCGCTGCTTCCATGGCGCTCGAGGGCATGCTCGCGCCGCGCGCGATCGTCTCGATCAACGGCGCGCTTCTGCCGCTGCGCGGCGGGCCAGGCGACCTGTTCATCTTCTCGGCCCTTGCCCGCATGCTCGTTGCCGTTCCGGTCGTGCCCTGGCTGATCGCCAGGCGTGCGGCAGACCGTTCGGCTGTGGAACGGCTCCTGCGCAACACCGGCTCGCGCATCGATGCCGAAGGCGTCAGGCTCTACGCAAGCCTGGCGCGTCATTCGGCGCATGTGACGGCCGCCCTCGGCATGATGGCTGCGTGGGACCTTCACCCCCTCGCCCGCGCCCTGCCGGGGCTCAGGCCCGCGCTCACGCTGGTCGTCGGCGGCAATGACCGTACGATCCCACCGGAGGATGCGCTGCGCGTGCGCGCGATCCTGCCCACGGCGCAGCTCGTCACGCTTCCCGGGCTCGGTCACCTCGCGCATGAGGAGGCACCCGAGGAGGTCGCTGCGCTGATCGTGCAAGCTTCCGAACCCTGAGGCGCCGCGCTGCGCAAAAAAAGAGGGCGGCCACGAAGGGCCGCCCCAGCGAGGGAGAGGGAGCCGGCTAGCGTGGCGCCAGCGCGGCGGATCTTGGTGTCGTTGGGTTCTGGCTGACGGCGTTCAGCTCCGGATAGTCACGCAGCATCGGTGCGCCGAGCAGCGGCTTGTAGGCACCCTGATGGCATGTCGCGCAGTTCGTCTTCAGCGCATCGCCATGCGGGCCGAGACGCGACATTGTCGCCGAGCCCCGCTCGGGAGGACCGTTCCGGTTCGCGGCCCAGAGCGGCGTGAGCGGCTCGATGTAGGCGTTGTTGATCTCGCGCACCATCCGGATGCCGTGCCAGGCGGAGATCCGCGTCGGCGCCGCATCGTTCCAGGACGCGAAGTTCTGCGTGTTGTGGCAGTTCGTGCAGTTCGCGCCCGTGGCCTGCGAGAAGTGCATCATCAGGCCGTAGGTCCACTCGGTCTGCTTGATGGAGGCGCGATTGTTCGGCCCATGCGGCGTCGTGCCGTTGACGCGGATCGGCAGGCTGTCGCGGAAGAAGGCCGTGAACGGGTCATACGGAAGCGAGGTAAGGCCCGCCGAGGACGAGACGACGTTCTGTCCCGCCGAGGCCGCGAGCATCGCCGTGCTCCGCCCCGGCTCTGTCGACCACACCTGCCGCGGGATCGGCTGGCCGCGGTGGCAGGTGTAGCAGGTCACGCCCGTTTCCTTCACGTGCGTCTGCCAGTCGGTATTGATCGCCCGGGTCATTTGCAACATGCGCCGCGTCACGACCTTGGTGTAGACGTCGTCGGAAGCGAGGTTCTCGGGGTTGTGGCAGTAGTTGCACCCCTGCTCCGGCGACACCCAGGCGGTGATCGCCGCCATCAGCCGGATGAACTGCCCGGCATCGAGATCGCCGAGCACCTGCACGTTCTCGTACACTTCCGAGGCCCGCTGCCCCACGGGGTCGACCGGCGGGTCGGCCTCGGGGACGATGTTGGCCGCCGAGATGCGCTCGAGAGCGCGTTCGGTATAGACCAGTTCCATTCCGGTGCCGCGATAGCCGCGCTGCACCGTCTCGACGGGTGGTCTCTCGAAGGTGAGCAGGACGATCGCGGCGCCAACGACACCGGCAACGCCCAGCCCGCTTTGGAGAAAGATGTTCATCGCACCACTCCTGCCGCGATTGCCGGATCAGCCGAGGGCGGGAACACGGCCGGGTAGGCCGGGGCGAAATCGTGCTGGACCGCCCAGAGGTACCAGTTGTCCACGACCGTGCCGGTAAGCAGGATGCCGATGCCGCCGGCGAGCGGGCAGAGCACCGCGAACCACCACGCCCAGCGGTGGATCGACTCGTAGGTGGCATTGAAGCCCATCGTCCAGCGCCAGAAGATGCCGGCCCGCTCCGCCGCCGTGCCGCGATCGAGGGTGTGCTCGATCTCCCGCTCGCCGCCGAAGCGGCTCACGGCGAGGATGGTCGCGCCGTGCATCGCAAAGAGCAGCGTCGATCCGTAGAGGAAGACGATCGAGAGGGCGTGGAACGGATTGTAGAAGAGGTTGCCGTAGCGGATCGAGAACGCAGCCGTCCAGTCGAGGTGCGGGAAGATCCCGAAGGGAACGGCCTCGGACCAGCTGCCCATGAGGATCGGGCGGATGAAGCCGAGCACCAGGTAGAGCCAGATCGCCGCGGCGAATGCCCAGGCGACATGGGTGCCCATGCCGAGCTGCCTGGCGCGACGATAGACGCGAAGCCACCAGAGCAGGATCGAGGCGGTGAGGAAGAACCCCGCCATCAGCCACCACCCGCCTTCCGCCATCGGCGGGAAGGAGAGCCCGTATTGCGGCGCGGGCGGCTCGAGCGCCAGCCAGAAGAGCTGACGGACGAACTGGATCGGGTCCCAGCCCACCGAGGCGAGCATGTTGAGACCGATGATCTCGAAGGCGACGAACCCGCAGGCCAGCGAGAGCACGCCGAGCCAACCGAGATAGATCGGCCCGATCTGCGCGTCGCCGAGCTTGCCGGCGAGGTGGAGGAAGCGCGGCACTCCCCTTCGCGGCTCGTCGCTTCGCGGCAGCGACACTCCCGGATACGCAGGGCCGCGAACCTGCACCCGGGTGAAGATGTTCAGATATTCGGCCATCTCGCCCTCCCTAGCTCCAGATCGGCAGGTTGAGCCACCAGCCCCACCATTCGGGCCAGCCACGCGTCCAGAACGGACCGCTGATCACGATGCAGACCGCGCTCCAGAAGCCGGCCGACAGGGCGAGGAAGAGGCCCAGGCGGTGGATGCCGAGCGTGCCGATCGAGTAGCCGATCGTGTCGCGGAAGAACGTGTTCTCATGCTCCGCGGTCTTCACCGGCTGGCCCTTCGGCGGGTTGATCGCCGAGAGAACGAGCGCGCCGTGCAGCGAGAGCGCCAGCGTCGTGGTGAAGAAGAAGCTCACCGCGATCATGTGCGCCGGGTTGTAGTGGAAGTGCAGGTACTGGTAGCCGACATTCGATACCCAATCGAGATGGCTGAAGATGCCGTAGGGGAAGCCGTGCCCCCAGGCGCCCATCAGGACCGGGCGGATGACGACGAGCGTGAAATACGCGAAGATCGCCATGCCGTAGGCGAAGGGGATGTGAAGCCCCATGCCGAGCTTGCGCGAGATCTCCGCCTGCCTCAGCGCCCACGAGATGAATGCCCCGAGCGCGCAGACCGTGATCAGCTGCCACAGCCCGCCGGCCTTGAGCGGCGCGATGCCGAGGCCGTAGGCAAGGTCGGGCGGCGCGATGCTGATCTTCCAGACATTCCACGTGCCGCCGAGCGCGGCGCCGTAGATGATCAGCGCGGTGCCGAGCACCGTGAAGAACATCGTCGTGACGCCGAAAAAGCCGACATAGAAGGGACCGACCCAGAAGTCGAACAGGTCTCCCCCGACCAGGGTGCCTCCCCGGACTCGGTACTTCTTCTCGAAACTGAGCATCGACATTGTCGAAACTCCCGGGTGTCGAGGTCGAGTTGGGTCGGCCTCTCCGTTGCGGGTCCCGGCTGCGGAGGAGCGGGGGGGTTGGACCCGCCGCCCGCCCGCAGCCGGGCATGGTAGGCTAGCGAGACGGCGGCAGAGGCGACGCTTGCGTCGTCACCGCAGCAGGCCGCGGCCCTTCGATCCAGTTGAACCTGTCGGTTCCGAGCAGGATGAAGTGGATCAGCAGGGCCAGTACGAGCAGGAAGGTAGCGAGTCCGACGAGGACACGCCTGGGATCGAAAATCAGCCAGATGCGCCACATGGCATCCCCCTCCTACACCAGGTACGAGATGGTCGTGGTCGCAGTGTCGAGCATCGCCCGGTAGCCGCCCACTGGCGGGAGCCAGGGACGCCACATCCAGACGAGGAAGTGCGCGACGATCGCGATCACCGTGAAGATGACGAAGGACTGCACGAAAATTCCGTGGAATTCCCGAGCCTCGTTCTCCGTCAACCCAGACAGCGAACTGTCTAACCTGTCAGCCATGGAGTCTCCTGCAGGTTATCGTTACCGCGCACCTCCCGCGCGGCAGGGACCGCCGTGACCACCACGGACGAGACGTGACCCGGCAAGGCCGAGTGCGAATGGGGCGGCATTGCCGCATGTCGGAGGAAGGGCTCATGCCGGGACCGCCTCGCGCGGTTCGCCCAGCACGGCCCGGACGCGGCCGACATCGATGCGCTGCGTGCCGGAGGCGCGTACCTCGGCCTCCACGCGCTCGCGCAGCCGCTTGGCGGCGGAGATCCGGACAAGGAACGGTTCGGCCTCGACATGGGCCTGAAGGAGCCCAGCCGCATCCGCGTCCCACTGGATCTCCGCCTGCGCGGGCCTCGCCGGCGTCGCATCGACGCGGTCGAGATCGGTGCCGAGGGGGAGGATGTGGAACAGCGCGTCAAACAGGGCGTTGCAGTATTCCTGGATGACGTAGGTCGCGCCCGCGTAGCCCATGAACGGCGTGCCTGTGGCACGGCGGATGATGGCGCCTGGGAACGAGGCCGGAATGTACATCGACCGGCCGCCGGCTTCGGCCGCATACATGCGCTCGTTGTAGGAGCCGAACAGGACGAGCGGGGGCGTCGCACGCATTGCCGCACGCACGGCCGCGTTGTCAGGCTTCTCGCCTGGCTTGCGCGAGAAGGCGAAGGCGCAGGGGATGCCCATTTCCTCCTCGAGGAAACGGCGAAGCCCGCGCGCATAGGTCTCGGTCGCGACCACGGCGAAGGTGGCGGAGCCGAAGAAGTCCTGCGTGACGCTGCGCCAGAGATCCCAGATCGGCTTGATCGTGGTGTGCTTCTCACGCTCGATGAACGGCTCGGGATCGACACCGGCGAGCTCGCCGAGGGTGCGGAGGAAGTTCGTCGTCGCGAACAGCCCGATCGGGGCGCGCAGCCAGGGCCGCTCCAGCGTCTCGCAGAGGCGTGCACCGAACTCGCGGTACATGCAGACGTTCACGTCTGCATCCGGCAGCTTCGCGATGTCCTCGACATGGCTGCCGAGCGGGAAGACGAGGTTGATCTCGCAGCCGATCCCCTCGACCAGCCTTCGGATCTCGGCGAGGTCGGAGGGCATGTTGAACGTGCCGTAGATCGGCCCGATGATGTTGACGCGGGGCTTCTCGCCTTCCTTGCGCTCCTTGCGCGGGCGGATCTTCGTGCGCTTGGCGCCGAACTCCGTCCACAGCCAGTTGATCGCGCGGTCGGCCGCCTGCCACTGGTCCTCGTCGATCGTGCGGGGAATGAACCGTTGCAGGTTCGACCCTTCCGGCGTCACCCCGCCGCCGATCATCTCCGCGATCGAGCCCGTGACGACGACGGCGGGAAGATCCGCGTCCTGCGTCGCGGCGGCGCGCCTCAGCGCTCCTTCCGTGCCGTTCTGCGAAAGGCTGTCCTCGTCGAGGCCGGTGACGACGACGGGAAGCTCATGCGGCGGAAGCGCATCGGTGTAGTGCAGGACCGCGGTGACCGGCAGGTTCTCGCAGCCGACTGGCCCGTCGATGACGACGCGCAGGCCGCGCACCGCGCTGAACGCGTAGACGGCACCCCAGTAGCCGCCAGCCCTGTCATGGTCGAGAACGAGCATCGCTCAGGTCCCCACCGCTTCTTCGGACTTCGCCTTCGCCGCGCGCAGCTTCTTCTGCCGTTCGCGGAAGCCGGGCGGATCGACGGGCTTGCCGGAAAACCCGTAGCCGGCGCCATCGGGGGTGCCGACGCCCTCGAAGAAGCCGACCATGCGCTTGAAGCGCTCGGCCCCCTTGGTCTGCGCGGCGACGATCGCGGCAAGCGCGCCGGCACCGGCAGGGCCGAACAGCGGCCGGGCCGAGACCATGTTGGTGAAGTAGAGCGCGGGCGTGCCGAGCTCCTTGGCCTTCTGCACGAGCGGCGTGGTGCCGACGGCGAGATCGGGCCGTGCGTCCTTCATCGCCGCGATGTCCTGCTCGAGCGAGGCTCGGAACTGGACGTGCGTGCCGCGCGCCTCGAGCCATTCGCGATCGGGGTCGGACCATTCCGTGCGCGGGCAGGCCGTGCCGACATACGGCACCTCTGCCCCTGCCTCGACAAGAAGCCGCGCGACGAGGAGCTCGGAGCCTTCGTAGCCGGAGATGGTGACGCGCGCGGCGATCGGGCTCGCCGCAAGCGCGGCCTTGATCGCGGGCAGCGCCTTGGCCTTCGCTGCATCGAGCGCGGCGGGCTCGACGCCCGCCGCGGCGGCGACGGCCTCGAGCCAGGACGCAGTGCCGTCGAGCCCCACAGGGCCCGAGCCGACGACGGGGCGGCCCGCGGCGCGGAACTCACGGACGCTCGCGACGTAGAACGGATGCACGGCGGCGGCGACCTCGCAGTCGAGCGCTGCGTAGAGATCGCGCCACTCGCGCGCGGGCGTCTGCGGCGCGATGCCGAGGCCCATCGGTGCGAGTAGCGCCGCAACGCCTGGCGGGTCGCCGGGGAAGAGCTCGCCGATCAGGGCGACGCTGCGTACGCCTTCGGCGAGGTTGCGCGGCCGGGCGACGGGGCCTGCCTCCGCTTCGTTCCGGGCGTAGCGGAGCATCGCGCCGGCGAGCACGTCCTTCGCCTCGGCATGCGTCGGCACACCAAAGCCAGGCACGTCGATGCCGATGATCCGCACGCCGTCGATCTGCTTCGGCAGGAGGTCGAGCGGCACGCCCGAGGCGGTCGGCACACAGAGGTTTATGACGACGACCGCGTCGTACTCCTCGGGCTTCGCCGTCTGGTGCACCGCCTCGCGGATGTCCTCGTAGAGCTTGCCGGTGACGAGCGTCTCTGAGTTGAACGGCACATAGCCCACCGTGCGCCGCGCGCCATAGAAGTGGCTCGTGAAGGTGAGGCCGTAGACGCAGCAGGCGCTGCCCGAGAGGATCGTCGCCACCCGCCGCATGCGAAGCCCGACGCGGAGCGAGCCGAAGGCCGGGCACATCGATTGCGGCTGGTCGTGCGGGCCCTGCGGATAGTCCGCCTGAAGCCGGTCGAGCGCCTCGGACTTGCCGGCGGCGCGCGCGGCCTCGCGCATGGTCTCGCGCCCGCCATGGCAGCCGCCCTCGGAGGCGGGCGGAGCGGCCTGTTTCGGTTGCGAGACGGCGTTCATGCCCTCACGCCCCCTCGTAGACGACTTCGAGGGAGGGTTTCGTGACCAGCTCGGCCGCGCACATGTCCTCCATCGTCGCGGGGTCGAGCGTGACGCCGCGTCCGACCGCCTCGCCCTTGAACAGGCCGAGCAGCGCGTCATGGGTCAGCGGGGTCGGGCGCACGGGCGGCGCCTCGGCCACCTGGCGGGCGAGCTCCTCGAACATCGGCGCCCAGGGGCTGCCCGGCTTGCCGATGATCTCGTACGACGCGCTCTTGCGGCGGATGTCGTCATCCGCGGGGATCGCCGAGAGAACGGGAATGCCCGCCGCTGCGGCGAAGGCGGCGGCCTCGCCCGTGCCGTCATCCTTGTTCACCACCATGCCGGCGACGCCGACATTGCCGCCGAGCTTGCGGAAGTAGTCGACCGCAGAGCAGACATTGTTGGCGACGTAGAGGGACTGCAGGTCGTTCGAGCCGACGACGATGACCTTCTGGCACATGTCGCGCGCGATCGGCAGGCCGAAGCCGCCGCACACCACGTCGCCGAGGAAGTCGAGCAGGACGTAGTCGAAGTCCCACTGATGGAAGCCGAGCTTCTCGAGCAGCTCGAAGCCGTGGATGATGCCGCGCCCGCCGCAGCCGCGGCCGACCTCGGGCCCGCCGAGCTCCATCGCGAACACGCCGTCGCGCTTGAAGCACACATCGCCGATGATCACCTGCTCGCCCGCCGCCTTCTTGCGCGAGGAGGTCTCGATGATCGTCGGGCAGGAGCGGCCGCCGAAAAGCAGCGACGTAGTGTCGCTCTTCGGGTCGCAGCCGATGAGCAGCACGCGCTTTCCCTGCTGCGCCATCATGTAGCTGAGGTTGGCGAGGGTGAACGATTTGCCGATGCCGCCCTTGCCGTAGATCGCGATGATCTGCGTCTCCTTCTTCGGCTCGGAGGTGACGGGGGCATCGGGCTCGATCGAGGCTTCTGCGCGCAGGGCCTCGGCCTGGCTTGCCTGGGCGGAGGGAACCGGCTTTGCGCCGACGGTCACGTTCATGGGCACGCCCTCCAATCGAGAATCATCTTCAGGCAGGCTGGGTCGCCGAAAGCGGTGCGGTAGGCCGCATCGGCCCGCTCCGCCGGCTCGTGGTGGGTGATCAGACCGTCGAGCGAGAGCCGCCCTTCGGCGATCAGCGCGGTCACTGCCTCGATGTCGCCCTCGCGCCATTCCGCGGCGACGCGCAGCCGCGCCTCGCGCATGAAGGCGGGCGGAAAGGCGAAGGAGAGGCGATCGGAGTAGAAGCCGGCGAGAACGACCTCTCCGCCCGGCGCAAGCCGCGCGACGAGCGTGTCGAGAATGGTGGCGTCGCCGCTGACATCGATGACGCAGCGATAGTCCCGCCGCTCGTCCTCGATCGGGTCGACCACGGAATAGCCCTCGGCGCCGTCCGCACGCACCGGGTTGGTTTCCCACACCGTGGGCGGCTTGCCGTCGAGGGCAAGAACCAGCCGCGCGATCAGCCGGCCGAGCACGCCGTGTCCGACGATCAACTCGGGAAGCGGTGCGCCAGGGGCGGCAAGCGCGTGCCGGGCTGTGGCGGCGAGCGCGAGCAGCACTCCCCGCTCCTCAAGCCGCTCGTCGATCGGGCGCACCTTCGTTCCGGGAACGACGAGCCGCTGCGCGGCCCCACCGAAGAGCCCACGGACGGGGCCGAAGCAGCGGGCGCCCGGAACGAACACCCGCGCGCCGACATCCCGCCCCGCGCGCGGGCCGGCCTCGACGACGCGGCCGACCGACTCGTAGCCAGGCACCAGGGGATAGCCCATGCCGGGGAAGGGCGGCATCCGGCCGGTATAGAGGAGCCGTTCCGTACCCGTGCTGATGCCGCTCCACTCGACATCGACGACGACGTCGTCCTCGCCCGGATCGACGAGGGGGAGCCGGCTGAGGGCCAACTCCTGCGGCGCTTTCAGGAGGACAGCGAGTGTGTCCACTGACGATTTCTCTCCCCGTTCGGCACGAAGCCGGAGCGTTCTGCCCGCGGATGCAGGCTGCTTGTCGGATTGCCTCACTTGAGTGTCAGTTTAACTTGACGGTTCGGATGGTCAAGCAAGATTGACATATGACGGCCCGGTTCATGCCGTTTCCGCGACGATGAGGCCGGTCAGCAGCGGTGTGCGTGTCGGCGCCCGGCGCGTGCGGGCGAAGCCGGCATCCCGCAGAAGCCGGCTGATTTCCTCGACAGAACGAGCCCGGCCGCGCCCCATGGCGAGCAGGTAGAAGCCGAAATAGGCCGCCCCGATCGGCTCGGCGCCCGGCGTGTCGGCGAGCGGTTCGGCGATCAGCAGCGTGCCGCCGGGGCCCAGCGCCTCGCGCGCGGCACGGAGGAGTCGCGCAACCCGCGCCTCGTCGTGGTCGTGAATCACCCGCACGAGCGAGACGATGTCTGCGCCGCGAGGGAGGTTATCCTCGAGGAACGATCCGCCAAAGGCACGGAATCGCCCCCCCATGCCTGCGGCCTCGAGTCGCTGCCGCCCGCGCTCGGCCACCGGGGGCAGGTCGAAGAGCATCAGGGACAGCCGCGGGTTGGCGCGGCCGATCGCCTCGAGGAAGCTGCCGTCTCCGCCGCCGACATCGAGCAGCGTGCGGTGCCGCGAGAAATCGTAGGCGCCGAGCACCTCCGCCGAGACGAGCGGCTGCGTGGCGGCCATCAGCGCCGTGTAGGGCGCAACGTCGGCATCGCCGAGCGCGGCGTGCGGGCCATCGGCCGCGTAGGGCCAGTAGCCGGCGAGCGCCGCCTGGCCATGCTCGCCGCGCAACAGCGCGAGCGGATCCGCGAGGTCGCGGTAGACGAGCGCGTGATGCTCCACCATCGCTGCAAGCCCGGCATTGCCGACCATCGCAGCGCCGAGGGGCCCGAGCGCGACGCCCCCCGCGCCGTCGCGCCGCAGCAGGCGCAGCGAGGCGGCCGCGTCGACGAGTCGCTGCATCGCCTCCGGCGAGAGCCGCGATCGTGCGGCGAGCGTGGATTGAGGAAGCGGGCCGCGCGCGAGCGCCTCGAACAGGTCGAGCCGCACGCAGGCAAGCAGGACCTGCGAGTAGACGAAGCCGGCGCAGAGATCGAACAGGGCACGGGCCTCGGCGCGCGCCTTCGGCCGTGTCAGCGGAAACCGCGCCGCCCAGGCGCGGAAGCGCGGATCGGCGATCCGCCCGTCGCGCCAGGAGAGGAAACGGTCGATAGCGGAGCGGAGGAGCGGCATCGGCCTTGCGGGCGGCGCCTCGCGGGAGAGCGCCGCCACGGCTCAGGCCGCGCTGAGCGCGAGCTTGCCGGGAAGCAGGCGGCGCGCCTCGAGCCGGATCAGCGCCTTCAGCGCCTCGGCGCCGTCACAGGCAGGCACCGCATCGGCCGCCGCCTCCGTGAGCTCCTCGAGCCGGCGCACGGCCCCCTGGATGCCGAGGCTGCGCACGGCAGAGGGCCGGCCATGCATGACATCGCGGCCGCTGGTCTTGCCGCTCTCGCCGTCCTCCGACACCGCGTCGGAGAGGTCATCGGCGACCTGGTAAGCCTCGCCAAGCCGCTCGCCGAACAGGCGCCACGGCTCGGCGTCGGCGCCGGCAGACGCTGCTCCCGCGACGGCGGCGGCGGCGAAGAGCGAGCCTGTCTTCTGCCTCTGGTATTCCTCCAGATCGACCTCGTCCTCGCACTCCCAGGCCTGGCCCGCGACGATGCCGAACGGCATGCCGACGCTGTCGCCGATGGTCAGCATCAGCGCGGCCGCGCGCGAGGGCGCGAGGGCAGAGGCGTGGGCGATCGCCTGGAAGGCGGCGATGATGAGCGCGTCGCCCGCGAGCACCGCGAGCGGCTGGCCGAAGGCGCGATGCAGCGCAGGCTTGCCGCGGCGCATCTCGGCATCGTCGAAGCAGGGAAGGTCGTCATGCACGAGCGATGCGCAGTGCAGAAGCTCGATCGCCACCGCGCCGGCATCGGCCATCGCGGGGATGTCGTCGCCGCAGGCATAGGCGACGGCGAGGCAGAGCCGGGGGCGGACGCGCGAGCCGCGTGGGAACACGGCATAGCGCATCGCCTCGCCGAGACGCGGCGGCGAGCCTCTTGTTTCGGTGCAGGACAGAGCGGCGCCGAGCGCCCGTTCGATCCGCGTGATGGCATCCATGGGCCAGCGCCTCCCGCAGGAACGAAGCCAAGGACGAGGGTGCGTCACGCTTCGTTGTCGGTATAGACTGTCATCTTGTCCTGACACTCGCGTCAACGACTTTTTCCCGCAACGATCCGGCACAGGGGGAGCAACGGCAGGAATGGCGGAACGACATGTCGTCGTGATCGGTGCCGGAATGGGCGGGCTCGCCGCCGCGCTCGACCTCGCCCGCCAGGGCGCCCGCGTCACCGTGCTCGAGCGCGCCGCCGCCCCGGGCGGCAAGATGCGGGAGGTCATGGTCGCCGGCCGCCCGGTCGATTCCGGTCCCACCGTGTTCACCATGCGCTGGGTGCTGGAGGCGCTGTTCGCCGAGGCCGGGGTCGATTTCGGCGCGCTCGTGCCCACCGAGCCGCTCGACGTTCTGGCCCGCCACGCCTGGCGGGACGGCGCGCGGCTCGACCTCCATGCAGACAGGGGCGCGAGCGAGGAGGCGATCGGGGCCTTCGCGGGTGCGGCGGAGGCACGCGGCTATCGCGACTTCATCGTCCGCGCTGGCGAGATCTACCGCACGCTCGAGGACAGCTTCATGACGGACGAGCTGCCCTCGCCCATCGGGCTCGCCAGGCGCGTCGGCGTGCGGGGACTGCCTGGGCTGATGCGCATCTCACCCTTCGCCACGCTATGGGACGAGCTCGGCAGGCACTTCCGGGACGGTCGGCTGCGCCAGCTCTTCGGCCGCTACGCGACCTATTGCGGCGCCTCGCCCTTTGCTGCCCCGGCCACGCTGATGCTCATCGCGCATGTCGAGCAGGAAGGGGTGTGGGCGGTCCAGGGGGGCATGCACAGGATCGCCCGCGCCCTTGCCGGGGCGGTGTCCCATCATGGCGGCATCTTCCGGTATGGCGTTGATGTTGCGGCAATCCTCGAACGCTCTGGCCGCGCCTGCGGGGTGCGCCTCGCGAGCGGCGAGGCAATCGAGGCCGACGCCGTCATCGCCAATGTCGACCATGCCGCCTTGCGCGAGGGGCGGTTCGGCGACGGCGCAGCCTCCGCAACCGCCGGGGAGGCGCCGCCACGGTCCCTCTCCGCGGTGACGTGGAGCCTCGCGGCCAAGGCGGAAGGGTTTCCGCTTTTGCATCATAATGTTTTCTTTTCAGAGGACTATCGATCCGAGTTCGACCAGATCGTCGGTCAGGCGAGGCTGCCAGACGACCCGACGATCTATGTCTGCGCGCAGGATCGCGGCGCCGGCGGCGTCCCTGCCCCCGACGCGGCCGAGCGGTTCCTCGTCCTCGTCAACGCCCCGGCCACCGGTGACCGCGGCGCCCCATCCCCCTCGGAGATCGCACAATGCGAGGAACGAACCTTCGGCCTTCTGGCCCGGGCGGGCTTGAGCCTCTCGACCGTGGAGCGGGTGGTCACGACCCCCGCGACCTTCCACGCGATGTTCCCGGCGACGGGGGGAGCCCTCTACGGCCGGGCGCTGCACGGCTGGGCGGCATCGTTCCAGAGGCCGGGGGCGAGAACGCGGCTTCCGGGCCTGTTCCTTGCGGGGGGCAGCATCCATCCGGGCCCGGGCGTGCCGATGGCGGCGCTGTCGGGGAGGATCGCGGCGGCGGCGGCGGCGGAACATCTTCGCCTGCGCTCCGGTTCGACGCGCGGGTTCGGCCGGGCGGGTATCTCTGGTGGTATCTCGACGGGCTGAGCGACGACGGCGTCCACGGCTTCACGATCATCGGCTTCGTCGGCTCGGTGTTCTCCCCCTACTACGCTTGGCGGCGCGCGCGGGGGCGCGCCGAGCCCGAGAACCATGTCGCACTGAACGTCGCGCTCTACGGCCCCGCCCGGCGCTGGGCGATGACGGAACGCGGCCGCGGCGCGCTGGCCCGCTCGGTGGAGCATTTCGCGGTCGGGCCCAGCTCGATGGCCTGGGACGGCTCGGCCCTGACCGTCCGGTTCGACGAGCGCTCTGCGCCGCTGCCGCGCCGGCTTCGCGGAACGATCCGACTGCTGCCGGAGGCGCTAGGCGGGCGGACCTTCCCGCTCGACGCTCCGGGCCTGCATCGCTGGACGCCGCTCAGCCCCCGCGCGCGGGTGGAGGTTCGGCTCGAGGAGCCCTCCCTCTCCTGGGCCGGCCATGGCTATCTCGACAGCAACCAGGGCGATGCGCCGCTCGAGCAGGGCTTCTCGCGGTGGGACTGGTCGCGCGCCGATGCGGGAGGCAGGGCCGCGATCCTGTATGACGCGTGGCGCCGCGACGGCTCGCGGATGACGCTCGCGCTCGAGGCGCTGCGGGACGGCACGCTCGCGCCGATCGATCTGCCTCCGCCCGCGGCGCTGCCGTCCACCACGATCTGGCGAATCCGCCGGTCGAGCCACGGCGAAGGGGGCGACGCGCGCGTGGCGGCGACGCTCGAGGATACGCCGTTCTACGCGCGGTCGGTCGTCACCACGCGGCTTCTAGGCGCGGAGGCGACGGCCGTGCACGAGAGCCTCGATCTCGACCGGTTCTCGAGCGCCTGGGTGAAGATGCTCCTGCCGTTCCGGATGCCGCGGCGCAGCTGATCAGCCCTCGCGGCGTTCGGCCTCGCGCGCGCGGCGGATCTCGCGACGGATGTTCCGCCACTCCCAGAGCAGGAGGCCGAGCGGGATGAGAAGCATGATGAGCCATTCATGCCGCGCGAGCGTGGTCAGGAACCCCTCTTCCATGCGCTGGCAGATGGCCGTGCCGGCAAGCCGCGCAAGTCACCGCACCAGCGAGGCCTGCGGCGGTGCCCAGCTAAGGCAGAAGGCGCAGCTGCCGTTCGTCTCCGTCAGCCGGCTCAGCGCCGCGGCATGCGCCTCTGGGTGCACGAGGGCGCGGAACAGGCCCTCGAAGGTTGCGGCGTAGTACGCGGCAACGCACGGCGCGCCCGAGCCTGCAGCGCGAAGCGGCCCGCCAGAGATGGTCACCACGATCGGATGCCCGGCCGCGACCGAGAGGGTGCCGCTGCCGACGAAGGTCCAGGCATTGCGGCCGATCGCGCGCAGCAGGACGCGCGACGAAGGCCATGGAGGAAGCAGCCTGAGCAGACCCTGCACGGCGCCGGGAATCCTGTTGGCGAGGAGATAGGCGGCCGTCCTCCTCCCGGCCGAGGCAGCCACACCGCGCGCCTCCGGCTCGCTCACATGCTCGACGAGCGCTCGATGCAGCGCGGCGACATCGGCTTCGGGAACCATCGCGCCGGGCGCATGGTCGAGCCAGCCCGGCAGCCCGGCGCGGTGGAACACGGCAGAGGCCGCCGCCTCGCCATGTTCCTCCGCCAGCGCGGCCGCGAGCTGAATGATCGCGTTCGGCCCGATCCGCGCGGCACCCGAGGCGAGGGCGATGCCGGCCGCATCGAGCGCCTGCGCCTCAGCCACGCGGCGCGGCCTCGCCACTTTCGACGAGCTGTTCGGTGCCGCCGCCGCAGGCCTTCACCATCGCGCCCTCGCGCACGGTGCCGCCGCCCTTCTTGCGGTGGTGCATCGTCTTCCACATCGCATTCGCCGGCGCGGCAGCGGCCTGGGCGTCGAGCGTGCGCGAGGCATCGAAGGCGAAATCGACCTTCTTCTTCGACTGTGGCCCCCAGTATCCCACCTTGCCGAGGTCGTAGAACGTCCTCTGGAATCCCGACTTGGCGAAGGCCTTGAGGCAGCCGAGCATGTACCTGCGCTTGGTCCTGTCCCTGATCCACGGGTAGTGGAACAGCGTCTTGTTCAGGTAGAAGCGCCGGTAGTTGTGCATCACGCGGTCGAGCAGCGTGGCACGGTCCATGGCGTCGGGCTTGATGATGGGCGTGACGAAATTGTACTTCTCGAAGTCGAACACCTCGACCTTGTCGCCGAGTTCCTGGAACAGGTCGGAGAAGGGCCAGGGCGTGTACATCGCCCAGTTCGCCATGTCGGGGTTCCAGTCCCGCGCCATGCGGTAGGTTTCCTCGAGCGTCTCGGCCGTCTCGTTCTCGAGGCCGACGATGAACTGGGCCTCGGCGACGATGCCGTTGGCGCGCAGCAGGTCGATCGCCTTCTTGTTCTGCGCGATCGTCGTTTCCTTGTTGAACCGGTCGAGCTTGAGCTGAGCGGCGGCCTCGGTGCCGAGCGAGACATGCACGAGCCCGGCGCGGCGGTAGAGCGGCAGCAGCGCCTCGTCGCGCAGGATGTCGGTCACCCGCGTGTTGATGCCCCAGAGAACGGGCAGGTTCCGCGCGACCAGCTCCTCGCAGAACTGTACGAACTTCTTCTTGTGGATCGTCGGCTCCTCGTCGGCGAGGATGAAGAAGCCGACCTGGTGGTCGCGGACCAGCGTCTCGATCTCGTCCACCACCTTCTTCGGGTCGCGCACCCTGTAGTCGCGCCAGAACTTCCACTGCGAGCAGAACGAGCAGGTGAAGGGGCAGCCACGCGCGAAGTTGGGGATGGCCACCCGCACGCCCATCGGGATGTAGATGTACTTGCCCCAGTCGAGGATGCCCCAGTCGGGGCTCACGCGGTCGATGTCTGCGATCGGCGGCTCGGCCGGGGTCGCCACCACCTTGCCGTCCTCGGCATAGGCAATGCCCTTCACCGAGGCGCGTTCTGCCGGCCAGCGGCCTTCGGCGACGGTGGTGACGAGGTTGAGGAACACCTGCTCCCCCTCCCCGCGCACCACCGCATCGATCCAGGGCGCCTCGTGCAGAACCTGCGGATACATGAAGGTGCCGTGGATGCCGCCAAGCACCGTCACGATCGAGGGGTCGACCTCCTTGGCGATGGCGAGAAGCTGCTCGGCCTTGTAGATCGCGGGCGTGATTGCCGTCGCGCCGACGATGTCGGGCTTGAGCAGTCGGATCGCCTCGCGCACCTCGTCGTCGGAGAGGTGGTTGGTCATCGCGTCGACGAAATGGATATCGGTATGGCCGGCCGCCTTCAGGTAGCCAGCGAGATAGGCCACCCAGGCAGGCGGCCAGTTCCCGGCGATCTCCGCACCGCCCGAATGATAGTTCGGATGCATGAGGACGACGCGCATGGACCCTCCGGACGTTCGTGGCCGGCGGCGCGCCGGCTCTCTACCGGTAGCGGTGCTGGAACGGTCAGGCGTTGAGGTGTGTCAATCCAAGTTGACGGTGGGCGCGAAACCGCCCAAGGCCCCTATCGCTTCGCCGGCGCCGCCTCGCGATAGCGCGCGCGGATCACCACCCAGCTTCCATAGGCAGCGAGCAGGAACAGGAAGCCGAGCAGGTCGAGATAGGAGAGGTGCCGCTCGGCGCCGGACACGACGAAGGCGAGCGCCATCTTCGCGCCGACGATTCCGAGGGCGAGCACGATCAGGGGTGGCATCGTGTCGCCCAGTGCCTGGAGAGAAGGGTGGAGCTTCGGCGCAGCATCCGGCCCCGCGGCGATGACGCGACGGCGGCGGCCGAGCGCCGAGTACAGGAAGGCCGCGCCGGCGGCGAAGAACACGAGCCCGACGATATAGCGCATCCCGCCTCCCTTCCGCGTCAGGCGCCGCTTCGGCTGAGCCTGTCCTCGCGCATCAGCCTCTCGAACAGCCCGATCACCCAGGTGATGCGGGCGAGCGGACCCGCAAGGCGCGGCGCCGCACCGGCGGTGACGGCCTGGACGAGGAAGCGCGTCTCCGCGAGCGGCGGGGCGGCAAGGCCAGGCCCCGTCGTGGCGAGCGGCGCCGCGGCGAGGCTGCGCGCGAGAAGCGCGACCTTGCGCCTTCCCGGAACCACCGCGCGGGAGGAGACGCTGTCGAGCCGTCGCCGCGCGACCTCCCGCCCGATCTCGGCATAGATCAGCCGCGCCGCGCCGATGCCCGGGCGGCAGGAGAGCGGGAGCGCGCCTATGCCGGGGGCAGCGCGGTCGTAGAGCGCATCGGCATGGGCAAGCAGCCGCGCCACCACCGCGCCGAGCGCAGGAGAAAAGCCGGGCCGCTCAAGGAACCGCGCGGGCGCGATTCCCGCCTCCTCGAGCCAGCCGAGCGGAAGGTAGATCCGCCCCATCCGCGCATCCTCGCCGACATCGCGGGCGATGTTGGTGAGCTGCATCGCTACGCCGAGGTCACAGGCGCGGGCGATGGCCGCGGGGTCTCGCACGCCCATCACCACCGCCATCATCGCGCCGACCGAGCCGGCAACCCGGGCGGCGTAGGCGTTCAGCTCCGACAGCGTGGCGTAGCGGCGTCCTTCGGCGTCCCAGGCGAGGCCCTCGAGAAGCGCCTCGGGAAGCGCGCGCGGCAGCGCATGGTCCTCGACGACGGCCGCGAAGGCCCTGTCTGCCGGGTGCTTGTCTGCCCGGCCCTCGTAGACGCGCGCGAGCCGCGCCGCGAGGCGCGCAAGGGAGGCGGGGCTTCCGCGGTCGCCATCGATCGCATCGTCGGCGAGGCGGCAGAAGGCGTAGAGCGCGGTCGCTGGCGCGCGGACGGAGTGGGGCAGGACGAGCGAGGCGGTGTGGAAGCTGCGTGAGCCGTCGCGCAGCAGCGCGCGGCAGGCGGCGAGGTCTGCCTCACGCACGGGCGAAGACCTCCGGCCCCGGAACGACCGTGTCAAGGACGCGCGCGGAGGAGAGAACGCCCGGTATGCCTGCGCCCGGATGGGTGCCCGCGCCGACGAGGTAGAGCCCGTCGACCTCCTCGCTCCGGTTGTTCGGGCGGAACCAGGCGCTCTGCAGCAGCACGGGC
Source organism: Elioraea rosea (assembly GCF_007644105.1). Classification (GTDB taxonomy): domain Bacteria; phylum Pseudomonadota; class Alphaproteobacteria; order Acetobacterales; family Acetobacteraceae; genus Elioraea_A; species Elioraea_A rosea. The sequence goes on along the minus strand of NZ_VFAC01000007.1, from coordinate 65,841 downwards.
TCGAGGCCGAAGGCCGCGCCGTGGCGGGAGAGGTAGCGGTCACGGAAGTCGAGCGGCGTCATGACGCGGGACGTAGCGATCGACGAGGAGAGCCCAGGCAGCATCGTCGCCTCGAGCGACGCCTCGATCGCCTGCCGGTAGGGTTCGGCCGCCTCCGTCCAGTCCGTCTTGCCGAGCAGGTTGGGCACAGGCGAGAGGACGTAGAAGCTGTCGCAGCCTTCCGGGGCAAGAGCCGGATCGGTCGCTGTCGGGCGGTGGAGGTAGAGGCTGAAATCCTCCGCCAGGACCTTCCGGCGAAAGATGTCGGACAGAAGCGCACGGTAGCGCGGCCCAAGCAGGATCGTGTGATGGCCGACATCCTCGTAGCGCCGGCGCGTGCCAAAATACCAGACGAACAGGCTCATCGCGTAGCGCGCGCGGGAGAGCCGCCCGTCCGTCCAGCGACGTCTCTTCTGCCGTCGCAGAAGCGTGCCGTAGGTGAAGGCGGCATCGGCGTTGGAGACGACGATGTCGGAGGCGATCGTCTCGCCGCCGGCGAGCCGCACGCCGCGGGCGCGGCCGTCGCGCACCAGGATCTCCTCCGCTTCCGCCCCGGTGCGCACCGCACCGCCGAGGCCTTCGATGAGCGAGACGAGGCCCGCGACGATCGCGCCCGTTCCGCCCATCGCAGAATGGACGCCCCAGCGCTGCTCGAGCGCGGCAATCAGGCAGTAGACGGAGGGCGCGGAGAACGGATTGCCGCCGATCAGAAGCGGGTGGAAGCTGAACACCGCGCGAAGCCGCTCGTCGCGGAAATGCTCCGCCACCACGCCGTGCACGCTATTCCATGCCTTGAGGCGGATGAGGTCCGGCGCCACGCGGAGCATGTCGAGCGGCGAGCCGAACGGAACGTGGCCGAGCTCCTCGAAGCCGATGCGGCAGGTCTCGGCCGACAGCCGCATGTAGCGTTCCCAGCCCGGAACGTCGGCCGGCGAGAACCGCGCGACCTCCGCCCGCATCGCCGAAGGGTCTCCGGAGTAGGAGAACACGGCGCCGTCATGGAACCGGATGCGATAGAACGGGTCCATCGGCACGAGGGTCACATCGTCTGCGAAGCGGCGGCCGGCGAGCGACCAGAGCTCCTCGAGAAGGAACGGGGCGGTGACGATGGTCGGGCCGGCGTCGAAGGTGAACCCGTCCTGGTGGAACACCGTGGCGCGGCCGCCTGGCTGGTCGAGCCGCTCGAGGACCGTGACGCGGAAGCCTCGCGCCCCGAGCCGCACCGCGGCGGCGAGGCCACCGAAGCCGGCGCCGATCACCACCGCATGTGGTCGGGGGTCATCCTGAAGGCGCGGGGGGGCGAGCGTTGCGGCGTCCATGCCGCTCCGAGTGTAAGGGCAAGTTGACAGAGTTCGCCAGCCTGATCAGCGCCAGCGGATGCGAAGGTCGGCGAGGTGGGCGAGCAGCCCGCCTAGCAGCGCGAGCCCGATCCAGCCGGGCCAGGCGGCGCCAAGGGCCAGGCGCAGCGCGAGAAGCAGGAACCACCCCGCGGCGAGGGTGGCCGCAAGCGAGGCAGGCGGGACTCCCCTTCCCGTCCGCCGCCAGTGGAGGGAGAGCAACACCCCCTGGACCACCACCGCCACAAGGACGAGGTCGAGCGCCGTGGCAATGACTTCGGCCATCGCTCAGCCGAACGGGCCGTTGAGCCGGACGATAGCGAGGTTGAGCAGGCCGGCGAAGCCGACCCAGAGGAGGTACGGCACGAGCAGAAGCGCGCCGCGGCCGCTGAACCGGCGCAGGAACAGGATCAGCGCGAGGATCGAGAGCCAGAGGAAGACGACCTCGATGAGCGCCCAGTCCGGCCTGCGCAGGCGGAAGAAGATGCCGCTCCAGACGATGTTGAGCACGCCGTTGACGGCGAAGAGGCCGACGAGCCATTCCCGCGTCGCCTGGTCTGGCGCGTCTCGCCAGCCAGTGACTGCCGACAGGGCCATCAGCGAGAAGATCACCGTCCAGGCCGGGCCGAAGGCCCAGTCGGGCGGCTGCCAGGACGGCCGGACGAGGCTTTGGTACCAGGGGCCGAGATCGGTCATCGTCGCGCCGACGGCGGCAACGAGAAGCGCCGCCCCCGCCGCGACGATCACCGGCAGGAGCGGGGAATGCCTTCCGCCGCTCATGCGGCAGGCTTCACTCCGGCCATGCGCTCCCAGAACGCATCGGCGTAGGTCCTGAACCACACGCTGTAGCGTTCGGGGTGCATGGCCATGTCGCGCCTCAGCGCCTCGGCGTCGAACCAGGCATAACTCTCGACCTCTGCGGGGTCGGGGTGCACCTCGCCGTCCCAGGCGCAGCCGAAGACGTGGACGTATTCATGCTCCGTCAGGCCCGACCCGACAGGGGCGTGGTAGACGGTGGTGAAGAGCTTCTCGAGGCCCGGAAGGGCGATGCCCATCTCCTCGCGGAGGCGGCGCACGGCGGCCTGCTCGGGGTCCTCGCCCGGGCGGGGGTGGCTGCAGCACGTGTTCGTCCAGGCCCCCCCGGAGTGGTACTTGCAGCTCGCCCGCCGCTGAAGCAGCAGCTTCTGCCCGTCGGCGGAGCGCAGGACGACGGACAGCGCGCGATGCAGCCGCCCCTCCTGGTGCGCGGCGAGCTTGCCCATCACGCCGAGCGGGCGATCCTGCCGATCGACCAGGACGACCTGTTCCTCCATGATGTCAACTTAAGCTGACATTCCCGGCGCGCCAAGCATTTCGGCGATCCGCCTGCCGATGACCGAGAGCGCATCCCCCGCCGGCGCGTAGAAGCGCGAGAGCTGGATGAAGCCGTGGGTGGCGTTGGGGAAGACATCGAGCGTGAACGGAACGCCCGCCTTCTCGAGCCGCTCGGCCATGTCCCAGGTGTCGTCGGCGAGGATGTCGCATTCGGCGACGAAGAGGGCGAGCGGCGGCAGCCCCTCGAGCGTGACGTGCCAGGGCACGGCACGCGGGTCCTCCGCGCCGACGCCTCCGGGCAGGTAGGCATCCCAGAACCAGGCAAGCCGCGGGCTGGTCAGGCCGGGCCCGGCGGCATAGGCCTGCTGCGAGCGCGTGTCGCTCCTGCGCGAGAACATGCCGTAGATCAGCGCAGCCCCTGCCGGAACCGGGCCTGCCCCGTCGCGAAGCGCCGCGGCAAGGGCGAGGCCGAGATTGCCGCCAGCCGAATCGCCGGCAAGCCCGAGGCGGCGATGATCGAGGCCGAGCTCACCGATGGTCGCCTCGCTCGCCAGCCACCGCCAGGTGGCGAGGCTGTCGTCATAGGCCCCGGGGAACGGGTGCTCCGGCGTGCGGCGGTAGTGCGGCATCACGATCACCGCGTTGCTCTCGGCGGCGAGATGGCGGGCAAGCCCGTCATGGGTGTCGAGATCGCCGAAGGCGAAGCCGCCGCCGTGCAGGTAGAGCACCGCCGGGGCCGGGATGTCGGCCGTCTCGGGCCTGAGGATCTTCACGGGGATCGGGCCGGCCGGGCCCGGAATGTCGCGGACGGTGACGGAAGCCATCTCGGGCCCGCCCGCCCCGACATGGGTCAGGTAGCGCACGTTGCCCGCCCGGGCCTCCGCGATCGGCATCACCATCGGGTCGGGCGAGACATGGCCTTCGTCCGCCAGCTTCGCGTAGACCGCCTCGAGCGTGGAATCGATCCTTCCGTAGCGGCGTTGCATGCGGCCCTCCCCCTTCGTTCCATCCCAAGGCTAGAACCAAACGCGCGCCGACGAAACGCACAGGACGAAACGCTCAGGACGAAACGCTCAGGCTGGGGGGCTTTCCCGCAGCGCCCCGGGATGCCACATGCTTCGCGCGCGGCGCGGCGGCCGCGTTCCAGGAGGAAAGGACCGAGAATGGCGGCCTTCACGACGGTTCCCCGGCTTCTCGAGGCAGGCCCGGCAGAGGCGCCCGCGATCCGCGCGCCGGAGGGGCGCCGTCCCCTCACCCATGCCGGGCTTCGCGCGCTCGCCGCGCGCACCGTCGAGGCGCTGAACGCCCGCGGCATCGGCCGGGGCGACCGTGTCGGCATCGTCCTGCCGAACGGGCCGGAGATGGCCACCGCCTTCCTCGCCATCGCCTGCGGGGCGACCAACGCGCCGCTGAATCCTGCCTACCGCGAGGACGAGTTCGCCTTCTACATGGAGGACGTGAACTGCCGCGCGCTCGTCGCCCAGCGCGGGGTGGCGAGCCCGGCCCGGGCCGCCGCCGAGCGCCTGGGCATTCCCGTCATCGAGCTCGTTCCGGGTGAGGAAGCGGGCAGCTTCACCCTCGAAGGCGGTCGCGAGGGCCGTGCCGCCTCGCCGGGCATGGCGGGCGAGGATGACGTCGCTCTCGTGCTGCACACCTCCGGCACCACGGCGCGGCCGAAGATCGTTCCGCTGACCCACGGCAATGTCTGCGCCTCGGCCCGGCACATCGGCGCGACGCTCGCGCTCGGGCCCGGCGATTGCTGCCTCAACATCATGCCGCTGTTCCACATCCACGGGCTGATCGCCGCGGTGCTCTCCTCGATCGGCGCGGGCGGGGCGGTGTGCTGCACGCCGGGCTTCGACGCGCTCAAGTTCTTCCGCTGGCTCGATGAGGAGCGGCCCACCTGGTACACGGCCGTTCCGACGATGCACCAGACGATCCTCGCCCGCGCGGACCGCAACGCCGAGATCATCGCCCGCGCGCCGCTCCGCTTCCTGCGCTCCTCCTCCGCCTCGCTTCCCGGGCCGGTGATGCGCCAGCTCGAGGAAACGTTCCGCGCCCCGCTCGTCGAGAGCTACGGCATGACGGAGGCGTCGCACCAGATGGCCTCGAACCCGCTCGCCGGCCCGCGCAAGCCAGGCTTCGTCGGCCTTCCTGCGGGGCCGGACGTCGCGATCATGGACGATGACGGAACGATCCTGCCGCGCGGCGGCATCGGCGAGGTCGTGATCCGCGGCCCGAACGTGACGAAGGGCTACGAGGCGAACCCGGAGGCGAACGCCAAGGCCTTCACCAATGGCTGGTTCCGCACCGGCGACCAGGGGATGTTCGACGAGGACGGGTTCCTCCAGCTCACCGGCAGGCTCAAGGAGCTGATCAACCGCGGCGGCGAGAAGGTCTCGCCTCTCGAGGTCGACGGCATCCTGTCCGACCACCCAGCCGTCGCCCAGGCGCTCACCTTCGCCATTCCGCACCCGAAGCTTGGCGAGGAGGTTGGCGCGGCAGTGGTGCTGCGCGAGGGGATGGAGCTGTCCGAGCGCGAGCTGCGCGATTTCGCGGCCAAGCACCTGGCCGACTTCAAGGTGCCGCGCAAGGTGGTGTTCCTGCCCGAGATTCCGAAGGGCGCGACGGGCAAGCTCATGCGCATCGGGCTTGCCGAGAAGCTTGGGCTGACGGCGTGAGGGGCGTGGTCTGATGCGCATCTGCATCTTCGGCGCCGGCGCGATCGGCGGGCTGATGGCCGCGCGGCTTGCCGCCAAGGACGCGGCGGAGGTCACCATCATTGCGCGCGGGCCGCATCTCGCGGCGATGCAGGAGAAGGGCCTCGTGCTCCGCAGCGACGGCGAGGAGATCACCGTCCGCCCCCGCTGCGTCGCCTCCGCCGCAGAGGCGGGCGAGCAGGACTACGTGGTGGTCACGCTGAAGGCGCACTCGCTTCCCGCAGCGGCGGAGCAGATGCAGCCCCTGCTCGGACCCGACACCGCGATCGTCTCCGCCGTCAACGGCATACCCTGGTGGTATTTCCACAAGCACCCGGGCGGGCAGCATGAGGGGCACCGCCTGTCCTCCGTCGACCCAGACGGGTCGGTCTGGCGCCTGCTGCCGCCCGAGCGGGCGATCGGCTGCATCGTCTATCCGGCGGCCGAGGTGGTCGAGCCCGGCGTGATCGAGCACACCTATGGCGACCGGTTCACGCTCGGCGAACCGGATGGCTCGCGCAGCCCGCGCGTGAGCGCGATCTCCGAGGCGCTGATCGCCGCAGGGTTCAAGGCGCCCGTGCGGCCGAAGATCCGCGACGAGATCTGGGTCAAGCTCTGGGGCAACCTCGCCTTCAATCCGATCAGCGCGCTGACGACGTCCACGCTCGACACGCTCACGGCCGATGCCGGCCAGCGTGGCGTCGCACGGGCGATGATGCTGGAGGCGCAGGCCGTGGCCGAGGCGCTCGGCATCCGCTTCGCGATCGATGTCGACAAGCGCATCGCTGGTGCGGCCGAGGTGGGCGCGCACCGCACCTCGATGCTGCAGGACCTCGAGCGCGGCCGGCCGATGGAGATCGACGCGCTGCTCGGCGTCGTCGTCGAGCTTGCCGCGCTCGTCGGCCGCCCGGCACCGATCTGCGAGACCGTGCTTGCGCTCGTGCGCGCACGGGCGCGCGAAGCCGGCTGCTACGGCTGACCGCGCCGGTGTCGCTCAGCCGCGGAGGGGCACTCGGGCGACTCTGGCGCGGCGAGATTCCGCTGCCCGATGCGTTCTGGACCTGGGCAGTCACGATCGGCTTCATCCTCAACGGTTCGACCTCGATCGCCTGCTACGTTCTGCTGATCGCCGACGAGCCGGAATGGGCGCTCGTCATCGGCTACCTCCTGTCGGTGCCCTATAACGTCATCGCGACCGTCGGCGTACTGCGCTCGGCCCGCCGCGATGACGCCGACCCCGCCTTCGCGCGCTTCGCGCGTGCGGTGATCGTGCCGGCGATGGTCGTGCTCAGCCTTACATGAGGGTATCTCCGCCCATGCCGCGGCAAGCCGGTTCCCATGCTCCGGCCGGGGGCAAGCCTGGGGAGCAGCGATGAGCACGTCGCGCGGAATGACCGCGATGGTGGCGACCGTCACCGCCATCCTCGTCATCGCCGCGCTGGCCCTCGCGCGCCCGGTGCTCGCGCCCGTCGCCTGCGCGCTGTTCCTCATCGCCGTCGTCTGGCCTCTGCAGAAGGCGCTGCAGGCGCGGATGACGCCGGTCCTTGCCGTGCTGGTCACGGTGTTCGCGACGCTCGTCGCGGTCGGCATGCTGGCCTCGATGGTGGTATGGGGGTTCAACCGCGTCGCCTTCTGGCTGATCGCGAACGGCGCGCGGCTGCAGGAGATCTTCGTCCAGCAGACGGCCTGGCTGGACGACCACGGCATCGGCGCGGCCGCGCTGCTTGCGGAACATTTCGACATACGCTGGATGGTGCGGGCGGCGCAGCAGCTCACCGGCTACGTGCAGGGCTTCGTCAGCTTCACGATCATCACGCTGGTGTTCACGCTTCTCGGGCTGCTCGAGGTCGAGGCGGTTGCGGAACGGCTCGCGCGGCTCGGCCAACGCGGGGCAAGCGCGGTCGGCACCTCGCGCGACATCGCGCGCAAGCTCCAGGTGTACATGGCCGTCCGCACGGTGATGAGTCTGCTGACGGGCTTCGGCATCTGGGCCTTCGCGCGCGTCACCGGCCTCCAGCTTGCCGAGGAATGGGGCGTCATCGCCTTCGCGCTGAACTACATCCCCTTCATCGGACCGCTGGTGGCGACGGTATTCCCGACCCTCTTTGCCGGGCTTCAGTTCGGCGAGTGGCAGATGGCGATCACCGTCTTCCTCGGCATGAACCTGATCCAGTTCGTTCTCGGATCCTATCTCGAGCCGCGGATGACGGGACGCGTGCTCTCCGTCTCGCCTTTCGCAGTGCTGTTCGCGGTGTTCTTCGGCGCGCTGATCTGGGGCGTGGCCGGCGCCTTCCTCGGCACGCCGATCCTCATCGCCATCCTCTCCGTCTGCGAGCGGAGCGAGGGTGCACGGTGGGTCGCGGTGCTGCTCTCCGGCGGAACCGGAAGGCTCGCTCAGAACGAGCCGACGAGCGAGCCGATCACCACCACCGCGACGAGCGCGATCACCGGCCCGACGATCACCGACATCACCAGATCGCCGTAGCTCTCGCCATGCGTCGTTCCGCTGACCTTCAGCAGCGTGACCACGGCACCGTTGTGCGGCAGGCAGTCGAGCGTGCCTGAGCTCATCACCGCGATGCGGTGCATCAGCGCGGGGTCGATCCCGTATTCGGCGGCAAGCTGCATGTAGGTTTCGCCGAGCGTGCCGAGCGCGATCGTCATCCCACCCGAAGCGGAGCCGGTGAGCGCGGAGAGGACGTTGATGGAGGCGGCGAGCGACACGAGCGGCCCGCCGCCGATGCCGAGCACCCAGTCCCGCACCAGCTCGAAGGCCGGCATCGCCGCAACGACGCCGCCGAAGCCGACGAGCGAGCCGACGCTGAGCACAGGCAGGACCGAGGCGTTGGCCCCGGCATCGACCGTCTCCTTGAGCGCAGGCAGCCTGTGCCAGTGCAACGCGAGCAGGATGACGATGCCGGCAGCCAGCGCGACGATGACGGCCCACACGCCGCCCACGGCGGAAAGCGTGGTGCCGCCCCAGGCCGGGTCTGCGAGGAAGGAGGCATCCATCCGCGGCAGCACCACGAAGCTCATCACCAGGTTGACGATAAGCACGGTGATCAGCGGCAGCACCGAGGCGAGGAACGCCGGCGGCTCGGCCACCCGCTCGCCCTGCGCAAGCTCCGCCGGGTCGAATTCCCGTGCCACCGTGGCGAGCTCGCGCACGCGCGGGTCGGCCATGGCCTCGGGCGAGGCGACCCCCTCGAACCCCTCGCCGGCACGGCGCGCCGCGGCCTCGCGCCGGCCCACCCACCAGAGACCGAAGCCGAGCATGATGGCCGACGCGATCAGCCCGAGCCCGGGTGCCGCGAAGGGCGTCGTGCCGAAGAACGGCATCGGGATCGCGTTCTGCAGCGCAGGCGAGCCTGGCAGCGCCGACATGGTGAAGGTGAAAGTTCCCACCCCGATTGCTGCCGGCATCAGCCTGCGCGGAATGTCGGCCTCACGGAACAGCGCGGCCGCCATCGGCACCAGAACGAAGAAGGCGACCATGAGGTTGACGCCGCCATAGGTGACGACGGCGCCGACGAGAACGACGGCGAGGACCGCGCGTTCGGGGCCGAGCCGCTGCGACACCCAGGCGGCGATCGCGCGCACCGCGCCGCTGTCGTCCATCAGCTTGCCGAACACCGCGCCGAGCAGGAACAACGGGAAGAACTGTGCCGCGAACCCGGCCGCGCCATCCATGAAGGTCTGCGTCCAGTGCGCGAGCAGCGGTTCGCCGGACGCGGCGGCAGCGATCAGCGCAGCGATGGGCGCGAGCAGGAGCACCGACCAGCCGCGATAGGCAAGCCCGATGAGCAGGACGAGGCCTGCGAGGATGCCGAGAAGGCCCATGCCTCAGCACTCCTGCTCGAGCAGCACGTTCATGTCCGAGGTGGAGGTGCGGCCGAGCCTGTCGCCACGCGTCTCGAGGAACTCCGAGGCGGCCCGCCGCCCCTCGTCGCGCAGCATCGTCAGGAACGCCCATTCCGCGTTCAGCTTCGAGGACTGGCCGAGCCGAACCATCATGTCGGACCGGATCCGGTGCGTGCGCATCCTCGCCCAGCGCGCCGCCTCGCCCTGCGCACCGGGGCCGACCACCTGGCGGAGCAGCGCCATCATGCGAAGCTCCTTCAGCAGCGTGGCGTTGAAGGAGACCTCGTTGATGCGGTTGAGGATCTCGGCCGCGGTGCGCGGCGTGCCGGGCCGCTCGCGCGGGTTGATCTGCACGAGGATGGTGTCGTCGGCATCCGTTTCGCGGACGAGCGGAGTGATGGTCGGGTTGCCTGCGAAGCCGCCGTCCCAGTAGGCCTCGCCGTCGATCTCGATCGCCTGGAACATCGTCGGCAGGCAGGCCGAGGCGAGCAGCACGTCGGGGCTGAGCTGGGCGTTGCGGAAGATCTTGCCCCGGCCCGTGCGCACGTTCGTCGCCGTGACGAAGATCTTCATCGGCGAGCGTGCGAGGCGCTCGAAGTCGACGCAGGCAGCCAGGATCTCGCGCAGCGGGTTCAGCCCCTGCGGGTTCAGGTCGTACGGGGAGAAGAGCCGCGTCATCACGTCCATCGCGATGAAGGCGGGCGAGGTGTCGAGCGACCATCGACCGAGCATCACGTCGACCGGGCTGCGGCGAAGCGGGCTCCACGCAGCGGCGTCGGACACCGCGCGCCAGAAGCCAGCGAGCGCGAGGCGCGCGCCTTCCGCGCCGCCAGCAACGTAACCATCGGCAAGCACGGCAGCGTTCATCGCACCGGCGGAGGTGCCCGAGACACCCTCGATGACGAGCCAGGGCTCCTCGAGAAGCCGGTCGAGCACGCCCCAGGTGAAGGCGCCATGCGCGCCGCCGCCCTGGAGCGCGAGATCGACCTTCAGCGTGCCACGCGGAGCGCCATCACCAGCCGGCGTCGCCTTCGGCTTCGTTCTGCCGCCGCCAGGTTTCCGAGCCATTGGCCGCCCCCGTTTCGATAGCGCTTCGGAGCAGGCTCTAGCACACCCATGCTGCACTGCACAACGGAACGGAGGGCGGCGTCAGCCCTTGGCCGAGGCCGCGTGCGCCGCCTCGGCGCCGGCAAGCGCCTCGCGCAGCGCCTCCTCCTTCGTCTCGTCGAAGGAGGAGCGAAGCACCGTGCCGCCGAAGCCCTTGAGCTCGGCGAGGACCTTGTCGGTCGTCATCTTGCGGATCAGAACGAACAGCGCCGCGTTGCCCGAATGAAGCGTCTTGGCGGCGTCCTTCATGAACTGGTCGTTGATGCCGAGATCGGTGAGCTTGCCGCCGAGCGCGCCGCCCGCCGCGCCGATGGCGGCTCCGGCGATCGGCATCAGGAACAGGAGGCCGATCAGGCTGCCCCACAGCGCGCCGGAAAGCGCGCCCGCCTTCACCGGCTGGAAGAGCTGGTTCAGCTTCACCGACCCGTCGGCCTGCTTCACCGCGACGACGGCGTCGCCGAGCTCGACGAGATACTCCTGCTGCATCGAGATGAGCTTGCTGCGCAGCGCCTCGGCCTGCGCCTCGGTCGGGAACTCGACGACGAGTAGATCGGCCATGATTTCTCTCCCGTTTCGTTGTGCGTCTGTCTGAGGGTCCGGCGGAGATGAGGTGAGCGGAAATCATCGGGGCATTCAAGCGCGCTCGGGTTTCGGGTCGCCGCGCCAGATCCAGGCTGCGCCGAGCCCCGACAAGGCAGCCAACACGCCAAGGGTGGCGAAGGTTGCGGCAAACCCCGCCTCGACGCCGAGCCAGCCCGCGAGCGGGTAGGCAAGCAGCAGCGCCAGCGTGCTGAGCGCGAACTGCGCGGCGTAGAGCGAGGGCTTGTCCTCCCGCGCCGCGGATCGCTGGATCAGGATGCCGTAGGGCGTCGTCGCGAGCGCGGCGCCGAGGCCGATCAGGAACCAGAGAGGCAGCAGCGCCCGCAGCCCCTGCACCGCCGTTCCAGCCACAAGCGACAGGGCGACGAGAAGCGCGCCTGTGAGCATGACGTTCCGCTCGCGCCGCCGGGTGAGCAGCCACGGCATCGCGAGCGTGCCGATCACCGAGCCGAGCCCGAAGGTGGCAAGCCCGATCGCTGTGGCGCGGTCATGATCGGCGGCGCGGACATTGACGAGAACGACCGTGTTGACGACGACCATTGCCGTGCCGAGCGCGGACACGACGCCGAATGCCGCGAGCGCGCGCAGCCGCGGTGTCGTAGCGAAGGCGCGGAAGCCGACGGCGAGGCGCTCGCGAACGCCCCGCCCCGGCCGCGGCACCGGCTGCGGCAGGGCGACGCGGAGGATCAGCGCGGCTGAGATGACGAAGCCGATGGCGGTGCCAACGAACAACGCCGGGCCTTCCACGACGAGCAGAAGTGCCGCGGCGAGGACCGGGCTCGCCGTGCCTTCGAGCTCATAGGCAAGGCGGGCACGCGCGAGAGCGCCGGCATAGTCCGCCTCCTCCGGAAGCAGTTCCGGGATGGTCGCCTGGAACACCGGTGTGAACACGGCTGAGGCCGCCTGGAACACGAAGATCAGGAAATAGATCTGCCACACCGAGGCTGCGAAGGGCATCGTGAGCGCGACGGCTGCGCGAAGCCCGTCCATTGCGATCAGAAGAGACCGGCGCGGCAGGCGCGAGGTGAGCGCCGCGGCAACGGGGGAGATCAGGATGTAGGCTGCCATCTTGATCGCGAGCGCGGTGCCGAACACGGCACCGGCATCGGCGCCTGCGAGGTCGTAGGACAGAAGCGCGAGCGCGACCGTCGCGATGCCGGTAGCCAGCAGCGCCAGCACCTGGCTCGCGAACAGGTGATAGTAGGCGCGACGATCGGTGACGCGGAGCGACGGCTCGACTCCTTCGGCCATCGCCGGCCGATCAGCCCTTTGTCGCCTCGCGCCGCTCGCGCCAGCCGAACCAGGTGGCATAGACGGTCGGCAGGAACACGAGGGTGAGAAGCGAGGCGACGAGCAGCCCGCCCATGATGGCGAAGGCCATCGCGCCCCAGAACACCGTCGGCGCGATCGGGATCAGGCCGAGCACGGTCGAAAGCGCGGTCAACAGGATGGGCCGGAAGCGCGAGGCGGACGCCTCGATCACCGCCTCGCGCACGGGCTTGCCCGCACGCCGCTCCGCCTCGATCTGCTCGATCAGGATGACCGCGTTCTTCGCGATCATGCCAACCAGCGCAAGGATGCCGAGGATGGCGACGAACCCGAGCGGCTGGCCGGAGACGAGAAGTGCCGCGACGACGCCGATGAGCCCCAGCGGCACGACCGAGAGAACGATCGTCATGCGCTGGAAGCTCTTGAGCTGGAACATCAGAACGGTGAGGACGAGCATCATCATCAGCGGCACGACGGCGAACACCGAGGCCTGGCTGTCCGCGCTTTCCTCGGCGATGCCACCCAACTCGATGCGATAGCCCTCCGGCAGGCGCGCGGCGAGCGCCGCCATGTCGTCCTCGATCGCGCTGATCACCGTCTCCGGCAGGACGCCGGGTGCGACGTCGGACTGCACCGTCAGCGTCGGAACGCGGTTGCGGCGCCAGACCTGCGGATACTCCTGCGCATACTCGAAGCGCGCGAACTGGCTCAACGGCACCGAACGCCCGCCAGGCAGCGACAGCTGGAGGGTGCGCAGCGTTTCGATCGAGAGCGCCTGGCCGTCCGTCTCGCGCACGACGACATCGACGAGGTAGATGTCGTCGCGCACCTGCGTCACCGTCACGCCAGAGATCGCCGCGTTCAGGGCGCTGGCGACGGCGTTGGAGGAGAGGCCGAGAAGCCGCGCCTCGTCCTGGTCGACCTGGATGCGCAGCACGCGCGCGGGCTCCATCCAGTCGAAGTTGATGCGCCGCGTATCGGGCGCGCGCGCCATCACCTGCGCGACCTCGAGCGCGATCTCGCGCACCTCCGAAAGTCCCGGGCCGGTGACGCGATACTGCAGCGGCCAGCCGACGGGGGGGCCGAGCTCGAGCGGATAGACGCGCCCGATCGCCTCGGGGAACTCCTCTGCGAGTAGCGCCTCGAGCCTTGGCTGCAGCCTCTCGCGCGCCTCGATCGACTTCGTCACGATCACGCTCTGGCCGAAGAACGGGTTGGCGAGCTGGACGTTCAGCGGCAGGTAGAAGCGGATCGCGCCGCGCCCGACATAGCTCGACCAGCGCGCGATGTCGGCGTCCTCGGCGAGCCGCTCGTCGAGCCGGCGGATGGCGTCGTTGGTTGCGTGGATCGAGGCGTTCATCGGCAGCTTGAGATCGACGAGAAGCTCGACCCGGTCCGACGGCGGGAAGAACTGCCGTGGAACGAGCGGAAGTGCGAGGATCGACAGGACGAACAAACCGATCGCTGCCCCCACCGTCACCCAGCGGAAGCGGATGGCTGTGCCGAGGAAGCCGCGATAGGCGCGGAGCACGGCGCCGCCGTCGCCCGGCTCCTTGCCCGGCTTCGGCGGACGAAGCAGCGCGATGCCGAGAAGCGGGGCGAAGATCACCGCGACGAACCACGACGTGATCAGCGCGATGCCGACGACGGCGAAGATCGAGAAGGTGTACTCGCCCGCAGAGCTCTGCGCGAAGCCGATCGGAACGAAGCCCGCCGCGGTGACGAGCGTGCCCGCGAGCATCGCGAAGGCAAGCGCCTTGTAGGCGTAGACGGCGGCATCCTCCATCCTGTCGCCGGCGGCGAGGCGCCGCGTCATCGCATCGATCGTCGTCATGGCGTCATCGACCAGAAGCGCGAGCGCGATGATCAGCGCGCCGAGCGAGATTCGCTGGAGGTCGATACTGGCCAGTTCCATAAGCGGGAAGACGATCGCGAGCGTCAGCGGAATGGCGATCGCCACCACCGTGCCGGCGCGTACGCCGAGCGCGATGAAGCTGACCACGAGCACGATCAGGATCGCCTGCCACAGCGAGGTGGTGAAATCCGAGATCGCCTCGTCGACCGTCGCCGCCTGGTCGGCCACCAGCGTCGCCTCGATGCCGATCGGCAACTCTGCGACGATCTTCCGCATCTCCTCGGCGATGTTCCGCCCGAGGCCGAGGATGTCGCCGCCCTCCTGCATGGCGATGGCGAGCCCGAGCCCCTCCTGTCCGTTGACGCGGAACAGCGGCTGCGGCGGGTCGGCATAGCCGCGGCGGACAGTCGCGACATCGCGCAGCCGCAGGATACGTCCGCCCACGGCGAAGTTGACGTCGAGGATGTCCTGCTCATTCGTGAAGGCGCCCGAGACGCGCACCGACAGCGCCTCCGCCCCAGTGCGGATGACGCCTGCGGGCCGGACCACGTTCTGCGCGGCAAGCGCGGCGACGAGCTGGTCGGGCGTCACGCCGATCTGGGAAAGCGTTGCGAAGGTGAACTCGACGAAGATGCGCTCGTCCTGCGCGCCGAGGATCTCAATCTTCGACACGTCCGGGACCATAAGCAGCCGAGAACGCGCCTCCTCTACCCTGTCGCGAAGCTCGCGCCGCGAGAACCCGTCAGCCGTGAAGCCGTAGATGATGCCGTAGGTGTCGCCGAACTCGTCGTTGAAGAACGGGCCGAGCACGCCGGCAGGCAATGTATGGCGGATGTCGCCGACCTTCTTGCGCACCTGGTACCAGGCGTCGGACACCGCGCGCTCCTGCGCGGAGCCGACGAGGTCGACGAAGATCACCGAGAGGCCGGGGTTGGTGTAGCTGCGGAGGTTGTCGAGATGCGGCGTCTCCTGGAGCTTGCGCTCGAGCCGCTCCGTCACCTGCTCGAGCGTCTCCTCAAGCGTGGCACCCGGCCACTGCGCCTGGACGACCATGGTGCGGATGGTGAACACAGGGTCCTCGGCACGTCCGAGGCGGAGGAAGGTGAGCGTGCCGGCGACGAGCGCGCCGATCATCAGGAACACGACGATCGAGCGGTTGCGGACCGCCCAGGCCGAGAGGTTGAAGCTCACGGCGTGGCGCCGAGCAGGCGGACCTTCTGGCCAGGGCGCAGCGCCTGCACCCCGGCGGTGACGACCACCTCACCCGGTTCGAGGCCGCGCAGGACGATGACGTTCGCAAGGTCGTAGCGGTCCACCTCGATGGGGCGGAGCGACACCGCGTTGCTCGCGGGGTCGACGACCCAGACGGCGGGAAGCTGGTTGGCCCGCGTCAGCGCCGAGTTTGGGATGCCGATCCCTGCTCCGCCCTCGAGCCGTACCGAGCCCGTCACGGTCGAGCCGAGGCGCATCTCCTCGGGCGGGTCGGTGAGGCCCACCTTGACCTCGAAGGTGCGCGTCACCGGGTCTGCCTGCGGGGCAACCTCACGCACGCGCCCGGTGGCGCGCACGGCAGGGTTTGAGGTCAGCGCGACGGCGATCACCGGGTTGGGCGGCGCCTGGCCGAACAGCGCGGCGGGAACGTCGAACACGGCATCGCGCCCACCCTCGCGCGCGAGCCGCACGATCATCTGCCCGGCCGCGACGACCTCGCCAGGCTCCGCGCCACGGGCGGTCACGTGGCCCGGCGCATCGGCGACCAGCACCGTGTAGCTCAGATTCTCCTCCGCGATCGCCACCTGCGCGTGCGCCGCGTCCACCTGCGCCTGGGCGCTGCGGAAGGCCTGCACGGCCTGGTCGTGCCGCGCGCGCGTGGTCCAGCCGTCGCGCAACAACTGGTCCTGCCGGCCGAACTCGTTCTGCGTCTTGGTCAGCACGCTCATCGCTGCGGCGAGGTTTGCCCGCGCGCCGCGCAGCGCATTCTCTGCCTGCTCGGGCTCGAGCCGGGCAATCACCTGCCCGGCCTCGACACGGTCGCCGACATTGACCGTCCGTGCCGTCATCCTCCCCGCGACGCGGAAGGAAAGAGCGACATTGTCCTCTGCCTCGATCCGGCCGGTGAGGGAGACGGTCTCGCCCCCTTCCCGTTTCTCGATGGTGATGACGCGGACGGGCCTGATCGGCTCGGCGTCCTGCTGGGCCTCCTGGCCGCAGGCGGCGAGCAGGCCAAGCAGAGGCGCGGCAAGGCCAAATGCCCTCAGCAGTCCGTGTCGCATCGATCCCCTCGCCGGCCAGGGCCGGTCATGTTGATGCCGCACCTAACCATGAGAGGCGGGCGCGGGGCGATGAGAAAGATCAAGGCGGCGCTCAGCCCGCGATCGCCTCGTACAGGGTGGCGATGACCTCGATGGCGATCAGCACGACGATGGCGATCTCGAGGCCGAGGCTCCGGCGCGCCTCGATGATCTGCAGCAGCGACTGCACCGTCTCGCCGACGAGGGCGAGCTTGCGGTCGAGCAGGCCGGCCCGCTCGCGCAGCTCGAACTCCTCCACGAGCCGGGCATGCAGCGGTTCGAGCGCGGGATTGTCCCACAGCACGTCCGGCTTGCCGTCGGCATCCACCCGTGCCGTGGCCCGGCTCCGCGCATCCAGGGCGGAGCCGACGGCGCGGAGCAGGCTGCGCGATGTGGCGCCGACGCGGCCGAGCCGCTTCAGCCGCGCGATCACCGGCTCCATGCCGTCGAGGGTTCCGGCAAGCGAGGTTTCCTGGTGGGAGAGGGCAGCGCTCTTGGCCAGCGCATCCGCCACCACGGCGAGGCGGGCAGGGTCGAATCCGGTAAGCGTGATCGTCCCGCCCGGCTCCACCCCGTCCTCGGCGCCGATCACCGCCACCGCCTTCTCGTCGACCGGCTGCGCCATCCGGTTGACCATGCGGGGGCGTAGCGCCTCGAGCGCGGCGGCCTCGGCCGCCTCGTTGGCGCCGAACAGGACGAGCGCGCCCCAACGCATCGCGAAGGCCGCCTCCACCCCGGGCAGGACGATCTGCAGCGGGTCGGCCGTCGCTGCCCCCGCCCGGCCGAGGCCGCGCAGGTCGAGCCGCTCGCCGACGAGAAGGGCGCGGGCGGCAAGCACCGTCGGCTGTTGCGGATCAGGCATGACCCGAGGCTAGGCCGATTCCGCCCCCGGGAGATATGCCCGCGTCCGCTACGCCGGCGGCGGGGGGATGAAGACGCGCGCCACAAGCCCCGGCATGTCGCTACCGGGGGCGGCGTCCTCGAGCGTCACCGCCATGCCGTGCAGGCCGGCGACGGCGCGGACGAGCGCGAGCCCGAGCCCGGAGCCTGGCGTTGCGCGGGCGGAATCGAGCCGGTGGAAGCGGCGGAACACGCGCTCCCTTTCGGCCTCCGGAATGCCCGGACCGTCATCGGTGACGGAGAGCTCCACCCCGCCTGCGGCCGCGGGGCTGAGCGCGATGCGCACCGCCCCGCCCTCCCGACCGTGCCTCACCGCGTTCTCCGCGAGATTGGCGATGAGCTGGGTGATCAGCGCGCGGTCGCCGAAGCCCTCGATGCCAGGCACGATCTCTGCCTCGAGCGTCTGGCCGCGCTCCTCCGCCGCGGGCGCATAGACCTCGGCCACCGCTTCGGCGACGCCGGAGAGGTCGAACCGGCCGAAGGCGCTCCGCTGCGCGCCGGCCTCGACCTGGGCTATGCGGAGAAGGGCGGCGAAAAGCTCGAGGATCGCGTCGCACTCCGCCTCCGCCGCAGCCGCCGCCTTCGCCGCCTCGCCCTCGCCCGCGGCGCGGCGCACCTCCTCGAGCCGCTGGCGAAGCCGGGTGAGCGGCGTGCGCATGTCATGGGCGATGTCGTCGGTGACGGAGCGGAGCGCGGCCATCACCTCGCCGAGCCTGTCGAGCATCGCGTTGATCCGCGCCGACAGCGTGTCGAACTCGTCTCCGCGCCCGGCGACAGGCAGTCGGCGCGCGAGGTCGCCGGCAGCGACGGCGGCGAGCGCCCGGTCCATCGCCGCGGTACGCCGCGCGATCCCGCGGCCGATCAGATAGCCTCCGGCAAGCCCGATCACGATCGCCCCGAACGCCACCCAGCCCGCCGCGCCGAGCAGCCGCGACTCGAGCGCGCGGACGGCAGAGAGGTCGCGCCCGACCACAAGCGTCGCGCCGCCGGAGAGGGCGGCGCGAAGCGCGATCACCGGAACGGTCGCACCGGAGGCCTCGCGCACCTCGATCGTCTGCCAGCCCATCTCTGGCGGGGCGGTGGCGAGGTTGCCGGCGAGCCTCTGCCCGTCGGGCGCGGCGAGCAGGTAGTACTCGACGCCCGCACGGTCGGCGGCGAGCCGCGCCTCGATCGAGAGCGCGACGCCGCGCAGGCCAGAGAGAGCGGCGGACTGGCCGAGCACGCCCATGCCGCGCGCGACCTCCTCGGAGGCCTGGCGCGCGGCGAAGCCCACCGTCGCCCACCAGGCGATGGCGCCGAGCAGCACGGTTCCGGCAAGCGTGAGGGCGAGGTGGAGAAGTGTCAGCCGGAAGGTGGTGGTGCGGGTGAAGCCGCCGCCCTCACCCATCGTCGCGCACCACGTAGCCCGCGCCGCGCACGGTATGGATCAGCGGGCGGTCGAAGCCCTTGTCGATCTTGGACCGCAGCCGGCTGATATGGGTCTCGACCACGCTCGTCATCGGGTCGAAATGAAAGTCCCAGACGGCTTCGAGAAGCATCGTGCGCGTCGCCACCTCGCCCTTCCGCCGCATCAGGAACTCGAGGAGCCGCCACTCCCGCGGCTGCAGCGTGATGCGCTGGCCCGCGCGCGAGACGGTATGGCGAAGCAGGTCCATCTCGAGGTCGCCGACACGGAGAAGAGTGGTCTCCTGCTGCAGCCGCGGGCGGCGGGCGAGCGCGTTGACGCGCGCGAGAAGCTCGGCGAAGGCGAAGGGCTTGGCGAGGTAGTCGTCGCCCCCGGCATCGAGGCCCTCCACCCTGTCGCCGACGCCGGCACGCGCGGTGAGGAAGATCGCCGGCGCCGTCACCCCGGCGGCGCGCAGCGCGCGGACGAGGGACAATCCGTCGAGCTTGGGCAGCATGCGGTCGACCACGAGCACGTCATGGCCACCGCCGGAGGCGAGGAACAGCCCCTCCTGGCCATCGGCAGCATGGTCGACCGTGTGGCCCGCCTCGATCAGGCCGCGGCGCACATAGGCGGCCGTCTCGGAATCGTCCTCGACCAGGAGAATACGCAAACCCCACACCTCCGTGCGCCAGCATACGAAACCGTAAGCCCCCGGACAGCGAAGCACGATGGCCCATGCGCTTTCCTCCCTCCCGAGATGAGACCACCAGAGGGAGCCTCACCGATGATGACACTGATCCGCCGACACCGCCGGGGCGCGCTTGCCGGCGGCGTGCTCGCGCTGGCGCTCGCGACCACGGCGCTGACCGGCCTTCCCGGCATCGCGCAGGACCGCGCCGCCCCCGTGCAGTCGATCCCTGTCCAGGCAATTGGCCGCGCGGCGGGGCCAGACTTCGCCGATGCCGCAGCCCGCGTCGGGCCGGCCGTGGTGCGGGTGCGCGCCACCCAGGCCGTCCGCCCGGTCGCAGCGATGGAGATGCCGCCAGAGCTTCGCGGCACGCCCTTCGAGGATCTCTACCGCCGCTTCGGCGAGCGTGCGCCCCAGGCCGGCGAGCGGCCGCGCATGGGCGAAGGCTCGGGCTTCATCGTCGATGGCGCCGGCTACGTCGTGACGAACGCCCATGTCGTCGCCTCGGCCGAGAACGTCGAGGTCGTGCTCGCGGACGGCCGCACCCTCGAGGGCAAGGTCGTCGGCCGCGACCGGCCGACCGACATCGCGCTGATCAAGGTCGAGGCCGGCGGGACGCTGCCGACGCTCGCCTTCGGCGACAGCGACCATGTGCGCGTCGGTGAGTGGGTGATGGCGATGGGCAACCCGTTCGGCCTCGGCGGAACGGTGACGGCCGGCATCGTGTCGGCGCGCGGTCGCCAGATCGGCGCCGGGCCGTATGACGACTTCATCCAGACCGATGCGCCGATCAACCCGGGCAACTCGGGCGGGCCGCTCGTGAACGCGTCGGGCGAGGTGATCGGGGTGAACACCGCGATCTTCTCTCCCTCCGGCGGCAATATCGGCATCGGCTTCGCCGTGCCCTCCGCCATGGTCAAGCGCGTGGTCGCCGAGCTGAAGGCGGAAGGCAGGGTCGAGCGCGGCTGGCTTGGCGTCTCGATGCAGCCGCTCGACCCCGAGCTCGCGACCGCGCTGAAGGCGGGCGCCGAGAAGGGCGTGCTCGTCGCCTCCGTCGAGGCCGAGGGGCCTGCCGCGAAGGCGGGGCTCAAGGCGGGAGACGTGGTGACCAGCGTCGATGGCGCGGCGATCGCGACCCCGCGCGACCTTGCCACGGCCGTCGGTGCGGCGAAGCCTGGTGCTGCGATGACGCTCGCGATCCGGCGTGAGGGCGAGGTGAAGGAGCTTCGCGTCACGCTCGGCGAGCATCCGGGGAGCCGTGCCGAGGCGGCACGCCCGGCCGGCGACCAGCGCCCGGCGATCGGCCTCGCACTCGGCGAATCGCCCGAGGGCGGCGTGCGCGTGATGCGCGTCGAGCCGGGCAGCGTCGCGGCAGAGCGAGGCTTCCGTGAGGGAGACGTCATCCGCCGCGTCGGCGAGCGGGAGGTGACGAAGCCCGCCGAGGTGGTCGAGGCGGTGGAGAAGGCGCGGGCATCGGGCGAGCGCTCGGTGGCGCTGCAGGTCGAGCGTGCCGGGGCCGGGCGGCGATACATCGCCGTTCCCCTGCGCGCGGCCTGACCGGGGCAAGGGGCAAGCACCGGTCCGGCGACGCCGGCCGCCCGGAAGGGTGGCCGGCGTCCTCGCATTGAGCGCGGCACGGGCTTGTCAGAGGCGGTGCGGCAACAGCCGGCCGTAAACCGGCGCAGATTTCTTCGCTTCGGTTGACAACCTGGCGCACGCTCGTGCGCTATCGGTCTTGATGAAGCACAAATCCTCTTTGCGGCGCGCCCGCCTTCTCGTCACTGCCATGGCGGTGACCCTTGCCGGGACGCTCCCCGCCGCACGCGATGCCACGGCGCAGACCCTCGACCCGAAGGGCACGTTCTCCTTCACCTTCGAGAACGACACCTTCGCGGGAACCGACAAGAACTACACCAACGGCTTCCTGTTCCAGTGGCAGTCCCCGTCCGAGGGCGCGCCCTACTTCCTGCAATGGGTCGCCAACCACTCGCTGTTTCTGCTGCCGAGCAACGGCGCGGTCCGCTGGGGCGCAGGGTTCGGGCAGAACATCTACACGCCCTCCGACACCCAGGCCCGCATCCCAGACCCGACGGACAGGCCCTATGCCGGGTGGCTCTACGGCACGATCTCGCTGACCTCATACGCCGAGGCCGCCTACCAGGCCCGGCAGATGAACGTCACCAAGTACGGCGCGATCGAGCTGCAGGTCGGCGTGGTCGGGCCATCCGCGCTCGGCGAGCAGGTCCAGAACAACGTCCATGACCTCTTCAACTTCAAGCGTGCGCTTGGCTGGGACTACCAGCTGAAGGACCAGCCGGGCGCCAACCTGGTGTTGACCAGGCAGTGGCGGGTGAACCTGCCGATCGATGCCGAGGACCCGCAGGGCCTCGCCGGCGGCTTCGTCCCGAGCTTCACCGCAAGCCTCGGCAACGTGCAGACCTACGCCTCGGCGGGCCTGCTCATGCGCTTCGGCAGCAATCTCGAGGCCGATTTCGGGCCGCCCCGCATCCGGCCCGCCCCGGCCGGCTCCGGCTTCTTCCAGCCGGACGGCCGCTGGGGCTGGTACGTGTTCGCGGGTGGCGAGGTGCGCGCGGTCGCTGTCGACGTGTTCCTCGACGGCAATACCTGGCGCGACAGCCCGAGCGTGGACAAGCGGAACTTCGTGGGCGATGGCGTGTTCGGCTTCGCCGTGATCATGCCCTGGGCCAGGCTCTCCTACAGCCACACCTTCCGCTCGCGCGAATTCGACACCCAGGAGGAACTGCAGCAGTTCGGGTCCATCACGCTGTCGTTCCGGCTCTGACCGCACCGACCTGAAGGCAGGCCTGAATGCAGGGCTTCGCGCTCGCGGGCGCGGCGGCGCTGATCTGGTCGAGCGCCTTCGCCGCAGCCAAGTTCGGCATCGCCGACTGTCCGCCGCTTCTCTTCCTCGTCATCCGCTTCGTCTCTGCCGGCAGCATCATGCTCGCCTGGGCGGCAGCGCGCGGAATCAGCACCGGGCGGCGCGAAGTCGCCGTCCTCGCGGGGCTCGGGCTTCTGAACTTCGGGGCCTATCTCGGCTTCTCCACTGTCGCGCTCGCCTTCGTGCCGAGCGCGGTGGTCGCCGCCATCGTGGGCGTAAACCCGGTGCTGTCGGTCGCAGCCGCTGCGGTGCTGCTCGGCGAGACGCCGAGCCGGCGGGCGATCGCGGCACTCGGGCTCGGCGTCGCGGGGCTTGCCATCGTGATGCTGCCGCGTGCAGTCGCAAGCGGCGGCGGCGATGCCGTTGGCTATGCGCTTGCCGTGTTCGGGCTCATCTCGCTCTCCCTCGGCACGGTGCTGTTCCGCCGCTACGGCACGCGGGCGGAGCCTGTTCTCGCCAACGCTGTGCAGAGCCTCGGCGCAGGCCTCGCCCTCGTTCCCGTCTCTGCCGCGCTCGAGAACTGGGGCGCGATCCGCGCCACCGCGACACTTGTCGCAAGCCAGGCCTGGCTCGTCGGCGGCGTGTCGATCGCGGGCTACCTGATCTGGTTCCGCATGTTGCGCTCGGGCAGCCTCGCCGCCGCGGCCGTCGCGCAGTTCGCCGTGCCGCCGCTCGGCCTTGCGTATGGCGCGCTCCTGCATGGCGAGACGCTGGCGGTGACCGACCTGCTCGGCCTCGTTCCCATCCTCGGCGCGCTGGCGCTGATCAACCGGAAATAGCGCAAGTACATTGGTATTATTGTCGGAGATTGTGACAGTCCTACCGACGTATTCATCGCCTTTCGAACGCAATCAACGCCTTAATCACTTGGCATCACGCTTGCTACCACGAGTGGCATGACCCTCTCGCGTCACGCGGGACTTTGCATCACACCGTTCGTGGGGAACTCGACGATGCGCTCGATCACCGCTCTCAAGGTTTCGCTGCCCCTCGCCGCCGCCTTCTGCGGCGCCTTCGCCTTCGCCGCGCCGGCCGAGGCGTCGACCATCTGGGTGCGCGACGGCAATGGCGGCACCGTGTTCAATGGCGGCCCCGGCTCGGTCACGCTGACCGTGCGGGTCGACGGGGTGAACACCACCGTCCAGGCCGGTGCCTTCCGGCTCCAGTACATCTTCTCCGAGGCCACCCCCGGCGGCTCCGCCCCGGGCTGGACCGATTTCCTCACCTACTGCCTCGAGCCCGACGAGCTGCTCGGCATATCCGGCAGCACGCCGAAGAAGGGCTCGTTCTCCGAGGGCCTCGCCGGCACGCCCTACGCGGCGGACGAGACGGCGCTGACCCGGCTCGTGAACACGCATTTCGCCGACTCGCTGACGAGCGCCACCAAGTCGGCCGCATTCCAGGTCGCGCTTTGGGAAGTCGCCTACGACGCGGTGGCCGATCTCGGCGACGGCGCGTTCCGCTACACCGCCTCTGGCGCGGTGCGCGCCCAGGCGCTTGCCTACCTGGACGAGGCGAGCTGGATGGCCGGTACCGAGAATCTCGACGTCATCCTCCGCATCGGCAGCCAGGACCTGATTGTGCAGGTGCCGGAGCCGGGGACGATGGCGCTCCTGCTCGCCGGGCTGCTCGGGCTCGGCGTCGCCGCGCGGCGGCGCCACAGCGCCTGAAGCCAGCATGGGACGACGACGGGGCGGGGCGCTGCCCTGCCCCCTCTCGGCTGCCGCCACGCGGCGCTGACGTCTTGCGGCGATCGGGTTTTTCTGTTTCCACGCCGCCATGCCGGGTGTTTCCTCTCGTCTTGCCGTACTCCCCCTTGCCGGGCTGATCGTCGCGGCCGGCCTCTGGCTCGCCGCCGAGCATGGCTGGCGTCTCGGCGTACTCTGGGCGATCGGCGCGGGACTCGGCCTCGTTCTGCTGCATGCCGGGTTCGGCTTCACCGCGGGCTTCCGGGCGCTTCTCGCCGAAGGACGGGGGGCAGGGTTCCGCGCCCAGCTCGTCCTGATCGGGCTGACGCTTGCACTGTTCGCGCCTGCGCTCGCGGCCGGGGAGATCGCCGGGCAACCTGTGCGCGGCTTCGTGTTTCCCACCGGCCTTGCGCTGGTCATCGGCGCCTTCCTGTTCGGCATCGGCATGCAGCTTGGCGGCGGCTGCGGCTCGGGAACGCTCTATTCGGCAGGCGGCGGCGTGCCGCGCATGTGGCTCACCCTCGCCTGCTTCGTTGCCGGCGCGACGCTTGCTGCCTGGCAGTCGGAGCTCTGGAGCGCCCTGCCCGCGTTGCCGCCCATCTCTCTTCCAGCGCTTCTCGGCCCGGCGGGGGCCGCAGCGGCCGCTCTCGGGGTTCTAGCCCTCGCCTGGCTCGCGTCCGTCACCATCGAGCGGGCGTGGCACGGTGCCATCGCCCCGATCGGCGGCAGGGGAAGCCTGGCCTTCGGCCCGTGGCCGCTCCTCTGGGGCGCGGTGGGCTTGGCACTTCTCTCCTTCGCCACCCTCGCCATCGCCGGCCGCCCCTGGGCCATCACCGCCGCCTTCCCGCTCTGGGGCTCGCGGCTGGTCGAGGCGCTCGGCATCGATGACCCAGCCTTCTGGCCCTACTGGGAAGACCCGACGCGGACGGAGGCGCTGCTCCGGCCGCTTCTCGCAGACAGCATCACGGTGATGGATCTCGGCATCATCGCAGGCGCGGCCTTCGCGGCACGCCTGCGCGGCGGACCGATGGTGCTCGCCCTACCACGGCCAGGCGAGGCGGCGGCCTCGGTGATCGGTGGGCTCTGCCTCGGCATCGGCGCGACACTCGCGACGGGGTGCAACATCAGCGCCTATCTCGCCGGCATTGCGTCGGGCTCGCTGCATGGCTGGGCATGGATCGTCCCCGCGCTGATCGGCAACGCCGCGGGCGTCAGGCTTCGGCCGCTGTTCGGGCTCTCGCCACGTTTTGGCGCTTGAAACAGAAAACCACGTCAAGTAAACGCATTTTCCTCTGAACGACGCGTGCCGGGGGGAACACATGCGCATTGCCATCCTTGCAACCGCTGCGCTGCTTGCCGCGCCGGCGATGGCGCAGGCGCCCACCCGGCAGGTTTCCGCCCTCTCTGCCCCCCTCGCCGCCTACGCCTGCGGCGGCTGCCACGGCGTCGGCAGCACCGGCTCTGGCCCCGTCGTCGCCCTCGCGGGGCGGCCGGAGCAGGAGATCGTCTCCGCCATGAAGGCGTTCCGCGCCAACGAGCGCCCGGGCACGATCATGGGACGCATCGCCCGCGGCTACACCGACGAGGAGATCGCCGCGATCGCCGCCGCGCTCTCCTCCTGGCGCTGAAGGACGCTCGCCATGACCGCCCTGCTCACACGCCGTTCCCTCGCGCTCGGCACCGCCGCCCTTCTCGCCGCCCCCTCCGTCGCGCGCGCGCAGGCATCGCTGCGCCTCGTCATCATCGGCGGCGGGTTCGGCGGCGCCTCGGCCGCACGCTTCGCGCGCGACACGTACCCCGACGTGCAGGTGACGCTCATCGAGCCGCGCACGCGCTTCGTCACCTGCCCCTACGGAAACCTGGTGATCGCCGGGAAGCGCCAGCTCCCTGAGATCAGCTTCGGCTACGATGCCGTGCGCGCCCGCGGCGTGACGGTGCTCCATGACCGCGCGGCAGGGATCGATGCCGCGGCGCGCAGCGTGCGCCTCGCCGGCGGGCAGAGCCTCGCCTATGACCGGCTGATCCTCTCGCCCGGCATCGCGCTCCGCTGGGGCGGCATCGAGGGATATGACGAGGCGGCGTCGGAGCTCCTGCCGCATGCCTGGGTGCCGGGAGACGGCGGGCAGACAGCGCTTCTGCGCCGCCAGCTCGAGGCGATGGAGGATGGTGGCGTCGTCGGCCTCGCCATCCCGGCCAACCCGTTCCGCTGCCCGCCCGGACCCTATGAGCGGATCAGCATGATCGCGAGCTACCTCAAGCGCGCGAAGCCGCGCTCGAAGATCCTCGCGCTCGATGCCAAGGAGGGGTTCAGCAAGCAGCCCCTGTTCCAGGATGCCTGGGCCGCGCTCTACCCCGGCATGATCGAGTGGGTGCCTGGCAACCGCGACGGCCGCGTCGTCAAGGTCGATCCGCGCGAGCGCGTGCTCGAGACGGAGTTCGGCACGAAGCACAAGGTGGCGGTCGCCAACGTCATCCCGCCGCAGAGCGCTGCCTCCATCGCGATCGAGGCGGGGCTCGCCAATGCCGGCGGCTGGGTCGAAGTCGATCCCGTCACCTTCGAGGCGAAGGCGGCTCAGGGCATCCACGTGATCGGCGACGCCAACACCGCGCCGCCGATGCCGAAATCGGGCTTCATCGCGAACTCGACCTCGCGCCAGGCCGTCGCGTCCGCCATAGCGCTTGCTCGGGGCGGGCAGCCGCCCGGCAACCCGACCTACTTCAACACCTGCTACAGCCATTGCGGAGACGAGTACGGCATCTCCGTCGTCAACCTCTTCCGCCCCGGCGGGCAGGGCTTCGTCGAGACGCCGAACTCGGGCGGCATCTCCCCGCGCGGCGACCACCCTGAGCAGCGGCGCCTCGAGGCCGTCTACGCCGACGCTTGGTACAAGGCGATCACGGACTACATGTTCGGGGCATGACGACGAGCCGACGAGCCTTCCTCGCTGCCCTCGCCCTCGCCCCGGTTCCCTTCGCTGCCGTGGCGGAAGCCGGCGCGCTCGACCGCGCGATCGCAGAGGCGACGGGCGGGCGCACGCCGACCGATGGGGGCGTGACGCTGTCCGCACCCACGGTTGCCGAGAATGGCGGCCAGGTGCCTGTGACCGTGACGGTGGAGAGCCCGCAGGACGGGACCCTCCACGTCACCGCGATCCACCTCTTCGCCACGCGCAACCCCACGCCCGGCGTCGCGAGCTTCCGGCTGACCCGCGCGGTCGCGAAGCCGGAGGTGACGACGCGCATACGCCTCGCAGAGGAGCAGGTGGTCGTCGCGATCGCCGAGCTCTCCGACGGCACGCTGCGGCGCGCCACCGCCTCGGTGCGCGTCACCACGGGCGGGTGCCTGTCGTGAGCGGGCTCGCGACGCCGCGGCTGCGCGTCCCGCGAATCGCCCGCGCAGGCGAGGCGTTCGAGGTGCGGCTGCTGATGGAACACAGGATGGAAAGCGGCATCCGCATCGGCGCGCCGTCGGTTCCGCGCGACATGCTCGCGAGCATGACGGTCGCCGCCGGAGGCGAGACGCTGTTCGAGGCGCGCTTCGGCAACGGCACGGCAGCGAACCCGTTCCACGTGTTCTGGCTCCGCCTCGACCGCACGGCAGACCTCGTCTTCACCTACGCGGACGAGCAGGGCCGCACCGCATCGGCCACGCATCGCGTCACGGTCGCCTGAGCGTCACCGAAGCAGCAGGAGCCGCACAGCGCCGCGGCGCTGGACGAGCAGGACGGCGTTCTGGTCGAGAGCACGCCCCCAGCCTGCTGCATGGGACGGGTGCTTGAGCCGGACAAGCAGGCTCGGCTCCGACGGCCACTGCCCTGCGTGATCGCCCCCCTCGCCTTCGAGATGCGCGATGCGTGCCGCAACCACCCTCGCGCGGAAACGACGAAAGCTCGCGCGCTCCACGCCTGGGCGCCGTGGCCTGCCGCGCGGCGCGCAGGGCGTGACGAATACCGCAGCCATCGCCGCGCCCAGCCAGGCGCCGACGCGCCGCGGCACCGTCGTGCCGACGGAAAGCGAAATTGTCTCGTCTCGGAACCACACCGCGTAGCGCGCCGCCCTGTAGGCAGGGACGGTGCGGAGGGGGATGCGGCTCAGCCCGCCACCTTCTGCCGCCGCAGCATCGCCACCCATTCGGGGCTCAGCAGGTCCTCTGCGGCGAGGAAATGCGCGAGGTACCAGGCCGGTGGCGCAAGCCCTTCTGCGCAGCGCGCGGGGTTGGCGAGATAGGTGACCGCCGGGCGCGCGACGCCGCCCGCGCGGGGGATCACCTCGATGGTCGCGCGGAGGTAATGGCCTGGCACGCCCTCTGCCGCATCGAGCGCGTCGAGCTCGCGCTCCGTCAGCTCGTAGCCGATGCCTTCGGCCTGCGACGCATGGTCCGGCAGAAGCGTCGCGTAGGCCGTGCCGTCGTCGTTGCGCTTGAGGAACGCAAGGCGCATCCCCCGCACCACCACCGCGATGCGCCCCGCGACGCGCGCGGCATCCGCCCCCGTGCGGGACGCGAGCCGCGCGGGGTCCATGTTCGAGCCGTAGGAGACGTAGAGGGGCACGGGGCTACACCCGCTGCCAGCCCCGCCTGAGATAGGAACGCGACAGGATGAAGGGGGCTGCGATCGCGTAGAGAACCCACACCACGACGATCAGCGGCCAGAACAGGAAGAAGCCGGAGAACAGCAGGATCAGCAGCAGCGAGATCACCGCATGCGCCCAGAGCCCCTGCAGGCCGAACCAGATCGGCCCGAGCAGCCCGGCGCCGATCACCGAGAGCGGGGTGACCGATTCCGTGTAGCCGTTCTGCGGGTTCCGGTAGGCGGCCATCGCTCAGTACAGCCTCTCGACATAGGCGGTGAACGTATCGGCCTCCGCCTTGTCAGGGTCGATGCCGCCGACCTGCTCGGCCACCATC
Source organism: Elioraea rosea (assembly GCF_007644105.1). Classification (GTDB taxonomy): domain Bacteria; phylum Pseudomonadota; class Alphaproteobacteria; order Acetobacterales; family Acetobacteraceae; genus Elioraea_A; species Elioraea_A rosea. Next base: position 36,998 of record NZ_VFAC01000007.1, on the reverse strand, counting down.
CTCCCGATCGTCGGCAGGGTGCCGGCCGGCAGGTGCTTCTCCGGGTTCCAGAGCTCGGAGCGGATCAGCGCCTTGCCGCAGTGGAAGAACGCCTCCTCGACCGTGATCACCAGCGCCGAGGCAGGCACCTTGCCGCGCTCGATCATCGTCGCGCGCAGCGTCGGGTCCGTGCTGATCGCAGCGCGGCCGTTCACGCGCAACGTTTCGCGAACGCCGGGGATCATGAACAGGAGCCCGACGCGCGGATTGGCGGCGACGTTCATCATCGTATCGACGCGGTTGTTGCCCAGGCGATCGGGGATGGCCAGCGTCGCGTCGTCGAGGACACGGACGAAGCCCGGTGCGTCGCCCCGCGGCGTCGCGTCGCACCAGCCGCGCTGGTCGGCCGAGGCGATGACGCAGAAAGGCGAGAGCGCGATGAACCTTCGCGACCAGTGGTCGAGCGCCGTGCGCGTCTTGGACGCAGCGAGCGGGCGCGGGCTGCCATAGGCGGCGCGCACCTGCTCGGGCGAGGCGAGCGTGTCCTCCGCGGCGGCTTCGGCGTCCTCATGCGCGCCGCGCGGCACCACCTCCATGCGCGTGATCGTCACCGGCCCCGCGCGGAGGAGGTTCATCGACGAGACGATGATCTCCGCGAGCCGCCCCGGCGTGATGCTCTCACCCGGAATGTCGAGCAGGAAATCCTCGACCGCCGCGTGGCCCCCGTTGGTGAAGTCGACGCGCGCATCGAACTTCACTCGGAACCGGCTTGACGGCAGCGCGACATAGGGCGGCGCGTCAGGATCGGGCGTGAGGGTGACGGGAAGGGCGTGTTCGGCGGTGTGGGCGTCGCTCATGCGGCGATGGTAGCGTCCTCGCCTGGCCGAGGCGAGGGAGAGGTCGCGCAGCCGTGGCGAAGCGTATCGTGATCATCCAGGGCCACCCCGACCCGGCGGGCGGGCATCTCTGCCACGCGCTTGCCGAGGCCTATGCCGCGGGCGCGCGTGAGGCCGGGCACGGCGTGGATGTCGTCACGGTCGCCTCGCTCGCGTTGCCGCCGCTGCAGACGAAGGCCGAGTTCGAGCGTCCCGCGCCGCCGGAGGTCGCCGCCGTGCAGGAGATGCTCGCCGCGGCCGACCATCTCCTGCTCGTCTTCCCGCTCTGGCTCGGCGGAATGCCGGCCGTCCTGAAGGGCGCGCTCGAGCAGATCCTGCGCCCTTCCTTCGCGCTGCTCGATCCCGACAGCGGCTGGCGCGGCAGGCGGCGCCTCGCAGGGATCTCGGCGCGCGTCGTCGTCACGATGGGCATGCCTTCCCTCGCCTACCGCTGGTGGTTCGGCGCACACGGGGTGAGGACGCTGGACCGCGCCGTGCTCGGCCTCGTCGGCATACGGCCGGTGCGCAAGACCTATCTCGGCGGCGTCGAGGCGGCGCCGGAGGCGAAGCGGGCGCGCTGGCTCGCTGAGATGCGCGCACTCGGCCGAGACGCGAAATGAGACGGGCGGGAGCCGAAGCCCCCGCCCGCAATCACGCTGCCACGGTGCGGCAAGCTCAGTGGCCGAGGCTCTGGACGATCTCCTCAGTCATCTTCTTCGCGTCCCCGAACAGCATCATCGTGTTCGGGCGGAAGAACAGCTCGTTGTCGACGCCGGCATAGCCCGAGGCCATCGAGCGCTTCACGAAGAGCACCGTCTTTGCCTTGTCCACCTCGAGGATGGGCATGCCGTAGATCGGGCTCTGCGGGTCGGTCTTGGCGGCTGGGTTGGTCACGTCGTTCGCGCCGATCACGTACACCACGTCCGCGGTCGAGAAGTCGTTGTTGATCTCCTCGAGCTCGAACACCTCGTCGTACGGAACGTTGGCCTCGGCGAGCAGGACGTTCATGTGCCCGGGCATGCGGCCCGCGACGGGGTGGATGGCGTACTTCACCTCCACGCCTTCCTTCTTCAGCGTGTCGGCCATCTCGCGCAGCGCGTGCTGGGCCTGCGCCACCGCCATGCCGTAGCCCGGAACGATGATCACCTTCGAGGCGTTCTTCATGATGAAGCCCGCATCGTCCGCCGCGCCCGCGCGCACCGAGCGGTCGCCCCCAGGGCCGCCGCCGGCACCGGCCGTCGAGGTGTCGGTGCCGAAGCCGCCGAGCAGCACGTTGATGATCGAGCGGTTCATCCCCTTGCACATGATGTAGGAGAGGATCGCGCCCGAGGCGCCGACCAGCGCGCCGGCGATGATCAGCATCAGGTTGCCGACGGTGAAGCCGATGCCGCAGGCAGCCCAGCCCGAGTACGAGTTCAGCATCGAGACGACGACGGGCATGTCCGCGCCGCCGATCGGGATGATGATCAGGAAGCCGATCGCGAAGGCGAGCAGGGCGATCAGCCAGAACACCGCCCGGCTCTCGGTCGAGACGAAGATGATCACCAGCAGCACGAGCACGACGCCGAGCACGGCGTTCAGCATGTGCTGGTTGGCGAAGGTGATCGGCGCGCCCGACATCATGCCCTGCAGCTTGGCGAAGGCGATCACCGAGCCGGAGAAGGTGATGGCGCCGATGGCAAGCCCGAGGCTCATCTCGATCAGCGAGGCGGCCTTCATCGTGCCGGGAAGGCCGAGGCCGAAGCTCTGCGGCGAGTAGAGGGCGGCGGCGGCGACGAACACCGCGGCGAGGCCGACGAGGCTGTGGAAGGCGGCGACGAGCTGCGGCAGCGCCGTCATCTGGATGCGGGTGGCGATGTAGGCGCCCGCGCCGCCGCCGATCGCGACCGCGAGGATGATCCAGTGGAACCCGCCCATGCCCGGCTTCAGCAGCGTCGCGAACACCGCGATCGCCATGCCTGCGATGCCGAGCATGTTGCCCTGGCGCGCCGTCTCCGGGCTCGAGAGCCCGCGCAGCGCCAGGATGAAGCAGACGGAGGCGACGAGGTAGGCGACCGCGGTGAGGGAAGCGCTCATCGTCTCACTTCCCCTTCTTGCGGAACATCGAGAGCATGCGTTGCGTGACGATGAACCCGCCGAAGATGTTCACCGAGGCGAGAAGCACGGCGATGAAGCCGAAGACGCGCGCGACCGGGTCGTCGGCGAGGCCGACGGCGAGAAGCGCACCGACGATGATCACCGAGGAGATCGCGTTGGTCACGCCCATCAGCGGCGAGTGCAGCGCAGGCGTGACGTTCCACACCACGTAGTAGCCGACGAAGCAGGCGAGCAGGAAGATCGAGAGCAGGAACAGGAAGGGCTCGACCACTTCCGCCGTGCCGGCTGCCGTGCCCGCGGCCTGCATCGCAAGAGCGTTGGCGCGGTCGGCGAGCGCGGCGGCGTCGCGCGCCAGCGAACTCGCGGTCTCAGCGACCTGGTTGGGGTTCATGATGCTGTGTCCCTGTTGGAGATCAGGCAGCCGCTGCGGGCTTCGGCGCGAAGGCGGGGTGGACGACGGCGCCGCCGCGCGTCAGCGCCACGCCCTGGACGATCTCGTCCTCGGGCTTGAGGTTCGGCTTCTTCCCGTCCTTGTCCCAGAACGCCGTCAGGAAGGTCAGGAGGTTGCGCGCATAGAGGGCGGAGGAGGCCACAGCGATGCGCGAGGGCCAGTTCCGCCAGCCGAGGATGGTCACGTCGTTCTCGGTCACGACCTTCTCGCCGGGAACGGTCAGCGCGCAGTTGCCGCCCGCATCCGCCGCGATGTCGACGATCACCGCGCCGGGCTTCATCGAGGCGACATGCTCTGCCGAGAGGATCTTCGGCGCGGCGCGGCCCAACGTCAGCGCCGTGCAGACGATGATGTCCTGCTTCTTCACCGTCTCGGCCATCAGCTCGGCCTGGCGGCGCTTGAAGTCCTCGCTCATCTCCTTGGCGTAGCCGCCGGAGGTCTGGGCCGCGGCCGTCTCCTCGCTCTCGACGCCGATGAAGGCGGCGCCGAGGGACTTGATCTCCTCCTTCGCCGCGGGGCGCACATCGGTGGCCGACACCTTCGCGCCGAGGCGTCGGGCGGTCGCGATGGCCTGGAGCCCGGCGACGCCGGCGCCGAGAACGAACACCGCCGCGGGAGGAACCGTGCCTGCCGCCGTCATCATCATCGGGAAGCCGCGGCCATAGGCGGTCGCGCCCTCGAGGACGGCGCGGTAGCCGGCGAGGTTCGCCTGGCTCGACAGCACGTCCATGCTCTGCGCGCGGGTGATGCGGGGCAGGAGCTCCATCGCGCAGGCATCAATGCCGCGCTCGGCGTAGGCGCGCGTCCTGTCCTCGTTGCCGTAGGCGCCGAGCGTCCCGACGAGGAGCGCGCCGCGCGGGATCAGGGCCATCTCGTCGACGTCACCCTCGCCCGGGCCGAGGGGCGCCTGCACCTTGAAGACGATCCCCGCCCCCGAGAGCGCCGCCGCGGCATCGGGCGCGATCTCGGCGCCGGCGGCGGCGAACTCGCTGTCGGGGATCGAGCTGCCCGCACCCGCTCCGCTCTCGACCACGACGGTGAGGCCGAGCGCGGTGAGCTTCTTCACCGTGTCCGGGGTGGCCGCCACACGCGCCTCACCCGGGCGACGTTCCTTCAGCACCGCAAGGCGCATCGGCGATGATCCTTCTCGAGATGGCCGGCCAAAGAACGCCCGGCAGGCGAGCCCTGCCGGAGCATGAAGGCCGCATATGCTGCAAAGGGGTCACCTGCGCAAGAGCATGGGGCAGGGCTGCATTGCGCCTCTTTCCGGGGCCGCTCCTGTCGACAATCCCACCCATCCCCTTCAAAACGGCCTTGAACCGGAGCATGCTGCACTGCAACCGCTCCGGAAGAAGAACGGTGCAGGAACGGGCCGCGCCCGGAGGCTTGGCCCGCAAGTGCAAACGAGGAGAAGGCGCATGACGTCACGGATCGAGGCCGGGAGCCTCCAGGTTGCACAGGAGCTGGCCGCCTTCGTCGCGGACGAGGCTGCTCCCGGAACGGGCATCGACCCGTCCGCCTTCTGGTCGGGCCTCGGCGCCATCGTCACCGAACTCGCGCCCGGCAACGCCCGGCTGCTCGCCGAGCGTGACCGCCTGCAGGGCGAGATCGATGCCTGGCACAAGGCCCGCCGCGGCCAGAAGCACGACCAGGCCGCCTACGAGGCATTCCTCCGCGAGATCGGCTACCTCCTGCCCGACCCCGGCCCGGTGCAGGCCGCGACCGCGAATGTCGACGACGAGATCGCCCGCATCGCCGGGCCGCAGCTGGTCGTGCCCGTCTCCAACGCGCGCTATGCGCTGAATGCCGCGAATGCCCGCTGGGGCTCGCTCTACGATGCGCTCTACGGCACCGATGCGATGGGCATGGGCCTGCCGGGCGGCCCTGGCTACGACCCCGCCCGTGGCGCCGCCGTCGTCTCCCGCGCTCGCAAGGTGCTCGACGAGGTGGCCCCTCTCGCCGCCGGGTCGCACGCCGAGGCGACGGGCTACGCGGTCGAGGCCGGCGCGCTCGCCGTCGCCCTTCCCTCGGGCAAGACGGGGCTCAAGGACGCCGGGGCCTTCGTCGGCTATGCCGGGGACGCGGCAGCCCCGTCCTCCATCCTGCTCCGCCACAACGGCCTGCATGTCGAGATCCGGATCGACCGTTCGCACGCGATCGGCCGGGACGACCGGGCCGGCGTCGCCGATGTCGTGCTCGAGGCCGCCGTCTCGACGATCCAGGACTGCGAGGACAGCGTCTCGGCCGTCGATGCCGCAGACAAGGTCGGCGTCTACCGGAACTGGCTCGGGCTGATGAAGGGCACGCTGTCGGCCGCCTTCAAGCGGGGCGACCGAACGGTCGAGCGCAGGCTGAACCCCGACAGGAGCTGGACCACGCCGTCTGGCGGCACGATCACGCTTCCCGGCCGGTCCCTGATGCTGGTGCGCAATGTCGGCCACCACATGATGACCGACGCGGTGCTCGATGCCGAGGGCCGCGAGATCCCCGAGACCATCCTCGACGCGGCGGTGACTTCGCTCTGCGCGGTGCATGACCTCAAGGGCGCGGCGGGCTTCCGCAACAGCCGCGCGGGCAGCATCTACGTGGTGAAACCGAAGATGCACGGCCCGGCCGAGATCGCCTGGGCCGACGCGCTGTTCTCGCGCGTGGAGGACCTGCTGGGCCTCGCCCGCCACACCATGAAGATGGGCATCATGGACGAGGAGCGGCGCACCTCGATCAACCTCCGCGCCAGCATCGCCGCGGCGAAGCATCGCGTCGCCTTCATCAACACGGGCTTCCTCGACCGCACGGGCGACGAGATCCACACCGCGATGGAAGCGGGCCCGATGATCCGCAAGAACGAGATGAAGAACGCGGTCTGGATCGGCGCCTACGAGAACAACAATGTCGATGCCGGGCTCGCCTGCGGCCTCGCGGGTCGGGCGCAGATCGGCAAGGGCATGTGGGCGATGCCGGACAGGATGGCCGCGATGCTCGAGCAGAAGGTCGGCCACCCCAAGGCGGGCGCCAACACCGCGTGGGTGCCCTCGCCGACGGCCGCGACCCTGCATGCGCTGCACTACCACCAGGTCGATGTCGGGGCTCGGCAGAAGGAGATCGCCACCCGCAGCCCCGCCACGGTGTCGGACATCCTCGTGCTCCCGATCGCTGACCGGCCGAACTGGGACCCGAAGGACCTGCAGGCCGAGCTCGACAACAACTGCCAGGGCATCCTCGGCTACGTGGTGCGCTGGGTGGACCAGGGGGTCGGCTGCTCCAAGGTGCCGGACATCGACGATGTCGGGCTGATGGAGGACCGCGCGACGTTGCGCATCTCGAGCCAGCACGTCGCCAACTGGCTGCACCACGGCGTGGTCACCGAGGCGCAGGTGATGGAGACGCTGAAGCGCATGGCAGCGGTGGTCGACCGCCAGAACGCGTCCGACCCGGCCTATCGCCCGATGGCGCCTGAGTTCGACGGCCCTGCCTTCAAGGCGGCGTGCGACCTCGTGTTCAAGGGCCGCGAGCAGCCGAACGGCTACACCGAGTTCGTGCTGCACGCGCGCCGGCGCGAGGCCAAGGCCGCCTGAGGGGGCCGCGTCAAGCCGCTCGCGTGTGAGGTAGGCCACACGGCGCGGCGGGGCGGCCGACGCAGAGTGCGGCACGGGCCGGGTCACCGGTCCCTGCCAGCCCCTGCGGAGCACCGCCATGCCGCGCATCCCTGCGATCGGTGACGTCGCGACCCTCGCGGTGCCGGGCGCGCTCGCCCTCGGCATCCTCGCTCCGGGCGCGGCTGCCGCAGCCCTGCCGCTTCTCCCCGCCCTCGTCGCCGCGCTGGTGTTCACGACCGTCATGGGTGCCGATGCGGCGCGCTTCGCCGCCGTGCTGCGCGCCCCGGCCCGGCTTCTCTGCGCCGCGCTCTTCATCCAGCTCGCCTTGCCCCTCGCCGGCTGGTGCCTCGCCGCGGCAGCCGGGGCAGACCCCGCACTCGCCCTCGGCGCGATGCTGCTTCTCGCAGCGCCCGTCGGCACGGGCGCTGCCCTCTACGTGACGCTCGCAGGCGGCAATGCCGCGCTCGCGCTCTGCCTCTCCGCCGTCACCTTCCTCGCGCTGCCGCTGCTGCTGCCCCTTCTCGCCCTGCTCGTCGCGCTTCCGGCAGAGGGGATGGCGCCGCTCGCGCTGGCCGGCCGCGCGGCGGTGGTGGTCCTGCTGCCGGCGCTGGCCGCGCTCGCGCTGCGGCGCGCCGGCGTCCGTTTCGCCGATGCCAGGCTGAACGCCGCGCGCTGGACCACGCTTGCCTTCGCCATCCTGCTGCCGACGACGCTCGCCCGATCATCGGGCATCGGGCCGATGCTGCGCGAGGCGCCACTCGAGGCCGCCTCCATCGCGCTCCTGATCGCTGCCCTGCTTCTCGCGGCCTATGCGGCGACCGCGCTGGCCTTCTCGCGCCACGCCAAGGCCGATGCGCGCGGGGTGGCGGTGAGCGCGGTGTCGCGCAACATCGCCGTGGTGTGGGCAGCGACGGCGGGGATGCTGCCGGAGGCGACCGAGCAGATGCTCGCCCTCTCGGCGATCGTGTTCTACGCGATGCCGCCGGCGCTGAGGCTGCTCGCCCGGGTGTCACCCGCCGTCGCCCCTCCGGCAGCGTCCGCCGCCACCGCGTGAGCCCGCGCCCGCACGATCCGCTCGAGAGCGAGGTGGGCGCCCATGACTTCGGCGAGCGCGGCCGCGCGGTCGAACGCGTCTGCCTCGCCGAGCGTGCCGAGGCGGCGCAGGAGATCGGGCAGGAAGGCCTTGCCGCCGAGCGTGGTGGCCGTGGCGATGCCGTGCCGCACGGCTTCGCGTGCCGCCTCCTCCTGGCCCGCGAGCGCAAGCGCATCGGCGAGCAGGCCCTGCGCGTAGGGCAGGAGCACGGCGCCCTGCGTGTCGAGATAGAGCGCGATGCCGGCACGGATGCGGGCCACCCCGTCGGCCGGCTCCCCATCGACGGCCCGCACCCAGCCCGAAATGATTCGCGCCATGGCCGACCAGTAGGTGATGCCGCGGTCGAGCGCGACGGCGTGCACCTCCTCGGCGAGGCTGCGCGTCGCCTCGACATCGCCCAGCACTTGCGCAGAGGTTGCGGCCAGGCCCGCGGCATAGGCGAGGCTGAGCGAGTGGCTGCCGCGGCGCGCCCGGCGCACGCCGGCCTCCGCGGCGGCGCGCGCCGTCTCTGCGGGGCCAGCGAGCATCGCGTTCATCGCGAGGTTGCCCCACGCCATGGCCACCACGTCGCTGCCTGCGCCCTCCGGCACCGGCCCTTCCTCGGCGACGACCTGGCGCAGCATCGCCTCGCCGTCGGCGAGCTCGCCCATCGCGGTCAGGCACCAGCCCATGCGGCGGCGCGCGTCGCGCAGATGGGCAGGGTTGCCACCACGCTCGGCGAGCGCGAGCAGCCTCTCGCCGAGCCGCCGCGCCTCGGGCAGCGGGCCGCGCACCATGTAGAACGCCTTCAGACCCGACAGCACCGGGTAGAGGCTCGCGGCATCGGTGAGCCCCTCCGCGAGGCGCCGGGCGGATTCGAACGCATCAAAGGTCTCGGGGGCGGCATAGCCGCGCAGGGCGGTGAGCGCGGAGCCGAGCTGCAGCATCAGCTGCAGCGTGAGCAGCCGCGTCTCCTCGCCTGCCTGCTCGCCAGGGGGAAGCACGCGAAGTGCTGCGCGCACATGCCGCTCGGCCTCCTCGTTCGCCGAGGCGCCGAGAGCGCGCGCGGCGGCGACGCGCCAGAGCGCGGCCGCGCGCTGCGCCTCGCCCGCCTCGGCCCAGTGCAGTGCCACCGTCTCCGGCTCGGCGCGGGCAAGCTCGGGATGGGCGGAGGCGATCAGCTCGGCGGTCGCGCGATGCAGCGCGCGACGCTTGTCCCGCCTGAGGCTCGCATAGGCCGCCTCGCGCAGGACGGCGTGGCGGAACGCATAGGCGGGCTCGGGTACGGCGCGCGTCGGCACGAGAAGCCCCGCGGCGGCAAGGCGATCGAGATGCGACAGAAGCGCCTCCGGGCCGAGGCCGCAGAGCGGGCGAAGCAGATCGGCCGTCACCTCGCGGCCGAGAACGGCGGCGACCTGTGCGGTTGCCTTCGCCTCGCCGACGGCATCGAGGCGCGATTCGAGCACCTCCGCGAGCGTCTCCGGCACCTCTGCCTCTTCCGCCCCGCCACGCTCGGTCGCGGCGCGGGCGTACTCCTCGAGGAAGAGCGGCACGCCGTCGCAGCGGGCGACGATGCGCCCCACCGTCGCCTCATCGAGACCCGCGCCGACGCCGGCCGCGACGATGCGGCGGCTTTCGGATGCCGCCAGCGGCCGCAGCGCGAGCCGGAGCACATGCCCGTGCTCGGGAACGTCCGGCACCATCTCCGGCCGGTGCGTGGCGACCAGGAGCACGCGCTGGCGCACGATCTGCTCGACGAGAAGGCGCACGAACGCCAGAAGCGAGGGGTCTGCCCAGTGCAGGTCCTCGACCAGGAACATCAGCGGCGCCTGCTCTGCCTTCTGCGCGACGAAGGCGAGAAGCGCGTCGAACACCACGCGGCGGATGGCCTCCGGCGTCATGTCGAGCGTCGCTGCGGAGGGAAGGTCGCCGCCCTCGAGAAGGGCCGCGAGGATCGACCGCGCCGGTTCGCGCGGCAGCCTCAGCATGTCGATGAGCTGGTCGGCGGCGGCGGCGATGTCCGAGGCGGGCGCGGCATCGCCGAGGCCGAGCGCGCGCCGAAGGGCGACGACGAGCGGGCGAAGCGCGGAGCTTTCCGTCTGCGGCGCGCAGGTGGCGACCAGGTCGGCATGCGCGGCACTCGCCTGCGCGATGCGCTCGCTGAGGGCCAGCGCGAGGCGCGACTTGCCGATGCCCGCCTCGCCGCTGAGGAACACGACCTGGCCGTATCCGTCCGCCGCCTTGCGCCAGCGTGTCGCGAGCGCCTCGAGCTCCGCCTCGCGGCCAATCAGGGGCGGCGGCGCGCCGTCGAAGCCGAGGCGCACGCGGGCGGAATGAGCCCGGCCCGTCACGAGCTGCACCCGCATCGGGCGCGCGAGGCCGGGCGGGGCGCCGATGTCGCGGCAGAGGAAATGCTGGCCCGCGACGCGCTGCGTGCCCTCCCCGATCACCACCCCGCCAGGCGGGGCCGCGACCTGGAGCTTGGCGGCCGTGTTGGGCACATCGCCCACGATCGCGTCCTGCTCGACGCCGCCCTCGGGCCCGATATTGCCGATGAGCACGAGGCCGCTCTCGATCCCGATACGCACCGTCACCGGCCGCCCGGCCACGCCGTCCGGGTAGCGTGCGGTGATCGCGCCGACAAGCTCGAGCCCGCAGGCAATGGCCGCCTCGGCGTCGCGCCCGAGCGCGCGCGGGTACCCGAAGGTCATCAGGATGCCGTCGCCGACATACCGGGTGATGTGCCCGCCATGCCGCCGCGCGCAGCCGATCGCCTCCTGCCGGTAGGCGACGAGCAGGTCGGCGAACTCCTCGGGATCCATCCTCGCGGCGAGTCCGGTCGACCCGACGAGGTCGCAGAAGAGAACGGTCACATGCCGGCGCTCGCCGCCATCGGCCACCGGCCCCGGCGCCGCCTGCGCGACGCGCGTGCCGCAGGCCGGGCAGAAGCGCGCCGCGGGCGGCAGCACCTCGCCGCAGTCGCGGCAGGAGAGGGTCATCGCACCGTCATGTGCCATGGCGGTCGTCTTCGCGCATCTGCGCCCGTTCTGCCTTCGCCTTCCGAGCCACTGGCGGAGTGCGACGCGTCCGGTGTCAACCGGCCAGGCGCCGCCCGCTCCCTGGCCGGATTGTGCCACGGATCGCTGCTGCCTACACTCCGTCGCGACCCGGGAACAATATGTCGGGACAATGACGTCCGCGCGATCAGGGCCGCTCGATGACTGCTGCGTATGCAAACCCCGTCCTCGAGACGCCACCGAAGATCTCGGTCTCGATCACCGAGGCCTGTCCGCACGCCTGCGCGCACTGCTACAGCGACTGTTCCGCGGCGCCCAAGCCGCGCGAGCTTTCCATCCCTGCCTGGCGCGAGGTGCTGGCGAAGCTCGCCGATGACGGGTTCATCCAGGTCTATTTCGAAGGCGGCGAGCCTTTCGCCAAGCCCGGCTTCCTCGACCTGCTCGAGGCCGTCGCGCCGCGGATGATGACGCTCGTGCGAACACGCGGCGCCGGCCTCGACGCCGCCGTGGCGGACCGGCTCGCCGCCATCCGTGTCGGCCGCGTGCTCGTGGACCTGATGGGCGACGACGCAGCCTCCCACGACGCGACCGCCGGCGCGCCGGGCGCGTTCGATTCCGCCTGCACGGCGATCGAGGAATGCGCGCGGCGTGGCATCCCCGTCGATGCGCTCGTGGTCCTGACGCGCCGCACGGCCCCGCGGCTGAACGCGATCCTTCGCCTCGCGCATCGTCTCGGCGCCGAACGGGTGGGCATTCTGAGGCTCTACCCGCTCGGGCGCGCCAAGCGCATCTGGGAGGAGATCGCGCTGCCGCTCGAGGCGCAGATGGCAGCGATCGCCTCGCTCGACCCGCCGGACGGGCTCGGCGTCATGCAGTCCTGGCACCCGCGCGACCAGAACTGCTGCTGGCAGGCCGCAGCGCTGGATGCGGCAGGCGACATCATCGGCTGCCAGTATCTCCGCGAGTACGTGAACTACGGCAACATCCTCGAGCGCTCCTACCTCGATGCCTGGCGGAACGATCCGCTCTACCGCCGCATCCGCTCGGGCAATGTCGAAGCCTCCTGCCCGGACTGCTCGGCGACGCAGAGGAGCCATGGCGGCTGCCGCTCGACCGCCTTTGCCTTCCACGGGCGCTGGGAAGCGCCCGATCCGTTCGACGTGACGCTGAACGAGGGAGTGGACCTTGCCGTTCTCCCCGACCGACTGCGTTAGCGCCGCGCGCGGCCTGCGCCTGAGGCCGGTGCCGGAGATGGGGACCTGCCTCGCCTACGACCCGGCGCGCGCGCGGCTGCACACGCTGAACGCCACATCCTGGCTGCTGCTGACGCTCTGCGACGGACGGCCACGCGCGGCGATCGCCGCCGAGTTCAACGACGCGCTCCGCTCCCTGCCCGGCCCCGCGCCGGAGCAGGGCGCGTTCTCGCGCGGGCTCGAGCAGCTTGCCGCGCTCGGCCTCGTCACCACCGCCGCCAACCCCCACGCCTCGATGCAGACCCGGAAGGACACGCCCCCATGACGAATGACATCTCCCCACGCGAGCTTCTCGCCCGCCTTGGCGCAGGCGAGCCACGGGCAGGAGAGATTGTCTCCGAGGTGCGCACGGAAGCGGCGCTGCCGTTCTTCGGCGAGCATGGCGCGGCGCCCGCCGCCGGCATCAATGTCTCCGGCACGCTCGCGGCGATCATCTCCGTCACCGCCGTTCTCTCGTGGCAGAGCGCTGCGGCGGTGCAGGACTGGCTGACCGACAAGGAGTCCGACAGCCCCGGCGTGAGCAACGAGACGGAGCTGGCCGAGCTCGTCTCCGACACGCTCTTCGCCGACAGCGAGCTCGCGGGAAGCGCGCGCTATCTCGGCACCTTCATCGTCGCCGGCCGTGCCAAGCGCACGGTGCGGATGCTGATCGGCCTCACGCGACCCGTCTCGGAGGCGCAGTACGCCTCGGCCTGGGGCCGCGCGCTCGCCGCAACCAAGGCAACCGACCGGGCACGGTTCGACCGGATCCGCACCTTCCTCGCGCTTTTGCTCGACGAGGAGACGGTGCAGGTCGAGAAGATGCTGCTCCTCTCCGCCGTCGGTGACCTGATCGGCCACTCGATCGCCACCGGACCGTCGGGAGCGTGACGGAACGCGACCCTCCGAGGCGGAGGCGGGTCGCACCGGTCACGCCGCGCGACAAGCCGCGCGCAGGCGCGCCATCGGCCACACGCTACGGCCTCAGCCTCTCGGGGCGCGTCACCGCCCTGCTCGCCTCGCTCGCCGACGAGGCGGTGGACGAGACCGTGCGCGAGGGGCTCGAGGCGCTCGACGAGTACGCGCGGCGGCTCGGCATCACGGCCACGCCCGAGCGGCTTGCGTTCCGCCGCGCGGCCGAGGCGCGGGAGGCCGGCATCGTCACGACCTTCGACCGCTCCCGCCCTTTCGCCGGCGTGCTTCTCCGCTTCCTCGGCCAGAGGGCGGAGCTCGAGGCACTCGGCGCGGAGGTCGCCGCTCAGGCGGCCGACATCTTCGTCGTGTGGGTCAACGTCATCGGTCTCGTGCGCGTGCTCGAGCACCCTGCCACCGTGCGCGCCGAGCCGGGGCGAACCTGGCAGGCCGCAGCGACGCCGGTGGAGGTCGCCCGCGTCCATGCCCTGCCTCCCCACGGCGACGGTGCGGAGGGGCTCACCGGGGCGGGAACGCTGGTCGGCGTGGTCGACACCTTCATCGACCTGCTGCATCCCGATCTCCGGAATGAGGACGGAACCACTCGGCTCGCCTGGCTGCACGATCTCTCGCTGCCGCCGCGCCCGGGGCCCGGCCAGCCGGCGATGGGGGCGCGCTTCGAGCGCGGCGAGATCGATGTCGCGATCGCGGCGCACGCGGCGGGCGGGGCCCCATCCGGCGCGCTCGCCCATCTCGTGCGCGCGCGCGACCTGCCTCTCGCGCCGACCGCAGCCGGCGACCGCACCGTGCTGCAGACGCATGGCACGATGGTCGCCGGCATCGCTGGCGGAAGCGGCAGGCTCGCCCAGCGCAGCCTCCCTGGCATCGCGCCCGAGGCAGCGCTCGCCTTCGTCGCGGCGGCGGGGCAGGACGAACGGCGCTTCGGCAACGAGGCAGCGATGCTTGCGGGCGTGGCAGACCTGTTCGCCACCGCAACGCCTCTCGCGCCCTTCGCGGGCGTCGTCGTCAACCTCTCCAACGGCGACAATCTCGGACCGCATGACGGCGGCCTCCTCGGCGAGGAGTTCCTAGACAACCTGCTCCTCCTGCCCGGCCGCGCGCTCGTCGTCGCGGCGGGCAACGAGCACCTGCTCCGCTTCCAGGGCCTGCCGCCCGTGCCGATGCCCGCACACGCCGTGGTGCCTGGCGATGCCACGGCACGTGACGTCGCGCTCGCGCTCGAGTTCGCGCCGGGCTGCCTCTTCGCCGAGGCGGCCGAGCTCTGGTTCGAGAGCACCGGCGCGGCCTCGGTGACGATCTCGGGCATCCTCGCTCCGGCACGGATGATCGGGCCGGTGACCGTGCGCGAGACGGACGGCATCGTGCCGATCCCCGTCTCGCCCGCACCGTCAGGCTTCTTGGCAGAGGGGCTGCTGTCGCGCGAGGCGGGCGGCCTCTGCTGCCTCACCCTGACGGTGCGCCCGGCACCTGGCGCGACGCTGCCGCGCGGCACCTGGCAGTTTCTCGTCCATGGCGCGAGCGGCGACGTGCATGGCTGGGTGGATCGCAACAACCGGATGCTCCGCCGCTGGCTCGGCCAGCCCGGCATCGACGGCATCGCGCTCGGCACGACGGTGAACGTTCCGGCAACCGCGCGGCGCGTTCTCGCCGTCGCCTCGCTCGATGCGCGGAGCGACGGCGCGCCGATGCGCGTGTCGGACTTCTCGGGCCGCGGCCCGGTTCGCGGCGGCGGGTTCCCCAAGCCCGAGCTTTCCGCCATCGGCGCCTTCGTCACCGCGCCCTCGATGCGGGGGCTGATCACCAATGGCGGACCGGTGCGGACGAGCGGCGGCACGAGCTTCGCGGCCCCCCAGGTGGCAGGCGCAGCCGCGCTCTACTGCGAGCGCATCCATGCGCTGACCGGCCTTGCCCCCGCGGCTGCCGACATCCGCCAGGTGCTCTGCGAAACGGCGCGCCGCGACGTGGTCGCGCTCGGCCCCGCCGATACGCCGGAGGACGCCACGGGGTGGGACCCCGCCGCCGGCTTCGGCGCGCTCGACATCGCAGCGATGGTTGCAGCGACAGGCGAGGAAGCCGTCGCGGGAGCCGATCTTTGGGTCGAACGATACGAGGGCGATACAGGCATCGAACCTCTTGTGTCGGAGGACCTCTGCGCGAGCCCCGCCATCGCGGTGGCCGACGAGGAGGGCGCGCCGGTGGGTGACCTCGCCGCCTGCCAGGGTCCCGCCACCGTCACCGTGCGCTACGGCAACCGCGGCGGCGCACCGGCACGCGAGGCCGTGCTCAGGCTGTGGGCCGCGCCGGCCTCGCTCGCTGCCACGCCACCCTCGCCGAAGCGGCAAGGGCTGTTCACGCTGATCGCCGAGCAGGCCCTCGGCGAGGTCAAGCCGCGAAACCGGTACACGGCGCGGCTCGCCTGGCCGCAGCCTGACCCGTCCACCCCCCTGCTCGTCGCGACGATCGACAGCCCCGACGACCCGCTGAGCGCGGACGAGCCGTTGCCTGCACGGAACAATGCGGCGATCCGTTCGCTCGCCAGCGCCCGGAGCGCCCCGATGGGCACGCGGCTGCGTCTGCTTGTCACGGGAAGCGACGACGAGGACGGGCTCGTCCTTCGCGCGCCCGGCGCCTCCTTCCTCCGCCTCGTCATCCCCTCGGCTGCCCTGCCCTATCGCCGTGCCGGGCTCTATGCGGGACCCTGGGGACAGAGGCGGCGGCCCTATGCGGGCTCCTCCGACGAGGTGCTCGACCCGGTTGCCAATCTGCGCGACCAGGTGAAGGGCGAGCGGCCGATCGAGGCGCTGACGGAGACGCTCGGTGCGACGAGCCTCGGCATCGCGCATGGCTTCGCCACGATCGAGGGGGGCCAGACGGTGGTCCTGCCGCGTCTCAGGCTCGCCGCGGGGGCGACGGTCCCGCTCGCGCTGATCGCGGGTAGCGGCGCGAATCGGCTGACGGGGCTGATGCTGTCTGCCGGAAGGCGCGTCGCCTCGTGCTCGGTCACGATGGCACCCGCGGCGCGCGCCGGCTAGGGGGAGGTGGCGGTGGAGGAACGTGCGCTTTCCGCGTCGGCGGAACAGGCCGTCATCGAGGCTGCCTCGTGGCTGAAGCTCGGCATCGAGGCGATCAGCGTGACGATCGTCCTCGCAGCCATTGCCTTCGCGCTGTTCAAGCTTCTGGGGTCCGGAACGACGGCAGCGCGAATCGCACTCGCGCGCGGCTTGTCGCTCGCGCTCGAGTTCCAGCTTGCCGCCGACATCGTCGGTACGGCGATCTCTCCGAACTGGGAACAGATCGGCAAGCTTGCGGCGGTCGCCGCGATCCGCACCTTCCTCAACTACTTTCTTCAACACGAACTCGCCGCGGAAGTGGAGGTCGCGAAGAAGGAAAACGGCTAGGCTAGCCCTCCTGGTGCTCGCGCACGCCTTCGGCGATCGTGCGTATCGCCGCCTCGTCGCGCAGCGTCACCCGGCCAGGGACAAGCGAGACGAACCCCTTCGCCTCCCACGCCTTAAGCGTGCGATTGGCACTCTCGCGGCTCGTGCCCGCCATCTCGCCGAGCTGCTTCTGCGTCACCGCCACGGAGGCGAGACGCTGCACCGCGGAGAGCTGCAGCAGCGCGCGCGCGAGTCGCGGCCCCGTCTCCTGGAACATCAGTGCCTCGACCTGCGCGGAGGTCTGCCGCAGGCGCTCGCAGAGAACCTCCATCAGCGCGAGCGCGAGCGAGCCGTTCTCCTCGAGAAGCGGCAGGAGGTCGCGGCGCTCGAGGAGCATCACCTCGCCGTCGGTATCGGCGATCGCGTCCGCCGTGCGGGGGTGCCCGTCGAGAAGCGCGATCTCGCCCACCACCTCGCCTGCGCGGACGAGGTTCAGAACGCCGTCGCGTCCTTCCGTCGAGGGAACGGAGACGCGGATTCGTCCCTTCACGACGAGGAGCAGTCCCGTCCCGGGGTCGCCCCTGCGGAACAGCGTCTCGCCCTTCGTCATCGGCCGGAGATGCGCGAAGCCCGCGAGTCGCGCCAGCGCCTCGGCAGGCAGGCGGCGGAGCAGCGGCGCTCGGCCGAGCAGCGCCGCGCGGTCGGCCAGCGTGTCCGCCTTCTGCGGTGGTGCGAGATCGGCGCGCCTCGGAACAGCCATCAGGCGATGGACCCCCGAACGTTAAGGTTGCAAATCCGGGCAGCATCGCAACCCGGCTTGCATTATGCTGCGCCCACGAGGCGGATGGAGGCAAGGCATGGACGTGGCGGAACGACATGAAACGATCGCGACGGCGCCGGATTTCCTGCTGACGGCGACGGATGGGCGCACGCTGGCCTACGCCGACATCGCCGGGCCGAAGGGTGCGGTGGTCGTCTTCATGTGCAACCACTGCCCCTACGTGAAGGCGGTGCTCGACCTCATGATCCGCGATGCCCGCGAACTCGCGCGGCTCGGCATCGGCTTCGCCGGCATCTGCTCGAACGACCAGGAGGCCTATCCCGAGGACGGGTTCCCGGCGATGCAGCGCCTCGCGCGCGACCAAGGCCTGCCCTTCCCCTATCTGCACGACCCGCTGCAGCAGGTCGCACGCGCCTATGGTGCGGTTTGCACGCCGGATTTCTTCGGCTTCGATGCCGCGCGGCGGCTCGTCTATCGCGGGCGACTCGACGCCTCGCGCACCACGGCGATCCCCGGCGCGCGGCGGGAGCTGTTCGAGGCGATGCGCGCCGTCGCCGAAGGCCGCCCCGCGCCGGAGGAGCAGGTCCAGGCGATCGGCTGCGCGATCAAGTGGCGGCGGGTCCCGCCGGGCTAGACCCCCGCGCGGATTGCACCGCCCACCCCGCGACGCCATGCTCCCGCGCAAACGAACCGGGAGGAAGGCAGAAGCACATGGCGCGACTCGCATCGATCGACACCGGGCTGTTCCGCATACCGCTCGATGTGCCGCTGTCCGATTCGACGCACGGCGTCATGACGCGGTTCGAGCTCGTGACTATCCGCGTGCGCGACGAGGACGGCGCCGAGGGCGTCGGCTATACCTACACCACGGGCCGGAACGGCGGCGCGATCGCCGACATCGCCAGGCGCGAGATCCCCGAGATCGTCGCCGGCGAGGATGCCGACCGGATCGAGCATCTCTGGCAGAAGGTGTGGTGGGCGCTGCACTATGGCGGGCGCGGCGGCCCTTCGGTGCTGGCCCAGTCGGCGTTCGACATGGCGCTGTGGGACCTCAAGGCCGTGCGCGCCAACGCGCCGCTGTGGCGCCTGCTCGGCGGGTACGACCCGGCCGTGCCCTGCTACGCGGGCGGCATCGACCTCGACCTTTCCGTCGCCGACCTTCTCGCGCAGACCGACGGCAATCTCGCCCGCGGCTTACGTGCCATCAAGATGAAGGCCGGCCGCGTGCACATGGCAGAGGATGTCGAGCGGGTCGCGGCGATGCGCAGCCATCTCGGCGAGGGCTTCCCGCTGATGGTTGATGCCAACATGAAATGGACCGTCGACGAAGCGATCCGCCGCGCCCGCGCCTTCGCGCCCTATGACCTTGTCTGGCTCGAGGAGCCGACCATCCCCGACGACGTCGCGGGCCACGCGCGCATCCTCCGCGAGGGCGGGCTGCCGGTCGCGACGGGAGAGAACATGCGCACCCTCTGGGAATTCCAGCAGATGATCTCCGCAGGCGGGGTGAGCTTCCCCGAGCCTGACGTGACGAATTGCGGCGGGGTGACGGTCTTCATGAAGGTCGCGCGGCTCGCGGAGGCGTTCAACCTGCCGGTGACCTCGCACGGCGCGCATGACGTGACGGTGCACCTGCTCGCCGCGTGCCCGAACCGCGCATATCTCGAGGCGCACGGCTTCGGGCTCGACCGGTTCATCGCCGAGCCGATCAGCCTCGTCGAAGGGAGCGCGATCGCTCCCGACAGGCCGGGCCATGGCATAGGCTTCGACTGGAAGGGCCTCGCCCGGCACGCCGGCTGAGAAACGCGGCGGGGCCTCGCGTCCGTCAGGTCGGCTGGGGAACCCCGGCTTCGGCAAGCGCGGCGGCCTGGCGCTCGGCCATCACGCCCTGTTCGAAATCGTCGATCAGGCCGTGGAAGAGCTGGTGCCAGTTGAGCTCTGCGCCGAGCCGGAGGAACACCGAGCCGAGCCCGATCGCCGCACGGTCCATCAGCACGAACTCGCGCGGCGGCTTCACGCCGCCGATCCGCTTGAGCCCCGCATGCACCTCCTCGGCGACGCGGCGGCCGAATTGGGGGTCGTCGTTCTCCTGGATGCGGCGGGTGCGGTCCTGCAGGAGCGGCTCGTAGAGGAACTCGGCCCAGAGGTTAAGCACCGCCATCTTCTCCCGGTCGAGCCCGGTGAAGCCCCATGTCTCGTAGGCGTGGTGGGCCTTGTCCTCGTCCTTGTCCCGCACCGCCTCGTAGAGGTCGATCACGCCGCGGATGAAGTGCGGCTGGAAGATCCGGATGCAGCCATAGTCGAGCAGGTTCACCCCGCCATCGGCGCGCACCTGGTAGTTGCCGAGGTGGGGATCGCCGTGGATGACGCCGTAGCGGTAGAGCGGAACATACCACGCCTTGAACAGGTTCAATGCAATGACGTTTCGTTCCTCCTGCGGCGGATCCTCCTCGAGCCTGCGCATCAGCGCGCGGCCCTCGAGCCAGGTCATGGTCAGCAGGCGCGACGTGCAGTAGCCCTCGATCGGATCGGGCACGTGCACGGAGGGCTCGGCCGCGAGCATCGCGCGGTAAAGGCGCATGTTCGCCGCCTCGCGCGCGTAGTCGAGCTCCTCGCGCAGCCGCTCCGTCAGCTCCTTGTAGATCTCTTCCTGCTGGATGGCGTTGTCCATCCGCCGGTAGACGGCCATCGCGAGCTTGAGCTGGCGGAGATCGGCCTCGACCACGCTCGCCATGTCCGGGTATTGCAGCTTGCAGGCGACGGACCGGCCGTCAGGCAATGTCGCGCGGTGCACCTGGCCGAGCGAGGCCGCAGCCGCAGCCTCGCGCCCGAAGCTCGCGAACCTGGTGCTCCATTGCGGCCCAAGCTCTGCCTGCATGCGGCGGTTGACGAAGGGCCAGCCCATCGCGGGCGCGTTCGCCTGGAGCTGGGCGAGCTCGGCGGCGTATTCCGCCGGCAGGGCATCGGGGATGGTGGAGAGGAACTGCGCGACCTTCATCAGAGGGCCCTTCAGCCCCCCGAGCACGGCCTTGAGGTCCTCCGCATGCCCGACCCTGTCGGTCTTGACGCCGAACAGGCGCTCGCCCGCGACGCGCGCTGCGATGCCGCCCACGGCGCCCGAGGTGCGGACCACGCGCCTCAGCTGCCCGAAGATCGAGGCTTCTTCCCCCGCCATCCCGCGCGCTCTCCTCAGGCCTTCGCAGGCATCGCTGCCTCGAGCTCGTCGATGAAGCCCGCGATCACGTCGAGCCCCCTGTTCCAGAACGCGGGGTCGGACGCGTCGAGCCCGAAGGGTGCCAGCAGCTCCTTGTGTCGCTTCGTTCCGCCCGCACGGAGGAGATCGAGATACTTCTCCTGGAAGCGCGGGTGGCCGTCGCGGAACACGCCGTAGAGCGCGTTCACCAGGCAGTCTCCAAACGCGTAGGCGTAGACGTAGAAGGGGGTGTGGATGAAGTGGGGGATGTAGGCCCAGTAGGTTCGGTAGTCGTCGTCGAAGGTGAAGGCGGGGCCGAGGCTTTCGGCCTGCATCTCCATCCAGATGGCGGCGAGCGCGTCGGGCGTCAGCTCGCCCTTTCGCCGCTCTGCATGCACGCGCTGCTCGAACCGGTAGAAGGCGATCTGGCGGACGACCGTGTTCAGCATGTCCTCCACCTTGCCCGCGAGAAGCACGCGGCGGCGGCGCGCATCGGCCTCGCCGTCCAGCATCTGGCGGAAGGTCAGCATCTCACCGAACACCGAGGCGGTCTCTGCGAGCGTCAGCGGCGTGCCCGACATCAGGTAGCCGTTGGGCGCGGCGAGAACCTGGTGCACGCCGTGGCCGAGCTCATGCGCGAGCGTCATGACGTCGCGCGCGCGGCCGTGATAGTTCAGCAGCAGGTAGGGGTGCGCCGACGGCACGGTCGGGTGGGCGAAGGCGCCCGAGGCCTTGCCCGGCTTCAGCCGCGCATCGATCCAGGGGCCGGCGAAGAACCGGTCTCCCACATCGGCGAGCTCGTCGGAGAAGCTGCGATAGGCCGACCGCACGCGGCGGACGGCATCGTCCCACGAGATCAGCCTGTCGTCATCCTCGGGCAGCGGGGCGTTGCGGTCCCAGTAGGCGAGCTTCTCGAGGCCGAGCCAGCGCGCCTTCAGGGCGTAGTAGCGGTGCGACAGGCGCGGGAAGGAGGCAGTGACGGCGGAGACAAGCGCCTCAACGACCTCGTCCTCCACCATGTTGGCGCGGTTGCGGTAGCTCTCGGGCCGCTCGTAGCTGCGCCAGGTGTCGATGATCTCCTTGTCCTTGGCGAGCGTGTTGGTGATCAGCGCGAAGAGGCGCGCATTGCCCGCGAGCGTCGCGCCGATCGCCTTCGCCGCCGCCTCGCGTCGCGCGCGGTCATGGTCCGACAGCCGGTTCAGCGCGTGGCTGAGCGTGAGCTCCTCGCCCTCGATGGTGATGCGGAGCCCCGCCATCGTCTCGTCGAACAGGCGGCTCCACGCCGAGCGGCCCGTCACCTCCTTCTCGTGCAGCAGGCGCTCGAGCTCGTCGGCGAGCTGGTGCGGGCGGAACACGCGGAGGTCGCGCAGCCAGGGGCGGAAGCGGGCGAGCGCGGCATCGCCGAGCTTCTTCTCGAGCGCGGCATCCTCGAGCCGGTTCAGCTCGAGGGTGAAGAAGATCAGGTGCGAGCTGATCGTGGTGACCCGCTCGTTGCAGCCCTGATAGAACTTGCCGATCTCGGCGGAGGTCGCGTCCTCGGCAAACAGGAGCTGGGCGTAGGACATGACCTTGCCCAGGATCTCCTCGATCCGCTGGTACTCCTCGATCGCCGCGGCGAGGTCTGCTCCCGAAAGGCTTGCGAGCCGGCCCTTGAAGCGCTCGGCGAACGCCTTCGCTGCCTTCTCGGCTGCGTCGAGGTCGGCCGCCACGGTGGGGCTGTCCGGGCCGGGGTAGAGGTCGGAAAGGTCCCAGGCGGGAAGCTGCTGGGCCTGCGCGCCCGCGGCCGGCGCCTCGGGGGAAGCGGCGAGTGTGGCGTAGCGATCTCGGCTGGCGTGCGGCACGGCGGCTTCCTACCTCTGTTGGCGCTGAAGGGATATGGCACCGCGCCGGGCCGGGACAACCGGCACGGGCGGGATGCTGCGGGGACACCGCCGCGCAGGCCGAGCCGGCCTGGGCGGCCGATCTGGGAGGATAACGCCGGGTGACGAATTCGGGTGACTGGGATGACCTTGCCGCGAGCCTTAAGGCCAACGGTGCGCTGGCTTCCATGGGGCAGGCAGGCTCGGGCTATCCCGCCTGGCCGAACCTTGCCGCGATGATGTTTTCCCGCGCCGCCGAATGGGGCGAGCGCCCGGCCGTGTGGGCCAGGGAAGGCACGTCCTGGCGCGCAACGAGCTGGGCCGCGCTCGGACAGGCTGCGGCGGGCCTCGCCTCCGCGCTCCGCGCCCATGGCGTGGAGCCTGGCGACAGGGTGCTCCTGCTTGCGGAGAACCGGCCCGAATGGCCGATCGCCGACCTTGCGATCATGGCGGTGCGGGGCGTCTGCGTTCCCGCCTACACGACCTTCACGCCGGGCGACATCGCCCATGTGCTGGCAGACAGCGGCGCCCGCGCAGCGGTGGTCTCGACCCGGGCGTTGGCGCAGAAGCTGATGGACGGCGCGGGCCGTGCCGGCGGGCTCGACCTCGTCGTCGCGATGGAGGATGTCGGCGCGCTTGCGGGTACCACCGTCCTGCCCTGGACCGAGGGCGTCTCCCGCCCGCCACTGCCTGGCTTCGCAGAGGAGCTTCTCGCCATCCCGGGCGAGCAGACGGCGTGCCTGATCTACACCTCCGGCACGGGCGGGGCGCCGAAGGGCGTGATGCTGCCGCACCGCGCGCTCCTGTCGAACTGCGCCGGGGCGTGGGAGCTGCTCAAGCCGCTCGGCCTCAAGGACGAGGTCTACCTCTCCTTCCTGCCTCTCTCGCACAGCTACGAGCACACTTGCGGGCAGTTCTTCCTTCTCTCGATCGGCACGCAGATCTACTACGCCTCGGGCGCAGACAGGATCGCGCCCGAGATGCTCGAGGTGCGCCCGACGGTAATGACCGCCGTGCCAAGACTGTTCGAGGTGATCCGCTCGCGCATCCTCACGGGCCTCAAGCGCGAGCCGAAATGGAAGCGCGACCTCTTCGTCGCCGCGCTCGCGCTCGGCGCGCGACGGGTGCGCGGGCAGAGCCTCGGGCCGACGGGGTGGTTCGCCGACAAGGCGCTCGAGTTCCTCGTGCGGCGCAAGGTGCGCGCGCGCTTCGGCGGCAGGCTCAAGGGCATCATGAGCGGCGGCGCCCGCCTCGACCCCGATGTCGGCGGCTTCTTCCTCGCCCTCGGCATCCCGATCATGCAGGGCTACGGGCAGACGGAGGCGGGGCCGGTGATCGCGGCCAACCCGCCGGGGCGCATCCGCATCGACACGGTCGGCCTGCCTCTGCCCAATGTCGAGGTGCGCATCGCCAATGACGGCGAGATCCTCGTGCGCGGCGATCTCGTGATGCAGGGCTACTGGAACAACCCCGAGGCCACCGAGGCAGCGATCCGCGATGGCTGGCTGCACACAGGCGATGTCGGCTCGCTCGACGAGGACGGCTATCTGCGCATCACCGACCGCAAGCGGGAGATCATCAAGACGACGGGCGGCGACATGGTGAGCCCCGCGCGCGTGGAAGGCATCCTCGCGCAGCAATCGGCGATCGCTCAGGCCGTGGTGGCGGGCGACGGGCGGTCGCATCTCGTGGCGCTGATCGTTCCGGCCGATGGGGCGGACGAGAAGGAGATCGGCCTCGCGGTGGACGAGGCCAACCGCACGCTGACGGTGACGGAGAGGATCCGCCACTGGCGGGCGGTTCCGGCCTTCACGATCGAGAACGGGCTGCTGACCTCGACGCAGAAGGTGCGCCGCCAGATCGTGCTGCGCGAGCACAAGGACATCGTGGAGAGGATGTACGCCTGACAGGCGGCTCGCTCGCCATTCGTCAACGAAGATCGGGCACGGTACCCGCGCGACCCAGCCCCCGCAGCGAGGACGACATGCGTGACCGCTCGCCACCACCAGGCCTGCCGCGGCGACAGATGGCCGGTGCGGCCGCAGGCCTGAGCCTCGGCGCGATGGCGCTCGCAGCCACGCCGGGCGCGGCGCAGCCGGCAGCCGCGCAGAAGGTGCCAGGCCACGTGACCTATCGCCTCATCGCGCGGTGGGACGTGGCGCGGCTGAACCGGATCCTCACCGCCGATACGCCGGCCTTCGCGGGCATACCGGTCACCTACAGCCCCGCGCGCACTGCGGTGCGGCTCTATCGCGTGAGCTATCCGTCGGTGGTGCCGGAGCGAAGCAACACGCCCGTCACGCTCACAGGCCTCGTCGCCATTCCGGAGACAGGCGCTGCCACCCTGCCGCTCCTCTCGTACCAGCACGGCACCGTGTACGGGAAACAGCAGGTTCCGTCCTTCCCCGAGCAGTCACCCGAGACCCAGCTCATGGTCGCGCAGTTCGCGGGCCAGGGCTACGCGGTGATCGGTGCCGACTACATCGGGATGGGCGAGTCGACCGAGCCGCAGGGCTACATGGTCAAGGGCAGCCACCAGCAGGCAACAGCCGACCTGATCATCGCCGCCCGCACGGTGCTGCGGGCAGAGGGCCTCACCGACCGTCACCTCTTCCTGTCCGGCTGGTCGCAGGGCGGCTACGTGACGATGGCGCTGCTCGAGCGGCTCGAGGCGATCGGCATGCCTGTCACAGCGACCGCCACGGCAAGCGCGCCGATCGACCTTTGGGCCGCGCTCGCGGGCTTCCTGAACTTCCCGCGACCAATCGATGCGACCTGGATCACGACGATCTTCATCCTCTCGTCCTTCTCGTTCGAGACCTACTACGCCCTGCCCGGCCTCGCACGGTCGATGATAAGGCCGGAGCACTACGACATCTGCAGGCAGGCCTATGAAGGACAGGTGGTCGACCCCGCACGGATCCCGACGGATCTGCGCAGCTTGATCGCGGACGCCTACTTCGACCCGGGCTTCTTCACGGCCTCCGCCTTCGGGCGCCAGATGGCCGCGAACCAGGCCTATCGCTGGATCATCCGCACGCCCGTGCGCAACCACTACGGCGAGAGAGACGAGGCGATCCGCCACGGCATCGGGCGGCTGGCGATGGAGTTCCAGCGGGCGATGGGCAATGCCAGGGTCGAGGCGGTCTCGACCGGCCCGACGACGCATCGCGGCACGTTCGCGCGCGCGGTGCCCGAGTGGAAATCCTGGTTCGACGGGCTGTCCGCGACGTGACGCGGCGCCGACGCCTGCGCAAAAATCCCGCCGGGGGCCGCGCCCCCTCAGCCCATGCCGAGGGCGCGCTTGTAGAGATCGAGCAGGCTCTCCTGCTCCTCGACCTCGGCCTGGTCCTGCTTGCGGATGCGGATGATCTGCCGCAGCACCTTCACATCGAACCCGGCCGACTTGGCCTCGGCGTAGATGTCCTTGATGTCGCCCGCGAGCGCCTTGCGCTCCTCCTCGAGCCGCTCGATGCGCTCGACAAGGCTGCGGAGCCTGTCGGCAGCGATGCCGTAGGTCTGGTCGTCGGCTGTCTTCTCGGCTGCCTTGGCCATGCGCGTCACTCCGTCGCGAAGGGGCGGGAGGGATAGCGGCGGCGGGCCCCGACATCAAGCCCGGGGCTTTAGGCCCCACCCCTCCGCCGCGATGCATCTGCCGTCGCGATTGGCTATATGCTCACCCGGGCAGCGCCCGCCTCGCTTCGGCGCAGCATTTCCCTTGCCACAGCCGGGCCCAGGATGACCCATCCCGAGACAGCCGAAGGCGAGCCGTTCCGCTTCGCGCCCGTGGCGGGCGAGGCCATCCCCGAGGGAGAGCCGGAGGCGATCGGCGCGGTCGTCGCCGCGATCGAGGCCGAGGTTCGCTCGACGGCCGCGACCGGGCCCGCCCGCAGGGATGCGCACCCGAAGGCGCATGGCTGCGTGCGCGCCGAGTTCCGCGTGCTTGACGGCCTTCCCGTGCATCTCCGCGCAGGCGTGTTCGCCGAGCCGCGCTGCTACCCCGCATGGGTGCGTCTCTCGAACGGCTCCGAGACCCCGAGGAACGATCGGCGCGGCGACGGCCGCGGGCTCGCCATCAAGCTGCTCGGCGTCGAGGGGAGTCCGTCGGGTACGCAGGACTTCCTGCTGATCAACCATCCGAGCTTCTTCGTGCGCAACGCGATCGACTACATCGCCTTCCAGGCGGCGAAACCGCGCTGGCGCTTCTTCTTCCCCGGCTGGAACCCGACCCGGTTCCGGTGGAGGGAGCTCGCCGTCGCCGGCGCGATCGTGCGCCGCCGCGTCACCAACCCGCTCGACATCCGCTACTGGAGTATGACGCCGTATCTGTTCGGCGATGTCGCCTGCAAGTTCTCCGCGCGCCCTGCATCGCCGCCGTCACGGTTCCATGGTACCGATGGGCCCGACTTCCTCCGCCGCAACCTCTCGCGGCACCTGGCCGAGGCGGGCGCGGCCTTCGATTTCCTCGTACAGCTTCGCGGCGATCCCGACGCGATGCCGATCGAGGACCCGACGGTGATCTGGAGCGAGGCCGCCTCGCCCTTCATTCCCGTCGCGCGGCTGACCATCCCGCGCCAGGCTTTCGAGACGGCCGAGCAGATGGCGTTCTGCGAGAACCTGTCCTTCACGCCGTGGCATTGCGTGCCGGCGCACCGGCCGCTCGGCGGCATCAACCGCTCGCGCCTCGCCGTGTACGAGGCGATCTCGCGCCTGCGCCACGAGCTGAACGGCACCGTGCGCGCGGAGCCGAGGCAGGCAGAGCCAAGCTAGCTAAGGCTCCTGCCACCCACGGACATGGGCATCGGGGTGACGATCCGCCACGAAGCGGGGGTCGACGCCGTGCTCGAGCCAGATCTTGGCGGCGGCCAGGACAAGCGCGAAGCCGCCGGCCGCGTCGAGCGCCCGCTCGACCGCCCCGCGCCCCGCGCCGAAGCCGCGATTGACCACCTCGACGAAGGTGTGATCGGCCCTCGGGCTGAAGAGCCACTCGACCTCGGTGGGATCGTCGGCGAGATCCCATGCGATGGCGATGCGGCGACCATCGTCGATCGCCTTGACCTCGAGATCGGTGGCGACACCGTACATCGCCCATGACCAGCGAAGCCTCGCGCCAGGCTCGACGCGCCCGGTAGCCTCGGTGAACCAGAACCGTGTCGTGACGGCTGGATCGACGAAGGCCTCGAACACCTCCGCCACAGGCCGGCGGATCAGCATGCCGGCCTTCGCCACAGGCGCCTCCATGCCGGCGCTCAATGGTCCTTCGGCTGGGCGACGGCGAAGGCGGCGAGCTGCTCAGCCGACGCCTCCTTCTGGTGCAGCGCCTGCCACTCCTTGTACGGCATGCCGTAGATGATCTCGCGCGCCTCGTCATAGGTCAGCGCCAGGCCCTTCTCCTCGGCCGCCGCGCGGTACCACTTCGAGAGGCAGTTCCGGCAGAAGCCCGCGAGGTTCATCAGGTCGATGTTCTGCACGTCCGACCTCTCGCGGAAATGCTGCACGAGCCGGCGGAAGGCAGCGGCCTCGAGCGCCGTGCGCGTCGCGTCGTCGAATTCGGGTGCGGCCATGTCTCGCCTCCTGTGACACACCTGACCCTCAACATGGCGCGCCGGGACGGTCTTCGCCATACTCCCCGCGCCGAGCTGGGATGAGGGAGGTTTCCGGGCGTGGAGGTGACGGACGCTGCGGCGCGAGCGGCGCTGAGGGCCATGTTCGATGGCGCGGTCGCCGCGGCCGACCCGCGGCGTGTGTTGCCGAAGGCGCTCGCCGGAATCGCGTCGCCGAAGGGGCGCACGGTGGTGATCGGCGCGGGCAAGTCGGCCGCGCTGATGGCCTCGGTTCTCGAGGAGGCGTGGCAGGGCTCCGTCGAAGGCGTTGTCGTCACGCGTGACGGCCATGCAGTGCCGACGAAGCGCATCGCCGTGCTCGAGGCGCGCCACCCCGTGCCGGACGCGCGGAGCGAGGCGGCGGCGCGGCGCATCCTCGAGGCGGTGCGCGGTCTCGGCGAGGACGATCTCGTCATCGCGCTCATCTCGGGTGGCGGCTCGGCGCTCATGTCGCTTCCCGCGCCCGGCCTGACAGCGGAGGACAAGCAGGCGGTGAACCGCGCCCTGCTCGCCTCCGGCGCGACGATCCACGAGATGAACGCGGTGCGGAAACACCTCTCCGCGATCAAGGGCGGACGGCTCGCCGCGGCAGCGGCGCCTGCGCGCATCGTCACCCTCGCGATCTCCGACGTGCCGGGCGACGACCCGGCGGTGATCGCCTCCGGCCCGACCGTCGCCGACCCCACGAGCTTCGCCGATGCGCGCGCGCTCGTCGCGAAATACGCCATCGCGCTTCCCGATGCGGTGGCCGCGCACCTGATGCGCGCGGAGGAGGAGACGCCGAAGCCGGGCGACCCGCGGCTCGATCGCGCCGCGTTCCACATGATCGCCACGCCGCAGATGGCGCTCGAGGCGGCAGCCGAGGCCGCGCGCGCGCACGGGCTCGCGCCGCTGATCCTCGGCGATGCGATCGAGGGCGAGAGCGGCATCGTCGGCACCGTGATGGCCGGCATCGCGCTGGCCTGCGCCACGCATGGCACGCCCGCGAAACCGCCTTGCGTGCTGCTTTCGGGCGGCGAGACGACGGTGACGATCGGCTCCGGCCCCGCCGGGCGCGGCGGGCGCAACACCGCCTTTCTCGTGGGCCTCGCGCTCGCGCTGAAGGGCACGCCAGGCATCTGGGCGATCGCCGGCGACACCGACGGCATCGACGGCACGGAGGATGCCGCCGGCGCGATCGTCACCCCCGACACGATCGCCCGCGCCCGCGCCGCAGGCCTCGACGCGGCCGCCCTCGCCGCCGGCTTCGACAGCTACAGCCTGTTTTCAGGCACCGGTGACCTTGTCGTAACCGGGCCGACGCTGACCAACGTCAACGACATCCGCGCCATCCTCATCGCCCCCCGATAGGTTCCGGAGACTCATGCGACAGAAACCCGCGCTGAGGCGGCACCGCCGCACCAAGATCGTTGCCACGCTCGGCCCGGCGAGCTCGACACCGGAGGTGATCGAGGCGCTGTTCCAGGCAGGAGCCGACGTGTTCCGCCTGAACTTCAGCCACGGCACGCACGAGGATCATCTCGCGCGGCTGAACACGATCCGCGGGATTGAGAAGCGCGCTGGCCGGCCGATCGGCGTGCTCGTCGATGTCCAGGGCCCGAAGCTCCGCGTCGGCACGTTCGGCGGCGGGCGCGTGCAGCTCCAGACCGGGCAGAGCTTCCGGCTCGATCTCTCCCCCGTTCCGGGAGACCGCACGCGCGTCTCGCTCCCGCACCCCGAGATCATCGGCTCGGCAGGCATCGGCTCGACGCTGCTGATCGACGACGGCAAGGTCCGGCTGCGCGTGACGCGCGCGCGGGCGGACCATCTCGAGACCGAAGTGGTCGTCGGCGGCGCGGTGTCGGACCGCAAGGGCGTCAACGTGCCCGACGTGACGCTGCCGATCCCGGCGCTGACCGAGAAGGACAAGCGCGACCTCGCCTTCGCTCTCGACAACGGCGTCGAGTATGTCGGTCTCTCCTTCGTGCAGAAGCCGGAGGACGTCGCCGAGGCACGGAAGATCATCGGTGACCGCGCCTGGATCATGAGCAAGCTCGAGAAGCCCGGCGCGCTCGACGCGCTGGACGAGATCGTCGCGCTGTCTGACTGCGTGATGGTCGCGCGCGGCGATCTCGGCGTGGAGCTTCCGCCCGAGGCCGTGCCGCTCGCGCAGAAGCGCATCGTCAAGGCGTGCCGGCGCGCGGGTAAGCCAGTGGTCGTCGCGACGCAGATGCTCGAGAGCATGATCTCCGCCCCCACGCCGACGCGCGCCGAGGCCTCCGACGTCGCCACCGCGGTGTTCGACGGGGCCGATGCGGTGATGCTGTCGGCGGAGAGCGCGGCAGGCTCCTTCCCGCGCGAGGCGGTGGCGATGATGGACCGAATCGTTTCCCGCGTCGAAGCGGACCCGACCTGGCGAGAGATCGTCGAGGCGACGCGGAACCCGCCCGAGCATTCGACGGCCGATGCGATCACCGCCGCGGCGCGCCAGGTTGCCTCCACCATACGGGCCGAGGCGATCGCGACCTTCACGATGAGCGGATCGACCGCGCTTCGCATGGCGCGCGAGCGGCCCGACGCGCCGATCCTCGGCCTCACCCCGCGCATGACGACGGCGCGGCGCCTCGCCGTGACCTGGGGCGTCCACCCCGTCGTCACGGCCGATGTCCATTCCATGACCGAGACGGTCTCGAAGAGCCTGCGCATCGCCTCGCAGGAGGGGTTCCTGAAGCAGGGAGACGAGATCGTGGTGATCGCGGGCGTACCGTTCGGGGAATCGGGCACGACGAATGCGCTGCGCGTCGCCGTGATGCCGTGAGCGCTACGCGCGGAGCTTCTCCCCCGCACGGTCGAGCCTGACCCAGGCGAGCGCGAGCGCGAGAAGGCCGAGGCCCGCCGCATCCGCCCGCCAGTCGGGCGCCACGAGGGTGAGGCCCGCGGCGATCAGTACCGCGCGCTGCCCGGGTGCGAGCCGGCGGCCAAGCCAGCCCTCGAACCCTGCGGCGAGGGACACCACGCCGCAGAGCGTGACGAACACCGCCCAGAGGACGACGATCGGCTCGCCCACCAGAAGCAGGCCGGGGCGGAACACGAAGCAGAACGGCAGCACGAAGGCAGCGACCGCGAGGCGGCAGGCGATCAGCCCGATGCGGATCGGGTCTGCCTGGGCGATCGAGGCGGCGGCGAAGGCAGCGACCGCGACGGGCGGCGTGATCGCGCTCATCGAGGCGAAGTAGACGACGAAGAGGTGCGCTGCGAGCACCGGCACGCCGAGATTGATCATCGCCGGCGCGGCAAGCACGGCGGCGAGCACATAGACGGCAGGCGTCGGCATGCCCATCCCGAGAAGCAGCGTCACCCCCGCCGTGATCAGCATCACGAACAGGATCTGGTTCGGCGCGAAGCCGAACAGCAGGGAGGAGAACTTGCCGGAGAGATCGGTGATGGTGAGCGTGCCGACCACGAGACCCGCCACGCCGCAGGCGATGCCCACCGGTGCGGCACGGCGCGCGCCGTCCTGCGCCGCCTCGAACAGCGCGCGGGCAACGCGCAGCGGGTCGCGCGTCATCACCACCGCCATCGCCCCGGCGAGCAGCACGGCGATGCCGCCGCCATAGACAGGCCTGTCGGCCGAGACGACGAGCCAGACCATCGCCGCGATCGGCACGAGGAACCACCAGCCGCGGCGCATCACCTCCACCACGCGCGGCCCCGCCTTCTCGAACGCGCCAAGCCCGTCGAGCACCGCGCGCGCATGCACCTGGTAGAACACCGCGACGTAATAGAGCACCGCGATGGTGATCGCGGAGAAGGCGATGTCGGCATACGCGATGCCCGTGAAGTCGCTCATCAGGAACGCCGCAGAGCCCATGACGGGCGGCAGGATCGCGCCGCCCGCGGAGGCCGCCGCCTCGACCCCGCCGGCATAGGCCGGCGCGTAGCCAAGGCGCTTCATCATCGGGATGGTGAGGCTTCCGGTCGTCACCACGTCCGCCGTTGGCGAGCCTGAGATGGTGCCGTACATCGCAGAGGAGACAACCGCGACCTTGGCCGGCCCGCCCGCCTGGCGGCCGACCAGGGCGCCTGCGAGATCATGGAAGAAATCCCCGCCGCCGAGCCTGTCGAGCACCGCGCCGAACAGCACGAACACGAAGACGAGGAACGCCGCGACCGCAAGCGCGGGGCCGATCAGCCCGTTCGTCGTGAAGACGAGATGATCGACGATCTCGGTGAGCGTTAGCGGCCGGTGCGAGAACGAGCCGGGCACGTGATGGCCCCAGACGGCGTAGGCGAGGAACCCGGCGACCAGGATGCAGAGGGTGAGCCCGATCGTCCGCCGCGTCGCCTCGAGGACAAGAAGGCAGAGCAGGACCGCCGCGATCATGTCGGCGTCCGACAGCGGGCTCACCATCGGCCAGCGCAGCGCGTGCTTCGGCGCCATCCAGACGAAATACCCGCAGGTGGCGAGCGAGAGCGCGGCGAGCCCGTTCGCGAACCAGGATCGCCCCTTTGGCCTCAGGGCATTGCCTGTGACCGTGAGGAAGCCGAGCGCGAGCACCGTGCCGAGGAAGGCGAAGAGCGTTGCGTTGCGGTCGCTCTCCCAGCCCAGCGCAAGCGCCAGCATCCAGCTCGAGAGTCCGGTTCCGAGCACGGCGACGGCGGCAGCCTCCGCCGGTGGAAGCTCCCGCCTGTTGCCTGGCCCGAACCGGGCGACGATGCTCAGGCGAGCAGCCCCGCTGCGCGGTAGGCCTTCGCCGCACCGGGGTGCAGCCCCACGCCGCCCGTGTCGGGTAGCGCCTTCGGCTCGAGCCGCGCCATTGTGGCGTGGCTGCGCTTGATCGCGTCGAAATTGGCGATCATCGCCTTCACGATCGTCTCGATCGTCGCCTCCGGCACGTCGGCGGAGGTGAGCAGGATGACATGGGCGCGGAACGTGTTCAGCGCCTCGGGCTGGAACGGGTAGGAATTGGCCGGAATCGTCACCGGCGTCGAGCCGAGCCGCTCGTTCACCTTCGCCACGACCTCGGGCCCGAGCTTCAGCATGCGCACGGGCATCTCGCGCGTTGCGTTGATCACCTGGCGCGAAGGGAAGTCGACGACGTTGGTGATGATGTCGGCCTGGTTGTTCTTCAGCATGTCGAGCGCGTCGTTCCAGGCGACGTAGTGCGTCTTGCCGCCCCAGCGCTCGATCTGCGCGAAGGGCGCGCCCGCGGCGGCGAAGGCCTCCTCGGTCGCGAGCGCCATCAGCGTGCCGCGGAGGTTCGCCGTCACGCGCACCGGCG
Organism: Elioraea rosea; assembly: GCF_007644105.1. Lineage (GTDB taxonomy): Bacteria > Pseudomonadota > Alphaproteobacteria > Acetobacterales > Acetobacteraceae > Elioraea_A > Elioraea_A rosea. The sequence continues at coordinate 3,672 of NZ_VFAC01000007.1, read as the reverse complement.
CGCGCTTCTGCGCGATCTCCTCGATCGAGGAGACCGGCCCGCCCTCGCGCACGAGCGCCTGCCAAGCCGCCTCGCTGTCGATCAGGCTCACGGCGCGCACGTTCGGCATCGCCCGGTCGAAGGGCGGCTCGCCCTTGATGGCGCGCAACGCGATCTGCGCATGTGCGATGCCGAGCTGCACCCGCCCCTGTGAGACCAGAAGTACGTTCGCTGCATCGCGCCCCGGCTCGTAGCTGAAGGAGGAGCCCGGCACGGCACGGCGGATGCTCTCGCCGATCGCGTTGCCGATCGCGCTCCACGCGCCGCCGACCGAGCCGCCCGCGAGCGTGATCCGCATCGCCTCCTGCGCGCCGGCGCCGCGCGCGGCGAGAATGGCCGGCGCGGCAGCGGCCGCACCGAGGAGAAGTCGACGTTGCACCGGCATGTTCATTCTCCCTCTCTCCCAGTCATCTCTCGGCCGCCTCACGCCGCGCGCGGGGCGAACGAGGACGCGATCACCGCGAGCGCGCTCGGCACGTCGGGCAGCACGCTCCACGCCCCCTCGATGTCTGCGCGCAGCACGCCGCGGGCCTTGAGCCCGGCCATCATCTGCGCGAAGTCGCGCCAGAACCCTTCGACATCGACGAACAGCACCGGCTTGCGGCTCAGCCCGACGTCGTACCACGTGATCATCTCGAGCGCCTCGTCGAGCGTGCCGACGCCGCCCGGAAGCACGAGGAAGATGTCAGCGAGATCGGCCATCAGCTGCTTGCGTTGCGCGAGCGTGTCGACGAGGTGGATCTCGGCGATGTCGATCGCCGCGCGCTCGCGCCCCGCGAGGTGGCGCGGCATGACGCCGACGACGCGCCCGCCGGCCGAGACCGCGCCGCGCGCCACCGCCCCCATCAGGCCGCGCGAGGACCCGCCATAGACGACCGAATGGCCAAGCCGCGCGATGCCAGCCCCCGCCTCCTCCGCCGCCTGCTTCAGCGACGCCGCGAGCGTATCATTGGCCGAGGCGAAGACGCAGACCGCTCCCATCCCTCAGGCCTCGATCGTCGCGTCGAGGCCGATATCGACCGGCGGCGCGCCCTGGGTGATCCGGCCCACGGAGATGAAGTCCACCCCCGTCTCTGCGATCGCGCGGATCGTGTCGAGGTTGACACCGCCGGAAGCCTCGAGCGGCACGCGGCCCGCCACCATCGCCACCGCCTCGGCGAGCATCGGCGGCTTCATGTTGTCGAGCATGATCACGTCCGCCCCCGCCTCGACCGCTTCCTTCACCTGGTCGAGCCTGTCGCACTCCACCTCGATCTTGGTCAGAACCGGGGCGGTGGCGCGGGCACGGGCGACGGCGGCGGCGATCGAGCCGCAGACGGAGATGTGGTTGTCCTTGATCATGATGCCGCCGGCGAGGTCGAGCCGGTGGTTGCGCGCCCCGCCGACGCTGGTCGCGTGCTTCTCGATCGCCCTCAGGCCGGGCGTGGTCTTGCGCGTGTCGATCAGCTGCGCCTTCGTTCCCTCGATGCGCTCGACATAGCGGCGCGTCACGGTTGCGACCGCTGACATGTGGGAAAGCAGGTTCAGCGCCGTGCGTTCGGCCGTCAGCAGAGCGCGGGCGGGGCCGGTGACGGTTGCGAGCACCGTTCCCTTCTCGACCTTCGCGCCGTCCTTCGCGCCGGCCTCGAAGCCGCACTGCGGTGCACGGCTGCGGAACACCGCCTCGGCGACGTCGATGCCGCAGACGACGATGGTCTCACGGGTGCGGAGAACGAAGGTGGCGCGCGCCTCGGCGGGGATGACCGTCTCGCTCGTCAGGTCGATCGCCCCGACATCCTCTGCGAAGGCGGCGGCGATGATCCGATGCACCGAAGGCCATTCCAGCACGCCCGCGCTCCCCTGATTGTTCGTATGCGTATGATCAGTGTGGTCCCCACCCAGCGGGGCTGTCAACGCCGCCCGGCACGCTGGCGCAATAACTCAGACGCGGCGCGGGGCGAGCGCGATGGCGTTGCCGAGCGCGACGAGACCGGCACCGATCACCGCGAGCACCGACCAGCGATAGTCCTCCAGCACCGAGGACAGCGCGAGCGACAGCACCGGAACGACCACGAGCACATACGCCGCGCGGTCCGCGCCGATGCGCGTCTGCAACGTGAAGTAGCAGAAGAAGGAGAGGATCGAGACGAGCAGCGCCTGGAACACCAGCGCCGCGATCCACGCCGCATTGAGCGGGACGGCAAGCCCTTGCCCGCGCAGCACCGAGACGATCGCTGCGAACACCCCGCCGATTACGAGCCCGTCAGCGATCACCGCGAGAGTCGGCAGCCGCGCGCGGGCGTTGCGCACCGCCGCCATGTTGGCAGAGGCGACGACGAAGGAGCCGCCGATGCCGAGCGCGACGCCGCGCCAGGCGCCGGCTTCGGCGAGCATCGACCATTCCGGAGCGAAGACGAGCGCGAGCCCCGAGGCGGCGACGGCGGCGCCGAGGATCACCGCCGGCCGGATGGGAAGGCCGAAGCCGAGCCGTAGCCCGATCGCGTTCAGCGGGATCACCATGGCCACGATGACTGCGACGAGGCCGGAGGCGATGAACGTCACAGCCTCGTAGAAGACGAGGTTGTTGATGGCGAACAGCCCGAGCCCCTGGATGGCGACGAAGGGCAGGTCGCGCAAGGCGAAGCCCTTGTGCCGCCCGGTGCCGCGGAGCCAGAGCTGCAGGATCGTGCCGGCGAGAAGAAGCCGCCAGGCGACGGCCGGGCCTGCCGGTCCGATCGCCACCTGGATCTTGATCGCCGCCCAGCCGAGCGCCCAGAGCACGGACGTCACCGCGAAGAGGAGGATGTTCACCCGGGCATCAGTCCCCCGCCTCGGCCGCGAGCAGGGCGCGCTTGCGGGCAAGCCCCCAGCGATAGCCGTGCAGGCCCCCGTCCTTGCCGATCACCCTGTGGCAGGGCACGACGAGCGATGTGGGGTTGCGTGCGCAGGCCGTGGCGACGGCGCGCACGGCATCTGGCCGGCCGAGCGAGGCGGCCACCTCGCTGTAGGTGCGGGTCTCGCCCGGCGGAATGGCGCGCAGCGCGTCCCACACGCGCTTCTGGAAGGCGGTTCCCTGAAGGTCGAGCGGCAAGGCCAGCCCGGCGCGCGGCGCCTCGAGATAGGCCAGCACCGCCTGCACATGGCCCGCAAGCGTCGCGTCGTCCTCGGCGACCGTCGCGTTCGGGAAACGTCGCTGCAGATCCGCGAGAAGCGCCGCCCGCGGCTCGGCGAACCCGATGAAGCAGACGCCGCGGCCGGTGGCGCCGACGAGAAGCGGGCCGAAGCGCGTCTCGGCGAAGGCGGTGCGGATGGTCTCTCCCTGCCCGCCCCGGCGTGCGCGGCCCGGGGTGATCCCGCCTGTCGCCGCATAGGCGCCGCGGAGGCTGCCATAGCCCGCCGCGAAGGCGGCCGTGACCACCCCCTCCCCGCGCGCCAGCCGCTCGCCGAGGCGCCGTGCGCGGAGGCCCTCGGCATAGGCGCGCGGGGTGAGCCCCGTCTGCGCCTTGAACAGCCGGAGCAGGTGGAAGGCCGAGTAGCCCGTGCGCTCGGCGAGCTCGGCAAGCGTCGGCGGGGGCTCGGCCGCCTCGAACGCCGCCTCGATCAAGCCGGCGACCGCACGTGCCGCGGCGGCCTGGGCGGTCGCGTCGGCCGGGG
>NZ_VFAC01000069.1 GCF_007644105.1 Elioraea rosea | reverse complement strand
CGGAGGGCGCGCTTCTCGGCGGCAGCACGGCGGCCGCCGCCGCCGCGTCCTTCGCCGCCCTTCGCGCCGCTGCGCGCGGCCCCGGCGACGAGGCCCGCCCGGCGATGCCGGACCTCCTGCTCGGCAACGGGGCCGCGACCCTCGAGCAGATCGTGCGCGACGAGCTTCGCCCTATTCTCAAGGCCTGGCTCGACGCGAACCTGCCGCCGCTGGTCGAGCGGCTGGTGAAGGCCGAGCTCGAGCGGGTCGCGCGGGGCTGATCTGCGCGCATCCCCGGCATGATGCTTGCCGGCCCGGCTTGACGCGCAGCGTGCTGGCTTGCCCAATCGCCGGCTGATCGTTTCATAGGATTGTCGAGGGCGCGCTCCGCCGATGCTGGACAAGACTTTTCCCCACGCCGATGTCGAGGCGCGGCTCTATGCGCGCTGGGAACGCTCGGGCGTCTTCGGTGCGAACCCCGAGAGCAACGCGCGCCCGTACTGCATCGTCATCCCCCCGCCGAACGTCACCGGCAGCCTGCACATGGGCCACGCGCTCAACAACACGCTGCAGGACGTGCTGATCCGCTGGCGGCGTATGCGCGGCGACGATGCGCTCTGGATGCCGGGCACGGACCATGCCGGCATCGCTACCCAGATGGTGGTCGACCGGATGCTCGCCGCCGAAGGCGTGCGCACGCAGGACCTCGGGCGCGACAGGTTCATCGAGCGCGTCTGGGACTGGAAGGCGCAGTCGGGCGGCACGATCACGCGCCAGCTTCGCCGCATGGGCGCGAGCCTCGATTGGCCGCGCGAGCGCTTCACGATGGACGAGGGCCTGTCGAAGGCGGTGACGGAGGTGTTCGTCGCGCTGCATCGGCAAGGCCTGCTCTACCGCGCCAAGCGCCTGGTAAACTGGGACCCGAAATTCCACTCCGCGATCTCCGACCTCGAGGTGGAGAACCGCGAGGTGAAGGGTTCGCTCTGGCACATCCGCTACGCCATCGCGGGCGAGGACGGACTGTCCATCACGGTCGCGACGACACGGCCGGAGACGATGCTGGGCGACACGGGCGTCGCCGTTCATCCTGACGACGACCGCTACAAGGCGCTGGTGGGGCGCGAGGCGATCCTGCCGCTGTCGGGGCGGCGCATTCCCATCGTGGCCGACCCCTATTCCGACCCGGAGAAGGGAACGGGGGCGGTGAAGATCACCCCCGCGCACGACTTCAACGATTTCGAGGTCGGCCGTCGGCACGACCTCGCGGTGCTCAACGTCTTCGACGCCGACGCGAGGCTTCTCGACATCCCGGAGGTGCCGGAGGCCTATCGCGGGCTCGACCGGTTCGAGGCGCGCAAGCGTATCGTCGCCGACCTCGAGACGGCGGGCGCTCTCGAGAGGACCGAGCCGCACACGCACATGGTTCCGCATGGGGACCGTTCCGGTGTCGTGATCGAGCCGTATCTCACGGACCAGTGGTTCGTCGATGCGAAGACGCTCGCGGCACCCGCGATCAGCGCCGTCGAAAGCGGGCGGACGGTGTTCGTTCCGCGGCAGTGGGAGAACACCTTCTTCGCCTGGATGCGCGACATCGAGCCCTGGTGCGTCTCTCGCCAGCTCTGGTGGGGGCACCAGATCCCCGCCTGGTATGCGCCGGACGGCGAGATCTTCGTCGCGCATACCGAGGAGGAGGCCAAGCGGGCCGCAGCCGAGAAATACGGGCACGAGGTCGAGCTCGTGCGCGACCCCGACGTGCTCGACACCTGGTTCTCCTCCGCGCTCTGGCCGTTCTCGACGCTCGGCTGGCCCGAGAAGACGCCCGAGCTCGCGCGCTACTACCCGGGCGAGGTGCTCGTCACCGGCTTCGACATCATCTTCTTCTGGGTCGCGCGGATGATGATGATGGGGCTGCACTTCATGGGCGAGGTGCCGTTCCGGACGGTCTATGTGCACGGGCTGGTGCGCGACAAGCGCGGCCAGAAGATGTCGAAGTCGAAGGGCAACGTGACCGACCCGCTCGACCTCGTGGAGCGGTTCGGCGCCGACGCGCTGCGCTTCACGCTGGCCGCGATGGAGAGCCAGGGGCGCGACATCAAGCTCTCCGACGAGAGGATCGAGGGCTACCGCAATTTCGGAACCAAGCTCTGGAACGCCGCGCGCTTCTGCCAGATGAATTCCTGCCTTCCCGTGCCTGGCTGGGATCCGCACGCGGCGAAGCTGACGCTGAACCGCTGGATCCTCGGCGCCCTCGCCGAAGCCGCGGCGGAGGCAACGCGCGCGCTCGAGGAATACCGCTTCGATGTCTATACGGGCGGGCTATACCAGTTCGTTTGGGGAACGTTCTGCGACTGGTACCTCGAGCTCGCGAAGGCCCCCCTGAACGGCCCGGACGGGACGGAGAAGGACGAGACGCGGGCGACCGCCGCCTTCGTGCTCGACACGGTGCTCGCACTTTTGCACCCCGTGCAGCCCTTCCTGACGGAAGAGCTCTGGCACGCGCTCGCCGACCGCGGCCCCGGCACCTGCGAGGGCGCACGCACGCTGATGACCGAGCCCTGGCCCGATGCCGCCGCGCTGCCGCGCGACCCCGACGCGGAGGCGGAGGTGGAGTGGGTGCTCCGCCTCGTGACCGAGTTGCGGGCCATCCGCGCGGAGATGGGCGTCCCGCCAGGCAAGGAGGTCGTGGCGCACCTCAAGGACGCGCATGCGGCGACGCGCGAGCGCCTCGCACGCTGGAAGGACGCCGTGCTCAGGCTCGCGCGCCTCTCCGACATCACGCCGCTCGACGGCGAGGTGCCGAAGGGGGCGGCACAGGGCGTCGTGGACGAGGCGACGCTCGTTCTGCCGCTCGAGGGCGTGATCGACCTCGCTGCCGAACGCGCGCGGCTTGCCCGCGAGATCGCGCGGCAGCAGGACGAGATCAGGCGCCTCGAGGCGAAGCTCGCCAACCCCTCCTTCGTCGCGCGAGCGGCGGAGGAGGTGGTGGAGGAAACGCGCGAGAAGCGCGAGGCGGCGGAGGCGACGGCCGCGCGGCTCGGCGCGGCGCTTGCCCGGATCGCAGAGTGACACGACACCGGAACGGATCGTTACAGGAACGGAGGGGAAACGGACCATGGCGGAGATGAAGTGGGACAAGTCGCACCTGCCGAGCAGGCATTCGACGGTTGGTCCCGACCGCGCGCCGCATCGCAGCTACTACTACGCCATGGGGCTGACCAAGGGTGAGATCGCCGCCCCCTTCGTCGGCGTCGCAACCTGCTGGAACGAGGCCGCGCCCTGCAACATCGCGCTCTCCCGCCAGGCGCAGAGCGTCAAGCGCGGCGTGGCCGAGGCCGGTGCGACGCCGCGCGAGTTCTGCACCATCACGGTGACCGACGGCATCGCCATGGGCCACCAGGGCATGAAGTCGTCGCTAGCCTCGCGCGAGGTGATCGCGGATTCGATCGAGCTCACGGTGCGCGGCCACGGCTATGACGCGCTCGTCGGCCTCGCGGGCTGCGACAAGACGCTGCCAGGCGTGATGATGGCGATGCTGCGCTTGAACGTTCCGGCCGTGTTCATGTATGGCGGCTCGATCCTTCCTGGCACCTGGAAGGGCCGCGACGTGACGGTGCTCGACGTGTTCGAGGCCGTCGGCCAGCATGCTGCGGGCAACATGACCGACGAGGAGCTGGAGGAGCTCGAGCGCGTCGCCTGTCCCGGCGCGGGCGCCTGCGGCGGGCAGTTCACCGCCAACACCATGGCCTGCGTGTCTGAGGCGATCGGGCTTGCGCTTCCCGGCTCGGCAGGCTCGCCCGCTCCCTACGAGGAGCGCGATGCCTGGGCGGTTAAGTCCGGCCAGGCGGTGGTGGATCTGCTCAAGGCGAACATCCGCCCGCGCGACATCGTCACCCGCAAGTCGCTCGAGAATGCCGCGATGATCGTCGGCGCGACCGGCGGCTCGACCAACGCGGCGCTGCACCTGCCCGCGATCGCCAACGAGGTCGGCATCCGCTTCACACTCGAGGATGTCGCGAAGATCATGCGGGCGACGCCGCACATCGCCGACCTGAAGCCGGGCGGCCGCTACGTCGCGCTCGACGTGCACAAGATCGGCGGCGTGCCGGTGATCATCAAGGCGCTTCTCGATGCCGGCCTCCTGCACGGCGACTGCATGACCGTGACGGGCAGGACGCTCGCCGAGAACCACAAGGACGTGGTGTTCCCCACCGACCAGGACGTCGTGCTTCCCGTCTCGAAACCTCTCTCCAAGACGGGCGGCGTCGTCGGGCTGAAGGGCAACCTCGCGCCGGACGGGGCGATCGTGAAGATCGCGGGGATGAAGACCCTCCGCTTCGAGGGCCGCGCCCTCTGCTTCGACTGCGAGGAGGATGCGTTCGCCGCAGTGCGCGAGCGCGCATACCAGGAAGGCGACGTGATCATCATCCGCTACGAAGGGCCGAAGGGCGGGCCGGGGATGCGCGAGATGCTGTCGACCACTTCGGCGATCTACGGCCAGGGCATGGGCGACAAGGTCGCGCTGATCACCGACGGCCGCTTCTCCGGTGCGACGCGCGGCTTCTGCATCGGGCACGTGACGCCCGAGGCCGCAGTGGGCGGGCCGATCGGCCTCCTGCGCAACGGCGACCGGATCGTGATCGACGCCGCCGCCGGCACGCTCGACGTGCAACTGTCGGAGGCGGAGCTCGCCGAGCGCCGTGCCGCCTGGAAGCCGCGCGAGACGATCTACGGCTCCGGCGCGCTCTGGAAGTACGCCCAGCTCGTCGGCCCCGCCCATGAGGGGGCGGTGACGCACAAGGGGGCGGCGGCGGAGGGCCACGTCTACGCCGACCTCTGAGCGGTGCGTGACGATGGCGGGGGGCGCGGGCTAGAATAACCCGCGCGCGCCTGTCGCCAGCCGGGGTGTCGGCGCGCTATGCGGAGTGCTTCGCCATGCGCATAGCGTTTGCCCTGGCCATCGTTTCATTCTTGATGCCCGCGCCACTGTGCGCGCAGACGGTTGTCTACCAGGGACAACTCGTCTGCGAGGTCGCGGCTGGAGGAACGCGGCCGTCCCAGGCACCGGTGACGATCACGCGCACGGGGAGCCAGGTCCTGTTCGAGCGGGCCATCTATCAGGAGGGGACACGCGAGATTGTCGGCCGCGAGTCCGGTACCGGAACGCTGAGCGGCGGACAGTTTCGGATCGAGACCGAGGGCAGCTTCGGCGCCCAGCACATGGGCCGCCAGACGGTTCGCGGCCGTTACGAGGGAACCCTGACCGACGGAGAGGTGCGAATCCGCGGAACCCGCGACCTCGTCACACAAAGGCGAGGCATGGGCACCCAGTCCTGCACCGGCACGTTCAGGGCGCAGGGGCGATGAGCGGAGGCACCGAGGCCGCAGCGCCGGGCACGGCACCCAAGCGAACCTCTGACAGTCTTGGCTCGGGGCGCGGAACGATCTAGCATCGTTCCACGCCCGGGGTGCTGGGAGGTCGCCTCCGCGCGCGCTGCGACAGGAGGACCTCCATGCGTTTTCTCGCCATTGCCTTGGCGTTCGCGGCCTTGCCGGCCGCGGCGCAGAACGTCGTCTATCAGGGCGCGCTCGATTGCGAGGCAGCACCTTCTGCCAACATCCAGGCGTCGAACGCGCGCGCGACGGTCACGCGTGCGGGCAACCAGGTGACGTTCGAGCGCCCGATCTACCACCAGCAGACGCGCCAGGTGATCGGGCGTGAGGCCGGCACAGGCACTCTCGATGGCGGGCGGTTCGTGGTCCAGACGGAAGGCAATTTCGGCGGCAACACGATGCGCGGCCGCTACGAGGGATCGCTGGCCGACCACGAGGCGAAGCTGACCGGAACGCGCCAGTGGACGCTGCGCTCCGGCGTCGGCAACCAGTCCTGCAGCGGAACCTTCAGGCCGCAGCGGGGCTGACCGCCCCTCCCGGGCGCCGCGCCACCACGTCGATCTCGACGAGCGCGCCGTAGGCGAGCGCGGTCACACCCACCGTCGTGCGCGCGGGAAGCCTTCCTGACGCGAAGAAGGACGGCCAGAGCGCGTTCAGCGCCGCATAGTCGCGCTCGAACGCGGTCAGGTAGATGCGCGCCATGACCACGTGCGAGAGGTCGAGCCCGATGCCGCCGAGCACGATCGAGAGGTTGCGCATCACCGCCCGCGTCTGCGCCTCCACGCCTTCGGCAAGCACGCCGGGCGCCTCGGGGCTGTCCGGCATCTGGCCGGTGACGAACACGAAGCCTCCGGCCTCGACGGCATGGCTGAAGGGCGCGACCGGCTTCGGTCCCGAGGCCACCATGTGGAACAGGAGCTCGCTCATGCCGCCTCCGCGAGCTCGCACCAGGCGGGGGTGTGGTCGGACGGGCTGTCCCAGCCGCGCGGGATGCGGTTCACCCCCGCCGCGGTCAGCCGCTCCGCCGCGGGCGGGCTCAGCAGAAGCGCGTCGATGCGGAGCCCGTTGTCGCGCGGCCAGGCTCCGGCCTGGTAGTCCCAGTAGGTGTAGCCCAGGGAAGGCGTCGGCACGGGAAGGGGGTTCAGCGTCCGCCACGCATCGGTCCAGCCCTGCCAGAGCATCCGCCGCCAGGCAGCGCGGCTCTCGGGCTGGCAGAGCGCGTCGGCGGCCATCGCGCGTTCGTCCCAGACATCGGCTTCCGTGGGGCAGATGTTCCAGTCCCCGCCGATGACGGCAGGGCGATCTGTCGTCAGAATCGCCTCGGCGCGGGTGGCGAGGCGCTCCATCCAGGCGAGCTTGTAGGCGAACTTCTCGGTGCCGATCGGGTTGCCGTTCGGGCAGTAGACGCAGGCGACGATGAGCTCGCCGATCTCCGCCTCGAGGTAGCGCGCCTGGGAATCGCCGTCGCCGTCGGGCAGGCCGCGAAGCCGCTCGACGGGCTTCGCGCGCGAGAGGATGGCCACGCCGTTGTAGCTCTTCTGGCCGGAGACCAGCGCGTGGTAGCCGGCCGCCTGCACCTCCATCGAGGGAAAGCCCGCATCCTCGGTCTTCAGTTCCTGGAGCAGAACGATGTCGGGCGCGTCGGGGGAGGCGAGCACGTCGAGAAGGTGCTGGCGGCGCGCGCGCACGCTGTTGACGTTCCAGGTGGCGATGCGCATGGGCGTCCCTTAGGCTGCCGTGATGGAGAACCGTGCATGACGAGGCGTGGGGCATGTCGCGTCGTCGCGGCGCTGATGCTGGCTGGCCTCGGCGCGGCGGCGCAAGGGGGAACGGTCGTCGCCCAAGGCGTTTTCGGGCCTTTCGACGGGGCCTGGGCCATCGACGTGCGCACCGTGTCCGGCCCCTGCGGCACGGGCTTCGCGGGCGAGTACAGCATCACCGGCGGGCGCATCGCCGGGCGGTTCCGACGCGGAGATCAGGTGCAGGAGGTGACGGGGGCGGTCTCGCCGGATGGCGGGTTCGTGATGGAGATCGGCGGTGCAGCGGGCATCGTGCTGCGCGGGCGGCTCCAGTGGCGCGTCGGCTGGGGGGAGTGGGAGAGCCCCGACTGCGCGGGCACGTTTATGACAAACCGGCGCTGACGTGCCGGAGGCATGACCAACCGGCGCTGACCGGCCGGCGCCTCACCCCACCGCGAAGGACGTCCCGCAGCCGCAGCTCGCCGTCGCGTTCGGGTTGCGCACGGTGAAGTGCGAGGCCATCAGCCCGTCGTCGTAATGCACCTCCGCGCCGCCGAGCAGGTCGAGCGACACTTCGTCGACCACCAGCTTCGCCGGGCCAGCGTCGAACACCCGGTCATCCTCGTTCACGGCCGCGTCGAGCGAGAAGCCGTACTGGAAGCCGGAGCAGCCACCGCCGGAGACGGTGAGCCGCAGCATCAGGGCAGGGTTTCCCTCATGCGCGACGATCTCCGCCACCCGCCGTGCGGCGGAGGGGGAGAGGCTGACGGCGTGAGCGGTGGCGGTGTCCATGGGCGAACCTCCGGCCCCAGATTTCGGGATGGCGGGCGCCCATGTCAAACGGCCAGTGTCAGATACTGGCCGTTGCAGGGCCGCCCCGCGCGGGCCGACACTCTCGCCGATGCCCGACTCCGCACCCTATCCGTATCCGCTCGCGCCCTATGCCGTGCCGCCGGGCCGCACCCGCGGCAGGCTGGTGGCCGAGCCGGAGGGGGAGGGGCGCGGCCCATTCCAGCGCGACCGGGACCGGATCGTGCATTCCACCGCCTTCCGGCGCCTGAAGCACAAGACGCAGGTCTTCGTCGTGCACGAGGGCGACCATTACCGGACGCGGCTGACCCATTCCCTGGAAGTGGCGCAGATCGCCCGCTCCGGCGCCAGGCGCCTGGCGCTGAACGAGGACCTCGCGGAGGCGCTCGCGCTCGCCCATGACCTCGGCCACCCGCCCTTCGGCCACGCCGGGGAGGAGGCCCTGAATGCCGCGATGGCGGAGTTCGGCGGGTTCGACCACAACGCGCAGGCGCTGAAGGTGGTCACGCTTCTCGAGCGCCGCTACGCCGCGTTCGACGGGCTGAACCTCGCCTGGGAGACGCTCGAGGGGCTCGCCAAGCACAACGGGCCGGTGACCGACCCTCCGCCGTATGTCGCCGAGTTCGCCGCGCGGTTCGACCTCGACCTCGCCGGCCACGCCTCGGCGGAGGCGCAGCTCGCCTCGCTCGCGGACGACATCGCGTACACGAACCACGATCTTGATGACGGGCTTCGCGCGGGGCTGTTCTCGCTCGACGAGCTGCGCGGCCTTGCCATGGTGGGCGAGGCGATCGCCGAGGCGGAGGCGGCCTGGCCCGGCTCCGACAGGCTGCAGCACGAGACGATCCGCCGGCTGATCAACCGCATGGTCGGAGACCTGATCGGCGAGACGGCACGGCGGCTCGATGCCGCCGCACCCGCCTCGGCCGATGCCATCCGCCGCCTCGGCGCCCCGGTCGCCGCCTTCTCCGAGGCGGGAGACAGGGCGCGGAGGGAGATCAAGGCCTTCCTGTTCGCGCGCATGTACAGGCATTTCCGCGTCAACCGCATGACCTCGAAGGCAAAGCGGGTGGTGCGCGAGCTGTTCGCGGGGCTGCACGCAGAGCCGAACTGCCTGCCGACGGAGTGGCAGGAGGGGGCGGGGGAGCCAGGCGATGCGCGCACCGCAGCCCTCGTCTGCGACTACATCGCCGGCATGACCGACCGATTCGCGCTTGACGAGCACCGGCGGCTGTTCGACCTGAGCGCGACGACGACCGCCTGAGACAGCCGGGGCCATGGGGCCCGTGGCCCCTGGAGCGCATCCTGCCGCCGATGACCAACATCTTCTCGATCTTCCGCGACGTCGTTCGCGAGGCCGTCGCCCGTCTCGCGCCGGAGGTGCCGGAGGCGACGCTCGCCGCCCTCGGCGTCGAGCCGCCGCGCGACGCGAGCCATGGCGACATCGCCACCAACGCCGCGATGGTTCTCGCCAAGGCGCTTCGCACCAACCCGCGTGCCTTCGGCGAGAAGCTCGCGGCCGAGCTTGCCACCCACGCGGCCATCGCCCGCGCCGACGTCGCCGGTCCTGGCTTCGTCAACATCGCGCTCGACCCGACTTGGCTGCGGGCGAGGCTCGGCGACATCCTCGAGGCGGGAACTGACTACGGGTCGAGCACCGCAGGCGCGGGCGAGCGGGTGAATGTCGAGTATGTCTCGGCCAACCCGACGGGGCCGATGCATGTCGCCCATGCCCGCGGCGCCGTGGTGGGCGATGCGCTCGCGGGGCTTCTCGCCAAGGCGGGCTTCGCGGTGACGCGCGAGTACTACGTCAACGACGCGGGCGCGCAGGTGCACGCGCTGGCCTGGGCGGCCTACTGGCGCTACCTCCAGGCGCTCGGCACGACGATGACCGAGGAGGCGTTCGACGCGATCGTCCCGGGCGGGCTGCAGTATCGCGGCGACTATCTCGTCCCCGTCGGCGAGGCGCTCGCGGCGAAGCACGGCCTGTCGCTCGCCTCAGCCGGCGCGATGCCGGCGGAGCCTTCGCTCTGGCTCGACATCGTGCGCACCGAGACGGTGGCGTCGATGATGGAGGAGATCCGCGAGGATCTGGCCGCGCTCGGCGTCAGCCATGACGTGTTCGTCTCCGAGGCCGCGCTGATCGAGGCCGAGGTGGTGCAGCGCACGCTCGAGACGCTGACCGATCGTGGGCTCATCTACACCGGCGTTCTCGAGCCTCCCAAAGGCCAGAAGCCCGAGGACTGGGAGCCCCGGCCGCAGACGCTGTTCCGCTCCACCGATTTCGGCGACGACATCGACCGCCCGCTGCGCAAGAGCGACGGCAGCTTCACCTACTTCGCCAACGACATCGGCAACCACGCCGACAAGCTCGCGCGCGGCTTCCGCCGCATCGTGCAGGTCTGGGGCGCCGATCACGGCGGCTACGTCAAGCGGATGGCGGCGGCCGTGAAGGCGCTCGACGAGGGCGCGTCGTTCCAGGTGCTGCTGTGCCAGATCGTGCACCTGCTCAAGGGCGGCGAGCCGATGCGCATGTCCAAGCGCGCCGGCACGTTCGTGACGCTGCGTGACCTGATCGACGAGGTCGGGCGCGACGTGGTGCGCTTCATCATGCTGACGCGGCGGTCCGACGCGCAGATGGAGTTCGACCTCGATCGCGTGCGCGAGCAGACGAAGGACAACCCGGTCTTCTACGTGCAGTACGCGCATGCGCGGTGCCGCTCGGTCCTGCGCCACGCAGCGGGGCAGTTCGACACGCACCCGGCCGCGCTCGCCCAGGCCGATTTCGACGTGCTCGCCGACGAGGCGGAGATGGCGCTGATCCGCACGCTCGTCGCCTGGCCGCGCATCGTCGAGCAGGCCGCACTCGCCTGTGAGCCGCACCGACTCGCGTTCCACCTGTATGATGTGGCCGCGGCGTTCCACGGCCTGTGGAACAAGGGGCGCGACGAGGCAGAGCTTCGCTTCATCCAGCCCGAGGCGCCCGAGGCGACGCGGGCGCGGCTCGCGCTGGTGCAGGCGACGGCGACGGTGATCGCTTCGGGCCTCCTGACCATGGGCGTGACGCCGGTCGAGGAGATGCGCTGAGCGAGCGCGGCGCCAAAGAACCTGAGGCGATCGGAACTGAGGGGCATGACCGGTAGCGATCTCGACATCCCCGATGCCAATGGGTGGGCGAAGAGCCCCGCCCGCGTGGTGGCGGACCCCGCCTGGCGGCGGCGCGAGAAGCCGCGCTTCCGCTGGCTTGCGTGGCTGGGCGGCCTCGCTGCCGTGTCGCTGATCGGCGCGGGCGCGATGCTGCTGCTCGGCGGAGAACCGGCCGCGCCAGGCGAGGTGCCGCTGATCACGGCAGACCCGTCTCCCGTGCGCATCCGCCCCGACGACCCTGGCGGCATGCAGGTGCCGAACCTCGACAAGCGCGTGTATGACCAGCTCGCCCAGGGCGGGCAGGCGACGCAGCGCCCCGCACAGCGTGTCGAAAGCCTACTTCCCCCGCCCGAGGCGCCGCGCCCCGTGCCGTTGCCGCCGCCGAGCCTGCCGGCCCAGCAGGCTGCGCTGACCGATGGGCCGACCGACGCAGAGCGGGCACGCGAGGCGGAACAGCCTGCCGCGCCGCCCGCCCAGGCCGCTGTGCCGCCTGCCGCCGCCCCGCCTGC
>NZ_VFAC01000068.1 GCF_007644105.1 Elioraea rosea | reverse complement strand
GCCTCCACGGCCGCCTCGCGTTCCGCCTGCCGCGACGCCGCGGCCGCCCGGGCGCGCGCGACGAGCGCCGCCTCGGCCGAGCGCGGATGGCCTGAGGCGAAGGGCGGAGCGGGATCGTACTCGAGGCCGAGCTGGATCGCCTTCGCCGCCTCCTCCCCCGCCACCAGAGCGGCGATGCGAAGGCCGAAATCGATGCCCGCGGTGACGCCGCCGCCGGTGACGATGTTGCCGTCCACCACCACCCGTTCCTCAACCGGGATGGCTCCGAAGCGGGCGAGCATGGCGTGGCTCATCCAGTGCGTCGTCGCCCGCCTGCCGCGCAGAAGCCCCGCCGCGCCGAGCACGAGCGCGCCGGTGCAGACGGAGGTGACGAACCGCGCACCGGCAGCCTGGCGGCGGATGAAGTCGAGCGTATCGACGTCGGCCAGCAGCGGGTTCATCCCGGCCCCGCCGGGCACGCAGATCAGGTCGAGCTGCGGGCAGTCGGCGAAGGTCGTATCGGGGACGATCCGCATCCCGCCGCCTGCGCGCACGGGCTCGAGTGTCTTCCACACGAGCCGCACCTCGGCGCGCGGCAGCTTGGTCAACACCTCGTAGGGGCCGGTGAGATCGAGCTGGGTGATGTCGGGAAAGAGCAGCATCCCGACGCGGAAGGGAGCGGTGTCACTCATGCCTGGTCGTTCAGGTGGCAGGCGCTGATCCGACCCGGCGCGATCTCCTTCAGCGCAGGGGCGACCTCGCGGCAGATGGGCATCGCGTGCGGGCAGCGCGGGTGGAAATGGCAGCCGGGCGGCGGGTTGAGCGGCGAGGGAATTTCCCCCTTCACGCCCGAGAACGCACGCTTGCGGCCGCTGATGCGCGGCACCTCGGAGAGCAGCGCCTGGGTGTAGGGGTGGTTGGCGCTTGCGAACACATCCTCGGCCGGCGCGGCCTCAACCACGCGGCCGAGATACATGATCACCACACGGTCGGAGAGATGTTCGACCACGCCGAGATCGTGGCTGATGAAGAGATAGGTGAGGTTGAGCTCGCTGCGGAGATCCATGAACAGGTTGAGGATCTGCGCCTGGATCGACACGTCGAGCGCGGCGACGGCCTCGTCGCAAACGATGAACTCGGGCTGCACCGCGAGCGCCCGGGCGATGCCGATGCGCTGGCGCTGGCCGCCCGAGAACTGGTGCGGGTAGCGGCGCTTGAAGGCGGGGTCGAGACCCGCGCGGCGCATCTGCGCATCGAGGTAGGTGTCGAGCTTCGCGGACGGCACCATCCCGTGCACCACCGGCGCCTCGCCAATGATGTCCTTCACCCGCATTCGCGGGTTGAGGCTCGCATACGGGTCCTGGAAGATCATCTGCACGGCGAGCTTGGCGGCCTTCGCCTCCGCCGCAGGCAGGGTGGCGATGTTGCGCCCCTTCCACTCGATCGTGCCCGACGAGGGCGGCATGATGCCGGCGACCATCCGGCCCAGCGTTGACTTGCCACACCCGCTCTCGCCGACGAGGCCGACGACTTCGCCCTGGAACACGTCGAGATCGACATTGTCGACCGCGTGCACGATCTCGTCGCGCACGTTCGCGCCGAGGCGCTGCGCGAGCCGGCCGGCGAAGTCGAGCGTCTTGCGGAACTGCTTGCTGATGCCGCGCAGCCTGATCATCGGCGTGCGCGAGCCGTCCGCCGCGTCGGCGAGCGCGGCGACGGAGGCCTGCTGGCGAATACCTTGCGTGTCGGCCATCACGCGACCGTATCGAGCAGATGCGGATGGTAGCAGCGCACCTCGCGGC
This sequence comes from Elioraea rosea, assembly GCF_007644105.1. GTDB lineage: Bacteria > Pseudomonadota > Alphaproteobacteria > Acetobacterales > Acetobacteraceae > Elioraea_A > Elioraea_A rosea. The sequence continues at coordinate 10,078 of NZ_VFAC01000068.1, read as the reverse complement.
CGGGCTTCGGCTCGGTGATGGCAGGCTCGACGAGGCAGTCATCGTCCGCGCGCGGGCAGCGCGTGCGGAACGCGCAGCCAGGCGGCAGGTTGAGAAGCGAGGGCGTCATGCCGGGGATCTGCATCAGCTTGTGGCCGCGCACGTTCCGGCTCGGCACCGAGCCGATCAGCCCGCGCGTGTAGGGATGCAGCGGCTCGTCGAGCACGGCATCGACCGGTCCCCGCTCGACGATCCGGCCGGCATACATGACGCAGATCTCGTCGGCGAGGCCGGCGACGACGGAGAGGTCGTGCGTGATCCAGATCAGGCTCGTGCCCGTGTCACGGCAGAGCTTCTGCACCTCGTAGAGGATCTGGCCCTGGATCGTCACGTCGAGCGCGGTGGTCGGCTCGTCAGCGATGATGAGTGCGGGGCGGTGCAGAAGCGCGATGGCGATCGCCACGCGCTGGCGCATGCCCCCCGAGAACTGGTGCGGATAGGCCTTCAGCCGCTCATCGGGGCTCGGGATGCCGACCTGGGTCAGCGCCTCGCGCGCCCGTGCCCGCGCGGCCTGCTCGCTGACCTTCTCGTGGGCGAGGACGGTCTCGATCATCTGCGTGTCGATCCGCAGGACCGGATTGAGCGTCATCATCGGGTCCTGGAAGACCATAGCGATGTCGCGGCCGCGAATCTTCCGCCACTCCTCCTCCGACAGCCCGGTGAGGTTGCGACCCTGGAAGATGATCTCTCCATCCACGACGCGGCCTGGCGGGTCGACGAGGCCAAGGACGGAGAAGCCGGTGACGGACTTGCCCGATCCGCTCTCGCCGACGAGGCCGAGCACCTTGCCCTTCTCGATGGAGAAGGACACGTCGTCGACCGCCTTCAGCACGCCGGCCTTGGTGAAGAAATGCGTGCGCAGCCCACGCACCTCGAGCGTCGGGGCCATGCGCTACTTCCTCAGGCGCGGGTTCAGGACGTCGCGCAGCTGGTCGCCGACGAGGTTGATGACGACGATCGTCACGAGAAGCGCGATGCCGGGGTAGAAGCTGATCCAGTAGCGCCCCGACAGCATGTACTCGTAGCCATTGGCGATCAGCAGCCCGAGCGACGGCTCCGTCACCGGAACGCCGAGGCCGAGGAAGGACAGCGTCGCCTCGAGCGCGATGGCGCGCGCGACCTGCATTGTGCCGACGACGATGAGCGGCGGCAGGCAGTTCGGCAGCAGGTGGCGGAATACGATGCGCTGGTGCGACAGCGCGAGGCATTCCGCCGCCTCGATGTATTCCCGCCTCCGCTCCACCAGCGCGGTGCCGCGCACGGTGCGCGCGTAGTAGGCCCATTCCACCACCACGATGGCGATGACGACGTTGAGGATTCCCTTGCCGAGGAAGGCGAGGATCATCAGCGCGACGAGGATGGAGGGGAAGGAGAGCTGGAGATCGACCAGCCGCATGATCACCGCGTCGGTGCGGCGGCCGAAATAGGCGGCGAGAAGGCCGAGCCCGGTGCCGAAGCAGAAGGCGATGAACGCCGAGCCGGCGCCGACCATGAGACTGATGCGGAGCCCGTAGAGGATTCCGCTGAACATGTCGCGGCCCTGGTCGTCGGTGCCGAGGATGTAGGTGAAGCCCGCGCCGCCGACGGTACCGGGCTCCATCCGCCCATCCATGATGTCGAGCTGCGCGAGATCGTAGGGGTTTTGCGGCGCGATCCAGGGCGCGAAGATCGCCGCAAGCGCGATCAGAACGAAGCAGATGAAGGCACCGAGCGCGACCTTGCTCTCCGCGAAGTCGGCGACGAAGCGGCGGAACGGCGTTTCCTCCGCCGCGCGTACGGGCTCGGCGATCGGGGCGGCCACTGTCGTGGCTTCCGCGGGGGGCGGGCTCATGCCTTCTGGTCCTGCAGCCTGACGCGCGGGTCAAGCACGCTGTAGAGCACGTCGACCGTGAAGTTCAGCATGATGAACATCAGCACGATGATCATGAGGTAGGCGACGATCACCGGCCGGTCGAGCACGTAGATGCTGTCGATGATGAGCTTGCCCATGCCCGGCCAGGCGAAGATGCTTTCCGTCACGACCGAGAAGGCGATGGTCGAGCCGAACTCGAGCGCGGTGACGGTGATCACCGGGATCATGATGTTCTTCAGCACATGCACGAAGATCACCCGGCTTTCCGAGAGGCCCTTGGCGCGCGCGAACTTCACGTAGTCCATCAGCACCGTCTCGCGCACGCCCGCACGGGTGAGGCGGATGACGAGCGACACCTTGAAGAGCGAGAGGTTGATGGCGGGCAGGATGAGGTGCCTGAGCCCGTCGATCGTCAGGAACGACCATTGCACGCCGAAGAGCTCTGCCGTCGGCCCGCGCCCCGTGGAGGGAAGCCAGCCGAGCTGCACGGCAAACACCATGATCAGCATCAGCCCGACCCAGAAGCTCGGCAGAGAGAAACCGAGGATCGAGGTCGCCATGATCACGCGGCTCGACCTCGCCTCCGGCCGAAGCCCTGCCCAGAGGCCGAGCGGCAGGCCGATCAGGATCGCGAAGAACGTCGCTGCGAAGGCAAGCTCCAGCGTCGCCGGCATCTTCTGCATGATCAGCGTCAGCGCCGGCTCGTTGAACACGAAGCTGCGGCCGAGATCGCCCCGCAGCGCGTTCTGCAGAAAAGTCAGGTACTGGAGCCAGAGAGGCCGGTCGAGCCCGAGCGCGGCGATGGCGCGCTCGCGTTCCATCTGGTCGGCGTCGGGACTGATCAGGATCTCGACCGGATCGCCGATCGCGTAGACGCCGACGAAGAGGATCACCGTCATCGCAAGGACGACGAGCGTGCTCTGCATCAGCCGTCTGATCAGATAGACGATCATCGATCCCGCGCCATCTCCGTTGGACCCTTCGGCCTGTTCCGCCGTGGGTCGGACACCGTGCGCCGCACGCCGCGCCCGCTTGCGTGCCCGGCGGCCCCGCTTTCGGGGCGGACTATGCCCAAGCGGCCGGGAGCGGGCAAGAAACCCCTGCCCGTGCCCTCGCCGACCTCAGCGCGCGGGCGCGACGTCCATCGCGCGCGTCAATTCGTCGACGCGCGGGGTGTGCACGAAGCCGCTGCGCGTCGCCCAGACATTCTTCTGGATGTGCAGCGGGATGATGCCGACATCCTCCATCGCGAGGCGGGTGGCGTCCTGCAGGAGCTTCTCCCGCGCCTCGTCATCGACGGTGGCGAGCGCGCGCTCGAGCAGGGCATCGAGGTCCTTGTTCGAGTAGCGGCCACGGTTCGACGCCCCGTAGCCCTTCTCGCGGCTGAAGGTCGCAACAAGGCTGCGCAGCGGGCTCGACGCTTCGCCGGTGGTCGAGCCCCAGCCGACGAGGAACACCGAGAATTCCTGCCGGCCGGCGCGGGCGATGAAGTTCGTCCACGGCATCGGCTCCACCGCCGTGCGGATGCCGATCCGCGTCCACATCTGACCGATGGCCTGGATGATCCGCCCGTCATTCACGTAGCGGTCGGACGGGCCGTGCAGGGTGATGCGGAGCCCGTTGGGGAAGCCCGCCTCCGCGAGCAGGCGCTTGGCGCTGTCGGCGTCGAAGCCGGGCGCCTCGAGCCCGGGAACGTGGCTGTAGGTTCCCGGCGGAAGGAACTGGCCGGCGGGGATCGCCGCCCCCTCCATCACGCGCTCGACAATCGCCTTGCGGTCGATCGCCAGAGAGAGAGCCCGGCGTACGCGCACATCCTCGAGCGGGTTCTTCGCCAGCGCCTCGCCGTTCGGGCCGGTGATGAACGGCGTGGCGTCGGTGCGGGACCGGTCCATGTGCAGGTAGATGATGCGCAGGCCGACGATCTCGCTGATTGCCACACGCTGGTCGCGGCGGAGCCGCGCGACATCGGTCGTCGGCACCTGGTCGATGAAGTCCACGTCGCCCGCGAGCAGCGCGGCGGTGCGCGCGGCATCGTTGACGATCATTCGGTAGTTCACCCGTTCCCAGGGCTGGCGCGGGCCCCAGTGATTGTCGTTCCTCTCGAGCTCCACCCTGTCGCCCGGCGCGTAGCGCACGAACCGGTACGGCCCCGTGCCGAACGCCACCTTGCCGCTGTTGAAGTCCTCGGTCGCGGCATTCTGGTGCGTCTCGCGGTCGAGCACCGCAACCTGCGCGAGGTCGGTCGGAAGCAGCGGGTAGACGCTGCGGGTCTTGATGCGAACGGTGGTCGGGTCGACCACCTGCACCTCGGCGACCGCGCGGGTGTAGATGCCGAAGCCCGAGGGGCTGTTCGGCACGTTCGGCGCCCGGGTAAGGGTGAAGGCGACGTCCTCTGCCGTGAAGTCGCTGCCGTTGTGGAACTTGACGCCGGGGCGGAGCTTGAACTCCCAGGTGGTGTCGTCCACCGCGCGCCAGCTCTCGGCGAGGCCCGGGATCTGCCGGGCCTTGTCGTCGACCGCGACGAGCCGCTCGAAGATGTGCTCGGCCATCGCATTGTTCGGCGACAGGTTGTGGTAGTGCGGATCGATGGAGGTGATCGGCGCGCCGACGCCGAGCGTAAGCGTCTGCGCGCCCGCGCCGGCGGCGAGCGCGAGGGCCGCGGTCGCTCCAAGAAGCGTGGCGCGGATCCCGCGCGAAGCAGCGATGGTCATGCAAACCTCCCCCGACACGTCGCCTGTCCCGCCACGCTTATAGCGATACAACCTGGGCGCGCCTAGGCTCGCCCCTCCCACCCCCTGGGAGGGACGAGCCGGCGTCCCCTTCCCCCCGTTCAGAACGCTGCCCAGGCCTGCTGGCCGAACACGACGTAGACCGCACCTGCGCTGTTGCCTGTCGCGAGGTCGACACCAGGCGCGCCGACGAGGAGATCGCCGATCCCGTCTCCGTTCAGGTCGCCGGCGTAGGCGATCGCCGTGCCCGCGGCATCGGCCGCCGCCTCACCGAACAGCTTCAGCCCGCCGAGCGCGGCGGCCGCCTGGTCGAGCGAGAGGTTGACGGCGCCCGAGGTGCCGAACACCACATAGGCCGCGCCGGCCGCGCTGCCGCCATCATCGTCGCCGAGCGCGCCGATCAGGAGCTCGGCAAGGCCGTCGCCGTTCATGTCGGGGGCGAAGGAGAGGACGCCGCCGGCGAAGTCGCTCGCCTTCTGCCCGGCGATGCGGAACCCGCCGACACCCTGCGCCACGTCGGCGAGGAGGACGTCGCCCGCACCGGCCTTGCCCCAGACGACATAGGCCGCGCCGGAATTGCTGCCTGCCGGGTCCGCGTTTCGGGAGCCGACGAGGAAGTCCGCCAGCCCATCGCCGTTCAGGTCGCCGAGCGAGGAGACGGCCCAGCCGGCATTGTCGCTCGCCACCTCGCCGATGACGCGGAGGCCGCCCGTGCCGAGCGCGCCGAGCTCGACCACAGCGGACGACTGCCCACCATACACGACATAGGCGGCGCCATTGTTCGTGCCGCCCGTGTCGTCGAACCGGACGCCGACGAGGATGTCGGCCAAGCCGTCGCCGTTCACGTCGCCTGCGGCGGAGACGGCACCGCCAGCCTGGTCGCTCGCAACCGCGCCGCGGATCTCGAAGCCCTGCGCCCCGAGCGTGGCGAGCCGCACCTCCGCCCCGTCGGCCTTGCCGTAGACGACATACGCGCTGCCCGAGCTCGTGCCGTTGCCGTCGGCAAGCCGCGCGCCGAGGATGATGTCGGCAATGCCGTCGCCGTTCACGTCACCGGCCGAGGCGACGGCGAGGCCTGCGCCATCGCCCGCGGCCGCACCCGTGATGCGGAACCCGCCATTGCCGAGGGCCACCTGGGCGAGATCGACGGTCGCGCCATCGGCCCGGCCCCAGACGACATAGGCCGCGCCTGCGCTCGAGCCTCCGGCATCGTGCCCTTCCGCGCCGACAAGGATCTCGGCGAGCCCGTCGCCGTTCATGTCGGCAATGAAGGCGATGGCCTCGCCCGCATTGTCGCCTGCGACGGCCCCTGCGATACGGAATCCGCCCGCCCCGCCGCCGAATACGACATCCACCGCGCCCGCGTTGCTTCGTCCAAACGGGTCGGCGAAGGGCGAGCCGTAGGCGAAGTCGGCGATCCCGTCGCCGTTGACGTCCATCCCGCCGGCAAGCGAGGTGCCGGCGGCATCGCCCACCGCACCGGCGATCCTGTAGCCGCCGACGCCGAGCGCGACCTGGTCGAGGTTGACGCTGTAGGGCGGATCGGGCCGGTCCTCGACCTCGAAGATCGCGGTCGCGGTGCCCGTGTCGCCGTCCGCGTCGCGCACGGTGTAGGTGTAGCGGTCCGTGCCGGAGAAGTTGGCGCCAGGGCGGTAGGTGAAGGTGCCATCGGCCTTTACCTCGATCGTGCCGCCCTGCTCGGTCTGGAACGTTCCGGCGATGGTCGAGATCCCGCCATCGGGCGCGACGTCGTTGCGCAGAAGGCTTCGGTTGGAGAAGGCCTTGAAGGTCTGGTTCTCCACCGCGGCGTAGGTCTCGCCGTTTGCGATCACGCCGTCATCGGTCGCGTTGACGCGGAGGCTGACCGTCGCCTGGCCGGTGAGCGACCCGTCGCTCGCGGCGTAGACGAAGCTGTCATTGCCGAAGAAGTCGGCGTTCGGGATATAGGTGAAGCTGCCATCCTGGTTCAGCGTCAGCGTCCCGTTGCGCGGGCCGGAGACGAGCACGGCGGAGAGCGCGTCGCCGTCGATGTCGCTGTCGTTGCCGAGCAGGCCCTGCGACGCGGGAACGATCAGCACGCCGTCCTCGGCAAGCGTGTAGGATTCGCCGACCGCCTTCGGTGCATCGTTCACAGGCGCGATGGCGATGGTCACCACCGTCGGGTCGCTCTCGGCAAGCCCGTCGCGCGCGACATAGACGAAGCTGTCGCTGCCATGCCAGTTCCCATCTGGAACGTAGGTGAAGGTGCCGTTGGCGTTGAAGGTGAGCGAGCCGTTCGACGGGCCGCTGACAAGCCGCGCGCTCAGCGTATCGCCGTCCCCGTCGCTGTCGTTGGCGAGAACGCTCGCCGTGAGGCTGCCGTCCTCGACGATGGCATAGCTGTCGGCCACGCCAACGGGAGCCTCGTTCACCGGGGTGACGACGATGCGCACCGTGGCGGTGCCGGAGCTCGCCGCGCCGTCGCTTGCCCGGTAGGTGAAGCTGTCCGTGCCGTGCCAGCCCCCGTTCGGCGTGTAGATGAAGCCGCCCGAGGCATCGAGCGAGAGCGTGCCGTTGTTCGGCCCCGCGACAAGCAGCGCCGCCAGCGCGTCGCCGTCGCCATCGCTGTCGTTGGCGAGAAGGCCGTCGAGGGCCGAGACGGTGAGCACCATGCTCTCGGCGATGCTGTAGCCGTCATCGAGGGCGAGCGGCACCTCGTTCTGCTTCGGCACCGTAATGGTCACGATAGCGGCGTTGCTCCAGGCCGAGCCGTCCGTGGCGCGGTAGACGAAGCTGTCGGTGCCGTGGAAGCCATCATCCGGGGTGTAGATGAAGCTGCCATCCTTCGAGAAGGTCAGCGATCCGAAGGCCGGGCCCTCAAGGACCTGGGCGGTCAGCATGTCGCCATCGGGATCGCGGTCGTTCTCCAGAACGGAGAACTCCTCGGACCCGACGGCGCCGAGCTCGATCGTGTCGTCCAGCGCCACTGGCGCTGCATTCGGGACGACGAGATCGATCACGCGATCGGCGAACACCAGACGCTCGATGCCGATCAGCGTGTCGAACCCCTCATCGCCGGCGAGGTCCGGCCGGAGGTCGCGCACCGTCCAGCCGATCGCTGTTTCGGTGATCTCGTAGTTGAGCCAGAGATCGGCGTAGATCGCCGTGTCCCAGCCGGGGCCGCCGTCGATCCAGTCATCGCCGAAGCCGCCGCGCGCGGTGTCGTCGCCCTCGCCGAGCCGGATCGTGTCGTCGCCCGCCCCGCCGGTGACGGTGTCGTTGCCCGCACCGGCGTCGATGTCGGTCGTCGTCCAGCCCCCGTCATAGGCGGCGGTCTTGAAGGAGCTGATCGAGTAGTCACGCGTCGAGACAGCGACCGTGATCGTGTCGTCGCCCGCGCCGGTGTCGACCTCGAAATGATTGGTCCAGCCGGTGCTGTTGCTGTCGACGCCGATCCAGACCGTGTCGTCGCCGCCACCTGTCCTGACCTCGCCGCGCTTGGCACCGTCGATCGTGATCGCCTGGCCGAAATCATTGTCGAGATGCACCCAGACGTCGACCCAGTTCGCCAGCGTCAGCGCCTCGCCGGTGAAGGCGAAGACCTCGGCGTTCTTGATCGTGTTCCAGGACCGGTCGAGCGTCAGCGTCGCGGCGCTGCCGCCTTCGGCCCAGTCGAGGCTGGCGGCGCTTCCGCCCGAGGCGGTGTTGCCGGAAACCGTGCTGCCGGAGGCGAATCGCACCGCGGTAATGTCGAGGCTTCCGGCGCTGCTGTCGAACACGTTGAAGCTGCCGCCGGTGGCGGTATCGGCGTCCGAGCGGCTGTCCTGCGTGGCCCCGCCGCCGGCCGCGCGGTAGGTGAAGCCGGTGGCAGCGTTCTGCCATAGGAGATCATGGCTCGCCGCCGCGCCCGGGTCCCATCCCGGATCGCGCGAGGTCAATGCGAGATTGAAACCGAGAATGGCCATGGCCGTGCTCCCTGCCCGACGAACGTGGCAAGCAGAGCCATGGATTGGTTAATCCTGCCTGAAAAAGGTAAACGGATCGCTGCATTCCCATGTATTCATTCGCCTCGTTACATATATTGGTATGTCATATGCTTAATATACACAGGCCGCTTTGTCTTTTTTATTGTGTTCGTGGTTGCCGACGCGTATCTTTTGCTGTGGAGGTCCACCATGCATTCGATCGGCCCCGCCAAGGCGGTTCCGCCCATCCAGAAGGGAATGGCGGAGACGGCGCAGCATGCCGCGAGCCCCGCGCAGGCGGAGGCGTCGCCCGCCGCCGTGCAGCCAAAGGCAAACCCGACCAGCCCTATCGTGAACCCGGCGCTCCGGTATGACCTGCGCCTCGGCCTCGTCGTCGTCGAGTTCTTCGATGAGGTCGGCGAGGTAGCGCACAGCATCCCGACGCCGCGGCAGCTCAAGGCCTACGAATCGGGGCTGAACGTGCGCTCGGGGCCCGTGCCCCTACCGCGCGACCTTCCCGCCGGGACGGACGAGGACGGGCTCGCAGTCGTCGCCTGACGGCGGAGCGGCGGGCGAGGACGTTTCTCGACCACGCGAGACTATCCGGCCGTGCGTCGAGGGCGCGCTGTAAGAACGGGAGGCGACCGGCCTCTCAGACCTGCCGGCCGATAAGCGACAGGAGCCCGGCCGAGCCACCGCCCCCGCCGAACAGCGCCATCATCGGGTTCGAGGCTGCCGGCGCCTGCTCGTTCTGCGTCTTGATCAAGTAGTTCTGGATGAACTTGTCGACCTGCTTCGGGTCCTTGAACTGCTCGAAATCGATCCGCTTCTCGAGGATGCGCTTCTGCTGCTCGAACTCGAGAAGGCCGAACTTGTCGGGCAGGCCGAGCGCGCCGCGCGCGACGGTCGTCAGAACGCGATCACTCATCAGCCCGTTCACGTCCGTCACGTTCGCAATCAGGCGCTTGAAGTACATCGCCTCGCGCACGCCGGGGTTCGCCTCGCCCTGTGCCTTCTCGAAGCGGTTCGTCAGCGCCTGGTCGATGATCTTCTCGACGAGCGCAGCATCGGCGAGCGGCGGGCCCTCGATCGTGCCGAAGTCGCGGTTGATCTGGCGGTACCGCGGGTCGACCATCCGGTTGGCAAAGCTCCGCACGTCCGCCGGGTCGTCCGTCAGGAGCTTGTTGACGATCGCGCGCTTGTCGATCTCACCCTCGAGCTGATACGCCTCGAGCACGAACTGCAGCGTCTTGCGATCCTTCATCAGCTCCTCGATCGAGCCGATCTGCGCGGCGCGCTCGCGAAACCGATCGACGTCGCGCGTGACCGTCTTCTGCGCCTCGAAGCGGGCCTGCAGCGTCTCCCCCTTCTTCTGGAGGATGCTCCAGGCGACCGGCGCGCCGACGCCGTTCAGCATCCCCGCCTCACGCCATCGCCGCGATGCCGCGGGGCGCGACACGCACCGGCGCGGCAGGGGGCGCAGCGGCCGGCGCGGCAGCGGCGGGCCGCGCCTG
>NZ_VFAC01000067.1 GCF_007644105.1 Elioraea rosea | reverse complement strand
CCTGCCGCCCAGGTCGCCGCTGCGTCGCCGGCGCCGGCTGCCGCCCCTGCAGCGGCCCCGACGCCCGCGCCGGTAGCAGCAGCGACGCTGCCGACCGGCCGCCCGACCGGCGGCGTCTCGGTCGATGCGGTCGATTACGCCGAAGGTGGCGAGGTCCGTTTCGCCGGCCGCGCAGGCCCGGGCGGGGCTGTGCGCCTCTATCTCGACAACCGCCACATCGGCGATGCCGCGGCAGACGACCAGGGACGATGGAACCTCGAGCCGGAAACGCCGATCGCTCCCGGCACGTTCGAGCTCCGCGCCGACCAGGTGGACGCCGCAGGCCGGGTCACCGGGCGGGTTCAGATGCCGTTCCAGCGCGCCGCCACGCCGCCACAGGGAATGGGCGAGCGGAGCATCGTCGTCCAGCCCGGCAACAATCTCTGGACGATCGCGCGCCGCACCTACGGGCGGGGCATCCACTACAGCGTGATCTATGGCGCCAACCGAGACGCGATCCGCGACCCGCACAGGATCTACCCCGGCCAGGTGTTCGCCCTGCCAGCCGAGGTGCAGGAGCCCGCCCGGCGCTAGCCTTGCCGCGTCGCCGTGACGACGCGCGGAGTGGCGCAGGTCACCGCTGCCAGCAGGACGACGGCGAAGGCGAGCGTTGGCAGCGAGGGCGGCTCCGGCACCCCCGTCGGCGGCGGCGGAACGGCAGGATCGAGGAAGACGAGGCCGCCGGCGGAGAAGTTCGCGCTGATGTTCTGCGGCAAGGCGGTCTGCGTCGCGTCCGCGTTGTTTAGGAACGCGCTCGCGTCCGCGTAAGTGATCAGGAACAGATCGGTCTGCCCGGCCAGGTCCGTGTTGCGTTCAAGCAGCAGGTGCCAGGCACCGCTCCCGTCGATCGTGAGCCCGCCGGCGGAGAAGTTCGCGCTGATGTTCTGCGCCAAGGCGGTCTGCGTCGCGTCCGCGTTGTTCAGGAATGCGCTCGCGTCCGCGTAAGTGATCAGGAACAGATCGGTCTGCCCGGCCAGGTCCGTGTTGCGTTCAAGCAGCAGGTGCCAGGCACCGCTCCCGTCGATCGTGAGCCCGCCGGCGGAGAAGTTCGCGCTGATGTTCTGCGGCAAGGCGGTCTGCGTCGCGTCCGCGTTGTTTAGGAACGCGCTCGCGTCCGCGTAAGTGATCAGGAACAGATCGGTCTGCCCGGCCAGGTCCGTGTTGCGTTCAAGCAGCAGGTGCCAGGCACCGCTCCCGTCGATCGTGAGCCCGCCGGCGGAGAAGTTCGCGCTGATGTTCTGCGGCAAGGCGGTCTGCGTCGCGTCCGCGTTGTTTAGGAACGCGGCCGCGTCCGCGTAAGTGATCAGGAACAGATCGGTCTGCCCGGCCAGGTCCGTGTTGCGTTCAAGCAGCAGGTGCCAGGCACCGCTCCCGTCGACCGTGAGCCCGCCCGCGGAGAAGTTCGCGCTGATGTTCTGCGGCAGGGCGGCCTGCGCCGGGGCGGTGTTGTTCAGGAACGCCGTCGTTTCCTCGTAGCCGATCAGGAACAGGTCGGTCTGCCCGGCCAAGTCCGTGTCGCGTTCGAGCAGGAGGAACACGCTCGCCTGGGCTGGGGCGCCGAAGGACAGCGCGCCCGCCATGGCGGTGATGCAGGCTGAGCGGCCTAGCAGATGGCCGACGCGTCTCATGGCGTTGCTCCTCGCGAGACGGTCACAGCTCTACGCGGCTTCTCTTCATGCAAGAACGGGGCCGTGCAGATAAGCGGCTGAGATACCGGACCTTACTAGTGGCGAGGACCGCGACGACGCGAGCGGTGTAAAATTTCTCGACTTCGTCCGGCGCAGGCTCTCCCCCTGAGCGCCGTATCAGGCAGCGCGGGCGCCCTGTTCCTCGAGCAGGTCGAGGCACGGGTCGAGCGCAAGGACGAACTCCGTCGCGGCCGCGACCAGCCGCCGCGCCGTGGGCGGGGACCCGAGCAGAGCCGCCGTTTCGAGATGGACGCCGTGATCGGGGCTGAGGCGAAGCCGCCAGCCGCGCGGCAGCGCATCGCGCAGCGCGGCGATGGCCGCCATCACGCGCGGGCGCGCCTCGGCCGACTCGGCGGTGAACGGCACATGCGCGGCGAGCACCGAGAAGACCACCCGCCGCTCCTCGTCCAGGCACGCCGCGATGCGTCGGCCGCGCCAGCGGAAGCCGAAGCTTGGCCGGTCCGCCAGGTCGCGCGCGGCGAGCGTGCCGTCGAAGCCGACATCGAACGGGCCGAGCCGGCCGATCACGGCTGGCGCTGCCGACATCGCCGCCTCCTGCGTCACGGCAACCAGGGCGGTGGGGGCGTTCATGACAGGAGTTTTGCCCCCGAGCCCTGAACGCATCTATAACGCGCCATGTTCGACACGCTCTCCAAGGTCCTTGCCCCGCCCCATCGCGCGGGCATCCCGTTCATTGCCGGCGCGGCAATCGCCGCCCTCGTGCTCGGGCTGTTCTCGCAGACGCTCATGTGGCTCGGGCTCGCGCTGGCGCTGTTCTGCGCCTACTTCTTCCGCGATCCAGCCCGCACCACGCCTGCGCGGCCCGGCCTGCTCGTCGCCCCGGCCGATGGGCGCGTCGTCTCCGTCGTCCAGGCCGTGCCGCCGGTCGAGCTCGGCCTCGGCCCCGAACCGCGCTGGCGCGTAGCGATCTTCCTCTCCGTGCTCGACGTGCACGTCAACCGCAGCCCGGCCGACGCGACGGTCACCCGCATCGCCTATCATCCGGGCAAGTTCCTCAACGCCGCGGAGGACAAGGCCTCCGACGACAACGAGCGCAACGGGCTCGCGCTGATGATGGCCGACGGGCGCACCCTCGGCGTGGTGCAGATCGCCGGGCTGATCGCGCGGCGCATCGTGTGCGAGGTGAAGGAGGGCGAGCTGCTCGCGGCCGGCCAGCGCTTCGGGCTCATCCGCTTCGGCAGCCGCACCGACCTGTACCTCCCCGAGGGTGTCGAGCCGCTGGTCGCTGAAGGGCAGATCATGATCGGCGCCGAGACGGTGATCGCCGATCTCGCCTCGGCCGAGCCGCGCAGGCTCGGGGTCGTGCGATGAAGCCGCCCCGCTCTCCCGCGGTCGATCGCTGGCGGCAGAGGCTGCGGCGGCGCTCGCGCCCGCGCTTCAAGGGCCTCTCCTTCAACCGGCTGATCCCGAACCTGATGACGCTCGTCGGCCTCTGCGCGGGGCTGACGGCGATCCGCTTCGCGCTTGCGGGGCGGTGGGACGCGGCGGCGACGGCGATCGTCATCGCCGCGGTGATCGACGGTCTCGACGGGCGGATCGCGCGGCTGCTCAAGGCGACGAGCCGGTTTGGCGCGGAGTTCGACAGCCTGGCTGACTTCCTCTGCTTTGGCGTCGCGCCCGCCCTCGTGCTCTATCTCTGGACGCTCTCGACCTGGGGCGGCCTCGGCTGGGCCCCGTGCCTGATGTACGCGGTGTGCGCCGCCCTTCGCCTCGCGCGCTTCAACGCGGCGATCGATGGCGCGCCGAAGCCCGCCTACACCTACAATTTCTTCACGGGCGTTCCCGCACCGGCCGGTGCGGGGCTCGCGCTCTTTCCGCTGTTCGTCTCGCTTCAGGCCGATGCGTCGGGGCTGACCTGGCTCGGCGACCTCGTGCAGTACCCCGCCTTCTCGGGCATCGTGCTGCTCACCGTCGGCGCCCTGATGGTCTCGACCGTGCCGACCTGGAGCTTCAAGAACTTCAAGATCCCGCAGCAGGTGATCCTGCCGCTCCTGCTCGGCGCGGGCCTCTTCATCGCCCTGCTCGTCAGCGAGCCCTGGGCGGCGCTCGCGCTGATCGGCCTCGTCTACGCGACGCTGATCCCCTTCGGCGTGCGCAGCTATCGCCGCCTCCGCGCCGAGGCGGAAGCAATGGCACTTGTCGCGCCGGAAGAGGAGCCTCGGGCAGAGACAGGCACGGCCTGAGGCGCCTCACCTGTCGGGCGGCGGCTTCCGCCCCGTCGTGGCGGCGAGGTTGACGCGCAGCAGGTCCTTGCCGGCGTAGATGCCGCCGACGATCTGCTCCTCGAAGCGCCTGGTGTCGAGCCGCCGCACATCCTCCATCGTTGTCGCGGCCTCCTCCGGCGTGTCGCCGAGCTCGACCAGCAGGCGCTCGCCGAAGGCCATGGCGGAGTGCAGCGTCTCGCGGATCTGGAAGTCCACGCCGGCCTGGATCAGCTTCAGCGCGTGGCCGCGGTCATACGCGCGGGCAAAGATCTTCACCAGCGGGAACTCCGCGCGCAGGAGCTCGGCGATGCGCACGGCCGCTTCCTGGTCGTCGATGCAGACGAGGATCGCCCGCGCATGCGCCGCCCCCGCGGCATGCAGGATGTCGAGCCGCGTGCCGTCGCCATAGTAGACCTTGAAGCCGAAATCGGCGGCGGCGCGGATCATCTCCGTGTCCTTCTCGATCAGCGACAGTTCGTAACCCCGCGCCAGCAGAGGCTGGCTGACTATCTGCCCAAACCGGCCGAAGCCGATGATGATCACGTTGGCTGACAGCCCCTCGGGCGCCTCCACCCCGTCCATCGACTGCGCGGGCTTGGGCAGCAGGCGGTCATGCGCGACCAGCATCAGCGGCGTGATCGCCATGGAGATGATGACGGCAGCAGACAGCGTTGCGTTCATCGGCCCATCGATGATGCCGACCTGAAGGGCGGCGGTGTAGAGAACGAAGGCGAACTCGCCGCCCTGCGCCATCATCACCGCGCGCTCGAGCGCCTCGCGGTGCGGCGCCTTCGCGACGCGCGCCACCGCGTAGATGCCGATCGCCTTCAGCACCGAGAAGACGACGACCGCAGCAAGCACCAGGCGCCAGTTCGACACGATCACGCCGAGGTCGAGCGCCATGCCGACGCCGAGGAAGAAGAGCCCGAGCAGGATGCCGCGGAACGGCTCGATATCCGCCTCGAGCTGATGCCGGAACGAACTTTCGGAAAGCAGCACGCCGGCGAGGAAGGCGCCCATCGCCATCGAAAGGCCGCCGAGCTGCATCGCGAGCGCCGAGCCGAGGACGACGAGCAGGGCCGCCGCCGTCATCACCTCTCGCGCGTCCGCCGCGGCGAGGATGCGGAAGAACGGGTTCAGCAGCCACAGCCCCGCTCCGACCAGCGCGCCGATCGCAGCAAGCCCGATCGCGATCGAGACGAGCCTGTCGGCGATCGTCGTCGTTTCCCCCCCAGGTGCGAGAAACGCGACGAGGGCGAGCAGCGGCACGATGGCGAGATCCTCGAGAAGCAGGATGGCGATGATCCTCTGCCCCTTCGGCAGCGAGAGCGAGCGCCGCTCCTCGAGCACCTGCATCACGATCGCCGTCGAGGTCAGCACGAAACCGGTGC
The DNA here is from genome assembly GCF_007644105.1 of Elioraea rosea. Taxonomy (GTDB): domain Bacteria; phylum Pseudomonadota; class Alphaproteobacteria; order Acetobacterales; family Acetobacteraceae; genus Elioraea_A; species Elioraea_A rosea. The sequence goes on along the minus strand of NZ_VFAC01000067.1, from coordinate 7,096 downwards.
CGGCCACGAACGAGACGAGGGGCGGGAACCCGGCGGCGTAGGCGGCGCCGCCGAGCATGGCCGCGCAGATTGTCACCTGCGCTAGGCCGAGGCCGAAGATCTCCCGCCGCATGCCCCAAAGCTTCGAAGGTTGCATCTCGAGGCCGATGACGAAGAGGAACATCACCACGCCGAGCTCGGCGACATGGAGGATGGCCTGCGGATCGGTGAACAGCCCGAGGCCGTAGGGGCCGACGAAGAGGCCCGCGGCGAGGTAGCCGAGCACCGAGCCCATGCCCGCCCGCTTGAACAGCGGCACGGCGGCGACACCCGCGCCGAGCAACGCAACGATCGAAACCAGGTCAGGCCCGTGAGCTTCTGCCGCCATGCATCACCACCGCTTTGTGCGCGCTGCGTCACTGTGCCGGTTCGCGAGTACTTGCGGCAATGCCGTTCCCGCCTGAGCATGTCGGCGCAGCGAACGCAGCGCCGCGCCGGGAGAACGCCATGACCACCATCATCGCCAACACCATCATCGCCACCGTCGACGACGAGGATCGCGTCCTCGCCGACGCTGCGATCGCGATTGAGGGCGGGCGGATCGCGGCGCTCGGGCCGACAGCGGAGGTGCTGCCGCGTTTCCCGGACGCAGAGGTGGTGGACGGACGGCGCCACATGGTGATGCCCGGCTTCGCCAACACCCACACGCATTTCAGCCTGACGATCGCGCGCGGCGTCTACGAGGACCTCTCGCCGCCGCACAAGCCGCCCTTCTACTCCGGCCTCTCCCCGGTTCCCGTGCCCGACCTTTCCGCAGAGGAGAACGCGCTGATGTGTACGCTTGGCGCCGTCGAGGCGATCAGGAGCGGCACGACGCTGGTTCTCGAGGACGGCGCGCGCATCGCGACCTACGCCCCACTGATGGCCCAGTCGGGCCTTCGCTACGTGCTGGCCGAGCGCGCGTGGGACAAGGCGAAGGGTTCGATCGGCGACCAGCTGCCCTTCGAGGTGTCGGAGAAGCTCGCCGATGACGGCATGACGCGGATCAGCGACCTGCATGCGCGCTGGCACGGCAAGGAGGGCGGGCGCATCGCCGTCGGCATCGCCGCCTGGGCGCCGGACATGTGCTCGCCTGGCCTCCTGCGGCGGCTGACCGACCTGCAATCCTCGCTCGATGCGCTCTCGACCATCCATCTGAACCAGATCTGGGGCGAGGTGGAGGCGGTGAAGGCGATCCGCGGCAGGCTGCCGACGGAGTATCTCGCCGATAACGGGTTCCTCAATCGCCGCGTCGTCTGCGCGCATTGCCGTTGCATGACGTGCGAGGAGGAACGGCTGCTCGGCTCGACCGGCGCGACGGTTGCGTTCAACTCGGCGATCGCTGCGCGCCGGGGCCTCTCACCGCGCATCCATGACCTCGAGCAGTATGGCTGTACCATCGCGATGGGCAGCGACAACATGGCAGAGGACATGGTGGAGGTGATGCGGACGGGCCTCTTCATGGAGCGCGTACGCCGCGAGGACGGGCGCAACCCGACGCCGGAGCAGGCGCTGCGCTGGGCGACGCGCAACGGCTACGCCGCGCTCGGCGTGCCTGACGGCGGATGGCTCGCGGAAGGCAACCGGGCCGATCTCATCATGGTCCGGCTCGGCCGCGCGCATCTCGTGCCGCTGGTGCGCCCGGTCTCGACCTTCGTGCACCAGGGCCAGGCTGCGGATGTCGATGCGGTGATGGTCGATGGCGCCTGGGTGATGCGCGACGGCCGCATCCTGACGCTCGACGAGGAGGACGTGGTGTCGCGCGCCGACACGGCCGGCCGCCGCGCCTGGCAGCGGCTTCGCGACCAGCGGCCGGACCTGCCCTGGCCAAAGGGGTTTATTTGATAGCGAAACGTTCCGTACGCCTATCGTAATCGCGTCATCGTTTCGTAACCTCCGCGCGAGTTGATCGGTTGTTTCCGACCAGGAAGCGGGAGAGAAACCGGCTGGAAACATCGCGCCCCTAGCGGAGGCGCCGGCGCGCCGCATCCCGCGGCAAGCCGGGACATTCGCGAAAGGATGCGCATCATGCAAAGCTATATCCTGCTCTCGCAGGGCTCCGCAGCGTTCGGCACGCGCGACACATGGGCAGCGCCGGGAAGCACTGCCGGCACCGGGGCAGGCATAGTGGAAGGCGCTGCCGCCGCGGTTGCACGCTCGGCGTTCGACCTGGGCGATACCCCGCTCGATCAGGCGGGCGCAGACACGCTTCTTGCCTCGCTGGACTGGGCGCTCGATGGCAGCTTCTCGGGCTCCTTCCTCGCCGCCGCGCTTGAGGATGGGCGCGCATTCGAGACGGCGGCCGGCCCCCGCAATCCGGAGCTCGGCATCTTCGCCGAGGACGGCGAAGACTTCCTCGAGATCTCGGTCGACCCCGGATCATGGAACGGCATCAAGAATCTCGAGATGCTGATGACCAGCGAGCTGCTCGGCTCGCTCAACAGCGTCGTGATCGACAATCTCGTCGACGTCAGGGTAAAGATCGGCGACACGCCGGCCGACGAGATCGTCCGCGAGGGTCCGATCGCGCGCACCAACCTCGTCATCGCCAATGCCAAGCGCGGAGAGGTGGATGCAACGGAAAGCCCCGAAAGTCTCCAGCTCGGCCTCTTCCTCGCCTCGAACTCACCGGAATGGCAGACAAGCTTCGATATTCGCGGCTCCGTGTTCAACGACGCGATCGTGCTTCTCCGGGGTGACAACGAGGAGGAGACGATCGACGGCCAGACGCTCGGGCTGACGGGCCTGGGCCAGACCGTGTTCGTCGCGACCGGGGACGGGCACGACTTCGTCTCTGCCGCGCGCCTGGTCGAAGCGGCCCTCGATGTTTGCCTCGGCCGGGACGGCGGCTCCTGGAGCATCGGAGAGGACGGTGCCATCGACGTCGTTCTGCCCGACACGCTTCAGCTCTCCGATGGGGCAGTAACGATCCGCTACGCGTTCGGCGATGGCGTCGATCTGCTCACCGGCTTCGAAAGCGGCCGCGACCGGATCATCCTCGAGAACGTCGATCCGGGCGCGTTCGAGGTCTCGCAGATCGGCGAGGACACGCTGATCGCGTTCGCCGATGGCGGAGCGCTCATCGCGCGCGGCGTCGTGCTCGGCGAGGCGGACATCCTGTTCGCCTGACCAGGCGGGGCGACGGACGTGCGCCGCGTCCGTCGCCCCATCCGAGGGAAGGAAAATTCGTTGCGAGGGTTTGACGGATCGGGCGAGAGGTGCCTAGCCTGCGCCGGGGTTTCGCAATACCGGGAGACGAAGAATGACGGTCGGCCGCAGGCATCTCGTGGTGGGGCTCGCAGCCGCGCCGGCGATCCTTAACGCGACGACGAAGCGTGCCGATGCGCAGGGAGCGCGGAAGGTGATTCGCGCTGTGCCGATCGGCGATCTCCGTGCACTCGACCCGATCTGGACCACCGCCTACATCACCCGCAACCACGCCTACATGGTGTGGGACACGCTGTTCTCGCTCGACGCGGAGAACAAGCCGCAGCCGCAGATGGTCGGCGAGTACGGCGTCTCCGGCGACCAGCTGACCTGGACGTTCCGGCTGCGCGACGGGCTGATGTGGCATGACGACACGCCCGTCCGCGCGGCCGATTGCGTCGCCTCCATCCGCCGCTGGGGCGCGCGCGACGGCATGGGCCGCGCCCTGCTCGCCGTCACCGACAGCCTCGAGGCGCGCGACGACCGCACGTTCGAGCTGAAGCTGAAGCGCCCCGTCGGCTTCGTGCTCGACGCGCTCGGCAAGATCGACAGCAACGTGCCCTTCATGATGCCGGAGCGGCTCGCCCGCACCGACCCGGGGCAGCAGATCTCGGAGGTGATCGGCTCCGGCCCGTTCCGGTTCGTGCGCGAGGAATGGATCGCCGGCGTGAAGGTCGTCTACGAGAAGAACACCCGCTACGTGCCGCGCTCCGAACCGCCGAGCCAGGCGGCCGGCGGCAAGGTCGTGAAGGTCGACCGGGTCGAGACGCTCTACACCCCCGATGCGGCGACGGCAGCGAACGGGCTGATGGCGGGCGAGCTCGACATGCTCGAGAGCCCGGCGCCCGACCTGACGCCGCAGCTCGCGCGGCACCGCGACGTGATCGTCGCGCCGAACGATCCGCTCGGCTACCAGCTATTCACTGTCATCAACCACCTGCACCCGCCCTTCGATAACGTGCTCGCCCGCCGCGCGCTGCAGACGGCGATCTCGCAGCCCGACTACATGAACGCCACGGTGGGAGACCGCACGCCCTGGCGCGAATGCGGCGCGATCTTCGGCTGCTTCGGCGAGAACAACCAACGCGAGGCGCTCGGCTGGCCGACGCAGGACCTCGCGAAGGCGACGGCGATGCTGAAGGAGAGCGGCTATGACGGAAGGCCCATCGTCATCCTCGATCCGGCGGACAACGCCACGCTTCACCCTCCAGCGCTGGTCACGGCCGACACGCTTCGGAAGATGGGCGCGAATGTCGACCTCCAGGCGATGGACTGGTCGGCGCTCGTGCAGCGCCGGTCGAACCGCGCCGCACCGGGCCAGGGCGGGTGGAACCTCTTCACGACAAACGCCACCATCACCGGCATCGCCAACCCCCTGCTCAACATCTTCACGCGGCACTGCGACGAAGCTTGGTTCGGCTGGCCCTGCGACAGGCGTGTGCCGGAACTGATGCAGGCCTGGACCTACGAGAGCGACACGGCCAGGCGCGAGGAGATCCAGACGCAGCTGATGAAGGTGCATGTCGAGCAGGTGACGTCGATCCCGCTCGGCCAGTACCGGTCGGTGATCGCCTATCGCCGCTCGCTCCAGGGCGTGATCCCGGGGCCGGCGCTGTTCTACTGGAACGTCGACAAGGCCTGAGCAACAGCCGGCGCGCGGGAGCCTCGCGCGCCGGCCGCGCCCCTCCGCCGCGCCGTCTCAGAAGCGGCGCAGCAGCCTGTCGATGTAGTCGAGCTCCTGCTGCGAGCGGTCGCGCTCGCCGGCGCGGCGCTGCAGCTCCTCCTGGATCTCGCGCGAGCGCATCATCTCCCGCTCGCCCGGCACGGCCACGTCGGAACCCTCGTCGCGGCCGCCGACCGTCTCCTGACGCGGCCGGCCGAGCGGGTCGCGGCCCTCGCCGAGCTGCCGGCCCTCGCCGGTTCCCTCGCCGCCCTGCTCGGTGTTCTCGCCGCCCGGCTCGCCCTCGCCGTCGCCGCCTTCCATCAGGCCCATGCGACCGGCCATTTGGTTCTGCATCTCGCGGCCGCCCTGCTGCAACGCCTCCATGGCACGCTGCTGCGCCGCCTGCGCGCCCTGTTCATTGCCCTGCCGCAATGCCTCGACGGCATCGCGCATCGCGCGGTCAGCCTGGCCGAGAGGTTCGGGGATCTCGCCGGAGAAATCGCCGAACTGCTGCATCAGCTCGCCAAGCGCGCGGCGAAGCGCCTGCTGCTGGCGCGCATCCATCTGCCCTTGCTGGCTCTGCTCGCCCTGCTGGCCCTGCTGCTGGCCCTGTTGTTGACCCTGCTGCTGGCCGCGCTGCTGCGTCCGCTGCTGCTGGCGTTGCTGCATCTGTCGCTGCTGACTCTCCTGCGCCCGCTGGTGGCTGCGGTCCATCAGCGAGCCCTGGCGCTGCAGCATGTCGTTCACCGCGCCCATCATCTGCTGGCCCTGCTCGCGCTGCTGCTGGCGCTCGGGGCTCTCCATGCGCGCCGTGCGGCCTTGCTGCAGCGCCTCGATGGCGCGCTCGAGCTGGGAAAGCTGCTCGCGCATCCGCTCGAGGTCGCCCTGCCGCGCGGCCTCGCGCATCCGCTCGGCCATGCGCTGCATGTCGCGCTGGTCGAGCACGCGGGCGTTGCGGTCGAACGGCAGCGTCTCGACGCCGTCGCGCCGCATCGCCTCGGCAAGCGCCTCCATGTAGCGCTGCATCGCCTCCTCGAGCTGGCGGGCGAGCCGCTCGAGCTCCTGCGGGTCGACCGGATCGCCGCGCTCGGCCCGCTCGAGCGCCTCGCGCAGCTCCTCGCGCGCGGCGTTGAGCTGGCGCAGCGTGCGGTCGCGCCCACCCTCCTCGATGCGGACGGCGAGTTCCCACAGCAGGTCCTGCACCTCGGCCACGGCTTCGGCGCGCCTGTCGCGCACCGTGCGCGAGCGCGCCGTGCGCAGGCCGAGGAAGACGGTGAGGTCGTTGTCGAAGGCGTCCGGGTCGGTCGAGAGCCGGTCGAGCTCGCGCGCATGGGCGTTGCGCTCGTCTGGCGCAAGCGTCATGCGCTTGCGCAGGGCGACGAGCGCCTGCGCGACGGGGTGGGTGAAGGCACGCTCGGGAAGCTCGACCGTCATGGTCGCTGACCGCCCGGTCTGCCCCGCGGCGTCCTTCGCCTCGAGCGTGATCGTGACCGGCAGGCCCGCCCAGGGATGGGCGGTGAGGTCGGGCTGGGCGGCGCCGCGAAGGCTGCGCTGCGCATCGCCTGGCTCGGCGACAGGCACGGCATGCTGCGCCAGGTCCGGCCGCGCAGGCAGGGCAAGCAGCGCGGTGACGGAGGCGACGCCGTAATCGTCGACCGCCTCGAAGGCGATGCGGAGCTGCGGGCTCCTCGGTGCGGGCGCGGGCGGGCTCAGGAAGGCGACGGTGGGCGCCTGGTCGGCGATCACGCGGAGCGGCCAGGCACCGACCACGGCGCCATCGCGCGTCACCTCGAGCCGCCGCCCCCCTGCGATCGCCGTCTCCGCCGTGAAGGCGTTCTGATCGAGCGCGCTGAAGGCGGTCGCGGCACCATCGATGACGAGAACCGGCACGCCGCCCGTGCCGCCGGAGAGATGCGCGGCGAGCTTGCTTCCGGCCGGAACCGGGATCTCCTGCGCCTCGCCGGGTTCGGCGCGGAGGAAGAGCGGCGGCAGCCCGGTATAGGCAGGCGGCGTCACCCACACGTCGAGCCGGACGGGAAGAGGCGAGGCGGTGGGCGGCGACAGCACCGGTGTCACCGCCGCGGCGAGGCGCCCCCGCCAGTCCCCACCCGCGGCGACGATGGCGGCGACGGCGGCAACGCCGATCGCTGCACGCAGCGCGCGCCGATCGCGCGCGGCGAGGCCCGGGTGCGGCGCGCCGACCTTCAG
>NZ_VFAC01000066.1 GCF_007644105.1 Elioraea rosea | reverse complement strand
CGCGGCGAAGCCGACGGCGGGGACGAGCGCTGCGGCGAGCAGGGCCGGGCGCGCCTGGCCCGGCCGGGGCGGCGGGGCGTCGCGCAGCGGCGCGGGTGCCGCACCGTCCTCGCGGAATGGAAGCCCGGCGAGGATCAGGAGCAGGATCACCGCCGAGAAGAACCCCCAGCCATAGATCACATGGTCTGCTGCCGCGGCCTCGGCGCTGCCGAGATACTCGGCGAGCACGATGATCCCCCAGGCGCGCACGCCGTTGGCGAGGATCGGCACCGCGAGGGCGAGGCCCATCACGATCAGCCTCCGCCAGGGGCTGCGGAAGATCACGAGCGCATAGAGCGCGCCGAACGCGAGGGAGGCGATGATGAAGCGCAGGCCTGCGCAGGCCTCGGCGACGTGGAACAGCCCCGCCGGGGTCTCGATCATCAGCCCGTCGACGTAGTGGGAGATGCCGACGAGATCGAGCCCCCAGTCGATCAGCCGCGCGGTGATGTGCTGCAGCGGCGCGACGGCGAAGCCGCCGAACGGGACGAGGAAGATCAGGTAGGCGAGCGGGCCGGCGAAGGCGAGGGCGAAGCGCCAGCCGAGGATGGCGAGGACGAGAACCTGGGCGAGGCCGAAGGCGGCGAGCTGCCGCCCCTCCATAACGCCGAGCCGCTCGGCAGCGAACCAGGCGATCGTGCCGGGGATGGCAAGCAGCGCGAAGAGCGGCGCGGGGGCGGGGGCGAGGGAGGCGAGGCGCTCGCGCCGCTGCCAGAACAGCCAGGCAGCGATCGGCAGCACCAGCCAGCAATGGTTGTAGGCGGTGGAGGAATTCCAGACCCGCACCGCGGCGGCGATCTCCTCGGAGAACAGCACCGCCCAGGCGGCAAGGCCGAGCGCGAGGACCACCAGCGCCGGCCGCCAGGCTGCCTGCGCCCGCGGCGCGCCGGGCAGGGCGGCCGTGCCATCGGGGCCCGCCTCGGCCGCAATCCTTCCCATGACGTTCATGCCGGTCTTTCTACCAGCGGTGCCGCCCCGCCCCAAAGCGAAAGCCTTGCACACCACACTCCCTGCATGACGTGAGACAGATCGTGACGTGATGTGCAGACAGGGGCGTGGAAAACGACGAAGGGCGCCCGAAGGCGCCCTTCCTGCCGCTCAGGATGAAGACGGTCAGCGGCGGCGGCGAAGCCGCGCGGCGCCGAGGCCGAGCAGGCCCATGCCGAGCAGCGCGAGCGTCGCGGGCTCGGGAACCGGCGTCGGCCCGCCGCTGCGGAAGCGGAAGTCGTAGGCGGGCCGCTCCTGCGAGGTGCCGCTGTTGAGGAATGTGATGTCGCCGGTAATGACGATGTCGCCGGCCACGCCGCTGTAGAACTGGTCCACCAGCGCGCCGTTCGGCGTGATCGAGGGCAGCGAGGTGCCGTTGATCAGGAGGTTCGACAGCGTCGAGCGGGCGGTGCTGCCGCCCTCGTTGCCGGAGATCGAGAGGTAGCTGAAATCGATGCCAGCATAGGAGACGAGGCCCGGCGCGGCGAAGCTCGACCGCGAGATGACCTCGCCGGCGCCGAAGCTGCCGCCGCGGTTGAAGTCGACGCTGAGCTGCAGCTCGCCCGTCGCCTGCGTGAAGCGCACCTCGAACCCGTAGGCCTGGTTGAGCTGCCATACCGGGCTGCCGCCAGGGTTCAGGGTCGGGTTCTGGTTGAGGCCGTTGGCGTCGTAGACCGAGGCCTCGAAGCCCGTGGCGCCCCAGCGGATGCGGGCGCCGATCTCTGATGTCGTGCCGCCGGGATCGGCGACCGCGGCAACCGAGGCGCTCGCCGTGCCGGTCGGAGCGAAGGCGAAGACGCTCGCGGCGACGGCGGCGATCAGCGTGGCGCGGGATACGAAGGACGTCATGTGAACGATGTCTCCCAGGGAAAGCAAACCTGCCTCCGCCACTGCAAGCCTCGCGCCAGAGTAGAAAAAACTTTTTTATCAGACACTTGGGCGATCATACCCCGGCGTTTGTCAAAATCTCCGACAGGGACACTCGGCACCGCCCAGCATCGCATCGAGGGGCGCGAGCGTGGCGTGCCAGTCATGCCCTGCGAGCATCGCCGCCCGCCCCGCCTCGCCGAGGGCCGGATGGGCGCCGTCGAGCACCGCACCGACCGCCGCGGCGAACCGCTCCGGACCGTCGGCGACGATCAGGTCGCGCCCCGGCACGGCGCGCACGCCCTCGAAGGCGGCCGTCGTCGCAACCACCGGGCGCGCCATCGCCATCGCTTCCAGGACCTTGTTCTGGATGCCGCGGGCGATCTGCAGTGGTGCCACCGCGACGGCGGCATGGGCGAGATAGGGGCGTATGTCGGGCACCGTGCCGGTGACGAACACGCCCTCCCGGTCCGCGAGCGCGCGCACCGCCGGCGCAGGGTTGGCGCCGACGATGTGGAAGCCGGGGCTGGGCGTGCGGGCGCGCAGGAGCGGGAACACCCGCTCGGCGAACCAGGCGACGGCCTCGATGTTCGGCCGGTAGCCCATCGCGCCGGTGAAGACGATCGCCGGCGCGCCTTCGGGAAACGGGTTCGGATAGGCGGCCGAGGGGTCGAACCGCGCGGCGTCGACGCCGTTGTCGAGCGCCTGGAGGTGCCGTGCCTCGGGAGCGAGCGAGACGAAATGCGCCACCTCCTCGGCCGAGGCGAGAAGCGTGTGGTCGAACGCCTTCGCCGCGGCGCGCTCGAGCGCGAGCAACGTGCGCGCCTCGCGCGCATGCACCGGCCGCAGCACGGCCGAACCCGAGCGCGCATAGGCCGCGAACTTGGCGCTGTCGACATCGACGAGGTCGAGCACGCGCGCCTGCGTCGCGGGGTGGCGGGGATGGCCCATCACGTAAGGCGCCATGGCGGAGGAGTAGACGAACACCGCATCGTAGCGCCCCGCGGCGAGGCCCTTCCTCACCCAGGCATCGAGGGCGGGGTGGAAGAACCAGCCGCGCGTCAGCGTGCCGCCCGGGCGGAGATGGCGGAGCGCGCGCAGATAGGCCCGCATCCCGCCCGCGACCTCGTGCGCCTCGAGATGCGCGACCTCGGCGGTCAGGGCCGGGATGTGGCGACGGTCGGCCGGGTCGTCGACGAGGCAGCCGACATCGACGGCGAAGCGGCGGCGCAGATGGTCGAGGATGTGCCAGGCGCGGATCTTCTCGCCCTTGTCGGGCGGGAAGGGAATGCGGTGGCAGAGGAAGAGGAGCCGCTTCAAGCGCTCAGCCGAGGCCGCGCACCAGGGGCGGCCCGAGAATGTTGGCGAGCCATACGGGCATGCGCTTCCATAGCGCGATCATCGCCCTGTATTTCGGGTTGTTTGGGTTGTTGTCGGGGATCGCGGCACCCGGCCCGAGGCGGTAGCAGTAGTGCAGTTGTTCCGGCTCGAAACCGAAATTCTTCTTGAAGGCGAAGGCCCCCGTTCCGGCCTTGGAGCGGCCGAAATCGAACAGCGTCGCGCCGCGCTCGTTGCCCGCCCGCCGCATCACCTCCCAGTACATCACCTCGTTCGCCGAGAGGCCGCGCGCGGCATGGGTTCCGCCGCCGTAATAGGGCAGCACCTGCTCGCGGAAATGGAAGTTGAGCACCGAGGCGACGGGCGCGCCCTCGTGCAGCACGGTGGTCACGTCATGCGCGCCCGGAAACGCGTCCGCCAGCGCCTGGAAATACCGGCGCGGGAAGACCGGCGAGCCGAGGTTGCGCACGCTCTCGGCATAGACGCGGTGCAGCGTCGCGATGTCGCTGTTCGAGACCGAGGAAAGCCCCTTCTTGAAGCCCTTCCGCACCTCCGCGCGTTGCTTGCGCGGAATGTTACGCTCCTGGTCCTTCACGTCGTCGCCGGTGATGACGATCGTCTTGCGGAACGTGTAGTAGAGCGGCGGGCGATCGAGGAAGCCTTCGTCCGCCCCCTCGATGCGGCGGAACTCGAGCACCGGCGCGCCGAGCCGCTTCTGCAGCGCCTCGGCATGCGAAACGAGCGCCGCCTTCGCCTCTTCCGTCACCGCCACCGGCCCGCCATAGACGCAGAAGGGCGTGGAGGCGAGCAGGTCGCCGAACAGCATCGTCTTCATCCGCGCGAGCGGCAGCACGCCGGTGATCGCGCCATCCTCCTCGGCGAAGGCGTAGTGCGTCGGGTGGCCGAAGGACCGCTCGATCACCCCGGCCCAGGGGGAGAGGTGGAAGAAGCTCGCCGCCTCCGTCGCGTGGACGAAACGGTTCCAGGCCTCGGCGGCCCCGGCCGGAGCCTCCGCGAGCAGGCGGACGGTGACGGTCATCGCTGCGCGGCGGCTCCGATCTTGCCCAGGATCTCCGGGGCGAACACCGCGTCCATCCGCCCCCAGGCGAAGTCGCGCAGCAGCCGCGTCACGCGCGCGGCCATGCTCGCCATGCCGGTGTAGTGGCGGAAGCGGGAGAGGCGCGGCGCCTCGTGCACGCGCGGCTGGTCGGGGTCGATCTCCCAGGGGTGGAAGTAGAAGATCCCCCGCCTGTGCTCGACGGCGTTCACCCGCGAAAGCCCGCGCCGGAACAGGGCGTAGGGGAAGAGGCGGAACCAGCCGCCGCCAGAGCAGGGCAGGTTGCGCGCGCCGACCCGCACCGTCGTCATCGGCAGCTCGATCACCCCCGACGCATCCGGCCGCCACGGCCCGCGCGGCGCGTCCGGCGCGCCGTAGAGGTCGTGCTTCACCGGGAAGATCGAGGAGGAATAGGCATGCCCCGTCTCGGCGAGGATCGCGTGCGCCCAGGGCGCGCTCGCCGGTCCGATCGAGAAGGTCGGCGCGCGGTAGCCGATGACCGGCACCCCGCCCGCATCCTCGAGCGCGGCCTTCGCACGGGTGAGGTCGGCGCGGAACCGCTCGGGCCCGATCGCGTGGACGAGCTCGTGCAGGTGGCCATGGCTCGCGAGCTCATGGCCGCCGGCGACGATGCGGCGGATCAGCGCGGGATGGCGCTCCGCCACCCAGCCGAGGGTGAAGAAGGTCGCGCGCACGCCCGCCTCGTCGAACAGGGCGAGGATGCGGTCGGTGTTTGCCTCGACGCGGCGGGGCAGCGCGTCCCACGCGTCGCGGGCGATCGTTCCGGCGAAGGCCTGGACCTGGAACCAGTCCTCCACATCGACGCTCATCGCGTTGACGACGGGGGCCTTGCTGACGGGCGCAGCCATGGTCACGGCCCGCGGCCACCATTGCTCGCGAAGAGGTCCATCAGCCGGTTGAACACGCGCTCGCGGCGGGCCGAGACGCGCTCGAGCGCCTCGATGCGGTGCGAGAGCTCGGACAGCCGCGGGTCGTCGGCGAGGCTGTAGCCGTTCGTGCCGCCATGCGAGAGCATGTAGCCGTGCGCTGCCGCCGCGGCGTTGGCGGACATCGCCGGCCCCACCCCCATCGGCGTGCCGGGCACCACGCCGCCGGAGAGATCCTCCTCGAGCTCGCGCGCGGTGATCTCGACGGCCTGGGCGGTGATCTCGCTCGCCTGCTCGAGTGCCGCACCGAGCAGCACGCGCGAGGCAAGGCGGTTGATCCGGCGCGGGATGCCGCCGCTGTAGCGGTGCACCATGTCGAGCGCGGCGGCGTGCCAGTGCGGGTTGCCGGTCCAGCCGACGGCGCGAAGCCGGTGCTCGATATAGGCGTGCGTCTCCTCCCGCGAGAGGCCGCCGAGATGGTAGGAGGCGAGCACGCGCTGGCGGAGCTGGTCGAGGTCGGGGCTCGCGATGGTGCGGCGGAGCTGGGGCTGGCCGAGCAGGATCACCTGCAGGAGCGCCCGGCCCCCCTCGGTGATGTTCGACAGCATGCGCAGCTCCTCGAGAGCCGGCATCGGCAGGGCCTGCGCCTCGTCGACGATCAGGACGTGGCGGCGGCCGACCTCGTCGCCGCCGCGCAGCATCTCGGTGATGCCGCGGAGAAGCTGGGCCTTGTTGCCGTCCGAGGGCACGCCGAACCCGTCCGCGACGAGGCGGAGCAGGTCGTCGCCCGAGACCTGGGTGGTCATGATCCGCGCGACGGCGAAGGCGGTGGGGTCGAGCTCGGCGCAGAGGCGGTCGATCAGCGTCGTCTTTCCGGCGCCCACCTCGCCGGTGACGATGACGAAGCCCTCGCGCTGCTCGAGACCGTAGACGAGATGGGCATGCGCGCGGCTGTGGACGGAGGAGGCGTAGAACAGCCGCGCATCCGGCGTCATCAGGAACGGGTGGTCGTGGAAACCGTAGAACGCGGCGTACATGATGGCTCCTTGGGCCGTGCAGCAGGCCTCAGGGCCCTTTAGAAGCTTTGTCGCAGGCCTAGGGTAAAAATATTTTGCATGGCATCCCCGGCATTCTGCGACCCCGTCTGCGTGATGCCGCCGTCACGCATGTTGAACCGGTAACTGAGCGCACCAGCAAGCCCCGGGCGAAGCTCCTGCACAAGCGAGACACCGAGGCCATAGGTATTGGTATTGCCCCCGCCCCCGCTCTCGCTAATTCCGACGGTGGCAAAGCTCACAAGGCTCGTGGTGGGCGCGAGGTCATGGCCCCAGCGGATACCCACTGAGGTGGCCTCGGAAGAGACCTGTGGGGCATTCACACCTGGATCCTGCGCGACAGGGTCGCGGTTAGTCATCGTCACAAAGAGGCTGATTGTGTCACGCAGCCAGGTTTGGCTGATGGAGGCCGTGGCGAGCGTTTCCTTGTAGAGCCCGCTCTGCACGCCGAGGGACGAATTCACGTAACCAGGCAGCACCGGGATGCCAGTCTGTGCATCGACGGGATTGCCGAGCGGGTCGAGCGTCGTAGTTGAGAGCAGGTCGCCGGCAGTCAGCGCCGAAGTGGTGAGTCGTTCCGAGTAAGTCGCCGCGAGCCGGGTGCGTACGCCCACGGCATAGGAACCGTTGAGGTAGAAGGAACGGAAACCATCGCGCTGCCCGTATTTCGCGATGATCACACTGTCGGGGTTCGGCGTCAGGCGCACACCGAAGGCCCAGACCGCGTCGTCGATATCAATCTGCGGGATGGTGTTGAAGCGCTGGCGCTCCCAGCCAAACTCGATGAGGCCGGCGACGAACTGAGTGAAGGCATAGCGCGTCTCAACCACGCCGATATCGCGGTATGCGTCGCGGTAGAGCCCATCGCCCTCGAAGCGGGTGCCGCTCAGCGTGCCCTGCATGGCAAGCCTGCCAAAATCCTCGCCGGTGCGCACAACGGCATAGGCTTGGTGGGAGCTGTACTCCGACGGGGCGAAGCTCGAGGGGAGCTGATCGATCGGCAGCGCGGCGTTCGGGTCAACCCGGTCCTGGTTCACATAGGTGTAGACATAGCCCACTCGCGCCGTGGCGGTGCCGCCAAAGCGCTGCACGATGTAGGGCGAGGCTGAGAAGCTGAGCGTCTGGACCTCATCACCGCGCGCGGTTGAGGCCTCCGTTCCCGGCGTGAAGCCGCCGCTGAGCGACTGCACCGCCGCGCTACCGCGGGTGTCAAGGAACAGGAAGTCCGGGATGGCGGCAAAAAGGAACTGCCCATTGCCCTGGTGATTAAGTCGGCTCTCGTCGTCGTTCTGCCAGTAGTAGTCGTAGCTCGGGGCGTAGTTCAGCGTGCCCTGGAGCCGCAGCGTGTCAACACCGAGCAAAAGTCCCGGCGTGATTCGGGTGATGAAGTCGTCGCGCTGGTTAGTAGAGGAAAAGTCGATGTTATCGTTGTAGATCTGCTCAAGACCAAGGCTCGGCACAATTCGCCACGCCCGCTGGCTCGCAGGCTCGGCGCCGACGGCGGTGAAGGGAAAACCGACCGTGCCGGCACGAGTGCGCGAATCCGGAGTGAGTGGCGCGCTTCCCGGCCCGCCGAAACCGATGAACCCCCCAGGCTGGGGCGACCCGCCAAGCGTCCCGCCAACCGCGGGCCCCTGTGGAGCGCCGGGCGCCGACACGGACGGCCCCGATGGCGTAGACGGTACGGTAGGGCCGGAAGGCTCGATCTGTGCCACCGCAGGAGATCCAAGAAAAACAGCAAGATAAACGACACTCGCCGCGCCTATCCTGCCGTCTGGTCTGGCCAGATGGAGAATGCTCCTAGCTTCCTGGATAGGCCCCGTAGGCGCTGTAGCCGCCATAGGCACCGAACGTGTCATTGGCCGTCAGCACCGCACGGTTGAGGACAAGTTGCAGGGTTGGACAAGAATCTACCATATCGAGCGCCGCCTCAACCTCGCTTCGCTGGGTGCGCTCGGCCTCGACGACCATCAGCACCTGTCCCGCGATCGGCGCAAGGGCGCCCGGGTCGGACGTGGAGAGGCAGGGGGGCGTGTCGAGCACGAGGAGGTGCTCGGGCAGGGCGGCGGCGAGGCGCAGCAGCGCTGCGGTGACGAGCTGGCCCGGCGGGATGCCCGGAAGCTCCGACGGGACAGGCCCGTAGGAGAGCAGCGACAGCCGCTTGATCGCCGTCGGGATGAGCATCGAGGCCGGCGGGCGCGACGGCTCCGCGGCGAGGATGCGCAGGCCCGGCGTGCCGGAATGGCCGAGCAGGTGGCTGATCGACATGTGCTTGCCGTCGACATCGACGAGCACGACCGGCCGCGTGCCGCTGTTGGCGAGGCTCGCGGCGAGATTGAGCGACATGAAGGTCTTGCCCTCGCCCGGCCTGGCGGAGGTGACCATCACGATGCGCGGGCAGCGCCCGTCGGTCGCGCGCGTGGCCTTCACCGTGCGCAGCACCGCGTGCTGGATGACCGCGATCTCCTCGGAGAGGCGGGAGCGGGCGATGCCGCCGGGGGCGACGACGAGCCCGGCAGAGACGAGGGTCTCGACGCTGATCGGCTCGATCCCGCCCGGGCCGGGCGCGGCCGGCGCACCGAGGGGAGCCTGGAGTGGTGCTGCCTGGGGCGCGGCGCCAATGGCGGCCCCTGCTCCTCCCCCTGCCCCGGCCATGGCGGGGACGGGCTGAGGCGAAGCGGCCTGCGTCGCTGCGGCGGCGGGCTGGGCGGGAACGGATTGGGCTGGGGTGGGCTGCAGCGCGGCCGCCTCGGCCGGGGCGAGCGAGGACCGCCCGGCCATGGCCTCGACGGCACGCTCGACCAGATGGGCGCGGGAGCGCGGTTCTGCGTTCACGTCACGAGCCTCGCCACAAGCTCTGGCACGCGCGCCACGAGCGTCTGGCCGCCGATCAGGACGGCGCCGAAGGTCAGCAGCAGCAGCGCGAAGCCGCCGGCGAACGCCACCACCGCGCCCGCCTGGCGCCGCCGCGGCACGGCGGAGGAGACGCCGCCGAGCACGGGCAGGCCGAGGCCGCGCAGGTCGTGCGTCGTGTAGAAGCCACGGTCGAGCTGGATCAGCAGGAACACGAGCACCCCGCCCGCGCCAAGTCCGGCAGCAAGGACGCCGACAGCGAAGAGGAAATGGTTTGGCCCGCTCGGGATGGTCGGCAGCACAGGCGGCTCGACCACCTCGATGCGCATCCGGTCGCTCTCGTTGCGCGCCGCGCCGGCGATCTGGAGAGACTCGCGGCGGCCGAGCAGTTCCTCGTAGTTCTTGCGCACGATGTCGTAGTCGCGGTCGATGTTCTGCCTCTCCGCCATCACGTGCGGCGCGGTGCGGGCGAGCCGCTCGAGCCGCTCGCCCTCTGCCGTCTCGTCGCGGAGCTGGCGCTCGAGCGAGGCGATCAGCCCGTCCTGGTCGATCAGGCGAAGGCGGATCTGCTCGTAGACCGGGTTGGCGATCGCGCCGCGGCCGGACGAGGCCACGCGCGGCGCGCTGCCCCCGCCACCACTGCCGCCCTGGGCGCGCAGCTCGGCGACGATGCTTGCCTGGGCGCGCACCTCGGGATGCTGCTCGGTGTAGCGGAGGCGGAGCTCGCGCAGCTGGCGCTCTGCCTCTGCGAGGCGTGGGTTGCCGCCGCCTGTCGCTGCCTGCGCCTCCGCGAGGGTCTGCGGCGTGCCCTCGAGCTGCTGGCTGAGGACGGTGCGGCGAAGCCGCGCGTCCTGCAGCGCGCCGTTCAGCTCGACGAGCTTCTGTCGCGACTGCTCGAGCCGCGTGGTGCCGCCGAGCGCGGCCGAGGGAAGGATGTCGACATAGCGGGCGGTGAAGTCGGCCTTGCGGGCCTCTGCCTCGCGCAGCTGCACCTCGTAGGCGGCGATCTGCTGGTCGAGGAAGGTGCGCGCGGTGCGCATCTGCTGGCGGTCGTTCGAGGCCGCGGCATCGAGGAACAGCGCCACGATCGTGCGCACCACATCGTAGGCGAGGCGCGGGTCGCTGTCGGTGTACTCGAGGCGGAAGAGCTGGCGCGTCTGCGGGGTGAGCTTGATGTCCTTGGCGAGGCTCTGCAGCAGCCGCTCGCGGCTCTCGGTGTCGTAGACGCGGAGGTCGAGGTCGGTGCGCGCGATCACCCGCTCGAGGTTCGGGCGGGCGAGCAGCGTCCGCTGCAGCATGTCGACCTGCTGGGCGGGCGAGCTGTCGACCGCGAGGCCGCGCAGCAGCGTGCCGAGCAGGGCCTCGGGGTCGGCATAGATGCGGGCATTGGCCTCGTAGCGGCTCGGCAGGAGGTAGACCGCCACCCAGCCCGGCAGGCAGATCAGCCAGGCCAGCAGCAGCGCCTTCCAGCGATGCCGCCAGCCGGCCGCGGCGTAGCGCCGGGCGAGGGCAGGAAGGTTCATGGCCTCAGAACCAGCCTTGCGGGATGACGAGCGTGTCGCCGGGGCGCATCTGCACGTCCTGGGTGATGTCGCCGTCGCGGATCAGGTCGTTCAGCCTGACGCGGATGATCTGCGGCGGCGCATCGGGGTTCTCGCGGCGGATGATCTCGGCGCGGTTGCCAGAGGCGTAGCGGGTGAGCCCGCCGGCGCGGATCACGACGTCGAGCACGCTCATCCCCTCGACATAGGCGACGGTCAGTGGCTGCGCCGCCTCGCCGATCACCCGCACCTGCTTACCTGGAACACCTGTAAAGGAAGTCACCATGACCGAGACGGTCGGCTCGCGCACATAGGCGCGCAGCTTCTGCTCGATCTCCTTGGCAAGCTCGGTCGGCGTCTTGCCGGCGACCTCGACATCGGGGACGAGGGGAAGCGACATCCGCCCGTCCGGGCGGACCGGTAGCGCGACGGATAGCTCCGGCTGGCGATAGACATCGACGCGCAGCGTATCGCCCGGACCGATCACGTAGTCGGGGGCGCGGCCGATCTGCGGCGCGGGCTGCGCCGGCGGCGGGGCGCTCTCGCAGGCCGCGAGCGTGGCCGCGAGGCCTGCGGCCAGCAGGGTGGATCGGAGGGGTCTCTGCAGCCTGGTTTTCATGTCGGTCTCGGTCACGGTGTCGCCTGCCCGGTGAGGTCGCCGGCCGATCCGCCGCCCGCCCGGACGGCGACTTCCCCGGAAGCGGCGGGGAGCCGCCAGTCCAAGGGCCGCGCATGGAAAAGTCCGGCCGACAGCATGTTCATAACAATGACAGGCTTCACCTCACAACGAGGAAAACCACGGAATACTCGTTTTCGAGACATACCCCCACGGTATGGTCTCACTCGCGTATTTTTCATCCTACCATACCATGAGGCTCTTGCAACGGTTGCGTTCCTTGGCCAAGGCGGGAAAGCCCCCGCAGCGGCACCTGGGGCGCTGACGCATCCTGAGAGTTGATCACGACAACCCCAATACGCCCTTAACGTCCGCACGTGTCCGGCGACGACAACTTTCCACGAAATCAGAACAAGTCTCTAATTTTGGGATGGACTTCTTGAGCCAAATCATTGTTTAAATCGTGGCGTCACGCTTGGATCATTATAAGCGTCGAAGCCTCCGGCCCGTGGGGGGTCGGATGCATGGAACGACAGGGTTGTCGGGGGCACAGCCATGACAAAGCTGTTCGGCCACAGCGTGCGTTCGCATGTGCTCCTGCTCTACCTGGCGGAGACGGTCGTCTGCTTCCTGACGGTCTTTGCCCTGATCCGCTTCGGCCTCGCCAGGGACCTGCCGCCCATCGGCTCGCCCCAGGGTGTCGCCTTCGCCTCCATCCTCGCCCTCTCCGCCGGCCTCATCGCGGCCGCGAGCGGCCTCTACCAGCCCGACGCCTGGCGCCGCCTCGGCCGCTTCCTGCTCGGCTGCGCCGTCGCCGCGGGGCTGCTCTTCCTCGTCGCCCTGGCCGCCCTCGCCGTGATCGAGCCCGGCCTCGAGGGCACCGCGCACTGGGACGCGCTCGGCGTCATGCTCGCCGGCCTGTTCGCCGCCATCATGGCGACGCACCTCACCTTCGCCGCCGCCATCCGCTACGGCCTGCTGCACCACCGCATCGCCCGGCTCGGCGGGGCGGACGGTACGGTCGCGTCCGCGGGGCAGGAGGAGACGGAGAACCCCTTCGTCGTCGCCCTCGCCACCTCGCCCGAGGCCGCCGCGGGGCCGCGCTTCTCCCCGGAGGCGCTTCGGGCAGGCCGGATCTGGGCGGTGATCGCCGACGACCCCTCCCTCGTGCCGGCCGAGCGGCGCGCCGCTTGGCGCGAGGCCGGGGTGCGGCTTCTCTCGACCGCCGAGTTCGAGGAGCAGCGCACCAACCGCCTCGACCTCTCCCACCTCTCCCCCGGCTGGACCAGGGGGCTGCGCGAGGGCCGGCTCGAGCAGGCGCTGCGGCGGGGCATCGACATCGCCGGCAGCCTCGCGCTCCTGCTGCTGACCCTGCCGCTCCTGCTGCTGACCGCGCTCGCGATCCGCCTCGACAGCCCCGGGCCGGTCTTCTACCGCCAGGAGCGGGTGGGCAAGGGCGGCCGGGTCTTCACCCTCTACAAGTTCCGCTCGATGTGCCGCGACGCCGAGGCGGCGGGCCAGCCGCGCTGGGCCGGGCCGCGCGACGGCCGCGTCACCCGCGTCGGGCGGCTGATCCGGCTGACCCGGATCGACGAGATCCCGCAGGCGATCAACGTGCTCTGCGGTCACATGTCGCTCGTCGGCCCCCGCCCCGAGCGCCCCGCCTTCGTCGAGCAGCTCTCCCGCGCCATCCCGCACTACGACGACCGCGCCGTCGTCCGCCCCGGCATCACCGGCTGGGCGCAGGTCAACTACCCCTACGGCGCCTCGGTCGAGGATGCGCGGATGAAGCTCGCCTACGACCTCTACTACGTGAAGCACCGCTCGCTGTTCCTCGACCTCCTGATCCTGGTCGCCACCGTGCGGGTCGTGCTGTTCCAGGAGGGGTCGCGGTAGCCTCGGGGGCTGCCGCGCCATGCATGTGACGCCTCTCGCCTCCTCCGGCCTCGCCCTCGCCGCGTCGCTGTTCTGCCTGTTCTGGGCGGTCGTGATCCTGCTTGCCGGCCGTGGCCGCACGGCGGGCTGGCTCGCCGCCGCCGCTGCCGCGGCCGCCCTCTGGCTCGGCGCGGTCGCGGCCTTCCCCGCCCAGCCGCTCGACGGGCCCG
>NZ_VFAC01000065.1 GCF_007644105.1 Elioraea rosea | reverse complement strand
CCGCCACGGCAGCGGCGACGAGCGCTCCGCCGCCGCCGAGGATCAGCCCGAGCGGCGCGCCCTTCCGCGCCGGTGCGGGCGGCTTCGGGGGCTCGGGCGCCGGCGGGCGGGTGGGCGGCGCGGCGCGGGAGACGACCGTCGCCTCGGTGTCCTCCGCCCCGCCCAGAAGCCCGAGCAGAGGATCGGGCGCGGCCCCTTCCCTCATCGCCTCCGCCAGGGCCTGCCGGAAGGCCGTCGCGGTCTCGAAACGCTCGCCCGGGCGCTTGGCCATCGCCCGCCGCACCACCGCATCGAGCGCCGCCGGAACCGAGCCCGCGATCTCCGACGGCCGGGGCGGGTCGACGTTCAGCACCTTGTGCATGATCGCGGTGAGGTTGCCCTCGAAGGGCTTGTCGCCGGTCAGCAGCTGGTAGAGCACCACGCCCGCAGAGTAGAGGTCCGTCCGCGCATCGACAGGCTCGCCGCGGAACTGCTCGGGCGACATGTAGGCAGGCGTGCCGAGCACCGTGCCAGCCTGCGTCATCGTCGAGCTCTCGATGCGCGCGATGCCGAAATCGGCGACCTTCACCTGGCCCGACCTCGTCAGCATCATGTTGGCCGGCTTGATGTCGCGGTGCACCACGCCCTTCTCGTGCGCGTGCGCGAGTGCGGCGAGAAGCTCGTCCATCACCCGCGCGACCTGCGGCAGGGGCAGGCGCTCGCCTGCGTCGAGGCGGTTCTTCAACGAACCGCCATCGACATGTTCCATCACGATGTAGGCAAGGTCGCCCTGCTCGCCGTAGTCGTACACCGCGACGATGTTGGGATGGGAGAGCCGCCCGGCCGCCTGGGCCTCGCGCTTGAACCGGGCGATTTCCTCCGCCGCCTCGGCGTCGTGTGCCTCGAGCTTGACGGTCTTGATCGCGACGATCCGGTCGATCACGGGGTCGCGGGCGCGCCACACCGTGCCTGCCGCGCCCTTGCCGATCGCCTTCTCGATCTCGTACTTGCCGAGCCGCTCGATCTCCATCCGGCACCCGTTGGAATTGCGTTCCTGCACCTATAGCGGCCCCGGCGCGGCCGCGGAAGCAGCGGCCTCAGCCGGCAGCCCGAAGCCCCGTCCCGCCATCGCCGACGAGCGCGAACCCCGCCCAGAAGAAGGGATGGGCGAACACCGCCGGCAGCCGCCCCGCGCCGGCATCGGCGATCATCGCCAGCTGCGCGGCGCGCAGCGCCTCGGCCGCGCGCGTGGTGCCAGAGGCGAGCCGCCGAAGCGTGTCGGCCACGAGCAGCGCGGACGCCGTATCGTCGACCGACCAGTGGGTGACGACGAGGCCGCGCGCACCGGCATAGAAGAAGGCACGCGCCAGGCCCGAGAGGCTCTCTCCCGCGAACTGTCCGCCTTCGCCGCCCGAGTTGCAGGCCGAGAGGATCGCGAGGTCCGCATCCATCGAGAGCCCGATGATCTCGCTCGCAGGCAGGAAGGCTGCAGCCGCGTTGCCGCCTGTCGGCGTCGAGGCAAGGATCGCGGGCTCGGCGAGGCAGCGGATCTCCGAGGGGAGCACCGCGTGCGCGGCGAAATGCACGATGCGGTACTCGGCAAGGCTGCGCGCGCGCACGGCGGCGGGCGTGAAGGCCGCGCCGGTGACGATGTCGCCCTCCGGCGCGCCGAGCAGCCTGCGCGCTGCCTCGATCTCCGCCCGCGTGCCGGGAAGCGGGCCGAGCCCGCGCACGGCGGCAGCATCCGTGTCACAGCGACCGGGGGGGAAGCTCGCCGCAACGGCCTGCTGCGTCGGCGGCACGAAATCGCCGAAGCCGAGATAGGCACGCGGCGCGCGCGATGCCGTCGCCCCCACGCGCAGGCTGACGAAGCTCTGCACCGAGGGCATGTGCGTGACCGCCATGCGGGCGACGAGCCAGGACGGCGCGCGGCCAGGCGCCGGCGGCTCCGTCGGCAGAAGGCCGAAGGGGAGGGAGAGAAGCGCGCCAGAGGGAACGACGACGAGCGCGCGTGCTGCGGCAATCCGCCCCGAGAGCGGGCCGAACAGGGCCTGCCACAGAGTATGCGCTGCCTCGCCGTCGAACTCCGGCAACCGGGGCGCGCCGCCTGGCGCGTCGAAGCGAAGCTCGGCCGAGGCGCGCACGCGGCCGACAAGTTCGCCGAGCGCTGCCTCTCCCGCGGCGATCCGGCCCGTTGCGATGCCGGCACGGTCGAGCAGGACCGTGTGGCCGCCGCGCTCGCCCGCGACGATGAGCGCGAGGGCCTCGCCTTCGCCGAGCCGCGCGCGCGCGGCCTCCGCCGTGGTCGCGCCGAGAACGAGCTGCCTGTAGCCCGGTGCGGCGGCCTGCACCTCCTCCTCCGCCGCGGCACGCACGCCCTGCGCGGAAGCGATCTCACGGTCGAGCACGGCGAGTGCTGTCGGCTCGCGGCCTTCATCTGCCGCGGCGTCGCGCTGCGCGTAGAGTGCGGCGAGCCGTTCCTCCGCATCCTGGAGCCTGCGGATCGCTGCACCGGCGGCACTTCCGCCGGCAGCGCCGAGCCGGGCCGTGGCCTGCGCGATCAGCCGCGCGGTGATGCCGCCGCGGATGAGCTGGGCGGCTGCGAACATCTCCTCTGCGAACGGCGCCGGGTCACGTGCCGCGGCCGCTTCCTCCGACAGCGTGTCGAGATAGGGCATCACGGCGTCGGCCGAGAGGCCGAGGCGGCGTTCACCGAGGATGCGCGCGCCTTCGCGGAACTGGGCGAGCGCTTCCCGAAGCTGCCCGGTGGCGGCAAGTGCCGCACCGGCACGGAACCGCGCGAGCGCGACGGGCCGTTCGTCGGGCACGGAGCGGGCGAACAGGCGCGCGCTTTCCGAGAACAGCACGGCCGCCCGTTCCTCATTCCCCGCACTCTTGGCCGCATCGCCTTCCGTTCGCGCGGCGCGGGCGGCGAGAACGGGGCTGTCCGTGGCGAAGGCGCTGGCGAGCGCGCGGGCTTCGCGCGACGCCTCCTCCGCCGCCACCGTCCGGCCAAGCCGTCGCAGCGTCACGGCATGGTAGCGGCGGGCCTCGATATAGGCCGCGAGGGCCTGCAGCGCGGCGGCATCGGCGAGCAGGGCACGGTCGGCCAGCGCGGGCTCGGCAAGGCCGACGGCGCCGCCCCGCGCGCGCGAGGCGCGGACGGTTTCCGGCACCTGCTCGCGCAGCGCCGCCTCGGCACGCAGGATCAGCCGTTCCGCCTCGCGATCGTTGCGTTGGTTGCCGGCATGCATGGCGCGGTAGTGCAGCAACCGCCCCGCCAGGAGCGGGTCCGGGCTCGAGGGTGCGAGCGCCTCGGCGCGGGCGAACAGCGCATCGGCCTCGAGGATGCGCCCCTGGTTCGAGAGCTGAAGCGCGAGCGCCATCGCAGCGCCGATGCTTCCCGGGTTCCCGGGGCCGAGCACCCGCTCGTGCAGCGCGAGGGCGGCGCGGTAGGCGTTCTCTGCCTCGGCGAAGTTCTCTGCCTGGTTCAGCGCGTTGCCGAGCCGCATCAGCTCCTCGAACTGGCTGATGTCGTTGGAGGAGAAGCTTTCCGTCGCGAGCCTCTGCGAGGCGAGCGCGAGCGCCGCCGACCGCGCCGAGCCCTGCGCGCCGGCCGGCGCGCTGCCAGTCACGACCGACGCTGCCGTCTCGATCGCCGGAAGGGCGGGCAGCACGCCATCGGCCATCACCGTCTCGCCGCCGACCCGTGCGAGAAGTGCGACATGCGGCCAGCCGCCGGAGCGGCGTGTGCAGTCGAACAGCCGCGCCTCCGCGCCGGTTCCGATCGTGGTCGGCCGTGCGGTGCCGCAGGCCGCGCGCTGGTCGAGACCGCGCCGCCAGGCCCCCGAGGCGGTGAGACCATCGAGATCGCCGGTGGTGGCGACGAGCAGCCGCGCGGCAGGCTGCTGCCACGCGCCGCAGAAGAGCTCGTACACCCGTGCGTCCTCCGGGTCGGCCTCACGGCGCCGGACGGGCTGCACCACGCAGCGCTCGCCGAGCACGTTCGCACCGGCCGGGCGCGCCGCTGCAGCGACAGGGCCGCGGCCGCCGGTGAGGTAGGCCTCGGGCGGGGGCACGTCGCAGCCCGCGAGCGCGGCGGCGAACACGATGACGGCGCGGCGGATCACTCCTCCTCTTCCGCCACGTCGCTGAGCGGCAGGTCGATCTCGCTGCCGCGCCGCTCGGCGACGATCGTCGGCAGCTCGCGCGGCTGCGGGTCGGTGTAGGTCACCGTCGTCGGCAGAGTGAAGCAGTTCGGGCTCGAGACCGGGCAGTTGTTCAGCCGGGCGAGGGCGGAGGGGTCGGTCGTACGCCCGAGGCTCGCGGCGTTCGCGCCGCACACGCCTGCGACGCAGCCCGAAAGGTCGGTCGAGCCGCCGAAGATGACGAGGCCGAGGCGGGCGACGTCGATCGTCCCCGTTGCGCTGCCGCGATCGAGCAGCAGGAACAGCGGCGAGGTCGGCGCGATGAGAGAGCTGCTCCCCAGGGCGAGTGTGTTGGCAGAACCTCCGGTGGGCAGCGGGAAGCTCTCGATCTGCGTGAACTGCGCGAGATCGGCGAGGCCCGCCTGGTCGGGACGGACGCGGGTGGCATCCGTCGGCTCGTTGCCGTTGCGGACGGAGATCACCACGGCCGGGCGGTTGCCTTCGGCGAGCGGAACGATGCGTGTCGACCCCTCGAAGGTGATGCTTCCGGTCGCTGCGAGCACGACGCGGTCGCTCGCCCGGAACTCGCCTGCCTGGATGGTGACGGGCGTCCCGGCGGACAGGGCGCGGAATTCGATGATCGGCGCGGCATACACATGATCGCCGGCCGTCAATGTGGTGCCGGAGACGACACGGATCCCCGCCGGCCCCGTGGTGGTGAGGTTCGCGGCGAGGGTGATCGGCCCGCCCTGCGTGTTCAGCGAAAGCACGCCTGCGCCGGCGTTCACCGGGCCGGCGACCGTGAGCGCCCCGGTCGAGGCGAAGGTGAAGCCGCCGCCGCCGGTGTTGGTCCAGCCCTCGAGGGTGCCGACACGGTTCGCCGCCCGCCCGAGCGTTGCTCCGCCGGTGGAGGTGCCAGACAGCGTTGCCGCCTCCACCGCGCCGGCTGCCCCCTCGGTGATCGCGCCGGCCACGGTCAGCAGGAGCGCGCCGGGCGTGGCCAGGCGCCCATCGATGGCAAGGTCCGTCGCTGTGCGCAGCGTCACCGTGCCGGCGCCGGCATTGGTCACATCGCCCGTCGAGGCGATCTCGTTGGCAGGATCGGCAAGGATGATGCCGCCCGTCGCGGAGGCTTCGAGCCGTCCCGCCTTCACCGGCGCGGACTGGGTGATCGTGCCGCCCGAGGAAAGGGCGAGCGTCCCGGCCGCTTCTGCAGGGCCGAGCAGCCGGAGCGGCAGCGTCGTCGCAAGCCGGACATCGCCTGACGATGCCGCGACCGCGCCGAACTCCCCGATGCTGTTGCCTGGGGCGTCGAGCACGAGGCCACCAGGTGCTTCCGCCGTGACCCGCGGTGCGGTGATCGGTGCGGCGGCCGCCTGGGTGATCGAAGCCGCTGCAAGATCGAGCGTGCCCGCTATTCCGATCGCACCCGTGATGTCGAGCCCGGTGGTTGTCGCGACGGTGAGGTCACCCGTGGCGTCCGACCAGCCTCCGATGCCGCCGATCGCGTTGCCGGCATTGGCGAGCACCGTACCACCGATGCTTCCGCCGGCGAGCGATGCGGCGGTGACGGAGGTTCCACCCTGCTGCGTGATCTCCCCGCCCGCGGTGAGAGAAAGCGGGCCTGCGAGGGTGATGTCACCGGCGATCTGGAGTGGGCCGGCGACGTGCATCGCGAAGCCGCCCGCTGCATCGGACCAGCCGCCGAATGTCGCGATCGCATGTGCGACCGAACCGAGATCGGCGCCGCCCGCGGCGCTGCCTGCGAGGCGCGCTGCGGCAAGGCTGGTGCCGGGATCGGCCGCGATCGCACCGCCCGCTTCGAGGGTGAGCACTCCTTGCGCGGAGATCGTGCCGGCAAGCGACAGCGGGCCGGTGACCGAGAGGGCCAGGTCGTCGGCGGTGGCTGAGAAGCTCGCGAGCTGCCCGATGGCATTGGCTGCGTCATCGAGCGCGAGCGTGCCTGCGGTTCCGGTAAGCCTCGCCGCCGTCACCACGCCCTGGGCGCTCTGCGTCACCGCCGTCTGCGCGGAGAGGGTGAGCGTGCCGGCACCGGCATCGACCGGAGCGTCGATCGCGATGCCGCCGCCGGAGGTGAGCGAGATGCCGGTTCCGGAAACCGTGCCCTCGATCGTGAGCGACGAGGTGCTGGCGATGGCGATGGCGCCGGTGCCGCGCGCGCCGTCCACCGTGGCGATGGTGTTCGCGCCGAGCCCGAGCGCGATCGGGCCATCCGCATCGACCTGCAGGCGCGATACGGCCAGGGAGGCCGACTGGCTCACGCCGGCCCCGGAGGTGAGTTCGAGCCGCCCCGCACGCCCTGTGAGATCGACGGGACCGGCGATCGCGATCGCGCCCGTGTCTGCCGAGCCGACGGAGAGGGTTCCGGCGCCTGCGTTGACGAAGCCGATGAAGCTGCCTGGCAGGACGAGCCCGCCGCCCGCACCGCCGAGCGTGACGGTCCTGCCCGAGGTCATCGGCCGGACAGCGATGGTACCGCCAGCAGCCGTCAGCGTTCCGGTGGCGGTGAGGGAATCGGCTTCGAGCGTGATCGTCCGACCGGCGCCTGCTGCGGCAGGGCCGAGCGAGACGGTCGGCGCCATGATCGAGAAGCCTCCCGCGGCGGAAGCGGAGCCGATGGACGCGGATGTGCCAGCCGTGACGCCAATGTCGCCGGCAGAGGAGGCGAGAGAGGCGGTGCTGACCGTCGCGCCTTCGATGGAGACGCCGGCAGCGCCAGAGACGGAGGCCGCCAGGCTGACCGCGCCGGAGGCCTCGATCACCGCCGCGCCGGTCGTCGCGGTGACGGGGGCGGCGAGGGTCGTCGTCACCGCAGCGCCGGTGCTCTCGAGCCAGACGGTGCTGCCCGAGACCGCGCCGGTGACGGCGAGGTCGGACGCGCTGAGCACGACGATCTGCCCCCCGGCGGCGGACGCACCCGCAAGCGTTCCGAAGGCGTTGGCGGCATGGTCGAGCGCCAGCCCGTCGCTTCCCGCGCTCACGGTCAGCGAGGTCGCGGTGATCCCTGCGCTTTGGGAGAGCTCGCCACCCGCCGTCATGCTCGCGGCGCCCGGAACGGTGACGGCGCCGCCGACGTCCAACGCGGTGGTTGTCCGGAACGCGAAGTCGCCGCCGCCCGCGCCGATGCTCGCGCCGGCCAGCCGGGGCACCGCGTTCGCGGCCGTCGCCAGCGCCACCGCCGAGCCCGCGCCGGTGACGGCGAGGCTGAGCGACGGTGCGGTGATCCTTCCGGCAGCATTCTGGGTGATGCTTCCCGCGGCGGTAAGGCTCGTCTGCGTTGCTGCAGACAGCGCTGCGCGGAGGTCGATCCCGCCTGAGACGGCCTGGATCGAGACCGCATCGGCCGAGGAGACCGCACCGTTGACGAGGAGCGCCGCGTCTCCCGGAACCTTGGCCGAGAGGCTGAAGGCACCGGTGCTCGTCGCCGACGTGCCGAGGCTCGTGATCGCATTCTCCGGATCGGTGAGGGTGACGCTCGTGCCACTCGCCGAGAGCCGCGATACCGAGAGCCGGCCCGCCTGCGTCACCGCGCCGCCGGCACGCAGGTCGAGGCCGGTTGCCTGCGGCGCCTCGATGGTCACCGCATCGGCGACGGTAATCGCACCCGTTCCGGTGCCGTTGCCGATCTGCAACGTGCCGGTTCCGGTGCTGACGCGGGCGATCACGGCATCGGTGATCGCGAGGCCGCCGCCGCCCGCACCGCCGAGCGACACGTCTGTGCCTGCGGTGAAGGGTGCGAAGGCGACGCGGCCGCCTGAGGCGGAGAGGTCGCCCGAAAGCGAAAGCGTATCGGCCGTCAGCGACAGCGTGCGCCCGGCCCCGACGGTCACCGCCCCGGTCGTCAGCGAGGGGGCCGAGAGAGAGACATCGCTCGGACCGGTGACGGCTGCGCCGAGCGTCATCGCGACGCTGCTCGCAAGCGTGATCGGCCCACCGCTGCTCGCGAGGCCCGTGACGAGCGGGAGCGCGTTGGCGGCATTGCCGAGCGCGATCCCCGCTGGCGCGCTCGCCTCAAGTGAGGCGACGGAGATGGCGCCCAGAGCGGACTGGGTGATCGTTTCGCCCGCTCCGGCCGAGAGCACAAGCCGGCCCGTCGCTGCTGTGATCGGTGCGTCGATCACGATGCCGCCGGCAGCGGTCAGGGTGAGCGTGTTGCTGCTGGTCCAGGTTACGGCGCCGGTCACGCTGATGCGACCCGTGCCGCCCTCTCCGTCGCCGGTGAGCAGACCGACATTGTTGATGGCCAGACCTGCCGCCAGACTGACCGGGTCGATCACGGCCGTTCCGGGCCCCGGGCCGATGATGAGGTCCTCGGGGTCGATCAGCCACGTTCCGGTGGCGCCCCGCGGGGCGGAGGTGTCGATGCTCACGCCGGCCAGACCGAGGGCACGCCGGCCCGATGTCTCGACGAAGCCCCCATCGCCTCCGTGCGGGCCGCCGCGGGCGGTGATCGTGCCATGCACGAACGCCGCATCATCTGCCCACACGACGACGCTTCCGCCGGGGCCGGCATCGGTCGCGTCGGCGCGGATCGTCGCACCCTGCGCGACCACGCTTCGCTCGGCGCGCGGCGTGGTGCCGCCGCCCTGGACGTCACCGCCGACACGGATGCGTCCTCCGCCCGTCGCCCCGGAGGCATCGAGGCGCGCGCCCTGCGCCACGGTCGCCTGGCGGCCTGTGACGGTGATCTCGCCGCCGCGTGCGGTGGAGGAGGCGACGTCGATCGTGCCGCTCACGCGTGCCTCGCCGTCGCGGGCCGCGACCGTGACCCGACCGCCCTCACGTGCGGCCACCGTGCCACCGGCTTCGACCAGCCCCTGCACCAGCGCGCTCGCTGCTTCCGCCGTGATCAGCACCGTCCCGCCCTCTGCGGCGATCGTTCCGGTGTTGGAGGCCGCAGGCCTGCCCGTCACCGTGCTCGGGCGGTTCACCTCGATCGAGAGCAGCCCGTCGCCGTGCAGGTCGAGCGCATAGGTCTCCGCCCCGCCGATCACGACGCGGCCGAGCCGCGCCTCGATTGTTCCGCGGTTCGCTGCCTCGGGTGCCACGAGCGCCGCGAGCCCACCCTGGGCGACGGTGATTCGCCCCTCGTTGACCACGCGGGCGCCGGGCCTGGCGGGCTGGTCGAACTGCATCCTCCCGGCCATGAAGTTTTCGTTCGAGATGCCGGCGGCGGACGCGACGATTGAGGCGGCATCGACCCGCGCGGTCGGCGTGAACACCACGCCTGACTGGTTGACGATCGCGACCTGGCCGTTGGCCGAGATGCGGCCCGCGATCACCGACGCATCGGGTCCGGTGACGCGGTTCAGCGCGATGGCAGACGCGTTCGGCTGCTGGAACTGCACATGCCCGCCCTGGCCCACGGAGAAGCTCTGCCAGTCGATGGCCGCGCGCTGCGTGGTCTGGGTGATGCGGAGCTGGTCGGGCGAGGGGGCGGCGATGGTGGCGGAGCCGCCGACGACCTGCCCGCCGCGCGGCATCACCGGTGGTGCCTGCGCAGCTGCCTGTCTCGGCGCGATCCCGGCCGCGGCGATGGAGGCGAGCAGCAGGGCGCGCACCGATGTTCCGCCGCCGATCCGCCTCAGCACGCTGCCCGTTGTGCCCAGCGCCATGTCCTCCCGGCTGCCTGATTGCCCCATGCCACGCCGCCTGTGCGGCTCGCTGGCAGGAAACCATTCCGGCCCTGCCGGTGCAAGGAAACCACGCATCAGGGTCCAGCCCTAGAAGCGCAGGAGCAGCGTCCAATACCCGGCCCAGCGCTTCAGTTCCTCGTCCTCGTCCTGCGTGCGCTGCGGGTCACGCTGCAGGCGCCTCGCCGCCTCGAAAGCGAACTGGACGGAATCGGTCAGCGTCACGCGCACGCCGCCGCCGAAGGAGGAGATGCGCCGGTTGAGGTCGTCGTTCAGGCGCTCGAAGGTCTGACCGTAGTCGTAGAAGCCGTAGAACTGGTAGCCGATCGGCCGCGTCGCATCGGGAAGCGAGGCGTGGGCGAGGCTGGTGAACTGAAGCTCCACGCTTGCCCCGAAGGCGCTGTCGCCGGTGATCTCGCCGTTGTAGTAGCCTCTGCCGAAGCGCACCCCGCCGAGGAAGTACTTCTCGGAGGGCGGCAGCACGTCCCGCGTCCACTGGAACCCGGCAGTGCCGAGAAGCGAGATGGAGCTCGCCTCGCCGAAGGCGACCAGCGTCTGGTTGCGCGAGACCTCGCCTGTGATCTTGAAAAAGTCCACCCGGCTGCCCTGCCGGCCGGGGATCGGGTTGCTGTTCTCCTTTGCGCCGAAGCCGCGCAGCCCCTGCGTCACGCGCACGGAGGCCGTGTTCGTCGCCGGCCGCGCGCTTCCGGCGAAGGTGTCACGGGCGATGCCGTCGAGCCCGAGACGCACCATCCTGAGCTGGTCGTCGCTCACCCGCTCCTGCGCATCGGCGGGCCCCGTCTCGATCTTGTTGTCGTATGCGTCGAACAGCGCGAGCGCGTAGAGGCTGTAGGGGCGGCGGCGGATCAGCGGATAGGAGAGCGAGGCGCCGAACACCCGCGTCGTGCCGGCATAGCCGAGGCGGCGAAGCTCGAGCAGGGGCTTCGAATCGCCGCCGCCGACATAGGCGCGGAGCTTCAGGCCGGAGGCGCCGAGGAATGTCTCGAACGCGCCCTGGGCGAAGCGGAGCGACGCGCCCGAGGCAGTGTAGCCGAGCACCTCCACGCGTTCGCCGAGAGAGGTGAAGCTGTTGGCGCCGAACACGCCGATCACCTGCTCGGGGCCGGCGAAGATCGGGGCACGGTTGTCGGCGTTGAGGAAGCCGTCGAACGCAGCGCGGCTCACCTGTGCCACCAGCTGCAGCGCGCCTGGCTCGCCGGTTCCCGGCCGAAGCACCGCGCGCACCGCGACGCCGGGAATGTCTTGCACGAGCAGGAGCTGCCGCTCGAGCGAGGCGATGTCGATCGGCCGAAGCGCCGTCAACGGGCGGAGGAAGCGCAGCACCTGCACGCCGGCGGGGCCGATGTCGCCGTCGAGAAGCACCTCGCTGATATGCCCCTCCGTCACTGCGAGCATGAGCGTGGCACCCGCGGGGCCTGGGGCGAGCTCGGCGCGCACGGCCGAGAACACGTAGCCCTGCTCGCGATAGAGGGCGAGGAGCCGGTCACGCGCAGAGACGATGTGCGCGACGGGCACTTCGGGTCCCGTGAGCCCTTCGAGGAACGGGGAGAGGCGGGACGCCGGAAACACCGTCGCCCCGGTGACGGCGGCGGTGGCGACCGAGACGGCGCCCTGCGGCGCGGCGCCCGCTTCTGCAGGCAGGCCAGGTGCCGGCTCGGGGGCGACCGTGGGGAGCTGCGGCTGCGGCAGCATCCGGGGCACGGGCGTGCCGGGGGGCGCTGCCAGCGGCGCCTGGGCGGAAGCGGGCGAGGCCACGAGACCGGCGAGGGCTCCGGCCAGCGACAGGCGCAGCATCCACGCTCGCGGTTCCGATGCGCGCAGCATCCCTCTCCATGCCGCGTCCGGCACACCCGCCCGGCGCGGCGTGACACCCGGTTCCCGGCTCCCGGCGCGCAGTGTGGCGTCGCCGGAGCCTCCGGCCTAGCATCGAATGCTTGCCGCCAACACCAGTGGACGCCGCCATGGCCGCCGCCGCCCCTGTCACGCCGCTCGATCCTGCGCGCCGCGATGCCGTTCTCGCCGCGCTCGCCCCACGATTTGGCGCCCGTCTCTCGACCGCCGCCGCGATTCGCGACCAGCACGGGCGGGACGAGTCCTGGCACGCCTCGGCGCCGCCCGATGCGGTGGTGTTCGCCGAGAGCGTCGAGGATGTGCAGGCCGTCATCCGCGCCTGCGCCGAGCACCGCGTGCCCGTCATCCCGTTCGGAACCGGCACGAGCCTCGAGGGCCATGTCGCGGCCCTGCGCGGCGGCATCTCGCTCGATGTCTCGCGCATGAACCGCATCCTCCGCCTGTCGCCCGAGGACATGGACGTGACGGTCGAGCCAGGCGTGACGCGCAAGCAGCTCAACGCCCATCTGCGCGACACCGGCCTGTTCTTCCCGATCGACCCGGGCGCTGATGCCTCGCTCGGCGGCATGGCCTCGACGCGCGCCTCGGGCACCAACGCGGTGCGCTACGGCACGATGCGCGAGGCCGTGCTCGGCCTCGAGGTGGTTCTCGCCGACGGGCGGCTCATCCGAACGGCCCGGCGGGCCCGGAAATCCGCCTCCGGCTACGACCTGACGCGCCTCTTCGTCGGCGCCGAGGGCACGCTCGGCGTGATCGTCTCCGTCACGCTCCGCCTGCACGGCGTGCCCGAGCGGATCGCCTCCGCCGTCTGCTCGTTCCCCGACATGAAGGCTGCCGTCTCGACCGTCATCGACACGATCCAGGCGCAGGTGCCGCTCGCGCGGATCGAGTTGCTCGACGAGGTGCAGATGGACGCCTGCAACCGCTACTCCAAGCTCTCTTACCCAGTGGCGCCGACGCTGTTCCTCGAATTCCACGGCACCGACGCCGCCGTGGAGGAGCAGATCGCCACGGTCGGTGCGATCGCAGATCATCACGGCGGCGGATCGTTCGCCTTCGCGCATGCGGCGGAGGATCGTTCGCGGCTCTGGCAGGCCCGCCACGAAGCGTACTACGCCGCGCTCGCGCTTCGCCCCGGCTGCAAGGGCTGGCCGACGGATGCCTGCGTGCCGATCTCGCGACTCGCCGAGTGCGTTCTTGAGACCAAGGCCGACCTCGCCGAGCATGGGCTGCTTGCTCCGCTCGTAGGCCATGCGGGCGACGGCAACTTCCATCTCGTCTTCCTTGTCGACCCGGACAACCCAGACGAGATGGCCGCGGCGGCCGCGGCGAATGATCGGCTCGTGATGCGGGCGTTGGCGATGGACGGCACCTGCTCGGGCGAGCATGGCATCGGCTACGGCAAGATGCCCTTCCTCGTCGCCGAGCATGGCGAGGCGCTCGAGGTGATGCGGGCGGTCAAGCGCGCGCTCGACCCCGATGACATCATGAACCCCGGCAAGATCGTCGCGACGTCGGGCGCCGCCTGGCCGTTCAACGCCTGACGGGATCGGGCCGGGGAAGGGCGGCGAGCGCCTCGCGGGCGCCGCGCGCGAGGCCCTGGTCACCCGCCCTCGCTCCGGCCGCCTCGGCCGCGGCGAGCCAGCTGCGCGCATCGCGGAGATTGCCTTCCGCTGCGGCGCTTCGGCCAGCACGAAGCCAGAGATCGCCAGCGCCGGCGGTATCGCCCGCGCCCTGGGCCGCCTCCGCGCCGAGCGCGAGCGAGCGCGCCATGCCGTGAT
>NZ_VFAC01000064.1 GCF_007644105.1 Elioraea rosea | reverse complement strand
AGCGCGTGGCCGCGGCGATCCGCGCCGCGCTGACCCGCCGGCGTGACCCGGACAAGCTGCGCGCCGACGCCGCCGCGCTGCGCGGGCGCATCGCGCGCGACCTCGCCCCGTTCGGGCCGCTCGACGTGAAGTACCGGGAGGGCGGGCTGCTCGAGCTCGAGTTCGTCGCCCAGGTGCTGCAGTTGATCCACGCGCCGGACAACCTTTCGGTTCTCGCAACCGGAACGGTCGAGGCGCTTGACCGGCTCGCGGCGGCGGGGGTGCTCGCCGAGGCCGAGCATGCGGCGCTGATGCGCGCCTCGCGCCTCTACCGCACCGTGCAGGGCCTGTTGCGGCTGACCATCGGCAAGCCGCGCGCGGAGGCCGACCTGCCGCGCCCCGTCGCGGATGCGATCGCGCGGGCCGCCGGCGTGGTTGACCTCGCCCAGGTCACCGCCCAGATCAGCGCGTGCGCGGCGGAGGTGCGCGCCGCCTTCCTCCGCCATGTCGGGCAGCCAACGGCGGCGCAATGATGATGAGACGGAACGGACGGGTCCGTTCCGCCGACAGGGAACAGCACGATGGCGACGAAGCCAGCAAACACCGCAACGAAGAAGACGACCGCCAAGCTCGCGCCGGCGAAGAAGCCGGACGCCAAGCCCGCAGCTGGAACAGCGGCTGCGAAACCGGCCAAGCCTGCCGGGGCAAAGCCCATGCCGGCCAAGGCATCGGCAGCGATAGCATTGCCAGCGAAGGCATCGGCAGCGAAGTCACCGGCAGCGAAGTCACCGGCGAAGGCCGCGAAGCCCGCCGCCGCGCCGCCCCCTGGCGCCGGCCCCGCGGAGGGTGACCGCGCACCCGCCTTCTCGCTTCCCGCAACGGGCGGCCGCACCGCCTCGAGCGAGGCGCTGAAGGGCAAGCCCTTCGTCGTCTACTTCTACCCGAAGGCCGACACGCCCGGCTGCACCACCGAGGCTTGCGACTTCAACGAGGCGCTGACGCAGTTCAAGGGGCTCGGCCTCGACGTGATCGGCATCTCCAGGGATGCGATGCCCGCGCTCGAGAAGTTCGCGGCCAAATACAAGCTGTCCTTCCCCCTCGCCTCCGACCCGGAGAACGCCACCGCGCAGGGCTATGGCGCCTGGGGCGAGAAGGTGTTCATGGGCCGGCGCTCGATCGGCCTGCTGCGCTCGACCTTCCTCGTCGACAAGGAAGGCCGCATCGCCAGGGCCTGGAAGAGGGTGAAGGTGGACGGCCACGCCGCAGAGGTGCTCGCCGCGGCGAAGGCGCTCGGCTGAGCCTCACGCCCACACCAGGTCATCCGCCCCGAGCGTGGTGACGCCAGCGATCGTGAAGCTCTCCGACATCGCCACCCCGCCCTGCACGTAGCTCACGCGCCAGAGCCCCTCGCCCTGGTGCGTGAGCGTCGCGCCCGCACCGAACCCCTCGAGCACGAGCCAGTCTCCGCCCTGGCCGCCCGCGCCGGCGAAGCCGAGGATGACGTCGCCCTGCATTTCGCCCGGCCGCAGGATGAACGTGTCGCGGCCGGATCCTCCCTCCATCCCGTCCGCGCCCGGCCCGCCATCGAGCACAGCACCGCCGCCGCCGGTGAAGACGAGCACGTCGTCACCCGCGCCGCCTTCGAGCCGCCCTGTGGTGATGGCGCCGTGGCCGTGCACCGTCACGCGGTCATTCCCCGCGCCGGCGGAGACGAGGATCGCCGCGCCGCCATCGGCGTTGTTGGCACAGGCCTCGACGGTGACGACATCGTCGCCTGCGCCGGTGGCGAGCTCTGCCCGCTTCGCCCCGGTGACATTGAGTGCGGTCGCGGCCTCGCCGCCGACGAAGCCGACATGCACGGCATTGGCGATGCGAACCGCCCCGCCCGCATCATGTGCGACGAGGACGTTCTTGATGCTGTTCCATGCGGACAACACGACCACCTCGGTGCCGCCCGCCCCATCACCCGAGACCAGCACGCGCGCATCGGCCGGCACATCGGCAAGCGCGGCGAGATCGGTGGCCGTGAGCTCGCGCGCCGCCCTCGCCTCTCCCGTCCATGCGCCGGCCCCTCCCGGCATCGCAGTTCCGGCCATGGTGTTCGTGAGGGTGACGGTGGTGGGCTGTGGCCCGAGCGTGAGCGCGACCTGCGCTTGGAGCACATTACCCCACGGGTCCGTCACCACTAGGTCGAGCGGGAGGACGGCCTCGTCCGGCAGCGTCGTTCCGGGCTTGAGGCTGATCGCGCCCGTCGTGGCGTCGATGACGAAGGGCGACGATGCGGCCTCCGCGAGCGCCCAGGTGAAGCCTGTCGTCTCCGTCGCCCCCTCGGCGCGGGCGATGCCGAGCACGCCGGGGCCGCCGCCCGCGCCGATCGCGATCGCAGCCGTTGCGGCGATCCCCGCGAGCTCGCTCGCCCGATGGCGCGCGCCATCGGCGAACACGACATGCTCGACGCCGCTGAGGATGTCGGTGCCGTCGGGCCCCACGGCGCGGATGAAGCGGCCCGAGGCATCGCTTCCCGCGGTGAAGCGCGTCTCGCCATGGAGGCCGGAGAGCTGGACGGTATCGATGCCCGCACCGCCGATGATCACGTCATTGCCCGGGCCGGATGCGATCACGTCGTCTCCCGCGCCCGCATCGATCACCGCGCTGGTCCAGGCGGAGGCGGAGGTCAGCGTAATCCTGTCGTCGCCCACGCCTGTGTCGATCGAGAAGCGCGCGCCGTCCGCCGAGTTGGCAACCGCATCGATCCAGATCACGTCGTCGCCCGCGCCGGTGCGGATCGTGCCACGCTTGGCGTCGGTCACGCCCAGCGACAGCGGCGCGCCTCCCGTCGCCTCGACATCGACGCTGACGAAGTTCGCGACGACGAGCCTGCCGCCGTCGGGGTCACGGACGAACACGTTCTTCAGGCCGTTCCAGTCGGAGGCGAGCACGATCGACGTCGCACCCGCGGCATCGGCGCTGAGGGATACGCGCGCGCCGGACGGCGTTCCAGGAAGCGACAGAGCAGCGCCGGTGAGGGTCACGTCGCTTCCGGCGGCCACCTCCCCTGTCCAGCCAGGCGTCCGCACCTGGCTGAAACCATCCGCCGCCCGGCCGTTGGAGAACGTCACGACGCTCGCCGCCGGCGTGCCGGGCGTCGGCGCAGCGAGGCCGTCCGGCACGACGACCCGCAGCATCGCGCCGGTGATGTTGCCGGCTTCGTCCACCACGCCTAGGCCGATGCGGTGGCTTTCGCCCACATGCACGGGAGCGCCGGGGCGAAGCGTGACGATGCCGCTGTAGGGATCGATCGCGAACCGGCCGCCGGTCGTGTCGGAGAGGAAGAAGGTGAGCGGCCGGCCTTCGGGGTCGACCGCACGGGCGCGCGCGACCTCGCCGGGCGCGAGCGCCTCGGTCGAGACGGTGACGCCCTCCGGCGCACGATCTCCCCACAACTCGCCGAAGCGCGCGACCGTTCCGTCTCCGAACAGCACGTGCTCGAACCCACGAAGCTTGTCGGTTCCGCCAGGCCCCACCGCCTCGAGGTAGCGGCCGGCGGAATCCTCCTTCAGAGCGAAGCTCCAGGCGGAGCGGGGACCGGGCAGTTCCACCGTGTCGATGCCGACATCGCCGCGCAGGTCCTCGTTGCCTGTTCCCGAGACGATCCAGTCATCGCCGCTGCCGCCGGAGAACAGCCCGTTCAGCCCGCCGCCGATGACGATGCGGTCGTTGCCCGCACCGGCCCACACCTCGTAGCTCGCGCTGACGAGGCCCATGTTGGCGGCGGTGCGCGCGACGCCGAGCGTGATCACGTCGTCGCCCGCGCCGCTGCTGATGTATCCGGTGCCGCCGACATTCGCCGTCACGGGCGAGAAGGCCGTGACGGTGATGCCGTCCGCGCCGTCGCCGGTCATGATCCTGTGGTGCATCGCCTCGACGGCGACGGTCGAGGCGCCGCCCTTGCCGAGATCGACCCAGGCGCGCTCGAAGCCGCGGAGCGTGACGCGGCCCGCCCCGTCATCCTCGACGCCGACATTCCGCACGGAGAGCCAGGCGCCGAGGTTGCGCACGGTGAGCCCACCCGAGGCGTCATGCAGAACCGAGACGGAGGCGCCTTGCGTTGCCGCCGCGCCCAGCTCGGCCGTGCCGAGGGTGCGCGACGTGCCGGCGGCTGGTTCGAACGCTGCGCCGGTCCATGCCCGCCAGAGATCCTGCGTCGAGCCGGCCGCAAAGGTCAGCGTGAGCGGATCGTCGCCTCTCGAGCCGGCAATCCCGAGCGCCTCGCGCAGCGCGGGGTCGATCGGCGAGAGGCCGCTCTCCGTGCGCTCGTAGAGACCGTAGAGCCCGTGCGTCTGCCAAGCGGTCCAGCCGAGGCCGTGGCGCTCGAACCCCTCCGTCACGGCAGCGAAATAGGCGAGCCGCGAGGCCTCCGGCGCGGAGGCAAGGACGCCGAACTCGCCGATATGCAGCGTCATGCCGCGCGCGTCCGCCACGCGCGCGAAGGCATCGATGGTCGATTTCAGCGCCGCGCCGCTGCTGACGCTGTCGCCGTAGTACCAGCCGACGACGCCGCCGGGAGACGATCCGACGAGCTCGGGGCTCGACGGCCAGTGGGAGACGCCGGCGGTCTGGTTGGTGAACACCGTCGGGAAGTAGGTGTGCACGGAATAGAGGAGGTTGTCGTCGCGATAGGCAACGCTGTCCTGCAATCCGCCCTGTTGCGACCATGACCCGCCCGAGATGAGGTTTGCCGCGGTCATGATCGTCATGTCGGGCGAGGCCTCACGGATCGCCGCGATCAGCCGCGCCTCGAGGGCGGACCATTCCGCCTGCGAGGGGAAGGAGGGCTCGTTGGTCGTCTCGATGACGATCCGTTCCGTGCCGAACTTCGCCGTGACATGCGCCGCGTAGGCGCCGATCGCCGCGACATGCGCCTCCGTCATCTCGGGCACGTCCTCGGCACGGATGGTCGAGGTCGGCGCGACGACCACGCCGAGCCCGGCGGCGAGCGCGTTGGCGATGGTGGCGTCGGCCTTGGCGATCAGCCAATCGCGCTCGAGCTCCGCCGGATAGTCGGCGAGATTGCCGTCGGTCGCGCGCGCATCGAAGTAGATGCGCACGTGGTCGAACCCGTCATCCTTCAGCCGCTGCATCTCCGCGAGCGAGAGCACGGGTTCGGACCAGAGCGTCCAGCCCTGCAGGTTGATGCCCTGGCCGAGCGAGGAAAGGAGCGTCTCAGGCACCGCCCCGGGGCGGTAACCATCTTCGGGGCGGATCATCATCGTTCTCCGGCGCTGCAATGGTGTCGCGAGACACTCCTAGCGACCGGAACGTGAATCAATCGTGGTCGCGCGACCGATCGTGATCGCGCGTGATCCGAAGTGATGGACTGAACGGTGGAGCGGCTGGTGAGCGCTCAGCGCTCGGCCTGGGCGCTCGCCTCCGACCGTGTGCTGTTGACGCGCTGCGCGAGCGCGGCCGACATGAAGTCGTCGAGATCCCCGTCGAGCACGGCGTCCGGCGTGCCCTTCTCGACCCCCGTCCGCAGGTCCTTGACCATCTGATAGGGCTGCAGGACGTAGCTGCGGATCTGGTGGCCCCAGCCGATCTCTGTCTTCACGGGCGCTGCGGCCTGCGCCGCCTGCTCGCGCTTCTGTAGCTCGAGCTCGTAGAGGCGGGCGCGCAGCATGTCCATCGCGATGGCACGGTTCTGGTGCTGGCTGCGCTCCTGGCTGCTCTCGACGACGATGCCGGTCGGCACGTGCTTCATGCGCACCTTGCTCTCGACCTTGTTCACGTTCTGCCCGCCCGCGCCGGAGGAGCGCATCGTCTCCACCTCGAGATCGGCGTCGCGGATGTCGATCGCGATCGTGTCGTCGACGACGGGCGAGACGCCGACCGAGGCGAAGGAGGTCTGGCGCCGTGCGTTCGAATCGAACGGGCTGATGCGCACCAGGCGGTGCACGCCGCTCTCCATCTTCAGCCAGCCATAGGCGTTCGGCCCCTCGACGCGCAGCGTCATCGACTTGATGCCGGCCTGCTCGCCGTCGGAGCGCTCGATCACGTCGACCTTGTAGCCATGCGCTTGCGCCCAGCGCATGTACATGCGCGCGAGCATCTCCGCCCAGTCCTGCGCATCGACGCCGCCCGCGCCGGCATTGATCTCGACGAAGCAGTCATTGCCGTCGGCCTCGCCGGACAGGAGGCTCTCGATCTCGCGGCGGCGCGCTTCGTCCGCGAGGCGCCGGAGGTCGGCCTCCGCGGCGGCGATCGTCGCCTCGTCCTCCTCCGCCTCGGCAAGCTCGATCAGGCCGATCGCGTCCTCGACCTCACGCTCGAGCCTCTGCACGCCTTCGATGGCGGAGGCCAGGCGATTGCGCTCGCGCATCAGCTTCTGCGCGGCGTCGGGCTTCTCCCAGAGGGAAGGGTCCTCGGCCCGGGCGTTCAGTTCCTCGAGGCGGACGACGGCCTCGTCCCAGTCAAAGATGCCTCCTCAGCAGACCCACCGAAGCGGCGATCTGCTCATTCAGCGCGGCGATCTCGGCGCGCATGGCGCACTGTCCTCCGATCTCGGAATGCGGGCCGCGTCAGTACAGCCCGCCAAGCCCCGCGTCCAGCGCCGCTGCGGGTCGCCGCGAGGGCAGCGCATTGCCCTCGCCGTCCGCCCCGGCCTGCGCTCCGAGGCCGTAGAGCACGCCCTCCGCGGCGCCGGCCGCGCCAGGCTCGGTGCCGGGCTTGAAGGCTTCCATGATGGCGTTGCGCTCGCCCGGACCGGCGGGCTCGCCCGTCTCTGCGTTGACGCGCACCATCCTGAGCCCGGGCGGCGTGCGGAACGGCAGGGCCGGGCGCCCCTTCAGCGCCTCGCGCATGAAGGCGGAGAACACGGGCGCGGCGACCACGCCGCCTGCCTCATTGTTGCCGAGGGGCTGCGGCTCGTCGAAGCCGATCCAGATCGCGGCGACCAGGTCGGGCGTGAAGCCGACGAACCAGGCATCGAGGAAGTCGTTCGTCGTGCCGGTCTTGCCAGCAGCCGGCCGGTCGATCGCCGCGCGTCCGCCGGTGCCGCGCTGGATCACGCCCTGCAGCATCGAGACCATCTGGAAGGCGCTGGCCGGGTCGGTCGCACGGGAGCGGTTGTCGGGGGCCTCGGGGGGAGCGGCGGAGGGCTGGGCGTCGGTGCAGCCCGTGCAGTCGCGGCCGTCGGCGCGGTAGATCACCTGGCCCTGCCGGTCCTGCACCGTGTCGATCAGCGTCGGCGTCACGGCGCGCCCGCCATTGACGAAGGCGGCGAAGCCGGCGGCCATGCGGATGACCGTCGTCTCGCCGGCGCCGAGGGCCATCGAGTAGCTGCGCTGCATGTCGGGGATCACACCGGTCCGCGCCGCAACGGAAGCCACCGCTTCGAGGCCGACCATCTCGGCAAGCCGGATGGTCATCAGGTTTTTCGATTTCTCCATGCCGACGCGCATCGGCGTCGGGCCGCCGAACTCGCCGGCGTTGTAGTTGGTCGGACGCCAACGCCCGAGCCCGGGGCCCTGGTCGACCACGAAGGGCGCATCGAGGATCCGCTGCACCGGCGACATGTTGCGCTCGAGCGCGGCCAGATAGACGAAGGGCTTGAAGCTCGAGCCGGTCTGCCGGTTCGCCTGGGTGGCGCGGTTGAACCAGCTCCTCTCGAAGTTCCAGCCGCCGGAGAGCGCGAGCACACGGCCGGTGTGTGGGTCGAGCGCGACGAGCGCACCCTCGACGAGCGGCATCTGACGCAGCGCCAGACGCTCGGGAAGGGCGGCGCGGGCCGCCCGGCCGCGCGCGGCGGCGATGGCAGGCTCGGCCTCGAGCACCTCGACGAGAACGACATCGCCCGGCGAGACCACTTCGGCGGGACGGCGCGGCTGTGGGCCGAGGCGATTCTCGGGCAGCGCCTTCCGTGCCCACGCCATCTCCGACATCGGCAGCGGCAGGATGCGCGGCTGCGGCGGCACGCCCGGGCGCGCCCCGCGCTCGAGCAGGCCGAGGCGGGCCTCCTGGTCGGTCACCTCGAGCACGATCGCGGTGCGCCAGCCAGGCAGCGCGCCTGCGGGGCGGGCGACGGCGGCGAGCCTCTCCGTCCAGGCAGTGCGGAGCTGCTCGGCAGGAAGCTCGACCTGCGCGACCGGGCCACGCCAGCCGCCGCGGCGGCGGTCATAGGCGATGAGGCCGTCACGCAGCGCGCGATCGGCCGCTTCCTGCATCACCGGGTCGAGGCTGGTGCGGACGGTGAGCCCGCCCTGCGTCGTCTCCTCCTGGCCGAACCGGTCGATCAGCTGGCGGCGCACCTCCTCGGCGAAATACTCGGCCGGAACGCGCTCGGCGAAGCGGCCCGGGCGGACGGTGACCGGCTCGGCCTTCGCGGCTTCCGCCGCTTCGGCGGTGATCACGCGGTCATCGGCCATGCGGTCGAGCACCCAGTCGCGCCGGCCCTTCGCCGCCTCGGGGAAGCGGAACGGGTTGTAGTTGTTCGGCGCCTTGGGCAGGGCCGCGAGAAACGCCACTTCGGCCGGGGTGAGCTCGTCGAGCGCTTTGCCGAAATAGGCCATCGAGGCCGCGGCGACGCCGTAGGCGCCCTGGCCCAGGAAGATCTCGTTCAGGTAGAGCTCGAGGATCCGCTGCTTCGGCAGCACCTCCTCGATCTTGAGCGCGAGGATCGCCTCGCGCGCCTTGCGCGCGAGGCTGACCTCGTTCGACAGCAGCATGTTCTTGGCGACCTGCTGCGTGATGGTGGAGGCGCCGACGGGGCGGCGGCCCTGGCCCATCTGCTGCAGATTGGTGACCGCCGCGCGCGCAATGGCGAGTAGGTCGATGCCAGGGTGGGACCAGAAGTTCTGGTCCTCGGCCGACACGAAAGCATCCTGCACGAGCTTCGGGATCGCCACGATCGGCACGAACACCCGGCGCTCGGTCGCAAGCTCCGCGAGCAAGCGCGAATCGCCGGCATAGACGCGGCTCATGACGGGCGGCTCGTAATCGGTGAGGCGGGCATGGTCGGGCAGGTCGCGCGCGAAATGCTGCCAGGCGATCACCGCGCCGATGCCGCCGAACACAGCGAGCACGAGGGCGGCGGAGAACAGGAAGGTGACGAAGCGCGCGAAGGCGCCACGCCGCCGCTTGCGGACCTTGCGTGGCTTTGCGGGCTGCGGGGCCCCGTCGTCGGGCGTTTCCGGGTGGGGCGCGGCCTTGCCGGAACCGCGCCCGCGCGCGGCGAGAGGTTGGTCAGCGTGCATGGGCTCCCGATACCATGTTGCGGCGCGTCGCGGCAGCGGCAAGAGGCGCCGCATGCGGAACAAACGCGCGTGTGTGGGCGCGGTTTCCTGCCATTCTACCGGAGGTTGAGCCGCGTCATCCCGCGGTCTGGATCGCCCCGACTTCGCCGAACCATCCCTCGATCGCACGCCCCATCGCGGCGGCCAGCACGCGCCTGTGTTCGGGTCGGCGCAGCAGCGCCTCGTCGGTCCTGTTCGAAATGAAGCCCATCTCGACAAGGACGGAGGGGATGTCGGGCGCCTTCAGGACCATGAACCCGGCGAAGCGATGGCTGTTCGGAAGCATCGGCACCTCGCGGGAGAGGTTCGCGACGGTTGCACGGGCCATGCGCGCGGAGCCGTTCAGCGTATCGCGGCGGACAAGGGATATGAGGATCTGGGCCGCCTCTGGGCTGACATCGGCGAAGGCGGGGCCAGCGAAGCGGTCCGCCCCGTTCTCGTTGCGCGCGACGCGCTCGGCAAGCGGGTCGGAGGCACGTTCCGACAGGGTGTAGACCGAGGCACCGCGGACGGAGCGGTCATCGAGCGCGTCGGCGTGGATCGAGACGAAGAGATCGGCGCCGGCCTTCTGTGCCGCTCGCACCCGGTCGGGCAGCGGCACGAACACGTCGCGCGTGCGCGTCATCGCCACGCGCACCTTGCCGCCACGCTCGAGCACGCGGCGAAGCTCGGCCGCGGCCGAGAGGGTGATGTGCTTCTCGTGGGTGCGCCGGGCGCCGATCGCGCCCGGGTCGCGCCCGCCATGGCCCGGGTCGATCATCACGAGCGGCACGCGCGGTGGTGGCGGCGGCGGCCGCGCGGCTGCCTCCTGCACCGCCTGCGCCTGATCGTTTCCCGCGGTCTGGCGGAGGAAGATCGACTGCGAGGCAGGGTTGAGCGCGATCAGCAGCGTGGCGCCGCGGCCGGTGCCGGCGATCTCGGCCCGGGCGACCGCGACGGGGCGGGCGAGATCGAGCACGACGCGGGTCACGCCTGGCCGGTTCAGCCCGACGCGCACGCCGCGCACGAGCCCCGCCCCGGCCGGCGGCTCGCCCCCCGCCCAGGCAAGCCCGGGAAGGTCGATGACCACCCTCGGCGGATTGGCGAGCGTGAACAGGGAGAAGCGCGGCGCCTCGCCTGTGGCCAGCGCAAGCTCCGTTGTTGCGCCCTCATGCGTGAGGGTCGCGCCGGTCGCCTGGATGGTGGCGAGCGCACGCGTGGCGAGCGTAGCGGCGGGAAGCACCAGCGTGGCGCGCACCCCCGCCATAACCACGAAGCGCCGCCCGAAGCCGCGCCGCATCCTTCACCTTTCCCGACGGTGGATCGGTTTGAGCAGGAAGCCTATCAAATCTTTCCGTGGCTTGCCATGACTTGCTGAAGTGCTGCCGCAAGTGTTCGGGCGCCGCGTGATCCCCTTGTGATCGGGGGCCGCATGCGCCATTGTGCGCCACCCGCGCGGACACCTGCTGCGCCGCCGCGATTCCCTATGAGGGTGCGCGGCCGTGCTCCGGCCCGCGGGTGCCGCGCCTGACGTGCCGGACGGGCCTTGCCCGCGAGGCCTTCGTCGTTCTGTGCGGCACCTGCGCCAGGGCCACCGTACCCGCCGGGCTCTTGCCACCGGGCGCATGCCGCGCCCGCCGGAACGGAACGATGACCGGACGCGACCGCCGCGCCGCCCCACTTCCCCGGACCGCCGCTTTCGCCGGTGGCCCCCTGCAATCACCTTGCCGCCGCGGCAGGACACC
Organism: Elioraea rosea; assembly: GCF_007644105.1. Taxonomy (GTDB): domain Bacteria; phylum Pseudomonadota; class Alphaproteobacteria; order Acetobacterales; family Acetobacteraceae; genus Elioraea_A; species Elioraea_A rosea. The sequence continues at coordinate 2,550 of NZ_VFAC01000064.1, read as the reverse complement.
GGCCATGCGCCTCGGTTCCGCCTCGGCGCGGAGACATCTGATCCATGACCAAGCGCATGCTGATCGACGCGACGCACCCGGAGGAGACCCGTGTCGTCGTCCTTGACGGCAACCGGCTCGAAGAATTCGACGTCGAGACGTCCACCAAGCAGACCCTCAAGGGCAACATCTACCTCGCCCGGGTGGTGAGGGTCGAACCGAGCCTCCAGGCCGCGTTCGTCGAGTTCGGCGGCAACCGCCACGGCTTTCTCGCCTTTGGCGAGATCCACCCAGACTACTACCAGATCCCCGTCGCAGACCGTGAAAGGCTGCTTGCGCTGGCCGAGCAGGAAGCGGCCGAGGACGAGGAGCACGACGAGGAGGACGAGGCGCAGCCCCGGGCCGCGCCCGCCGCCTCCGAAGCGGGGCAGGAGACCCAGCCGGAGGATTTTGTGGCTCCGGCCGAGGACGCGGCCCCCGAGCCGGAGACCGCGCTCGCCCTGCCGACCACGCCGCTCGACATCCCGCCCTTCGACGCGCCCGAGCCCCCTAGTACCGAGAGCGCCGCACCAGAGCCCGCCCCAACGCCCGACCTTCCCCCCGCGCCCGCGACGACGGCGGAGGACGGCACCGAGGCCACGCCGCAGACCCGCCCGCCTTCCGCCCAGCCCGCCCGCATCGACAGCGAGACCGTCTCTGTCGACCCGGACGCCCTGCCGCAGAACGCAGAGGCCGCGCAGCCAGGCGCGAGCGAGCATGCCGACCAGCCCGAAGCCAGCCACGCAGAGGAGGCCGCGTCTGACGAGGCCCCTGGTCGCAGCGGCGCAGGGATTGCCGAGGTGGTGTCCGAGCCGGTCGCGCCGGAGACGATCGGCGGCGGCGAGGCGGCGGAGGAGGACCGGCCCCGCCGGGTCAACGCGCGCTTCCTGCGCAACTACAAGATCCAGGAAGTCATCAAGCGGCGGCAGATCTTGCTAGTCCAGGTGGTGAAGGAGGAGCGCGGCACGAAGGGTGCGGCGCTGACCACCTATCTCTCCCTCGCGGGCCGCTACTGCGTGCTGATGCCCAACACGCCGCGCGGCGGCGGCATCAGCCGCAAGATCTCCTCCGCCGCCGACCGCAAGCGCCTGCGCGAGATCATGACCGAACTCGCGCTGCCGAAGGGCATGGGCATCATCGTGCGTACCGCAGGCGCGGCCCGCCCCAAGGCCGAGATCAAGCGCGACTGCGAGTACCTGCTCCGCCTCTGGGACAGCATCCGCGAAACCACGCTGGCCTCCGTCGCGCCCTCGCTGATCTACGAGGAGGCGAACCTCATCAAGCGCGCGATCCGCGATGTCTATTCGCGCGATGTCGACGAGGTGCTGGTCGACGGCGAGGAGGCCTACCGCACCACCAAGGACTTCATGCGCATGCTGATTCCCTCGCATGCGAAGAAGGTGCAACTCTACCGCGACGGCGGCGTGCCCCTGTTCGCCCGCGCCGGCGTCGAGGCGCAGCTCGACGCGATGCATTCCCCGCGGGTCGAGCTCCGCTCCGGCGGGTCGATCGTGATCAACCAGACAGAGGCGCTCGTCGCGATCGACGTGAACTCGGGGCGCGCGACGCGCGAGCGAAACATCGAGGAAACCGCGCTCAAGACCAATCTCGAGGCGGCGGACGAGATCGCCCGGCAGCTTCGCCTGCGCGACCTCGCCGGCCTCATCGTCATCGACTTCATCGACATGGAGAACAGCCGGAACAACGCGGCTGTCGAGCGGCGCCTCAAGGAGGCGCTGAAGAACGACCGGGCGCGGATCCAGGTCGGCCGCATCAGCCATTTCGGGTTGATGGAGATGAGCCGCCAGAGGCTCCGCCCGAGCCTGACCGAGACGGCCTTCATCACCTGCCCGCACTGCGCCGGCACCGGGCTCGTGCGCTCGACCGAGAGCGCTGCGGTGCAGGTGCTGCGCGCGATCGAGGACGAGGCGGCGAAGCGCCGCGCGGGCGAGATCGTCGTGCGCTGCGCCGGGGCGGTTGCGCTCTACCTTCTCAACATGAAGCGCTACCGCCTGACAGAGCTCGAGGCCGCCTTCGCGATGCGCATCCTGTTCGCGGCCGACGACACGCTCCTGCCTCCTGCGCTCAAGATCGAGCGGACCAAGCCGCCCTCTCTCGTCGCCCCGGCCCGCGCCACGCCCGCCGCCCTGCCGCCGCCGATGCCGGTGATGGAGGAGGAGGACGAGTCCGAGGAGGACGATGCGGGCGAGGAGTCCGAGGAGGAGGGCGCGGAAAGCGGGGCAGAGCGGCCGCCGCGCACGGAGGCGCAGGACGCGGCGGAAGGCGAGCGCCGGCGCCGGCGCCGACGCCGGCGCCGCGGCCGCCGCGACGAGCCGGGCGCGCCCTCGAATGGCGGTCAGGCTGCCGGCTCCACGCCGCCCGCCGGGCTCGGCGACCAGCCCGATCTTGGCGGCACGCAGGCTGCCGCCGAGGCGTCTGAGACGGAGACGCCTGACGCGGGCGAGGCCGAGCCGCAGGGTGCCGAGCCAGGCGGCGAGACCGACGAGGAGGGACGCGCGCGGCGCCGCCGTG
>NZ_VFAC01000063.1 GCF_007644105.1 Elioraea rosea | reverse complement strand
ACAGCGTCTCGGCGATGGCGTGAGGCGCGACACGCACCGGCGCGGCAGGGGGCGCAGCGGCCGGCGCGGCAGCGGCGGGCCGCGCCTGCGCCTCGAGCGCCTCGATCATGTCGCGATTGACCGCGAGCAGCGGCTCGAGCGAGCGCGCATCGTCGATCAGGCAGCGGTTGCTCTCCCCCTGCGCCCAGAGCGAGAGCGAGGCAAGCCTGGCCTTCAGCTCCTCCGGCAGGGGGTTGGTGGGAAGCATCAGGTCGGAGAGCAAGATCGACCAGAGCTGGAAACTCTTGCGCAAGGCGACGGCGCGGGCGGGCACGTCATCTCCTGCGCCGGCGAGCAGGCCGTTGACGTAGCGGAACGCGCGGAGCTCGGTCTCGCGCGGCCCCTGCGTGGCGGCCATGGTGGCGGCGTAGCGGGAGATGCTCATGCTCGGGCCTCGTCGGTATCGCGGTGCGGTCTAGGCGGAGCGGGGTCGGGGAGCGCCCTCGCGGGCGCCCCCCTTATCCATCGGATCGATCAGCGGAACAGGCCGAGCAGCGACTGGCCCTGCTGGTTCGCGATCGAGAGCGACTGCACGGCGAGCTGCTGCTTCGTCTGCAGCGAGGTGAGCCGGGCGCTCTCCTCGGCGAGGTCGGCATCGACGAGGGCGCCGAGGCCTTCCTTCACGCTGTCCGTCAGCTGCTTGTTGAACTCCGACAGGCTCTCGAGCTGGCGGATCGAGGCGCCGAGCGTCGCGAGCGTCGAGCCGATCGTGTCGATCGCGCTGTCGACCGCGGCAATCGCCGTGTCGGTGCCGCCAACCTGCTGCGCGGTCGCGCCGGCAGCGATCGTGGTCGCCGCGACCGATGCCGCGACGTCGAGGCCGCCGGTGACGGTGACCGCCGTCTGGCCCTCGGTGCCGGCCTCGCCGGAACGGCCCAGCGACACGCCGAAGCCCTCGGCACGCATCGCATCCATCAGCTTCTGCAGGCCCACGGTCGGGCTCTCGGCAGCGGCGTCATAGACGACCGCCACGACCTTCACCTCTTCATTGCCGCCCGTCGCGGTCGTCGCCGTCGTGGGGTCGTCCTCGACCGGCGTCTGCGTCAGCGCCGTCGCACCGTCGACGAACTCGAAGATCACCTGGCGGCCATTGGCCTGGGTCAGGTTCACGAAGTCGCCGTTGGCGAAGGCCATCGTATCGTCGAAGGCGATCTCGAGGCCGGCCTGGTCCCAGGTCAGCCCATCGAGGCCGAGGCCCTGCGCCGAGCTGTTCGCGCCCGAGGTGGACTGCGTGTTGCCGAGGATGTCGGACACGACCGTCAGCGAGTTGTCGGACACGCCATAGGCGGCGTTGTCGGCCGGGTTCACCAGCAGGTTCACGCCATTGAACGTCGCGGTGCGCGTGAACGCGTTGATGTTGTTCAGGGCGTTCTCGATCTGCGCGTCGATCGTCGCCTTGTCGAGACCCTGCTGCTGGCCCTGCGTGACCGTCTGCTTCAGCGTGGCGAGCTCGTTCGAGATCTTCGTCGCGGCCGACTGCGCGACCTTCAGCGTGGCGGTGCCGAAGTTCAGGCTGTCCTTCACCGCGTCGAGGCCCTTGAGGTCCGCGCGCATGCCCTGCGAGATCGCGAACACGGCGGGGTCGTTGCTGGCCTGGTTGATCCGAAGGCCGCTCTCGATGCGGGCCTGGGTCTTGCCCATGTCGCTGTTGATCTGGCTGAGGCTGCGGATCGCAGCCATCGCTGTACCGTTGGTGTTGATCGACGTCATCGTCGTGAGGCTCCTTGCGTCGTCCGTTTCCGCCGCCCCGCCCACCCCGCATCCCGTTGGAGGGAGGGGCGACGATCGGCTGCGCAGTCTGCGCGTTCGGGGCTCTTGCAACCCCCGTGCCGTTCCGTTCTGTATGCGTGACGATTATGAATCCAGGGTTAACGCTGGAAAAACAACATGTTGCAGGGTTCCTGGCCGGCCACTCGGAGCGCGTGCGAGGACCGGGACGATCTTGCCCGGCAGAAATTTCCCTGAGGGTTGCCGACCGGCAATTCCTGCCGTGCGGCAGGTCCGTCGCGGTCAGAGATAGCGGGCGAGGTTCATGTCGCGCAGGTTGGCGATGAGCCGGTAGCTCATCTCGAGCTGCGTCTGCAGCATCTGCAGCCGCGCCGACACCTCTGCGATGTCGACGTCCTCGACGGCGCTCACCTGGTTCTTCAGCACCACCGTCACGTCGGCATGCCGTTCCTTGAGCGCTGCGAGACGCTGCTCGGACACGCCGAGCGCGCCGCGCTCCTCCTCCAGCGTCTTGTGCGCCGACTGGAGCGAGGAGGCGATGCCCGTCAGCAGCTCGTTGAACGCATCGCCCTGGATCGCCGTCTGGTCACGGTCGCGGATCGTCTCCGACAAAGAGCCGAGCATGGCGAGCCCGCGCATGATGTCGCGGATGAAGCTTCCGGTGCTCGGCGGATCGGTCCGTGAGGTCGCGGCGCCGTTCTCGTTGGCGCGGAGCCCGTAGGTGATCTTCTGCCCGTCATCGGCCATGAGCCAGGTGCGCGGCTCGCCCAGCCCCCCCGCGGGGGCGAGCGTCGAGAGGAAGGACGAGAAGGGCGAGGTGCCTGCGGCATTCGAGCCCGCGATGGGCAGCGTGTCTGCCAGCACCTGGCTCGCCGAGCGCGGAACGTCCGGCGTCAGCAGGTTCGCGTCATGGTCCCACGGCACGGCGAACTGCTGCACCGAGGCCTGGATCTGCGTGAAGAAGCCGGACTGGAGGATGGTGTTCGGGTTCGGCACAGGCGCGCGCGTGCTGTCCGAGCCACCGAACACGTATTCGTCGCCGGCCTGGGTGTTGAGAAGGACGGCCATCTCCTTCAGCGCCGCGCGCGCCTGCTCGGCGACGACCTCGACGGAGATCCGGCCCTGCGTCACGGCAGAGAGCGCATCGCTCGCGAGCTCGGAGGCAAGCTCGCCTATGCGCCCCAGCGCGGGCTGCATCACCTTGAGCCGTAGCTCGGCCATCCCGATCGCCTGGGTGTAGGTGTCGCGCCGCGACACCTCGGCGCGGAGCGAGATCGACACCGTGGCATTCGGCGCGAGCCCGCCATAGGTCTCCGCCACCCGCCCGGAGGAGGCCTGGCGCGTGAGCAGGTCGAGCCGGTCGCGCACGGCCAGCGCCGAGGTCAGGGTGCGGCCGATCGTGCCGTAGCTCGAGATCGTCTGGCTCATCCCGTCCTCCCCGCTCAGCGCACGCTGTTGAGAAGCGCGTCCCACACCGCCTGGACGGTGGTGAGCACGCGCGCGTTCGCCTGGTAGGCGTTCTGCAGCTGCACGAGCAGCGCCATCTCGGTGTCGAGGTTCACGCCGACGACATCGGCGTACCGGTTCGCGAGCAGGTCGCGCGTCGCGCGCTCGCTGTCGGCAGAGGCCTTTGCGGCGTTGTGCTCTGCCGTCTGCGTCGACACGAGCGCGGTCGCGTAGGCGCCGAGCGTCCTGGCAGACGGGATCGGCGAGGACAGCCTGCCGTTCGGCCCCATGCCCGTGGAGAGGAAGGCAGGGTCGTGCGGCCGGCCGCGGCCGATCTCGGTGCCGAAGGTGAACTCGATGACCCGCTCGAGCAGGCCGGTGAAGGCCTCCGGCCCGCCCGCCGGGTTCGGCGTGAACGGATCGCCGTAGGGCGGCTGCACCTCGCGCGTCGCGGGATAGTCGGGAATGCCGGCGGGAATCCCATGCGTGCCGTCGCGCACCAGGCGCGGCTCGCGCTGCACCAGCGCGAAGACGCGGATCTCGGAGGAGAAGCCGACATAGCGCGCCTGCGGCACCGCCCCGCCTTCCTGCGGCACGTTGCCCGAGGCATCCGTGAACAGGCGAAGCCCCTGCTGGTCGAAGCGGCGGGCAAGCTTCTGCGCGAACTCGTCGAGCTCGGCGGTGAAGCGGGGCAGCGTCTCGTCGCGCAGGCCGAGAAGCCCGCCAAGCTGGCCGCCGAGCTGCCCGCGCGTGATGTCGAAGGGCTGGTCGGGGCGCGAGGGGTCGATGAGGAAGATGCCCGGCGTCGAGCCGCCCTCGGAGTCGTAGAAGGCGGCGGGGCCGAGCTCGGCGCCCGAGGTGGAGAGCGCATCCGGGCGAAGCGGGATGGTGAGGCCGCCGCGCGTGAAGAGCTGCATCTCGCCGCTCTCCTTGAGCACGACGCGCACATCCATCATCGACGATAGCTTGCCGATGATCGCATCTCGCTTGTCCTCGATCTCGGCGGTGCCCTGCGCCTCGTTCTTCTGGCGAATGATCTCGCGGCTGAGCACGCCTGCCTCGCCGAGCAGCCGGTTCACCTCGTCGATGCCGGCAGAGAGCAGCTCCTGCGTGCGGTTCCGCGCAGAGGTGACCGCGCCTGCCATCTCGTTGATGCGTGCGGCAAGCGTCTCCGCCCCCTGCACGACCTCGACCTGGAGGCTCGCCGAGGTCGGGTCTGCCGCGAGCGATAGGAAGCTCTCCTGCAGCCTGCCCAGCAGCCCCGCGAGGCTCGACCCGTCCTCGACCCGGCCATGCAGGCTCTCGATCGGGGCGAGGATGGTCGCGCGGGTGTCGGCCGCGGCGAAGCTCGCCTCGCGCGTCCACACCGCGCGCTGCAGCGCGGCATCGGTGACGCGGACGGTCTGCTCGATGCCGACGCCGATGCCGATTCCGTCCGCGGCGACGGCGCGCGTCGGAAGCACCTTGCGCGTGTAGCCCTCGACCTCGGCATTGGCGACGTTGTTCGAGACCGTCCGGAGCTGCGCGGAGATCGCGCGCAGCCCCGAGGTCGAGATCCCGATCGCACCGTCGAGCGACACCTGCCCCTCCTATGCCCTGACCGGCCCGGTCAGCGCTTCATGTTCAGCGTGTCCTGCAGCATCTCGTCCGAGGCCGAGACGATGCGGGTGTTCGCCGTGTAAGCGCGCTGGGCGATGATCAGCTTCGAGAACTCCGAGGCCATGTCGACGTTCGAGCGCTCGATCGAGCCGACGACGAGCTTGCCCGCGCCGTCGCGCGTCGGGTCGAGGATGCGCGCCTCGCCGCTCTCGGTCGTGCGCATGAAGGCCTGGCCGTCGACGCGGTCGAGCTTGTCGGCCTCGTTGAAGGTCACGATCGGGATGCGGTTGATCACGCGGCTCTGGCCGTTGTCGTAGTTGATCACCACGTCGCCGCTCTCGCCGATGGTCAGCGACGAGAAGCTGCCCTGCGGCACGCCGTTCGCCTCGAAGCTGCGCACGGCATAGTCGGAGCCGGCGAACTGCGTCACGCCGTCGGCGAGGCCGAAGCTGCCGAGGAAGAGGCGGACGGTCTGCGCCCCCGAGCCGTAGTTCAGCTGCACATCGACATAGGCGCGGTCGCCCGTGAGCTGGTTCGCCGGAACCGTCGCCGTGCCGCCGGCGACCGAGGCGCCGGAGAGCGCGGTGATGGTGCCCGCGCGGGCGGGATCGTTCGCCGCGCCGAAGCTCACCTGGATGTGCGGCGGGATCGAGCCGTTGCCGGTGCGCGTACCGGTCGTCGCCTCGGCGAGGTTGCCGGCGACCTCGACATCGAGCGGGTTGCCGAGGCCGGGGACGACCTCGAACGTGCCGGCGCCGGTCAGCCGCGCGGGTCCGGGCGGGGTGGCGTTGAACTGCGCGATGAGCTGGTCGCGGATCGTCGCCTGTGTGTCGGCGCCGCCTGCCGTGTAGGTGTAGGTGGCACCGTTCACCGTCACCGCATAGGTGTTGCCTGGCACGGCCGCGCCGATGTCGATGTCGATGGAGGAACCGTTGAGCGTCGCGGTGACGTTTGTCGCGCCCGCGATGGTCGGGTTCGGCGCGCCGGCGACGACGGTCAACGTGTCGGCATCGACGACCGAGGCGGGGTTCGGGTTCAGCGCATTGTTGATCTGGCTGATCAGCTGGTCGCGCACGTCGGTGGCCGTGTCGGCGCCGCCTGCCGTGTAGCTGTAGTCGTTGCCGTTCAGCGTCACCGTATAGGCATTGCCTGGCGCGACGGCGCCGATCGTGACGTTGCTCTCGCCTCCGGCGACGTTCCAGCCTGGGATCGGCACGCCCTTCTTCGCCGTCAGCGTCAGGATCGAGCCCGAGACGGTGGCGATGGCGGGGCTCTCGCTGTCGGCGTTGATCAGCGCGGCGAGGCCGTTGACCACCGAGTTCATCGAGCCTTCGGTGCCGGTCGTCGTGTAGGTCCAGCTCTTGGCACCAGGATAGCCGCCGGTGATGCCGTCGAGGCTGATGGTGAACTCGTCGCCCACCTCGCCCACCGTGCCGGTGAACGTGAAGCTGTCGGTCTGGTACTGCGGCGCCGTGTTGGCCTGCACCGATGTGGCGGTCAGGTTCGCGGTGACGGCGAGCGAATAGGCCGTGCCCGTCGTCGTCGCGTTCAGGCGCAGCGTGTCGGCGGCCTGCGCGGTCGCATTCACGCCGAGCGTCGCCGCATCGGTGTTGATGCGGCTGATCAGCTGGTTGCGCACCGTCGTCGAGGTGTCGGTCGCGTTCGCGGTGTAGCTGATGACGATGCCGTTGATCGTCACCTGGAAGAACTGCCCGTTGGTGACCACCGCGGGGATCTCGATGTCGTCCTGCTGCTGCACGGGCTGGACGGTCGCCTGCACGTTGAAGCCGCTCATCGCCTGGTCGTCGAAGCCGGGGATGGAGGAACCGCCGCCGACGGGGTCGAGCGTCGAGCCGGGGGCGACGACGTCGAGGCGCCAGTTGTTGCTGCCAGCGCGGGTCCATTCGAGCTGCAGCGTCCGCTGCTCGCCGATCGCGTCGTAGATCGGCACGGAGGAGGAGAAGGTGTTGCGGCCCTCCGGCGGGTTCGCCGGCAGGTTGGCAAGCAGCGTCACCTCGCTCGTCGCAACCGGGTTGGAGACGAGCTGGCTGACCCGGATCGGCTCGACGGCCGTGCGGTCGACCTGGCCGGTCGTCGCATCGACGTCCCAGCCCTGGAGGTGGTAGCCGGCGCTGTTGACGAGGTAGCCGTTGCGGTCGAGCGCGAAGTCGCCGGCGCGGGTGTAGAACTGCCGCGGGTCGAAGGTCGGCAGCCCGTTCACCTCGCCGGACTGCGAGGCAACCGAGAAGAACCCCTGGCCAGCGACGGCGAGCGCCGTCTTGTTCTCGACCTGCTCGATCGTGCCCTGGATCGTGTGCGTGAAGTCCGGCCGCGCCGTCACGCTTCCGGGCGTGTGCAGGCGCTCGGAGGTCGAGGTGATGTAGCTCACGAAGCTCGTGTCGATTCGCTTGAAGCCGATGGTCTGGCTGTTCGCGACGTTGTCCGAGATGTGGCCGAGTGCCCGCGACTGGGCCGTCAGGCCGCCGATCGCGGTGGTCATCGAACCGAAGAGCGACATGGTCTGCCTCCGAGCGTCGGGCGGCACGCGCCGCCCTGGTGATCCTCGATCCGCCGTGCCGGCATGGCGCGGGCGGTGTCGGAGGAAGGGTGAGCAGGCGGCGTGCCAAGTGGGTGAAGCGAGGTCGGAGGCCGGTTTGCGGCCGATGCCTGCGATCGCAGGACGAGGCCTGCCCGGCAGGGGCTGCCCGGACCCGGCAGGGAGTGCCGGGTCCCGCGGGCGCGGACGAGGCTCAGGCGGCCTCGCCCTCGAGGCGCGGGAACAGCGCGCGGCAGCGGCGCAGCGCCTGGTAGTGGCGGCGGAGGGAAAGGAGCTCTGCGATGGCGGCGATGTCGTCGACCGCATCGGGCCGGGCACGGCGCATCGCAGCGAGGGCAGTGTGCACGTCCTGCTCGCTTCCCTGGTTCAGATAGGCGAGCTGGATCGCGAGATAGAGCGCTCGCTCCGGCCCCACAGCCTCCTCGGGACGGAGCATCTCCCGGCCGCGCAGGAACTGCGCCTCGTTGTGGAGGAAGATCGTTGCAGTCCGGTCGCCAGAGCCGATCACGGCGCCATTGACCACGAGCGTCTCGCCCGGCTTCAGAACGACCTTCAGCGGCATCCTGCCCACCCTCTTCGTTGCGTGCCCCGCTCGACGGCCACGATGGGACCGTTCCGGGGCGCGACGCGTCGTCCGGCCGGTCGGTCCGGCGCGGCTCTCGCGCGACAGCAGCAAGCGCCGTGCCGCAGCTTCGGGGCCGATCGCGCATGCGATGGGGCGCCTTTGCATGCGGGTGCGTGGGAGAGCCCGGCAATTCCTGCCGACCTGGGCAAATCCTGCCGGGAAGGAACTGCCGGAGCGCGGGCCCGTGGGGCCGCGGAGCGGGGGCGGGAAGAACTGCCGGGCGCGGCAGGAAGTGCCGGGCAGGAACGAGGCAGCCCGCCGGAGCAGAACCTCTATCTCGTTGAAAACGCGACGTATTCTGTCTGGCCCACGGGTTGCGGGAGCGCCTGCATGATCACCGCGACACCGGCCACGCCCTCTGCCGCCCTCTCCGCCCTGCTCGCGCCGGCCGAGGCGGAGAGCGATGCCCCAAGCTTTGCCGTGCTTCTCGGCGCCGCGCTGGCCGCGCCGTCGGATGGTGCTGTCGAAGGCGACGTCGCGGCACCCGCAGCGGTCGCGTTGGATGTCGTCACGCCCGATGATGCGGCCCTGGCCGAGCCCCTTCTCCCCTCACCGCTTCTGACCCTCGTCACGCTGGAGCAGGCCGAGCCCGTCGCGCCAGGCGATGCGGCATTGGCAGATGTGGTCGAAGCGGAACCAACCGAGGCCCCTGAGCCTGCGCTGCCCGAGCCGGCCCTTCCCGTCGCACAACCAGCCGTGCTGCCCGAGCTGGACGCCGCGCCGGCCACACCCGGCGAAACGACGATCGCCCAGGACGCTGCGCAGGCCGAGGCCGCCGCGCCGGAGCCAACCATACCGGCACCGACGCAAGCCCCGCAGCCCGTCGCAGCGGCGGCTACCGTGCCTCCTGCGGCGCCTCTCGCTGGCCTTGCAGCGCCGCAGCCTACCGGACCAACCGAGGGGCCCGCGCCCTCCGTCGCGCCCGGCCCAGCGCCGCTTGCCATGCCGGCACAAACAACCGCGCCGGAGACGACCCCCGCCTCCGCGCCGTCCGATGGGGCGCCAGAGGCCACGCCGATCACCGAGGCGACGGCTGCCCAGAACAGGCCGGCACTACCGGTCGCCGAGCGCCCCGCCCCAGCAGCACCTCCGGCCAGGATGGCGGCTGATGCAGCACAGGCGGCCGCCGCCCCTGGCCCCATTGCCGCAACCCTCGCTGCCGCGCAGGTCGCGTCGATGCCGCCCGCGCCGCGGAGCCAGGGTGCGACGCGGCTCGGCCCGATCTCCACCGACGGCGTGGCGACGCTGAATGCCGCTGCGCCGATCGCTACGTCGCCGATGCCGGGGCAAGCCGAGGCCGCTGCACCGCCCGCGGGCCCGGCGGCACAGTCCGAAACCGAAGCGACCGTCCAGGCGCTACGCCAGCCGGCGGAGGCACCCTCCGCTGCACCGGATCCGCTCGAGCCCGAGACCGTGCCGGAGTCCGAACCCGGCGCCCCGGCCCGCTCGGGCGAAGCGGCGCAGCCCGCCTCGCGCGGCGCGCCACCCCCCGCCCCGCAAAGCACGGCGGCCCAGCCCCAGCTCCAGCCGTCGGGAACGCCGCTCGCCGCCGGCCTCAGCCAGCCGCTCTTCGCCGGCCAGATGCAGGCGATGGCAGGCAGCGCCCTGCGTGCACCCCCGCCGACGCCGGCGCAGCAGATCATGCCTGTGCTCGTCACCCTCGCCGGGCAGCCGGGAGACGGCACGGTCACCGTCACGCTTGACCCGGTCGAGCTCGGCCGCGTCGAGATCTCGGTCCGCTCCGACGGCGAGGCGCAGGCCCGCGTCCAGGTACTGGCCGAGCGGCCGGAGACCCTGCTGCTGCTGATGCGCGACCAGGCAGCGCTCGACCGCGCGCTGAGCCAGGCTGGCGTCGGGCCGGAAGGCCGCTCGCTCAGCTTCGACCTTGCCGCCGACGGCGGCGGCCGCGAGGGCGGCCGCCCCGAAGGCGAGGCGGGTGGCGAGCGCCAGGCCGCGAAGGGGCGCGCACCCGCCCAAGCCGCCCAGGCTGCGGAGCAACCACGCCGCCGGGTGCCGACAAGCGCCCTCGACATCGCCGTCTGACCAGAGAGGCAGGAACAGAAGCCATGACCACCATCGCCAACACCCTTTCGACGGCTGACCGCGCCGGCGTCGCGCAGACGGCGAGCAACCGCATCGCCAACAACTTCCAGGACTTCCTGAAGCTTTTGACCACCCAGCTTCAGAACCAGGACCCGACCGCGCCGCTGGACACCAACCAGTTCACCCAGCAGCTCGTGCAGTTCGCCCAGGTCGAGCAGCAGCTCGCCACGAACAGCAACCTCGAAAGCCTGATCAACCTGCAGAAAACCGCGCAGCTCACCGCGCTCACCCCGCTTCTCGGCCGGACGGTGGAGATCGACGGCACAAGCCTGCCCCTGCAGGAGGGCGAGGCGGCCGGCACCTACAGCTTCACGGCCCCCGTCACCGAGAGCGCGATCACCATCACCAATGCCGCAGGCCGCGTCGTGCGCACCGCCGCGGGCGAGACGGGCGCGGGCACGCACGGCTTCTACTGGGATGGCAAGGACAACGACGGCAAAACCCTGCCCGAAGGCGTCTACACCATCGCCGTGACCGGCCAGACCGGCTCGAGCACCGTCCAGGCCGCCACCACCGTCTACGGCCGCGTCACCGGGTCTGAGCGCGGCACGGACGGGGCGATCAAGCTTCGCCTCGGCGACCTGACGATCGACAGTGACAAGATCAAGAGCGTCGTGCCGGACTGACGCACGGAAGGGCAGTTCGGATCGGCGCCTCCGGGGCGGCAGAATCTGCCGGGGCGTTAACCACCGCGTAACGGCTTGCACGCCACTGTCTCGACCGCGGCAGGACGCCGCGCCGCTGAAGCTAGGGCGGATGGAAAGGGTCGGGCTGTGAACGGGCTGCTGCAGGGACTGCGCACGCTGGGGCCAACGCGGATCGCCGCGCTCGGAGTTGTCGCCGTAGGCCTCATCGGCCTCATTCTCTTCCTCGCGATCCGGGCCGGCCAGCCGCCGATGGCCCTGCTCTACGCCGACCTCGACACGCGCGACAGCGCTGCGGTGGTCCAAAGCCTCGAGCGCCAGCGCATCCCCTACCGGCTCGAGGGCAATGGCGGGCGGATCATGGTGCCGGTCGAGCAGGTCGCCCGCATCCGCCTGACGCTCGCCTCCGAGGGCCTGCCCACGGGCGGGTCGGTCGGCTACGAGATCTTCGACCGGTCCGACAGCCTGACCGCCTCGAGCTTCCAGCAGGGCATCAACCAGGTGCGCGCGCTCGAGGGCGAGCTTGCGCGCACCATCCGCCAGCTCCAGGGCGTGCGCGGGGTGCGGGTGCATCTCGTCCTGCCGCGGCGCGAGCCCTTCGCGCGCCAGCAGGCCGAGGCACAGGCCTCCATCGTTCTCACCATGGCAGGCGCGCAGCGGCTCGACCGCGAGCAGGTGCAGGCGATCGTGCATCTCGCCGCAGCCGCGGTGCAGGGGCTGAAGCCGCAGAACATCTCGGTTGTCGACAGCCGCGGCTCGCTGCTGGCGCGGGGCGGCCAGGCGGTGAACGGCCTCGGCGTCGCGCTGAACGCGGACGAGGTGCGCCGCGCCCATGAGCTGCGCCTCGCCCGCGCCGTCGAGGAGCTTCTCGAGCGCACGCTCGGGGTCGGCAAGGTGCGCGTCGAGGCAACCGTCGAGATGGATTTCGACCGCATCACCGAAAGCCGCGAGAGCTTCGACCCCGACCAGCAGGTCGCCCGCTCGACCTCCTCGGTCAACGAGCAGTCGCGCGGACAGGACCGCCAGCAGAACGTCACCGTCGGGAACAACCTGCCAAACCCAGAGGCGCAGCAGGGCGGGTCCTCGAACGAGGAGAGCCGCACCGAGGAAGTGACGAACTTCGAGATCGGCCGCACGCTTCGCCAGGTGGTGCGCGACGCGCCGCAGGTGCGCCGGCAGTCGATCGCGGTTCTGGTCGACGGCACGATGGCGCGCCCGGCAGAGGGTGGCGCAGCGGCCTGGGCTGCGCGCACGCCGGAGGAGATCGCGCAGATCACCACGCTCGTCCGTGGCGCGATCGGCTTCGACGAGGCGCGTGGCGACAAGGTCGAGGTGGTAAACCTCCGCTTCGCCGAGCCCGATGCCGGAGCCTCCGTGGAGGAAACGCTGTTCGGCCTTCCGATCGGCAAGGTCGAGGTGGTGCGCATCGTCGAGACCGCCGTGTTCGGCGTCATCGCCCTGCTCGCCCTGCTTCTGGTGGTGCGCCCGCTCGCCGGCCGCGTGCTCGAACGTGTCGGCCCCGCCAACGGCGACGTGCTTGCCGGGCTTCCCGGAACGGCTGGGCTGCCTGCCCTCTCCGGCCCCGCCGCTGCGGCCGCCGCCGCGGCGCTCGCCAGCCCAGGCGGCCAGGCGATGCTCGCCGGCCCCGATGGCGGCATGGGCGGGGAGGACGATGCGATGATCAATATCGGCCAGGTGGAGGGCCAGATGCGTGCCTCCTCGCTCCGCCGCGTCGCCGAGCTCGCCGAGAAGCACCCGGAAGAAGCGTTGAGCGTGATCCGCAGTTGGATGACGCAGGAGAGCTGAGGCACAGATGGCACGCGCGCGCGAAGACTACCGCAGCCTCACCGGGCCGCAGAAGGCGGCGATCCTGATGCTCTCGCTGGGCGAGGAAGCGGCGGGGCGGCTGTTCGCGATGATGCACGAGGACGAGATCAAGGAGATCTCTTCGGCGATGGCGACCCTCGGCGTCGTCTCCGCCAACGTCGTCGAGCGTCTCTGCGTCGAGTTCGCCGACCAGATTAGCTCCACCGGAAATCTCCGCGGCAGCTTCGAGAGCGCCGAGCGGCTGCTCTCCAAGAGCCTGCCGAAGGACCGGGTGGCGCAGATCATGGAGGAGATCCGCGGCCCCGCGGGGCGGACGATGTGGGACAAGCTCGGCAACGTGAACGAGCAGGTGCTCGCGAACTACCTCAAGAACGAATACCCCCAGACCGTCGCGCTTGTGCTCTCGCGCGTGCGCGCCGACCACGCCGCACGCGTCCTGCAGATCCTGCCCGAGAGCTTCGCCCTCGAGGTGGTGATGCGCATGCTCCGCATGGAGAGCGTGCAGAAGGACGTGCTCGAGGGCGTCGAGCGCACGCTGCGCATGGAGTTCATGTCGAACCTCGCGCGCACCCAGCGCCGCGACGCGCACGAGATGATGGCCGACATCTTCAACAGCCTCGACCGGGCGGCCGAGAGCCGCTTCCTCTCCGCGCTCGAGGAGCGCAACCGCGAGGCGGCGGAGCGGATCAAGGGCCTCATGTTCACCTTCGAGGACCTCACCCGCGTCGACGGCCAGGGCATCCAGGTGCTCATGCGGGCGGTGGAGAAGGAGAAGCTCGCGCTCGCGCTCAAGGGCGCCTCGGAATCGATCCGCGACCTGTTCTTCAAGAACCTCTCGGAGCGCGCGGGCAAGATGCTCAAGGAAGACATCGCCGGCCTCGGCCCGGTGCGCCTGAAGGATGTCGAGGAAGCGCAGGCAGCGATCGTCGCCGCAGCGAAGGACCTCGCAGGTGCCGGCCAGATCCAGATCAGCGACGGCCGCCAGGAAGAGCTGGTGTACTGAGATGTCGACGCCACGTCCCCTCGCCCTCTCCGCGCTCGCCCAGCGCACGATCGAGCGCCCGCCGTCGCGACGCTTCCTATTCGACGACGACTTCACCTCGCCGGAGGAGCGGGCCCGTGTGCGCGCCAAGAGCGCCCCGATCATTCCCGAGCCGGAAGTGATCGTGCCGAGCTTCTCCGCCGAGGAGCTCGCGGAGGCACGGGCCGAAGGACTGGCCGAGGGGCGCGCGGCCGCGCAGGCGGAGGCCCGGGCGGCCACAGAGGCGCGCCTTGCCGCCGCTCTCGAGGCGATCGCGGCGCGGCTCGTCGAGGCGCGTCGCGAGGCGCAGCTCGCCG
>NZ_VFAC01000062.1 GCF_007644105.1 Elioraea rosea | reverse complement strand
CGGCTGCCGGGCGCGAGCCCCGCCGGGGCCGGAACCTGTCGGGCCGGTCGGCGCCGGCGCCGCCCTCGGCCGCTCGGCCGGCAGGTCAGGCACTTCCTGGTCCTGCGCGAGCGCAGGCGAGGCGGCGATGGCAAGGCCAAGCGTGGCGAGGCCGGCGAGAAGGACGGGTCGCATCATGGGCCTCCTATACATCCATGCTGCCGGGCGGCACAGCCCGGGCGGCGGCTCAGCGCCCCTCGCGCCGCCAGGCCCACACCAGCCCGCCGACGATCAGCAGCAGCGCCGCCCAGGGCGGCATCAGCGGCAGGTCGGCGATGCCGGTGACGAGATGGTCGCGGTTCCGGCGGAGCCCGATCCAGCCGGCCCCGGCGCTGTCGCGCCCCGGCGCCACCGAGCGGAGCGCGGGCGTGCCGCCTTCCGAGAGCCAGGTGACGGAGCCGCCCGAGAGCCGCGCGGCACGCTCCGCCGGCTCTGCCGTCGCGCGGAGATCGGCGATCTCGGCGGGGTTCGCGGCACCTGCCGCGGCGAAGGCGAAGCGCGTTCCGTCGCTGATGCGCCACACGCCCGGTTCCGTCGCCGGAACCTCGAGCACAGCCCGCCCCGGCCCGGCCTCGGAGGGCGCGTGGCGCGACACGGTGCCGGAGGGGCTCGTGATCTCGAGCGTCGGCGCAGGGCCTTCTGCGATGGAGCGGCGCTCGACAACGAGGCGCTCGCCATCCATCCGCGCGCGCAGGTCCTCCTCCTCGAGGTCGGGCTCCTTCATCAGCCAGTGCGCCGCGCGGCGCAGGATCTCGGCCTGCGGCCCGCCGCCGTCATGGTTGCGCGACCAGAGCCAGATCTGGTCGGAGAGAAGCAGCGCCACGCGCCCCTCGCCGACGCGATCGACCAGCAGGAGCGGCTCGCCCGCGGCACCGCTCATCAGCGCCGAGCCGCGCGGCGCGGCGGCATCGACGCGGCGATACCACCGCCCCCAGGCTGCATCCGCATCGCCGGCATTGGCGCCGGGAAGCGCGGTCGTCACCGGGTGGCGCTCGCCAAGCTCGGTCACGCGCGGGCGGAACGCTGCCTCGGCCACGCGGCCCGTGGGCGAGGCGGGAAGCACCTGGCCGAGCGGCGTGTTGTAGAGGCTCGCCGGCCCGACGAACTCGGGGCCGACCGACAGGAGAAGCCCGCCGCCGCCGCGCACGTACTCGGCAATGTTGCGCAGATAAACGGGCGGCAGGATGCCGCGATTGGTGAAGCGGTCGAAGATGATCAGGTCGAACTCGCGAAGCTTGACCTGGAACAGCTCGCGCACCGGGAAGGCGATCAGCGCAAGCTCGTTCAGCGGGGTCAGATCATCCTTCTCGGGCGGGCGGAGGATGGTGAAGTGCACGAGGTCGACATTCGGGTCGGCCTTCAGCAGCCGCCGCCAGGTGCGCTGCCCGGCATGCGGCTCGCCCGAGACGAGCAGAACGCGAAGCCGGTCGCGCACGCCGTTGATCTGCACGACGGCGCGGTTGTTGATCTGGCTGACCTCGCCCGGCAGCGGCTCGGCCTCGAGCTCGATCACGGTGTGGCCCGCGCGCTCGATCGGCACGGTGATCCGGTGCTCGCGCCCGGTGGCGAGCTGCGCGCGCCGCGGCGCGCCGGCATCCCGCCGCTCGATCAGCGTCACCGGCTGGCCGTCGCGCGCCCCCGATTCTCTTGGGCCGAGATCCTCGACGACGACGCGGATCTCGACGCTTCGCCCGACGATGCCGAAGCCGGGCGCCTCGACGACGCGGATGCGCCTGTCCGTCTCGCCTGGGCGGCCGGTCAGAAGCATGTGCAGCGGCGCCCCGCCTGTCGCCTCATGCACCGCCTCTGCCGTCGGCGCGGGCGCGTCGTGCACCTGGCCGTCGCTGACCATCACCGTCGCGGCAAGGCGCGAGCGCGGCAGCTCCGCAAGGGCGCGGCCGAGCGCCTCGAACATCCGCGTGCCGGTGGTGCCCAGTTCCGGAACCGTGACGGTGCGAAGCTCGAGGCCCGGCGTCCGGCGCGCCTGCTCCTCGATCGCCGCGCGCGCCGCTGCCGCCTCGCTCCGCCGCTCACCAACCGATGTCGAGGCGCTTTCGTCGACCAGCATCAGCGCGATGTCGGGCAGCCCCTCGCGGCTCTCCTGGACGAGGCGCGGGTTTGCGAGCGCTAGAAGCAGCACGGCGATGACGAAGGCGCGCAGGGGCGCCCCTCCCGCGCGGCGCCAGAAGGCGAGCCCAAGCAAAAGGGCTGCGAGCACCGCCAGCACGGCAAGGAGCGGCAGCGGCAGCAGCGGATCGAAGTCGACTGCCGTCAATGCGCGGGCGGAACCTTCCATGCCGCTAGCGATCCTCCCTCATTGGCCGAGCCTTTCGAGCAGGACGGGCACGTGAACCTGGTCGCCCTTGTAGTTGCCGGTCAGCGCGTACATCACGAGGTTCACGCCGAACCGGTAGGCGAGAAGCCGCTGCCGTGCCCCGCCAGGAACGGTGGCGTAGGGGTTGCGGCCCTGGCCATCGACAGCCCAGGCGGCTGCCCAGTCATGCCCGCCGATGATGACGGGGCTCACGCTATCGTTCGCGCGATCCTGGTCGCGCTGCACCCATACCTGGCCGCCGACATAGCGGCCCGGAAAATCCGTCAGGAGGTAGAAGGCGCGGGCGAGGACATGGTCGGCCGGAACTGGGGCGAGCGGCGGGATGGAGAGGCCGCGCGTCAGCCGCCTGAGCTGCGCCTCGCCTCCCGAGTTCATGCCCTGGCCAGAGCCCGCGTCGCGCGTGTCCAGAAGCAGGATGCCGCCCTGGCGCATGAAGTCGTTCAGCGCCGCCACGGCGCCGGCGTCCGGCGCGAGCTGCTCCGCCGTCATCGGCCAGTAGAGGAGCGGGAAGAAGGAAAGCTCGTCCTGCCCGGGCCGCAGGCCCACGGGGTCGCCGAGATTGGCGGCGGTGCGGCGGTTGACGAAATCGGTGAGCCCGACGAGCCCGGCGCGCGAGACGTCATCGACAGTGCGCGTGCCCGTCACGACATAGGCGAGCCGCGTCTCGTTCGCCACCGCCATGGGCTGCGCCTGCGCCCTCGCCGCCGCAGGCACGAGGAACAGAAGGGCCGCCGCAGCGCCCGCGCGCGCTGCCGCAGGAACGGGTCGGACGAGGCCGCGCAGCCACAGCGAAACGAGGAGGTCGGCCAGCACGAGCGCGAGAGCGAGGCCGAGAAGCCACGGCCGCAGGTCGCGCTCCGTCACGCCTGTGCCGAGCGTGTTCATCGCTGTCCCTTCCGGCATCGTTCCGAAGGGGCGGAGCGCGCCGATGCTCGGTCCGAGATTGAGCGCCATGCGCGCCGCCTCCGGCCCGTAGAAGCCTGGCGGGTGGCGCGGCGAGGGCGCCTCGCGCGCGAGCTGCGATGCGGCGAGGCCGGCGGCGAAGGGCGGCGGTGGGGTGAGCCTGCCGAACCCGTCGAGCGTCTCGAAGGGGGCGAGCACGGCGTCCGCCGGTGCGGAGCCGACGCCTGTGGAGAGCTGCACGATCCGCTGCAGCATCTGCAGGAACAGGCCGGACAGGGGCAGCGAGGACCACTCCGTGTTCGCCGTGATGTGGAACAGCACGAGCGTGCCGCGGCCGCGCTGCTCCCCCGTCACGAGCGGCGTGCCGTCGGCCAGCCGTGCCCAGGTGCGGTTCGCGAGCGCAACGGAAGGTTCTGCCAGCACCTGACGCGTGACGCGCACCTCGTCGGGAACTGTCAGCCCCTGGAAGGGCGAACCTTCCGGGAAGGGCGCGAGCGCGGCCGGCTGCTGCCAGGAGAGCGCGCCGCCGAGCTGGCGGTCGCCCGCGCGCAGCGTGACGGGCAGGAGCGGATCGGGCCGTGCGGCGAGGCGGGGGCCGGCGAAGCGAAGCAGCACGCCGCCCTGGTCTACCCAGCCTGCGAGAAGCGTCCGCTCGCTGTCGGTGAGCGTATCGACGTCCGACAGGACGATCACGGCGATCTCGCGCGCGAGCAGCTCCCGCACCGATCCGCGGCGGAGCTCGGTGAAGGGTGCGAGCGCGCGGTCGAGATAGTAGAGCTCGCCGAGCAGCGGCTGGTCTGCCGTCTCCGCATTGCCGGCGATCAGCCCGACAGGGCGGCGGCGCCAGCGCTCGTCGAGAAGCGACACGCCGGCCGCCGTGCTCGTTCCCTCGATCACCAGCGTCGCAAGCCGGTTGCGAAGCTCCGGCGGCAGGTCGAGCGGCACATCGAGGCTCGTCGCACCTTCGGCAAGCCTGGCCGAGGCGCGCGCGAGCGTCCGCCCCTCCGCAGTGCGCGCCAGAACGGCGACCTCGCGCTCGGCCGGCGCGGCGAGCGCCGTGACCTTTGCGACGATCCGTCCCGGTTCGGAGACGGGAGCGCCGAGCGTGAGCGGCAGCGCCCCAGGCGGCGGCGCGAAGACCGTCAGCGGGCCGCGCGCGGCGAGTGCGTTGGCGAGCACCGAGGCATCCGCGTCGTTGCCATGGCTCAGGCCATCGGCGACCCAGACGGAGGAGAACCCCGGCGGCGCCGCGCCGAGCTGGTCGAGCGCGCGGCGTGCGGTGGCGCGATCAGGCGTCCAAGGACGGGGGCGAAGTGCTGCGACGCGTTCGCGCATGTCCTGTGCCGGCATCGCGGGCGTCACGCGCGGCGGCTCGCCCCGGTCGCCCGCGGCCGTGGAGAGAAGCATCACCGGACGGCCTGCGCGATCGGCCCGGTCGAGCGCTGCCTCGAGCGCGGCGCGCCGCGAATCCCACGCCTGGCCCGCAGCCCAGCCGTCATCGACAACGAGGAGAAGCGGACCGGAGCCGCCTTCCGCGCCACCTGCGTTCAGCACGGGCCGCGCGAGCCCGATGATGACGAGCGCGGCCGCGACGATGCGGAGAAGCAGGAGCCACCACGGCGTGCGTGCCGCCGTCTCGTCCCGCCGCGGGATGTCGAGAAGGAGCCGCACGGCCGGAAAGCTCAGGAGTTTCGGCGCGGGCGGCGTGACGCGCAGCAGCCAGACGAGCACGGGCAGGACGAGCAGCGCGGCGAGCAGCCACGGATGCGCGAAGCCGATCGCGCCGACCCCGGAGAGCATCTCACCCATGGCGCTAGCGCCGCCTGCCGGCGCGGTCTGGCGCCAGGGCGAGGTAGAGGCCGAGAAGCGCGGCTTCCGGCGTGGCGTCGGTCAGGTGCGTGCCGAAGCTCCAGCCGGCAGCGGCGGCGATCGCCTTCAGCCCCTCGCGCTGCGCGGCGAGCCGCTCGACATAGTCGGCCCGCATGCCCTCGACCTTGCCGATCAGCGCCGCGCCTTCGCGCTCGAGCCCCTCGAAGCGGATTCGCCCGCGGAACGGCAGGGCCTCCTCGGCCGGGTCGAGAACCTGGAGGATGTGGCCGGCGACGGGGATGGTCGCGAGCCGTGCGACGGCCTCCTGCACCTCGGGCAGCGGGGAGAGGAAATCGCCGATCAGCACCACCCGCCCGTGCCGCGGCAGGGCCTCGGCGGCGGGAAGCCCCGCCTCGGTGCCAGGCTCGCCGCGGCGGCCGAGTGCCTCCGCAAGCATCTCGATCATCGGCCTTCCGGAGACGGGCCGCATGCCATGGCCGAGCAGCGCCACACGCTCGCCGCCTCGAAGCAGGAGCGAGGCGAGGGCGAGGGCGAGAACCTCGGCACGGTCGACCTTCTCCGGCAGCCGATCGCTCGACCGCCACCGCATCGAGGCCGAGGCGTCGCGCCAGACCCACACGCTCTGCGCCGCCTCCCACTCCGTCTCGCGCACATAGGTGCGGTCGCTCTTGGCGGACTGGCGCCAGTCGATCCGGGTGATCGAGTCGCCCGGAAGGAAGGGGCGGAACTGCCAGAAGCTGTCGCCCTGGCCGACGCGTCGACGCCCGTGCACGCCCTGCGCCACCGTCGCGGCGACGCGCTCCGCGGCCACGAGAAGCGGCGGCAGGCGTGCCGAGAGCTGCTCGGCATGGCGGGCTCGGGCAAAGGCGCGCGCGCCGCTTCCCCCCGCGGAGGACGCCCCCCCGCCAGGGGCCGTGGTGGCGCCATGCCCCGCGGCCTCCTCAGTCACCCCTTGTTCCTTTCTGTCCCCCAAGCGGACAGAGGCGGCTCACGCAAGCAGCCCCGTCAGCCTGTCGATCACCTCCGACAGCCGAACCCCGTCCGCCCGCGCGGCGAAGTTCAGCGCCATGCGGTGCCGCAGCACCGGATGGGCAAGCGCCACCACATCGTCGACCGAGGGCGAGAGGCGGCCATCGAGCACGGCGCGGGCGCGGCAGGCGAGCATCAGCGCCTGCGCCGCGCGCGGCCCGGGGCCCCAGGCGAGGTGGCGCTTCACCGCCTCGATCGGCGTCGTCTCGGGCCTGCCGGCGCGGACCAGCGTGAGGATCGATTCGAGCACGCTCTCGCCGACCGGCATGCGGCGGATCACCGCCTGCGCGGCCTGAAGCTCGGCGGCAGACATGGCCTGGCGCGGCCGCTCGTTCACCGAGCCGGTGGTGGCGAGAAGCATCGTCCGCTCGGCTTCGAGTGCCGGGTAGCTCACCTCGACCTCGAGCAGGAACCGGTCGAGCTGCGCCTCGGGAAGCGGGTAGGTGCCTTCCTGCTCGATCGGGTTCTGGGTGGCGAGAACGTGGAAGGGCTGCGGCAGCTTGTGCACGACGCCGCCCACGGCCACCCGGTTCTCCTGCATCGCCTGCAGCAGCGCGGACTGGGTGCGCGGCGAGGCGCGGTTGATCTCGTCCGCCATCAAAAGCTGGCAGAAGATGGGGCCGGGCACGAAGCGGAAGCTGCGCCGGCCCTCCGCGCTCTCGTCGAGCACCTCGGAGCCGATGATGTCGGCCGGCATCAGGTCGGGCGTGAACTGGACGCGCTTCTCGGCAAGCCCGAGCACGGTGCCGAGCGTCTCGACGAGCTTAGTCTTGCCGAGCCCCGGGACGCCGACGAGGAGCACGTGCCCGCCCGCGAGAAGGGTGATCAGCGTCTGGTCGACCACATCCTGCTGGCCGAAGATCACGCGGCCCACGCCCTGGCGCACCTCGGCGATCCTGGCCGTCAGCGCCTCGACCTCTGCGATCAGGGAGGTGGGATCGGCGGCGATGTCGGACCCGACGGCAGCATCCGGCGGAAGGCCGGTGGCCATGGAGGTGGAACCGAATGTCGTCGAACCCGCCACGTCGTGCCCCTCCGGCCCTTCACCCTCGCCCATGATGCTACCTATATACGGGAGCGACTGGAAAGCTCAGCTTGGGGGTCACGCTCTCGTGACGGTTGTGCCCGACATGATGCGCGCCCTGCCGCGCGCGCCGGCCGATGGCGAGGGATCGTCTGCGTCGCAGACGCTTCCCGCGGGCGCGGCGCTGCGCGAGGGACGCATGCGCGAAAGCCCCATCCCGGGCCTCGCGCTCGCGCCGGCACCGCCGCGCCCCCGCCGCGCCCCGGTGCTGTGCGGCGACCTCTCCATACGCATCGCGCGCGACGGCACCTGGTACTACCAGGGCTCGCCGATCCGCCGGAAGGAGCTGGTCTGCCTGTTCGCGACCTGCCTCAAGCGCGACCGCGAGGGCTACTGGATCGAGACGCCGGCGGAACGCGGGCGCATCGAGGTCGAGGATGCGCCGTTCGTGGCGGTCGAGCTCTACTGGTCGAAGGGTCCGTGCGGGCAGGGCGGCGCGCCGGCAGCGGGCTGCGGGGGCGCCGGGCAGGTCCTCACGTTCCGCACGAATGTCGACGAGATGGTCACGGCAGGGCCGGCCAACCCGATCCGCGTCGCGCGCGACGTCGTCACGTGCCAGCCGACGCCCTACGTGATGGTGCGCGACGGGCTCGAGGCGCGGATCAGCCGGGCCGTCTACTACGAGCTCGTGGCGCTCGCGGTGCCGCATATCGTGCACGGCGAGCGTGTGCTCGGCGTCTGGAGCGGCGGCGCCTTCTTCCCCCTCGGCAGCGCAGAGGAGTGACGGACGCGCCGCGCCGCGCGGCCGCCTCCGACCGGCCACGCCTGAGCGCCGGAGAGGTCGCGGCGCGGATCGCCGCGATGGCACCGGGGCAGGGATACGACGCGCGGGGACATGCCGCCTCGGCGATCGAGGATGCGGCGCTGATGCCTGCGGCGGTGCTCGTGCCCATCGTCGCGCGACCCGAGCCGACGATCCTACTCACGCTGCGCGGCAGGCACCTCAAGGCCCATGCCGGGCAGGTGGCCTTCCCCGGTGGAAGGATCGAGGCGGGCGATGCCGATGCCGTCGCCGCCGCGCTGCGCGAGGCGGAGGAGGAGATCGGCCTCGCGCCGCGGACGGTTTCGGTGATCGGCCAGCTCGCCGAGCATATCACCGGCACGGGCTATCGCGTCACGCCGGTGATCGGGATGCTCGAGCCGCCGCTCCTGCTCAGTCCAGACCCGGCGGAGGTGGAGGAGGTGTTCGAGCTTCCGCTCGCCGAGGTGCTCGACCCGGCGGCGCGCAGTTGGCGCGAGGAGAGGCTGCTCGGGCGGATCAGGCGGTTCTGGGTGGTCCGGCATGAGCGGCACCTGATCTGGGGCGCGACGGCGGCGATGCTCGTCGCGCTCGGCACGGCGCTCGAAGCGACAAGGGAGGTGTGACCGGATGCGCGGGTTCCTTCAGGCGATCATTCCCTTTCTGATCCCCTTCGCTCTCTATTTCGCCTGGGTTTGGCTTGCGCGTCGCGAGCAGCTCGCCGACTGGCGCGCCGCGCCGTGGATCGCCCTCTCCTTCGGCGGTCTCGTGCTCGCGGCGGGTGCGTTGCTCTGGTTTGCCGAGAGTCGCGCGCTGGATGACGGCACGTACCAGCCTGCGCGGATCGAGGGCGGGCGGATCATCGACGGCGGTACGCGCCCGCCCGGGCCGTGAGCGAGGCGACGTTCCGCGCTGCGCCGCCGGCGATGCTCGCCGAGCCCGGCGTGGCCGCGGTGCTGGACGCGCTGCCGAAGGCGCGGCTCGTCGGCGGCGCGGTGCGCGACGTGCTCGCCGGCCGCCCCGTCGCCGATATCGACCTCGCGACCCCCGACGCGCCCGAGGCGGTGACCGAGGCGCTCTCGCGCGCAGGCATCCGGGTGGTGCCGACGGGGATCGCGCACGGCACGGTCACAGCCGTCGCAGGCGGCCGCCCCGTCGAGATCACGACGCTCCGGCGCGATGTCGACACCGATGGGCGTCACGCCACCGTCGCCTACACCGATGACTGGCGCGAGGACGCAGCCAGGCGCGACTTCACCATCAACGCCATGTCGATGGAGCGCGACGGGCTGGTGCATGACTGGTTCGGCGGGCGCGAGGATCTGGCCGCAGGCCGGGTGCGCTTCGTCGGCGAGGCGGCGCTGCGGATCGCCGAGGACTATCTCCGCGCGCTCCGCTTCTTCCGCTTCCACGCCCGCTACGGACGCGGCACCCCCGATGACGAGGCAATCACGGCCATCGCCGCCGCCGTGCCGGGCCTCGCGCGGCTGTCGGCCGAGCGCGTGTGGTCCGAGCTCAAGCGCATCCTTGCCGCGCCGGACCCGGTAGCCTCCATCCGGCTGATGCGCGAGACCGGCGTGATGGAGGCGGTTCTGCCGCGGGCAGGCGGCGAGGCGCGGCTTGCGGGGCTGATCCGCGCAGGCGCCCCGGCCGATGCGCTTCTGCGCCTTGCCGCGCTCGCCCCGGGCGACGTGCCTTCGCTCGCTGCCCGGCTCAGGCTCTCGGGCGAGGAGGCGGCGAGGCTCGAATCGGCCGAAGGTCCGCTTCCCCGCCCCGAGGACGACGACGCCGCGCTGCGCCGGGCGCTCGCCGACACCCCCGCCGCGGCGCTTGCCGATCGCGCCTGGCTTGCCGAAGCCTCGGGCGCGGCGGGGGACTGGTCGGGCCTGCGGGCCCGGCTCGCTGCGATCGAGCCGCCGCGCTTTCCCCTTGCCGGCGCGGACGTCGTCGCCGCTGGCATCCCGCCCGGGCCGGACGTCGGGCGCATCCTCGCCGCGCTCAGGGCCGACTGGCTCGCCGCCGGCTGCACGGGCGCGCGCGATGCCTGGATCGACGCGCTGCGGACGCGGGTGTCTCCGACCGGGTGACGCCATGCGGATGTCGGCGAAACCCGGTTGGGCGGGCTCGCTCGTATCGGGATCCCGCATCGAGCTCGACAGCGGCCCCGCCGATGACGCTGAGGGCTAGGCGCTGCCGCCGCGGCCCGTCGGCACCTCGAGGATTGGCCGCGACCAGCGAACCCTGCCTCCCGACGGCGGCTTGGTGCCGACGAGGCGCGCGCCCATGCGCTCGTAGAACCCGACCGACGGCGGGTGGGAGACGATCCTGACCGAACCGTGCCCGCGGCGGCGCGCCTCGTCGAGCATGTGCGAGAACAGCGCCCGGCCGAGCCCCGATCCCTGCGTGCCATCGGCCACGAACAGGAGGTCGAGTTCCGGCTCATCGGCGAGCGTCAGGCTGTAGAAGCCGAGCGCCCGCCCGTCCCCCTCGGCCACGAACACGACATCGCGTGCGATCTGTTCGGGGGTCACCGCGTAGCCGTCGAGGATGGAGGCATACTTCCCGCCATAGGCCGAGGAAGCATGCATCAGGCCGGTGAGCGCGGCGGCGTCATCGGCGAGTGCCTGACGGATGCTGAACTCCATGCCGCGCAGCCTAGCCGGGCCGCAGGCTGCACGCACAGCGTGTGATGCGCGGGCAGCATCGTCGGCATCGGTGCGCGCGCCGCCGTCGCCGCGGCCGGGGTGATCGTGCTATCGCACCTGTCGTGATGACCGACACGACGCGGCACGACCAGGGCGGGGCGAGCACCCTGGCCCTGGGTCTGCGCCTCTGGCGCGACCATGCGCGCGGGCAGTGGCCGACGCTCGTTCAGGTCTTCGCGCTCATGCTGGTCGTATCGCTCACCACCGGTGCCTACCCGCTGGTGATCGACTGGGCCTACCGCCTCTTCGCCGCGCAGGACTGGCGGATCGTCACGGTCGTGCCCGTCACGGCGATGGCCATCGTCCTGGTCAAGGCCGCCGCACAGTACTGGCAGACGGTGCTGATGCAGCGCGCGGTGCTCTCCGTGGTCGTCTCGCTGCAGCGGGCGATGTTTGGTGCGCTGCTCAGGGCCGATCTCGCGCGGCTGGCCTCGGAGCAGACGGGCCGGCACGTCTCGCGTTTCGTCAACGACGTCTCGGTGATGCGGGAGAGCCTCACGCGCGCGGTCACCGGAATCGTCGATGCGCTGACGGTAATCGCCCTCGTCGGGTCGATGCTCTGGCTCGACTGGGTGCTGTCGCTCTTCGCGCTTCTCGTCGTGCCGATCGCCGTGTGGCCGATCAGCGTGATCGGCACGCGCATGCGGCGCGCCTCGAAGGCGCAGCAGGAGCAGGCGGGCGAGGTGACGGCGCTGTTGTCCGAAAGCCTCGCGGGTGCGCGGCTCGTCAAGGCGTATGGGCTCGAGGGCTACGAGGCCGCGCGGGCCGACCGCGCCTTCGAAGGCTGGTTCGCCTCGCTGATGCGCGTGGTGCGCGGGCGCGCGCGGGTCGACCCGATACTCGAGGCGATGGGCGGGGCGGCGGTGGCAGGCGTCATCGCCTTCGCAGGCTGGCGCATCGCCTCCGGAGCCGGGACGGCGGGAGAGTTCACCGGCTTCGTCGCCGCGCTGCTGATCGCCGCACGGCCGATGCGCGCGCTCGGCACGCTCGCGGTGGTCCTGCAGGAAGGCGCTGCCGCGGCTGCCCGCTGCTTCGCCCTGCTCGACGAGGTGCCGACCATCCGCGATGGCGCAGGAGCGGTGCCGCTCGCACCAGGCCCGGGGCGCGTGGAGTTCGATGCGGTGTCGTTCCGCTACATCGACGATGCCGCGGCCCTCGAGCGTGTGTCCTTCACGGCAGAGCCTGGCACCACCGTCGCCCTGGTCGGTGCCTCCGGTGCGGGCAAGACGACGGCGTTGAACCTCATTCCCCGCTTCACCGATCCGCTCGAGGGGCGTGTGCTGATCGACGGGCAGGACGTGCGCGGCGTGACGCTCGCCTCGCTTCGCGCGGCGATCGCACTGGTGAGTCAGGATGTGACGCTGTTCGACGACACGGTGCGGGCCAACATCGCCTTCGGACGGCTCGATGCGTCCGACGCAGAGATCGAGGCGGCTGCGCGCGCGGCGGAGGCGCATGAGTTCATCGCCGCGCTGCCCGACGGGTATGCCACGCGCGTCGGCGACCGCGGCCACACGCTGTCTGGCGGGCAGCGCCAGCGCGTCGCGCTCGCCCGCGCGCTGCTGCGCGAGCCGCGAATCCTCCTTCTGGACGAGGCGACCTCCGCGCTCGATGCAGCGACCGAGGCGCGGGTGCAGCAGGCGCTCGCGCGGCTGAGAGAGGGGCGCACGACGCTCGTGATTGCGCATCGCCTCTCTACCGTACGCGCGGCAGACAGGATCGTGGTGCTCGACCGTGGACGCGTCGTCGAGGAAGGCACGCATGGGTCTCTGATGGAGGCGGGCGGGGCCTATGCGCGCCTCGTCCGTGCCCAGGCCTTCACCGATGACGCCTTGGCCGGGGACGAATCTATTCCCGACGAAGCAGGCGTTCGGTGAGGAACGAGCCCAGGCGGCCGGCCTTGAAGTCGCGGCGCAGCGCCTCCTCGTCGTAGCCCTCGCGCACCCAGTCGAGGAACCCGACGCGAGTGGCGGCCTGCGCCTCGGCGTAGCGGGCGAGGAAGAGGTCGAGGATGCCGGTCTTCCCCGACCGCACATGGCCGAAGCGCCACGAGAGCTGTTGCGCGGCCTCCTCCGGCGTCGCGCCACGAAGCAGGAGGATCACCGCGGCGATCAGCCCCGCCCGGTCGGCGCCCGACTTGCAATGGATCAGCATGGGGAACTCAGCGCCCTCGAGCAGCGCGGCGAAGCGCAGCAGCCTGTCGCGATGCGGCGCGCCGCGACTCTCGAAGGGCGCATCGAGCAGGGTGATCCCAGCCCTCGCTGCCGCGTCTCTCGCGAGCGCGTCCGAACCGCAGGAGGGGCGGCGGCCGCGGAGGTTCACGATGGTTCGGATGCCGCGGCGCGCCTCCGCAGCGACCTGCCAGGGGAGCGGCTGGTTCGAGCGCGCGATCAGCCCCGGCACCACCCAGGCTCGATTGCGCCAGAGGATGCGCAGCACGCCGTGATCGACCAGCAGCGCGTTGGCCCAGGCGCGGGCCCGGCCGGGGAGGGTGGCGAGGTCGAAGCGCGGCGGCGTGGTGGCGAAGGCCTGTGTCACGATGCTTCAGATGGCAGAGGAGAGGGGCGGCCGCAACGCCGGCCAGGCATGCGCGGCGGCGCATGCGCAAGGCTTCAAGTTGAGGCGGTCTTCAGGGCTTCCGCGCCCCTTTTGATAAGTGTGCCGAACTGCATGGACCTGATCTCGTCGGACATGGTGACGGCCGCGGTCGCACGGCAGCTTGCGATCGCCCGCGGCGGCTGAGCCGGCCCCAGCATCTGCCGCAACGGCCACGACCGCGTGAGCGGCAGACCTGCGCATGCCTGAGCAGACAAGGGCATGCAACCAGAGCGCGCATGGCTCTTGAAAACCACGCGCATACGAGACCATGCTTGGGCCTCTGGACATACGGGGGTCGCCATGACCGAACCTCGCCCACGCCTCGGCGTCGCCGGAGGGCATCCTGCCTTCCTGACGGCCGCTCAGCTTTCCGACCTGCTCGGCCTCGAGCAGCCGACCACGCTGCGCGCGTTGCACCAGGCGCTGCGCGACGAGGACCCCGCCGCCTGGGGGGCAGAGCCGCCTGGCGAGACCGCTGCCTTCGCAACAGCGCTGCTTCGGCTGATGAGCCGGCCAGGTGGCATCGTGACCTATGCGCGTGCGGCGTCCCGCGCCGAGGACGAGGCCCTGCCCGGCGCGCTCCGGCTCGACCTGTTCGATGCGACGCGCGCCTATCTCTTCGTGGCGCTGCGCAAGGCCGCTCCGGAGGCGGCCGCGTCCCTGCTCCGCCGGGCCCAGGCGCCGCTTCCCCCCGCCCTGCCGCTGGTCGAGGCCGGCGTCGCCGCGGGGCTATGGGAGGAGACGGCGCTGCTCGTCTGGGCGATGGCGACCGGCCCGCGCGGGCTCGCACCCGAGGCGCACGCGATGATGGAGGAGCACGAGGGCCTCTCCTCGGCGCTCGCCGGCGTGCGCTGGCGGCCGGCCGGCGCGCTTCCGCTCGGCGGCGCGCT
>NZ_VFAC01000061.1 GCF_007644105.1 Elioraea rosea | reverse complement strand
CAGAGCCGGTGCCGGCTCAGGCTGCGGCTGCGGTGCTGCTGCTGGGGCAGCAGGCGCGGGCGCCGGAGCGGCCGCGGCAGCGGGCGCAGCGTTCGGCTGCCGCGCGGCGCGCGTGGGCTCGGGCTCGGTCTGGGAGATGTCGAGGACGATTCGCGCGCCGAGGCGGAAGTCGCGCACCCGTGCGCCCGGTGCGAGGGTGATCACCACGCCATCGCCCTGCGGGGCAAAGGCCGTGACCATCGGCGGAAGGCGCCGCTGCGCCGCCGCATCGAAGCGCGGCGTGCGCGCGAACGTGATGCGGACCCTGTCGCCCTCTCGCGCGATCTCGTAGCCCGCGGGCCTGTCGGCCCAGTCGAACACGACGCGGCTGTAGGTCGGGTGCACGCCGAAGCGGAGCGCCACCGCCTCCTCGGCACGGGCCGGCGTTGCGGCGAACAGCAGGGCCGCGGCAAGGACGAGGCGGAGCATCCGCTTTGGCGTGCGCATCAGTCGAAACTCGCAAGCAGGCGATCGATCTCCGCCTGGTCGACGCCGTTGCCGGGAAGCTGCGGGCCGTTCAGGAGCGCGGCCTCGCCTTCCGGCGCGGCGGCTGCCTTGCGCCCGGCGCGTCCGTCGCCTGGCAGGCGCTCGGCGAAGGTGTCGACGATCGCGGAAATCCGCTCCTCGATGGCCTTCAGCGTGCCGACGATCTTGGTGATGCGCTGGCCGGTGATGTCCTGGAAGCTGCACGCCTCGTAGATGCGCGTGGTGGCTGCCTGGAGCCGCTCGGCCGTCTCGCCACCGATCTCGGACGAGATGCCCTCGAAGGTCTCGCAGGCATCGAGGATCTCGTTCGTGGCGCGCGCCGTGGCCTCGACGATCGCGTCGAGTTCGTCCGTCGCCGAGGGGATGTAGGTCCCGTTGATGTCCTCGACCTGGAGCGAGGCGATCTCCTGCTTTGCGGCAGCGATCGTGCGGCCGATCTGCTCGACCTCGGAGAGCAGCGTCGCCTCGGTCTGGGAGAGGTCGCCATGCATCGTGGCGAGGACGGCCTCGACGACCTCGGCAACCGCCTCGGACGTCGTCGCCTCGCGGTGACGCTCCCGCAGCGCGGCGAGCCGCGCGGCGAGCATCGCGCGTTCTGCGCGCACCTGGCCCTGATCAGGCATGGACCAGCACCTTCTCGATCTTCTCCTTCAGCGTCTCGGCGTTGAAGGGCTTCACGATGTAGTTCGACACGCCCGCCTGCTTCGCGGCGACCACGTTCTCGGTCTTGCTCTCGGCGGTGACCATGATGAACGGCAGGTTCTTCAGCTTCGCGTCCGCACGGACTTCCTGGAGAAGCTGCAGGCCGGTCATCGGCTGCATGTTCCAGTCGCTGATCACGAGGCCGTAGCTGCCTGTGCGCAGCATCGACAGCGCGGCCGCACCGTCCGTCGCCTCGTCGACATTCTGGAAGTCGAGCTGGCGGAGGAGGTTGCGGATGATCCTGAGCATCGTCTTGTAGTCGTCGACGATGAGGATGTTCATGTTCTTGTCCATGGTGCGTCCTGTCCTGCTTGCCTTGATCTGCCTCAGCCTCAGCCACCCGCTTCGGCGCGGGGACCGGTGGCGCGCCGCCGCGCGAGTTCGGCGGTCAGTGCCTTCGCCTTGTCCGGCTCCATGCCGGCGAGGATCGGGGCTGCCGTCCGCTCCTTCATGCGGTCGACCACCTCTACCAGCGTGACCATTTCGAGTTCGTTGAAGATGCGCGCCGCATCGCGCGGGCGCATGTTCTCGTAGATGCGCACGAGGCCGCGCCAGCCGCTGTCCTCACGCTCGCGCGCTGCCTTGTCGAGCGCCTCGAGGCGCTGCTGCAGCGCGCCGAGCTCCTCGATGCGCCTGGACAGGCGCTGCTCGGTCGCCGCCATCACGCTCTCGCGCACAAGCAGGGCCTGCTCGCGCTGGTCGAGCATCGCGCGACGGGCACGAAGCTCCTCGAGAACGGCGCGCTCGGCAGCGCTTGCCACCTGGACCTGCGGCTCGGGCGCCGCGGCCGGTGCACCCGCGGCAGGCTGGGGAGGCTGGCTCCGAGCCGGGGCCGACGCAGGCGCATCGGCGGCCTCGCGGAACGGTTCGGCCGTGACGCGCGCGGCATGCGCGCTCGTCCCGATCGGCAGGAGGGGCGTCTCGGCGCCGAGCCGGGCGACGGGCGCGCGCGTGGCGAGGTCCGCGACCTTGACGCCGAGCAGCCCGGTCATGCCGAGGATCGCCATCGGCAGGAGCCGCGGCGCGAGCCGCCCGCCGATGCTCATCGTGCCGCCCTCAGCGCCTGGAGGAGATCGCGCTCGGCCTGGCTGCGCACGCGCGGCGCCTCGGGCTCCGCGGCGGGCGGGTTCGGCATCTGCGGCATCGCCGCGCGTGCGGGAGCCCTGTCGGACACCATGCCACGCGCCTCGCGCACGACCGTGTCCAGCCTGTCGGCGAGCTGCTCGCCGCGCTCGAGCAGGAACAGAAGGTCGTCACGCAGCCGCCCCGCGCCCTCGACCTGGTCGGAGATCTGGCGCCCGGCGCCTTCGGCCGCAGCGCGCAGGCGCGCGGTGGAGGCCTCTGCGCGGGTGGTCGCGTCGTTGAAGCCGGCAACGAGCGCCTCGAGCGCGGCATTGTCGCGGCGGAGCACGCCGAGGCGCCGCTCGAGCCTGATCGCGTACCAGAGGGTTGCCGCGAGCAGGAGCGCGAGACCCACCTCGAAGCCCCATTGCAGCGCCGTCATCGTCATGCGCGCACCCCTTCCCGGCGCGGCGCGTCACGGTCGATCCTGACCGCCATCCGCCCGTTGCGCCGGCCCATGTGTCCTTCGAACAGCGGCACGCCGCCGCAGCGCAGCTTCACCGGGCTGTCTGCCGTGCTGTTCAGCACGAGCTGGCTGCCGGGCTGCATGCGCACGATGTCGGAGAGCTTCATCCACTGCTCGTCCAGCACCGCCTCCATCTCGACATCCGTCTCGAGGAGCTCGTCGGCGAGGTGGTTCTCCCAGATGCTGTCGCGGCCGAACTTCTCGCCCATAAACTGCTGCAGAAGCATCTCGCGCACCGGCTCGAGCGTGGCGTAGGGCAGGAGAAGCTCGAGCTTGCCGCCGCGATCGTCCATCTCGACGCGCAGCTTGGCGAGCACCGCGGCGTTGGAGAGGCGGGAGACGACGGCGAAGCGCGGGTTCGTCTCGAGGCGCTCGAAGCGGAAGTTCACCGGACAGAGCGGGTCGAAGCTCTGCGCGAGGTCGGCGAGCACGACATGGATCATCCGCTCGACGAGCGTGCGCTCGATCGTCGTGTAGGGCCTGCCCTCGATGCGCATCGGGGCCGTGCCGCGCCTGCCGCCGAGCAGGACGTCGACGATCGAGTAGATCATCGCGCTGTCGACGACCATCAGCCCGTAATTGTCCCACTCCTCGGCCTTGAACACGGCGAGCATCGCGGGAAGCGGGATGGAGTTCAGGTAGTCGCCGAAGCGAAGCGACACGATGTTGTCGATCGACACCTCGACGTTGTCGGAGGTGAAGTTGCGCAAGCTGGTGGACATGATGCGCACGAGACGGTCATAGACGATCTCGAGCATCGGCAGGCGCTCGTACGTGACGAGGCCCGAAGAGATGATCCTCTGGATGCCGGACAGCTGCTCCTCGCCGTCCGAGCTGCCTTCGAAGCCGAGCAGGCTGTCGATCTCCGCCTGGTTCAGCACCCGCGCGGCATCGACGCCCGCGCCAAGGGCCTCGCCGTCCTCACCGTCGACGGCAGCCCCCCAGGCGGCGGCGAGCGCGTCGTCGTCCTGCGGCAGGTCGTCGGTCATGTCTTCGCCGCCCATGTCATTGCCTGGGCCGCTCATTGCACGAGCATCTCGACGAAGAGCACGTCGGTGACGCGCGCCGGCCGGGCGGCGACGTTGGCGCGCGCGATCAGCTCCTCGCGCAGCCGGTGCGTTCCGGCCGAGCCGCGCAGCTCCTCGGGGCGGAGCTCACGCAGGTAGGTGGTGAAGAGGTCCTGCAGCCGCGGCACGGCCGCCTGCACATGGGCGACGTCGCGGCTGTCTGCGATTTCGATCTTGGAGCGAAGCTTCAGGTAGCTTGCCCGGCGATTGCCGACATTCAGGTTGACGATGATCTCCGGCATGTCGAACAGCGCCGGAACGATGGCGGGAGGCTCGCTGACCGCCTCCTCGGCGGGCTTCGCACCCATGCCGAGCATCCCAGGAAGGATTCCGCTGAACCAGAGGCCCGCGCCGGCACCGATGAGAAGAAGCGGAACGGCGAGAAGGATGAGCTTCTTCCTGCCGCCCTTCTTGGCTCCCTCGGCGCCTTCTGCGCCAGGCTCGACCGCTGCGGCTGCACCGCCGGACATCGACCCTTCTCCTGCCCTCGCCCCGGCCGCCCCCATGGCGTGCCGGCGCATGCATCTGTGCCCCAGCACCCGTTAACGAACCTTGAAGCCGGCAAGATTTGCTCGGTTCTCCTCATGGGGCGGCCCGCGGCTTCGCCCCTGCCCGGCAGGCCCTGCCGGGCAGACGTGCCGGGCCAGCAGAAATCGCCAGGAATCAAGGGCCTGGGCCGCTGGCACGCCGCTTGCTGCCGATGCCGTGACGGCGCTTGGCCGCCATGACGGATGACCCGCGATGGAACAGACGACCTTCGTTGCCCTCTCCCGGATGATCGCCCTGCAGCGGCAGACGGAGATGACGGCCCATAACATCGCCAACGCGAACACGCCCGGCTTCAAGGGCTCGCGGAAGGTGTTCGGCGATTATCTCCTGACCCAGCACCGGGTGGACCAGCCCTCTAGCGCGCGGACCATCCACTTCGTGCAGGACCGCGCCACCCATCGCGACCATGCCGCCGCCCCGCACAGCCGCACCGGCAACGCGCTCGACGTCGCGCTGTCCTCGGACGGGTTCCTCGCCTTCGAGACGCCGCGGGGCGAGCGCTTCGGCCGCAACGGCCGCCTGACGCTCGACCCCAACGGCCGGCTGACCTCCTCCGAAGGCTTCCCCGTTCTCTCGACCACCGGCCAGCCCATCGTCGTGGCGCCGAACGAGGCCTCCATCGCGATCGCGGCCGACGGGACGGTGAGCACGCCGAACGGCGAGGTCGGCAAGCTTCGCGTCGTCCGCTTCGAGGAGCCGCAGAAGCTCGTCGCTGAGGGCGCCAATCTCTACCGCGCCGAGGAAGGCCAGGATCCCGAGGCCGTCGAGGCGCCGGGCGTGATGCAGGGCATGGTCGAGGACAGCAACATCCAGCCCGTCGTCGAGCTGACCCTTCTGATGGCGCAGCAGCGCGAGTTCGAGTTCGCCGCACAGTTCGTCGAGCGCGAGGGCGAGCGGAGCCTGCAGGTGATCGATCGCCTGCTCCGCCGCCGCGGCTGACGAAGACGTTTCGAGAGAGGACAGAGACCCATGCGCTCGCTCCACATCGCCTCCACCGGGATGCTCGCCCAGCAGACCAATGTCGAGGTGATCTCCAACAACATCGCCAACCTCTCGACGACAGGCTTCAAGCGCCGCCGTGCGGAGTTCCAGGACCTGATCTACCAGAACATGCGCCGCGTCGGCTCGACGAGCTCCGACACCGGCACGGTCGTTCCCTCCGGCGTGCAGCTCGGCCTCGGCGTCAAGACAGCCGCCGTCTACCGCATCGCCGAGCAGGGCAACCTGAGCCAGACCGAGAACCGCTTCGACCTCGCCATCCGCGGCCCCGGCTACTTCCAGATCGAGCTCC
Source organism: Elioraea rosea (assembly GCF_007644105.1). Taxonomy (GTDB): domain Bacteria; phylum Pseudomonadota; class Alphaproteobacteria; order Acetobacterales; family Acetobacteraceae; genus Elioraea_A; species Elioraea_A rosea. The sequence goes on along the minus strand of NZ_VFAC01000061.1, from coordinate 8,708 downwards.
CCTCTGGCGAGACCGCCTATACGCGCGACGGCACGTTCGGCCTCTCCCCGAACGGCGAGATCGTGACGGCGGACGGGTTCCGCGTTCTTCCCGGCGTGCAGATCCCGAACCAGGCGCGCGACGTCACGATCAACGCCAATGGCGAGGTTCTGGTGAAGCTCGACGGCCAGGCGGCGCTGCAGAACGTGGGCCAGATCCAGACCGCGATCTTCGCCAACGAGGCGGGGCTCGAGGCGATCGGCGACAACCTGTTCCTCGAGACGCCCGCCTCCGGCCAGGTGCAGGCCGGCGTTCCGGGCGCGCCCGGCTACGGCAACATCATGCAGGGCTTCGTCGAGACCTCGAACGTCAACGTCGTCTCCGAGATCACGAGCCTGATCACCGCGCAGCGCGCCTACGAGATGAACAGCAAGGTCATCACCGCATCCGACGAGATGCTGTCCACGCTCGCGCGGCTGCGCTGAGGAGCATGACGCCGATGCGCTCCCCCCTCCTTCTCGGCGCGGCGCTGGCCGCCCTTCTCGCCTCCGGCGCGCTCGCCGTCACGCCACGCAGCCATGTGGTCGTGCATGGGCCCGAGGTGCGGCTGTCGGACCTATTCGACGGCACGCTGCCGCGCGGCGACAGGGTGCTCGGCCCCGCACCCGCGCCGGGCCGCGTCTATACGGTCGAGGCCGGCCAGCTCAGCGCCATCGCGCGGGCGAACGGCATCACGCTTTCGGCTGCCACCACCTCCGTGGTGGAGCGACCGGGCAGGGCGCTGTCGCGCGAGGCGGTCGAGGAGGCGCTGCGCGAGGCGCTGGTCGCCGCCGGCGCGCCGGAAGCGGCAGAGGCGCCGATCGTGCTGACCGGCTTCACACCGCCGGTCGTTCCTCTTGGCGTGACCGCGCCGCGCATCATCGTCGAGGATCTCGGGTGGGACGCGGCACAGGGGCGCTTCAATGCGCAGATCGCCGCGATCGTCGGGCCCGAGGCGCCGGTGCGCGCGCGCATCGCCGGGCGGGTGGACGACACGGTGGCGGTGCCCGTTGCCGCGCGCCGCCTCGCGGAAGGCGACACGCTTCGGGCGAGCGATCTCCGCATCGTACGGATGCCTGCGGCCCGCGTTCCGGCAGACGCCGTGCTCGACCCCGCGCGGCTTGCGGGGCGGATGCTGCGCGAGGCGGTTCCGGCCGGCGCGCCCATCACCGGCGAGCAGTTCGGCTCCGCCGCGCTCGTGCAGCGCGGCGCGGCCGTCTCGCTCCAGCTCGAGCTTCCAGGCCTCTCGATCACCGCCCAGGGCCGCGCGCTCGAGGACGGCGCGGCGGGCGCGCGCATCCAGGTGATGAATGTCGCAAGCCGTGCCGTGCTCGAGGGCGTCGTCACGGGGCCGGGTCGCGTGCGCGTCTCTGCCGACGCCGCTCCGGTCAGCCGGCCGCAGCAGAACAACCGAAACCTCCCCCTTCGCCGTGCGGAGCTCGTTCGATGACCCGTCTCCTCGCCCTTCTTCTCGCAGGCACGATGCTCGCGGGCTGCAACGCCGGCACGCGGCTCGCCGAGATCGGCCGCGGGCCGCAGCTCACCGAGATCGAGAACCCGACGCAGTCTCCCAACTGGCGGCCGGTGTCGATGCCCATGCCCGCGCCGCGCGAGCCGATCGCGAACGCCAACAGCCTCTGGCGGCCGGGATCGCGCGCCTTCTTCCGTGACCAGCGCGCCGCCCAGGTGGGCGACATCCTCACCGTGCTCGTCTCGATCCGCGACGAGGCGCAGCTCGCCAACTCCTCGACGCGCTCGCGCGACAACAGCGAGAGCCTCGGCCTTCCCGCGATGCTCGGCCTCGAGAGCTCGATCAACCGTATCCTGCCCAACAGCGTCTCCGCCTCGAACCTCGTCTCGGGCAACTCGACGAGCGGCTCGACCGGCGCGGGGCAGATCCAGCGCACGGAGACCGTGACGCTGCGCGTCGCCGCGACCGTCACGCAGGTGCTGCCGAACGGCAACCTGGTGCTCGGCGGGCGGCAGGAGGTTCGCGTGAACAACGAGCTTCGCGACCTCGGCATCACCGGTGTGATCCGCCCGCAGGACATCCAGAGCGACAACACGGTGCGGCATGACCGCCTGGCCGAGGCGCGCATCGCCTATATCGGCCGTGGCATGATCTCGGACGTGCAGCAGCCGCGCTACGGCCAGCAGCTCCTCGACATCATCCTGCCGTTCTGACGATACGGCGCACGCTCTGGCGGGGCAGGTGCCCCGCTGCTATCCGGAGGCGATGCGTCAACACGGGTCTCGACCGCGCGGTGCCGTACAACCGACGGCGCCGCGCGCGACACGCCTCCTCGGCTTCGCGCTCTGCGGCGCGGCGATGGTCACGGTCGGCAGCACGGTGGTGGCGAGCAAGGTGATCGTCGCCTCGGTTCCGCCGTTCAGCGCGACCTGCCTTCGCCTCGCCTTCTGCCTGCCGATCTTCCTGCTGCTGATGCGCTTCGCCGGTGAGCGCCTGCCGCGGCCCGACCGGCAGGACCGGCTTCTGCTGCTTGCCCAGGCAGGGCTCGGCACGGTCGGCTATCCCGTGCTTCTCCTGTTCGGCCTGCGCTGGACAAGCGCCGCCGATGCAGGCGTGGTGATGGGAAGCCTCACCGCGATGGTCGCGCTCGTCTCCGTCATCCTGCTCGGCGAACGGCTTCGCAGAAGCCAGGTCATGACGATCGCGCTCGCAAGCGCGGGCGTCACCGCGGTCACCGCAGGCGGGGCGGCGGAGGGATTGCGGGTCGATCCGTCAGCGCTGCTCGGCAATGCCATCGTTCTCTGCGCCGTGACCTGCGAGGCGTCGTTCCTGATCCTCAACAAGCGACTTCGCGTTGCGGTGCCGCCGCTCGCCTTGTCCACCGTGATGACCGGGCTGGGCGCGCTGCTGACATTGCCGCTCGCGCTTCTCGAGCAGCCATGGGCCCTCGTCGTCCCCGCCGAGGCGTGGCTCGCGATGCTCTGGTACGCGCTGGTGCCGACGGTGGGCGGGCTATTTCTCTGGTATGCCGGCGCAGCCCGGCTCGCGGGCAGCGACGCTGCGCTCACCACATCCATACTGCCCGTCGCGGCCGTCGCCATGGCCGCGCTCGTACTGGGCGAGCACGTTGGTGCGGCTCAGCTCGTCGGCATGGCATGCGTGCTCGCCGCCGTGCTCGCTGGCGCGGCGTGGGACAGGCGCTGAAACCTCTCGGCAGGGAGGGCGGCGCTCTAGACGAACACGCCGCTCGCCCAGAGGCCGAGCACGGCAAGTGCGAGCGATACCACCAGGATGACGACGACGCGGCCGCTGATGACGCCCTGGCGGGTGCCGGTTGCCGTTCCGGGTGCAGGGGGGGTGCGTGGGTCTTCCATGCCTCGTGAACGATCCAGCCGCTCCGAGGTTGCCGGCACACGAGGGTGCGAGAGAAGGGCCAGACGGCGGCTTGACCAATTGGAAAGCCGGTATGCAGGATGCAGCATTCAATAAAGCGAGGGCAGCGAAGCCCTCCGCTGGGGAAAACATGGCCGGGAGCACGCGCGCCGGCCAGAGGAGGACGCCCATGACCCGCCTGCCCTCGACGAGCCGCCGCACCGCCCTCATGGCCGGGCTCGGCGCCTCGTTCGCCATCGTCGCCCGCCCCGCCCGCGCGGCCGTCCAGTACCGGCTGACCCACCCGGCCGATCCCTCGCACCCGGTGCACATCGAGGCCGAGAAGATGGTCGCGCGCATCGCCGAGCGCACGAACGGCGAGGTGAAGTTCACCATCTTCCCCAACAACGCGCTGGGCTCGCCGGTCGAAACTGCGCAGCAGACCCGTCTCGGCGCGATCGACTTCATCCTGCTCAATCCGGCGAACATCGAATCGATGTCGCGCACGATCGGGGTGATCAACATCCCCTACCAGTTCGACGACTACGCGCACGCGCACCGGACGCTCGACAGCACGGGGCGGGACTGGATCGCGCAGCAGCTTCGCACTGCAGGGTTCCAGTGGATCGCCAATTTCGAATGGGGCTTCCGCGCGCTCTCGAACAGCCGCCGCCCGGTGAACACGCCGGCCGATGTGCAGGGGCTGAAGATCCGCGTTCCGCCCGAGCTCGCCATCAAGGCGGCCTTCGAGGCGCTCGGCGCGAGCACGCAGACCGTCGCCTTCCAGGAGGTGTATCTCGCGCTCGCCAACAAGACGGTCGATGGCCAGGACAACCCGGTCGCCACCACCTTCGCCGCGAAGTTCTTCGAGGTACAGAGCCACATCGCGCTGACCAAGCACATCTACGCCTCGATCATGTTCGCCGGGAACCCGCGGGCCTGGGGCAGGATGAACGATGCGCAGCGCGCCATCGTCACCGAGGAGGCGAATGCGGCCGGCGCCGCGGCGCGCAAGGGCGTGCAGGAGAAGGAGGAGTTCTTCCTCTCCGAGATGCAGAAGGCCGGTGTCGCGGTCACGCGGCCCGAGGTCGCGCCGTTCCGTGACCGGATGGGCCCGGCCTATGACCAGCTCAAGCGCGCCCTCGGCGAGGAGACCTGGAACACCTGGGCCGGCCTCGTACGCTCCGCCCGCACGGCCTGAGAAACGCCTCGACGAACGGCGGGGCGGCGGCGGCGCGCCCCGCCGTTCTTCTTGCCTGAACCGCCGGGAAAGGCCGCATGTTCATCGCCGCGATCCTGATTGCGCTGTGCGTGCTCATCCTGTTCGGCACGCCCATCGCCGTCGCGCTCGGGGTCGTCGCGATCGGCACGATGTGGATCGCGGTGGGGCCCGAGCTCCTGCCGATCTTCATCCAGCGCCTCTACGCCGGCACCACGTCCTTCCCGCTGCTTGCCATTCCCTTCTTCATCCTCGCCGGAAACCTGATGAACACCGGCGGCATGACGCACCGCATCTTCGACGTCGCGCACCTGATGGTCGGGCGCGTTCGCGGCGGGCTTGGCCATGTGAACGTGCTCGCGAGCATGCTGTTCGCGGGCATGTCCGGCTCGGCCGTGGCCGACGCTGCCGGCCTCGGCGTGGTCGAGATCAAGGCGATGAAGGAGGCAGGCTACACCGGCCGTTTCGCCGCCACGCTCACGGCGGTTTCATCCACCATCGGCCCGATCATTCCGCCCTCCATCCCCTTCGTCATCTACGGCAGCCTCGCCAATGTCTCCGTCGGCGCGCTGTTCCTCGCAGGCATCGTTCCAGGGCTGCTGATGGGGCTCGGGCTGATGGCGGTGGTCGCCCTCGTCGCGAAACGCCAGAACCTGCCGATGGGAAGCGCGCGCCCGGCCTTCGCCATCGCCTGGCGCATCGTCGCGGCCGCCCTGCCCGCGCTCGCCCTGCCGCCGCTCGTGCTCGGCGGGATCCTGGGCGGCCTCTTCACGCCGACCGAGGCGGCCGTCGTCGCGGCAGCCTACGCGTTCCTTCTCGGCACGTTCTGGTACCGCGAGCTTCCCTTCGCCGCCCTGCCCGAGATCCTCTGGGAGTCCGTGCGGCAGACCGCGCAGGTAATGTTCATCATCGCCGCCGCCGCGCCGTTCGGATGGGTGCTGATCCAGCAGCAGATCCCGAACGCGCTGCTCGCCGCGCTGCTCGGCCTCTCGAGCGAGCCCTGGGTGATCCTGCTGATCATCAACGCCGCGCTGCTGCTCCTCGGCATGTTCATCGAGGGCATCGCGATCCTGATCATCGCCTTCCCCGTGCTCCTGCCGATCATGACGACCATCGGCGTCGACCCGGTGCATTTCGGCGTCATCATCGTGCTGAACCTGATGATCGGGCTCGTCACGCCGCCGGTCGGGCTCTGCCTCTACGTCGTCTCCTCCATCAGCAACGTGTCGATGGCCGAGATCACCGCCGAGATCTGGCCCTATCTTCTCGCGCTGATCGCCGTGCTCGGTATCATCACCTTCGTGCCGGAGCTCTCCCTCTGGCTTCCCAACCTGCTCGGCTACGGGGTGGTGCGGTAATGGCCGCCGCGCTCCGCGCGCTCGACCGCGCCGTCGGGCATGCCTGCAAGTGGGGGGCGGTCGCCTGCCTGCTCGGGCTGTTCCTTCTGCTTCTCGTCGCAGTGGTCGGCCGCATGGTGCCGGCGCTCAGCATCTCGGGCTACGACGAGATCATCGAGTGGCTGTTCGCCTGGATGATCTTCCTCGGCGCCCTGGCGCTGTGGCGCGAGGGTGCGCTCTACCGCGTCACGGTGATCGAGGCGGCGCTGCCAGGCCCGGCGCGGCGTGTGCTCGCGGTGTTCACGCGCTCCCTGATGCTGCTCCTCGCCCTGGTGATGACGGTGATGGGCCACGCCTTCGTGCGCGACGCGGGCGAGATCACCCCCTTCCTCGGGCTCGACAAGACCTGGTGGTACATGGTCGTGCCGCTGACGGGGGCGATCATGACGCTCTATGCCGTCGCCGGGCTGTGGCGCGCGCTCACCACCCCGCCGGAGGCCGAGGCCGCCGGCTCCATCATCGGCTGAGAGTCTGCGGAAGGAGAACGACGTGGCAGGACGGCTCCAGGGCAAGGCTGCGATCATCACCGGCGGAGCGGGCGGCATCGGCTCCGCCACCGGCCAGCTCTTCGCCGAGGAAGGCGCGGGGATCGTGCTCGTCGACCGCGATGCCGCAGCGCTCGAAGCGGTCGTCGCCGCGATCAAGGGCGCGGTGCCCGCGGCCAGGGTCGTCTCCCTCGTCGAGGATGTGGGCGAGGAGGCGGCGGCAGGGCGCATCGTCGAGGCAACGACCAGCGCGTTCGGGCGGATCGACATCCTCGTCAACAACGCAGGCATCCGCGCCTACGAACCGCTCGGCGAAGCCAGGAGCGAAACGTGGAACGACATCCTGCGCATCAACCTGCTCAGCTACGCCTGGCTCACGCGCGAGGCCATCGGGTATCTGCGCGCGTCGGGGCGCGGCAGCGTCGTGAACGTCTCCTCGACGCATGCGGTCAACCCGCGCGCGGGCATGGGGCAGTATGACGTCGCCAAGGCCGGCATCATCTCGATGACGAAGACGCTCGCCTTCGAGGAGGCGAAGCACGGCCTCCGCGCCAACGCCGTGTGTCCCGGGCTGACGCTGACGCCGTTCCACATCCGTCGCGCAGAGGCGGCAGGCCGCACGCGGGGCGACCTCGACGCGGAGGCGAAGGGCGGGTGCCTCGCCGGCCGCTGGGCCGAGCCGCGCGAGATCGCCTACCCGATCCTCTGGCTCGCCTCCGACGAGGCCTCCTACGTCACCGCCTCGGCGATCATGGTGGACGGCGGCCGCTTCGTTCTCTGAGCCGCGGGGCTGGGCCGAGGGGGAAAACCGCCCCTCCGGGAGGGCGCGGCCGGAGCCCCGACGGCTTGCTTGACTCTTCGCGGGCGGAGAGTCGTTATAGAACAAATCAGGAACATGACACACGCAGCGCACGAAACCCTGGCGGCGCTCAAGGCCCTGCTCGCGCGGTCGAACCCCGCCTCAGGCCTCGCCGCGGCCGAGCCGATCCCCTTCGGCACGGCAAGCCTCGATGGCCCGCTCGGCGGCGGGCTGCCGCGGGCGGCGCTGCACGAGGCCTATGCCGAGGAGGGCACCAACGATGCCGCGGCCGCCGCGGGCTTCGGCCTCGGCATTGCGCTGAGGGCCGCAGGCGCCCGCTCCCTCGTCTGGATCAGGCAGGATTTCGTCGACCAGGAGGCGGGGCGTCTGTTCGGCTCCGGGCTCGCCGCCTTCGGCGCCGAGCCCGACCGCATCGTTCTCGTGCGCGTGCCAGATCAGCAGGGCGCGGTGCGCGCGGCGGAGGAGGCGCTGCGCTGCCCCCCGCTGGGTGCGGTGCTGGTGGAGGTGTGGGGGAAGAGCCGCGCGCTCGACCTCAACGCCACGCGCCGGCTCGGCTTTGCCGCGGGCCGCTCGGGCGTGCCCTGCATCCTCGTCAGGCTCGCCGCCACGCCGGCGCCGAGCGCGGCGATGACGCGCTGGTCGGTCTCGGCCGCGCCGTCCCGGCCGCTCGAGGCCAATGCGCCGGGGCGCCCCGCCCTCGCCCTCGCCCTGCTTCGTCACCGCGCCGGCATCCCCGGGCGCACCTGGCACGTGGAGTGGGATCGTGACCGCCTCACCTTCGCCGAGCCCGCGCCGCTATCTCGCCCTGTGGTTTCCGTTCCTGCCGGCAGAGAGGCTGCAGCGGGGGGGCATGCGGCCTGGCGGCGCGCCGGCTGAGGCGCCGCTCGTCCTCGTCGAACCGGAGAAGGGCGCGCTCCGCCTCGCCGCGGTCAGCCGCGAGGCGGCAGCACTCGGGCTCGGCCCGGGCCTGACGCTTGCCGATGCGCGGGCGCGCATCCCCGCCCTCGCGGTGGCCGATCACGACCCCGCGGGGGATGACACGCTGCTCGCCCGCATCGCCGAGGACAGCGACCGCTGGACGCCGCTCGTCGCCTTCGACCCGCCGCACGGGCTCGTGCTCGACATCACCGGCTGCGCCCATCTCTTCGGGGGCGAGGTGGCGCTGCGGCGGCGCATCCTCGCACGGTTCCGCAAGGCGGGCCTCACGGCACGCGGCGCGGTGGCCGGAACGGCGGAGGCGGCGCGCGCGCTTGCCCGCTTCGGCACCGCGCCGCTCATCCCCCCCGGCGGGGAGGCGGAGGCAGTCGGCTCCCTCCCCGTCGCCGCGCTCGAGCTCGGCGAGGAGGACACCGTCGCGCTGCGCCGCGCCGGGCTCGGGCGCATCGGCGATCTCGCCGCGCGGCCCGCCGCCTCGCTCGCCGCGCGG
>NZ_VFAC01000060.1 GCF_007644105.1 Elioraea rosea | reverse complement strand
CGCGCCCGGCCATGCCGCGGCCCATGCCGATGCTGCCCGTCTCCCGCCCCGCCCTCGGCCAGTCGCCCGGAGCAATGCAGCCAGCGGCCCCGCGGCCGGCCCAGGCCGCCCCGGCGCCGCGGCCCGCGCCGCTCCGTTTCGGCAACGCGACCTGCTGCTGGCCGATCGGCGAGCCGGGAACGCCGGGGTTCCGCTTCTGCTCCGACGCCGCGCTTGCCGGCAAGCCCTACTGCGAGCAGCACGCAGCGCTCGCCTATGTCCGGGCCAAGCCGGACCGGCGCGAGGACGCCGCCTAGCCTTCCCTTCCGCGCACCGTCCTGACCCACGGGACGGGACATGACCGCGAAGCCGGCCGACAGGCCGGCTCTCGGCATCGTCCTGATGCTGGGCGCGCTCTTGCTGTTCGTGATGATGGACAGCGCCATCAAGACGTCCGTGCAGTCCCTTCCCGTGCTCCAGGTTCTCTGGGCGCGCTTTCTGTTCCACATGATCGTGGTCGCCGCCGCGCTCGCTGCCGCGGGCCGGCGCCTGCCGCCGCGCACCGGCGCGCCGAAGCTGCAGATCGTCCGCTCGCTCTGCCTGGCCGTGGCCAACCTGCTGTTCACGGCGGCTCTCGTGCACGTGCCGCTCGCGGAATGCGTCGCAATCGGCTTCGCAAGTCCGCTGATCGTTACGCTGCTTGCGGCCCGGGTGCTGAAGGAGAAGGTCGGCTGGCAGCGCTGGACGGGCATCGTCGTCGGCTTCGCGGGCGTGATGGTGATCATCCGCCCCGGCGCGGGCGTGACGCACCCGGCTGCCTTCCTGGTGCTCGGCACCGCCCTCGTCTTCGCCATCTACTCCGTGCTGACGCGGCGGCTCGCCGGCGTGGACGACGCCTTCACCACCATCTTCCACACGGGGGTGGCGGCCACGGTGCTGACGACCTTCATCGTACCCTTCGTCTGGGTGTGGCCGACCTTCGAGGAGTGGGCGCTGCTCGCCGTGCTCGGTCTGCTCGGCGGCATCGGGCATTTCCTCCTGATCCTCGCCTATCAACGGGCCCAGGCCTCGGTGCTCGCCCCCTTCACCTATACCCAGATCATCTGGGCAACCCTGGCCGGGTATTTGCTGTTTGGAGAGATGCCGGATCAGGTCGCCCTCGCCGGTGCGCTCATCGTCGCCGCGGGGGGGCTTTTCGTGATCTGGACCGAGACGCGCGCCCAGCCCAAGCGTCCGTGAGCGAAGCGCCCATTGCAGAAGCGTCCGAGTGGGAGTAGGCGAGTGCCTGACATGAGTGCGACAATCCGCCAAGGAGAGACGCGGGGCGCCGGGGCACCGGCCCGCCCGCTCGACGCGCAGGACGTGCGCGACGCCTATCGCCGCTGGGCGGGTGTGTATGACAGCGTGTTCGGCTTCGTCTCCCGGCCCGGGCGGATGCGCGCCGTCGCGGCGCTGAACGCGCTTCCGGCAGAGCGGCTTCTCGAGGTGGGCGTCGGCACAGGCCTCGCGCTGCCCCACTACGTCGCCGGCAAGCGGGTGACGGGGATCGACCTGAGCCCCGAGATGCTCGCGGTGGCCGAGCGCCGGGTGCGCGAGGGGGTCGCCGCCACGGTCGAGGGCCTGCACGAGATGGACGCCGAGGCCATGGCGTTCCCCGATGCGAGCTTCGATGCGGCCGTGGCGATGTTCGTCGCCTCCGTCGTGCCGAACCCGCGCCGGATGATGGCGGAGATGCGCCGGGTGGTCCGCCCAGGCGGCACCATCCTCCTCGTGAACCACTTCCTTGCCCCGCATATGGGCCTCCGCCGCGGCGTCGAGCGGGCCGTCGCGCCGTTCAGCCGCGCGCTCGGCTGGCACCCCGATTTTGCGATGGAGACGGTGCTGAGCCCGGGCCAGCTTACCGCGGCGACGCTTCAGCCGTGCCCGCCGCTCGGCATCTTCACGCTCGTGACGCTGCCGCGCGACGCCGTCTAGACGCCCGGAACGGCGACAGCGCCGTCGCAAGCGCGAAGCCCACCGCCGCCATCACCGCGATCATGCCTGCGGCGTTGAAGCCCTGCGCGGCGCCGAGCGCGGCCGGGATCAGCGCAGCGACCGCGTAGCCCGCGACCGCGATCGCCCCGCCCGCCAGCGCCGCAAGCAGGAACTGCGCGGCATAGCGTTCGGTGAGCAGCCGCGCGATGGCCGGCGGGCCGATCAGCGCGGCGATCACCAGGATCGAGCCGACGGCCCAGAACGCCGCCACGCAGGCGGCAGCGATGAGAAGCATGAGCAGCGCGCGGACCGGGCGCGGATCGAAGCCGATCACCGTGCCGAAGGCCGGATCGAACGCGGCGAGGCGAAGCTCCTTCCAGAACAGCAGGAGGGCGACGACCGTGACGGCGAACATCCCCGCAAGCAGCAGCAGTTCCGACGGCAGCGCCGCGAGCGCGGCCGGGTCGAAGAGGCTCGCCGGCCCCGTCGCTGCCGGCCAGATCAGCGTCTCGAGGATGCCGTAGAGAACGCATTCGACATCGAGGTCCACCCTGTCCGCACCGGACCAGACGAGCATCAGGAGCCCGAGCGCGAACATCCCGGAGAACACGACGCCCATCGCCGCGCCCGCCTCGAGCCGTGCGAGGCGGCGGACGAGGCCGATCAGCGCCACGGCGACGACTGCCGCGGCGATCGCCCCGCCCACCATGGGAAGCGAGGCGCGCGTGCCGGTGATCCAGAACCCGGCAGCGATGCCGGGAAGCACGGCGTGGCTGATCGCATCGCCCATCATGCTGTTGCGGGTGAGCAGAAGGAGCGTGCCGAGCAGCCCGCAGGTGACGCAGGCGAGGATGGCCGCGAGCATCGGTACGAGGTCGAGCTGCAGGAAATCGACGAGCGTCATGCCCGTGCCCCCTCGACGGGCGGCGGCACGGCCAGCCGCGCCGTGTCCGGGTCGGCCGTCTCCAGCCAGGCCTCGACCTCCGCCTCCACCTCCGGCGGAAGCGTATGCTCGATCAGGTCTGCCCCGCGATGGGCGGCAAAGGCGCGCACGCCGCCCGCCCGGGTGAGGTAGATCTCCCACACACGGTGGCGGCGGACGACGTTGCGCGCGGCATCGACGCCGGACGCCGTCAGCCGCAGGAAGCCAGGCTCGGCCGCGCGCTGCCACAGCCCCGCGCGGCGAAGCGCCAACGACACGGCGGACATCCGCGCCGCACTCCAGGCCCAGGCTTCGGCGATCGCTGCCTCGGCGAAGGGCGCGTCGGCGCCGCTCCCCTTCCTCTCGAGCTCCTCCCACGCGCCGCGCAGCGCATGGTCGCGCGCGATGCGCCAGGTCATCACCGCGCGGCCGAGCGCGGCGGCGATCACGCCGCGCGTCGGCGAGAAGAACAGGGCAAGCAGGAACAGCGCGCAGGCGGTGACGGTCACGACCGCCCCGGTCGGCAGGCCGGGCACGGCCGCCGAGAGCGACGCCCCGACCCAGCCCGATGCCGCGCCGACCAGCGCCGCGACCGGCGCCATCACGGATAGCCGTTCCGTCAGCAGCCGCGCGGTGACGGCGGGGATCACCATCAGCGCGACGACGAGGATGAGCCCGACAGCGCGCAGCCCCGCGACGGCGACGAGAAGCATCAGCGCCGTCAGCGCGAGATCGAGCGCGCGCACCGGCAGCCCGGCCGAGGCGGCGAAGGCCTCGTCGAAGCAGAGTGCGCGCAGCGGGTTGAACAGCACCAGCGCGCAGCCTGCGGCGATGGCGGCGAGGATCATCAGGGCCTGTGCCTCAGCCTCCGACATGCCGGCCGCCTGCCCGAGGATGAAATGCGCGAGTCCCGCCTGGCCGCCCGTCGGAAGCGACTGCACGACCGACATCAGCACCACGCCGAGGCCGAAGCCGGAGGAGAGGACGAGCGCCATCGCCGCGTCCTCGCGCACACGCCCCGTCGCCGCGGCGGCGCGGACGGCGAGCGAGCCGAGCGCGGCCGTCGCCGCACCGCCTGCCATCAGGAGCCAGAGATTGCGCGGATCGACGCCCGCGAGCGTCGCGCCGATGAAGGCCGCGGCCACGCCCGGAAGCGTGGCGTGCGCGGCGACGTCGGCGATCAGCGCGCGGCCGCGCAGCAGGACGAAGCTGCCAACGAGGCCGGCCGAGAGCCCGAAGGCGGCGCAGCCGAGCACCACTACAGCGGCGTTGTGGCCGAGCGAGAAGGTGAGCGCTGCGAGAAAGTCGGCGTTGATCACGCGCGGGGCGCCGCGCCTGGCGCGCCGGCAGCGGCCGCGACCGCCTGGTCGAGAAGCGACAGACGTCCGCCATAGGCGCGGGCGAGGTTCTCCGGCGTGAAAGCCTCCGCCATCGGCCCGGCGGCGATGGCGCGGAGGTTCAGCAGAAGCACGTGGTCGAAATAGTGCGGCGCGGTGGCGAGGTCGTGGTGCACGACGACGACGGCCTTGCCCTGGTCCGCCAGCCTCCGCAGCACGGAGACGATCGCCTTCTCCGTCGCGGCATCGACGCCCGCGAAGGGCTCGTCCATCAGGTAGAGATCGGCCTCCAGCGCGAGCGCGCGGGCGAGGAACACGCGTTGCTGCTGCCCGCCCGAGAGCTGGCCGATCTGCCTGTCGGCGAAGTCGGACAGGCCGACCTCTGCGAGCGCGGCGCGCGCGGCACCCTTCTCCTTCCGCCCCAGCGGGCGGAGCCAGCCTGCGCGCGGGTAGCGGCCCATCGCGACGACATCGAGCGCGGTTGCCGGAAAGTCCCAGTCGACCGAGGCGCGCTGAGGCAGGTAGCCGACGCGGCGGCGCACGGCGGCGAGCGGCTCGCCGAAGATGCGCACCTCGCCGGAGAGCTTCGGCACGAGCCCGAGCACGGCCTTGATGAGCGTCGACTTGCCCGCGCCGTTCGGCCCGACGATCGCGACGAGACCCGAAGGCGGCGTCGCCCAGCCGACCTCCCACAGCACGGGCGCGTCGCGGTAGGCGACGGTGAGGTGCCTGACCGAGAGCGCGGGAACCGGAAGCGATGCGGTGGTGCTCATCCCGCGAGCCTGCCGTTCATCCCCTTCGGAGGTGCCGAGCCGCCAAGCGCGCGGGCGATGACCGTCGCGTTGTGGTCGATCATGCCGACATAGGTACCCTCGTAGCTTCCGGGCGGACCCATCGCGTCGGAGAAGAGCGCGCCGCCGATGGCGACGCGGTGGCCTTGCGCGGCAGCGCCCTCGATCAGCGCGCGCACGTTCCGGTCGCTCACCGAGGTCTCGACGAAGACGGCGGGAATGCGCCGCGAGACCAGCATCGCCACGAGGTCCTGGATCCGCCGCAACGCAGCCTCCCCCTCCGTCGAGAGCCCCTGCACGCCCTCGACTTCCAGCCCGTAGCGCCTGGCGAAGTAGCCGAACGCGTCATGCGCGGTGACCAGCACGCGCGACGCGTCCGGGATCGAGCCGATCGCCTGCTTCGCGTAGGCATCGAGTGCGGCGAGCCGTCGGGCGAGGTCGTCATGGTTGCGGCGGAAGGTGTCGGCGCCGGCGGGGACGAGGCGGATCAGCGCATCGCGGATGTGCTCGGCCGCGCTGGTCCACAGCGTGACGTCCATCCACACATGCGGGTCGTCCTTGCCGTCATCGTCGGCCAGCAGCTGGTCGGCGGCGAGGAGCTCCGTCACCGCGTAGACGGGCTTGCCGTTCCGCGCGAGGCGGACGAACACGTCCGTCATCTGCCCCTCCAGGAGCAGCCCGTTGTAGAACAGCGCATCCGCGCCGTTCAGCCGCGCGATGTCGGCCCGCGTCGGGCGGTAGGTGTGCGGGTCCACCCCCTCGCCGAGAAGCGTCTCGGCGCGCACGCGATCGCCGCCGATCTCACGAACGAGATCGCCGATCATGCCGGTGGTGGAGAGGATGCGCGGCGCAGACTGCGCCCGCGCGAGGCCCGGCAGTGCGACAAGCGCGGCCGCGCCGAGCGCGGCGCGGCGAGAAATGGTTGAACACCTGTTCATCTCTTCACCTCGTCAAACCCTTGAAAGATATTAGCTTTTCGAAACGAGATATGAGCCAGGTCGGGCCGGCGCGCAAGCCCCGCTTGCACCGCGAAGGGATTGCTGGAAGCGTGCGGTCGGAAGCGGCGAGGAAATCGAACGATGGCAGGCAGGGAGGGTCGCACACGCGGCGTCGGCGAGGACGAGATCGTCGAGCTCGCCGAGATGTTCCGGCTGATGAGCGATCCGACGCGGCTGCGCATCATCCTCGCAAGCCTCAACAAGCCCGTGTCGGTGACGGAGATGGCACAGGGGCTCGGCCTATCCGCGAGCCTGGTGAGCCATCACCTCAGGCTGCTCCGCGCCGCGCGGCTACTCCAGGCCGACAGGCAGGGAAGGCAGGTCTTCTACGTCGTGGGGGACGACCACATCCGCTCGATGCTGACCGACATGGTCGACCACGTCGCCGAGGAAGAGGCGGACGAGGCCGAAGCGGGCTGATCCCTCAGCCCGAGGCGGCCGGCTTCGAGCGGGCCCGGCGGCGCCGCGGGCCTGACCGCGTGCCGGAGCGGATGCGAAGCGGCGCTGCCTCGCGCCGGCCGCTCGACCCCGTGAGGCGCTGCACCGTCTCGGCGATGACGTCCGCGGCGATGGCAGCGACCACCTCGCGCACCTGTGCGCGCGTGGCGGCCGTATCCTGCAGTGCGGGCTGACGCTGTCTGGCCATGGTCATCGAACCTCCGCAACCTCGAACCGGCCCCGTCCGTCGCGCGGGGGCACCTCGCGGGCATGCACAAAGCCTGCCAACCGATGCGCGCCGGGTCCGAGACGCCCCGTCGCCTCATGCCAAACGCGTACGGAGGACCAATCGTTGCGCGACGAAACGTCCTGTACCGGGCGATCGAGGTCGATCCGCCCCTTCTCGAGCCCGCCCGCCCAGTTCCGGTGACTGACCAGCACCTCCCGTGACCCGAGCACGGCGGTGACGACCGCGACGTGGCCGAGCGGCATGTCCTCGGTTGGCTGGAAAACCATCACCGAGCCGAGTTCCGGCGCGCGGCCGCGTGCGTAGCGGCCGGCGGCCTGCCCCCACCAAGTCCAGGCGTCGCCGACGATCGCGATGCCGGAGAGGTCGCGGGCGAAGGGCACGCATTCGGCCGAAGGATCGGGCGCGGCGGCGCGGCGGGAGATGACCGTGCGCGGACCGTCCGGGCGCCAGGAGCGGAACGTGTCGGACAGCGGCGCGAGCGTCGCCACGCCCCTGTAGTCATGGCCGGGATGGCTCGCGCAGCCAACCGCGACAAGCAGAGCAGCGAGTGGAGCGATCCGGCGCGGCATGCGGGCACCGTGTATCAAAATGCATAACAAGGTGCAACCAGTGCCACGCAATGGTCATACGTCCCGCTCGGCGAACATCTCCCGAGCGAGATGTCATTCCCTACATGGCGTGCTGCACTGCAGCGATCAAGCGGGCTAGCGCGTTCCCGAGGCCGCCATCGCCGCCCGCGGCACGTTCGCTGCGAGCCGGACCGGGTCGGCCGTCGATGCCGGCAGGATGAAGCCATGCGCGGCATAGACGGTGATCCCGAGCGTTCCGGAAGGCGGATGCCATACCCGCACCGCCGACCAGTCATTGTTGCGCGAGACGTCCGCCACGCGCTGGTTGTGCGCGACCCGGCCCTTGTCGCGGCCGGTTCCCCAGTTCGCATGGGTGACTAGGACCTCGCGAGGGCCGACCTGCCGGAGTACAACCGCAACGTGTCCTTGCGGAAGGCTGCGCGTCCGCTGGAACACGAGCACCGCGCCCGGCGCAGGGGCCGAGGCCCTGTCGTAGCGGCCGGCCGCGGCCGCCCACCACCCATGCGCATCTCCCGCGAGCGAGATGCCGGAGAGCTCGCGCGCAAAGGGAACGCAGGAAATGTCGCCCGGAAGGCCGGACCACTCGTTGCCCCAGCCCGATGCTGCGGCATCCGGGCGCGGCCCGGCGCAGGCGGAGAGAGCGAGCAGCAACATGATGGCGCGCAGGCGTCGCATCAGGGAGCCTCCACCCGCTTCGGTAGCGGACGGGGCAGGCGCGGCGCAAGCCTGCGATGGCGTGACGGCGCCTCAGGCCGCTTCGCGCGCGGCCCTCACATGCCTCAGGTGCCCCGATGCGGCCCCACCTCCGGCAAGCCGGGCGGCAAGATCGGCCGCCTCGAGAAGCTCCCGCCAGCGCGCGCCCGTCTCGACGCCGAGGCGTCGGAACAGCCACACCACGTCCTCGGTCGCGACATTGCCCGACGCACCCGGCGCGAATGGGCAGCCGCCGATGCCGCCGGCCGCGGCGTCGATCTCGCGCACGCCGGCCTCGTAAGCGGCCGCGACATTGGCGATGCCGAGATTGTAGGTGTCGTGCCCGTGGAAGGCGAAGCGGGCGCGGGAGCCGAAACGGGCGATCGCCTCGGCGAACAGCGCGCGCACCTGGTCGGGCGCTGCATTGCCGGTCGTGTCGGCGAGCGCGAAGGTGAGGCCCGGGCGGATGGCGACGGCGCGCTCGAGCAGGGCGAGCACCTGCGCCGGCGCGACCACACCCTCGAACGGGCAGTGGAAGGAGCAGGAGAAGCTCCAGCGGATCGCCGGACCGTCCGCGGGCATGGTCGCGACGATGTCGGCCAGGTCGTTGAAACTCTCCTCCACCGAGCGGTTCAGGTTCGAGCGGTTGTGGCCCTCGGTCGCGCTCATCACGAGGCCCAGCTTTCGGGCGCCAGCGGCAAGCGCCCGCTCCACCCCCTTGCGGTTCGGCACGAGAACGGAGGGGAGGATGCCCTCGATCGCGTTTGCCGCCGCCAGGACCTCGGCCGCGTCCGCCAATTGCGGAATCGCCTTCGGGCTGACGAAGCTCGTCGCCTCGATCTCGACGAGGCCTGCGGCGGCAAGCGCCCGCACCAGCGCGATCTTCTGCTCCGTCGGCACGAAGGCGGAGACGGCCTGCAGCCCGTCGCGCGGCGCAACCTCGACGATGGTGACCGTGCCGCTCATCCCGCCCTCTCCTCCCCGCGCGCAGAGGCGGCGGCCTCGGCGTCGAGCCCGGCCAGCCTCTCGAGAACCAGCCCGTTGTGCGCCCCCACGGCAGGGCCCGTCCAGCCCACCACCGCGTCCGGCTCGTGGCTATCGACGCGCAGCGCGGGGCCGGGATGGAGCACGCGACCGAGAAGCGGATCCTCGACCTCCTGCACCGCCCGGCGGGAGCGGAAATGCGGGTCCTCGGCACAGTCGCGGATGCTGTACAGGCGGCAGGCCGGCACCTCGGCCTCCTCGAGAAGCCTGTCCGCCTCCTTGGCGTCGAGCCCCTTCGTCCAGGCGGCGATCGCTGCGTCGATCTCGCCGACATGGGCGCAGCGCCCGGCATTGGTCGCGAGCCTCGGGTCGGCGGCGAGCTCGGGCCGGCCGATCAGCGCCATCAGCCTGCGGTAGATCGGGTCGGAATTGCCGGCGATGACGATCCAGCCGCCATCCTTCGTCGGGTAGGTGTTGGTCGGCGCAGCGGTGGGGATCGCCGCGCCGGCGGGCTGGCGCACCTTCCCGAACAGCCCGTACTCGGGAAGCATCCCTTCCATCAGGCTGAACACGCTCTCGACCAGGCTCACGTCGATCACTGCGCCCACGCCGCCTCCCCTGCTCGGATCGGCCACGTCGCGGCGCCAGCATGCGGCGAGAAGCCCGATCGCGGCGTAGAGGCCGGCAAGGTCGTCGGCGATCGAGATGCCCGCGCGCGGCGGCGGCAGGTCGCTCATCCCCGGCGGGTGGCCCGTGAGGTGCCGGATGCCGCCCATCGCCTCGCCGATCGCGCCGAAGGCGGGCTTGTCGCGATAGGGCCCGTCCTGCCCGTAGCCGGAGATGCGCGCCACCACGAGCCTGGGGTTCAGCGCCCGAAGTGCTTCGGGCCCGAGGCCAAGCCGCTCGAGATAGCCGGGCCGGAAATTCTCGACGAGCACGTCTGCCCGCGCAGCGAGGCGGCGCACCGCCTCCTTGCCCTGCGCGTGCTTGAGGTCGACCTCCGCGCAGAGCTTGTTGCGGCCGTGGATGGACCACCAGACGGAATTGCCGTCCAACGCGCTGCCCCAGCCGCGGAACGGGTCGCCGCCAGGCGGCTCGAGCTTGATCACCTCCGCGCCAAGGTCGGCGAGGATGCGGGTGCAGAAGGGACCGGCGATGTAGTGGCCGAGCTCGAGAATTTTCAGGCCGGCGAGCGGCCCGCGCGGTGCCGAGTCGCCGCCCGCTTCCGTCGCCCAGTCTGTGGCCGAGTCGCGCCGCGACTCGGCGCCTTCTGCCTCTGCCATGCCGCTTTTCGCTCCCCGACTACCCCAGAACCGGCCCGGACGTGCGGCATCGGGGAGACGAAATCAACCCGGCAGGGGCTGAACCACCCCGCATGCCACACGATTTCGTGAAAAGCTTGGCCAAGATTCAACTTTAACGAGCATCGACTCCGCAACGGCCTTGCGTGGGTTGTGCAACCTATGGTTAATCATTCGCGGGTATGTTGCCCATCGAGGAACGAACCTTTGTCGATCCTCGTCTCTCCCGGATGTCGCCGGCATGGTCCCGCCGGCGCACGCGCCGATCCCCCCGGTCTGGCGCGTGAAGCCTCGGGGCGGGAAGCGAAAGCCTCCCGCCCCCATTTTTTTCCGGCACAGCACCAGCGCTGCCTAGGCCTACCCGGCCATCACGTACGCATGCTCCGGCTCGAGGGGCTTCTCCGGCGCGGGCAGGGTGATGGTGGCGCGAAGCCCGGGCCCGGCATCCTCGAAGGCAAGCGTGCCGCCATGCAGCTGCGCCACCGCCTGGACGAGGGCGAGCCCCAGGCCTGACCCCGGCGTGCCGCGGCTCGCCTCGGCCCGGTAGAACCGCTCCACCACCTTGCCCCTGTCGCCGGCCGGAATGCCTGGCCCCGAATCCGACACGGTGATCTCGATGTCGCCGCCCCGGCGCGCGGCGGCGAGCCGCACCTGGCCGCCGGGAGGGGTGAACTTGATGGCGTTGTCGAGCAGGTTGGCCGCGGCCTGGAGAAGCATGTCGCGGTCGCCCACCATCGGTAGCGAAGGCGGGAGATCGACGACGAAGACGAGCCCGCGCTCGTCCGCCGCCGCGCCGTAGAGGTCGCCCGCGTCGGCGAGCAGGGCAGCGAGGTCGAGCCCGGCGAAGGCGGAGCGCCGCGCGCCGGCCTCGATCTCGGCGATGCGGAGCAGCGCCTGGAATACGCCGATGATGCCGTCGAGCTCGGCGATGCCCCGCTCGACGGCGGCGCGCAGGTTCGCGGCATCGGTCTGCTCCAGCGCCTCCTCGAGCCGCCCGCGCAGCCGGGCGAGCGGCGTGCGCAGGTCATGCGCAATGGCGTTCGACACCTCGCGCACGCCGTCCATCAGCACGCCGATGCGGTCAAGCATCGCGTTCACGGTCTCGGCGAGGTGGTCGAAATCGTCATCGGCGCCGGAGAGGGGAACGCGGTGGCTGAGATCGCCATGGCCGATCGCCGTCGCCGTCGCCGCGACCGGCGCGAGGCGTGACTGCAGCAGCCTGCGCACGAGCAGGCCGCCGATCGCGGCCAGGATGAGCGCCAGGAGCGTGCCGTACAGCACCGCATTGCCGACAAGCTCGCGCAGCTCGAGCCGCTGCTTCACGTCGCGCCCCACCAGAAGGCGCGACCCGTCCGGCAGGTCGAGGGCATAGATCCGCCCGACGGTGGCCTGGCCATCCCGCAGGATCGGGCCCTCGTGCCAGTCCCCCTCGTGCAAAGAGGACGGCGAGAGCTGCTCGATGTTGCCGGCGAGCACGCGGCCGACCTGGTCCGTCAGCAGGTAGATCTCCTCGTCGTCCGCGTCCTCGGCCAGCTTCTGTTCGATCGCTGGGGCCAGCGCCTCGGTGCCGCCGGCGTGCCAGCGCGCCGTCAGGAGCTGCACGTCGGTTCGGACGGCAAGGTCGGTCTGCCGGTTCAGGTAGCCGGCCGTGCTCCACCAGAAGAAGGCGGAGAGCGCGACGGCGGAAACGACGATCAGCACCGCATGCAGCGCGGCGAGCTTGAACCCGGTGGAGCGGACGAGCCGCAGGAATGGGCGGTCCGCCGGGTCGGGGGGAAGGGTGAGCGGCGGGCTCATCGTCGTCCCTCAGGCCTCGGCGCGCAGCATGTAGCCGGCATTGCGCACGGTGTGGATGAGCGGGAAGGAAAAGCCGCGGTCGATCTTCTGCCGGAGCCTGGAGACATGCACGTCGATCACGTTCGTCTGCGGGTCGAAATGGTAGTCCCACACCGCCTCGAGAAGCATGGTGCGGGTGACGACCTGGCCGGCATGGCGCATCAGGAACTCGAGAAGGCGGAACTCGCGCGGCTGCAGCTCGATCGGCTTGCCGCACCGCTTCACCGACCGCGCCAGCAGGTCCATCTCGAGATCGGCGACGGAGAGCCGGGTCGTCGGCGCATCGCTGCGGCCGCGGCGGCCGAGCGCCTCGACGCGGGCAAGAAGCTCGGTGAAGGCGAAGGGCTTCGTCAGGTAGTCGTCGCCGCCCGCCTTCAGCCCCTTCACCCGCTCATCGACCTGCGCGAGCGCCGACAGGAACAGGACCGGCACCTTCGCTCCCGTGGCGCGCAGCGTCTCGAGGAGGCGCAGCCCGTCCATCCCGCCAGGCAGCATGCGGTCGAGCACGATGACGTCGTAGTTCTCCGAGGCTGCCAGGAACAGCCCGTCCCGCCCCTGGTCGGCGTGATCGACGGTATGGCCGGACTCGCGAAGCCCCTTGGTGACGAAGCGGGCCACGTCCTCGTCGTCCTCGACCAGCAGAATGCGCATCGTTCGTTCGATCCGTCCCGCCCGGAGTCCGACCCGGGGTCGTATCCATCCTGCCATGAACCAGGCAGCGCGTCCTCATCGCACGCGCATGTGACGACCGCCTTGCCCTATCGCAAAGAGGGCGGGCCCGGGTGGTGCTAGCCTCCCCCGATCCACAAGAAAGACGAGGAGGGCACGTCCGATGACGCGTGACGGAACCCGATCGAGCGGGGCTCCCGCTCCGGCGCCGCAGGAGGCCGATGGCACGGAACTGCCCGCTGCCCTGATGACGTTGACGCTGCACATGGTCGAAAGCCGCATCGCCCTGATGGGTGACCTTGCCCGCTGCGGCACGGTGGCGGAGGCGGGCGAGGTGATGACGCGCTGGATGGGCGCGCGCATCGCCGAGTTCGGCGAGGACCAGGCCCGCGTCGCCAACGCCATGCTGGCGAGCTTCTCGCAGGCGGCAACGGCGGCGACCGAGGCGATCGAGAGCGCCAACGGGCTCGCCAAGGCGGGGCTCGAGGCCGCGAAGGACAGGACCGCCGCGCCGCACTGACGCTTTGGCCGGACCACGCGCGGGACAGTTTTGCTGCACCGCACCTTGCGGGGAGGGCGTCACTGGCCCAGGCTGATGGCTTGACCGCCATCGGAACTGGGCCGTGTCGCTCGCCCTGACAGCCACGCTCGCCATGCTGGTGCAGCAGGCCTTCGCGACGTTCACGCGCGGCCTCGTACCCGTGCTTGCCCCGGCCATGGGCCCCGATCTCGGGGTCGATCCCTCACTCGCCGGGCTCTACGCCGCGTTGGCCGCGGGTGCGGCGCTCGTCGGCACGCTCGGGGTGGGGGGGTTCCTCAACCGCTACGGCGCGCTGCGGGTGAGCCAGGTGGCGCTGGCCATTGCCGCCAGCGGCCTCGCGATGGCCGCACCGGCCGGCGTGCTTCTCGTCGCGCTCGGTTCGATCCCGGTGGGCCTGGGCAGCACGATCTCGACACCTGCCTCCTCGCATCTCCTCGCCCGCGTCGTGCCGCCGCGGCAGCAGCCGCTCCTCTTCTCCATCAAGCAGACGGGCGTGCCGGTCGGCGTCGCCATGTCGGGGCTGCTCGGCCCCGGTTTCGCGCTTCTGTTCGGCTGGCGCGGCGCGCTCGTCCTCTCCGCCCTGCTCTGCCTCGCCCTCTGCCTCGCGCTCGAGCCGCTTCGCGCCCGCTTCGACGCGGACCGCGACCCGCATGCCCGCATCGGCCTCTCCGGCGTGCTCGACACCATGACCACCGTCCGCCGCCTGCCGGCGATCCGCGTCCTGGCGATGGCCTTCGTCGTTCTGGTCGGGCTGCAGTTCGTGTTCCAGACCTTCCTCGTCGTGTTCCTCGTGGAACGTCTCGGCTGGACGCTCGGCTCCGCCGGCGCGCTGTTCAGCCTCGCCACGCTTGTCGCGATCCCTGCGCGCATCCTCTGGGGCGCGGCCGGGGCGAAATTCCCCGCGCGGTTCCTGCTCGCGATCATCGCCATCGGCACCTGCCTCTCCTTCGCCGCGCTCGCCCCGCTCACCCCGGCGAGCTCGTGGTGGACGGTGCTCGCCGTCGCCGTCGCCGGCTCCGCCACGGCGATGTCCTGGCACGGGCTGATGCTTGCCGAGCTCGCCCGGCTCTCGCCTCCCGGCAAGGCCGGGGCGGTGACGGGCGCGGTGCTCGCCTTCGCCCAGCTCGGCCAGATCGCCCTGCCGCCGCTGTTCGGCTTCACGGTGGCGATCGGCCTCGGCTGGGGCGGGTCCTGGGTGCTGCTCGGCCTTCCCGCCGCGGCCGTCGGCGTCTGGCTGCTCAGGGCGAAGGCGTAGAGGGGTCCTCCGGCCAGGCGTGCTTGGGGTATCGGCCGCGCATGTCCTTGCGCACATCCGCCCAGCCCCCCTTCCAGAACGCGCCGAGATCGCGGGTCAGCGCGACGGGCCTGCCGGCGGGGGAGAGCAGCTCCACAGCAAGCGGGATCGTTCCGTTGCCGATGCGGGGGCTCGCCTTCAGCCCGTAGAAGGCCTGCGCGCGCGCCGACACGACGGGCGGATCGCGCGTGTAGTCCACCGCGGCGCGCGTGCCGTTGCCGAGCACGACATGCGAGGGGAAGGCGGCATCGAGCAGTGCGGCGCGATGGCCGAGCAGCCCCCGCAGGATGCCGACGAGATCGAGCCGAGCCAGATCGGCGAGCCGGCTCATGCCGCCGAGATGCGGCGCGAGCCAGCCCTCGAGCGAGGCGGCGAGCGCGTCGTCGGAAACGTCCGGCCAGGCCACGCCCTCCGCCCGGCGCATCAGCACCGCCCGCGCCTGCAGCCGGCGCGACGCGTCGCTCCACGGCAGCACGCCGAGGCCGCGCAGCCCGATGCCCTGGCACAGCGCCGCGGCCACCGCCTCGGCAGGCGGCTCGGGCTGCACGCTTTCCTCCAGCACCAGCGCGCCGAGGCGTACGCGACGCCGCGCGCGCACGGCAGAGGCGCGATCGTCCCACGCCACCTCCGCCGCTGCCTCGATCCGCTCGCCGAACAGCGCATCGATCTCGGCGCGGCTGAGCGGTGCGGCGAGACGGATGCGCGCTTCCGTCCCTGAGAGGTCGAGCGCAGCGACCGCGAGGAAGGGCTCGCGCGCGAGCGGATCGGCAGCCGAGACCCGCGCGCCGCGCCCGCTCGACAGCAGGAAGGCGCCAGGCTCGGTGCCGCGTGCCATGGCCACCCGATCGGGGTAGGCGAGCGCGAGGATGCGCCCGGCTTGGTCCGGCCGCGCGGCGGCCGCGCGCCCGAGGCCGAGCCTGCGCCGGTGCTGT